>NZ_CP070351.1:3640527-4260791 GCF_016919385.1 Gordonia sp. PDNC005
GGCGCCGTTCCAGCCGATGAGGACGGCGGCGAGACCGACGAACGAGTGCAGGAGAGCTATGAGCTCGGGCATGCCCGTCATCTCGACGATCTTCGCTCGCCAGAGGCCGATCAGGGCGCCGATGACAACGGCGCCGCCCATCAGGCCGATGGAGATCCACTTGCCGTCGAGATCGGTCATGTTGTCGACGGCGAGGGCGATCGTCGCGATGATCGCGACGGCCATGCCGACCATGCCGTACGTGAGGCCGCTCTTGGCGGACTCGTGCTTGCTCAATCCGGCCAGCGACAGGATGAACAGGAGCGACGCGACGATGTACGCCGCAACAGTGATCGAATTGATGTCCATGGACGTCAGGCCCCCTTGCTGAACATGGCGAGCATGCGTCGGGTCACTGCAAAGCCGCCGAAGATGTTGATGGAGGCGAGCAGGATCGCGATCGCGGAGAGCACGCGAATCGTGGTGTCTTCGGTGGCGATCTGCAACAGCGCGCCGACCACGACAACGCCGGAGATGGCGTTGGTGACCGACATCAGCGGCGTGTGCAGCGCGTGTGCGACCTTGCCGATGACGTAGTAGCCGATGACGATCGCCAGCATGAGCACCGTGAAGTGCTGCGGGATCGGATCGGGCGCGACGGCGACGACGAGGCCGTACAGGACGATGCCGGCAAGGACGAGGGCGACCTTCTTGCCGGCCGACATCGGAGCCTTGGGCTCGGCGACCGGCGCGGGCTCGGCCGCGGCGGCCTTCGGAGCTGCGGACACCTGGACGGGCGGCGGCGGCCACATGCCTTCGCCGTCACGCGTCACCGTGATGCCGCGCTGGACGATGTCGTCCATGTCGAGCGTCAGCTCACCGTCCTTCGACGGGGTGAGGAGCTTGAGCAGGTTGACGATGTTGGTGCCGTACAACTGCGACGTCTGAGCGGCCAGCCGGCCTGCCAGGTCGGTGTAGCCGAGGATCGTGACGCCACCGTCGGTGACGACCTTCTCGTCGGTGACCGTGCCTGCGGCATTGCCGCCGTTGGCGGCCGCCATGTCGACGATCACGGACCCGTGCTTCATGCCCGCGACGGTCTCCGGCGAGAGGAGCTTGGGAGCCGGACGGCCGGGGATCAGCGCTGTCGTGATGACGATGTCGGCGGCACGCGCCTCCTCGTCGTACATCGACGCGGTGGCGGCCTCCTGCTCGGCGGTCATCTCCTTGGCGTAGCCGTCTTCAGACTTCTCCGCCTCGAATTCGACGTGCACGAACTCCGCGCCCATCGACTCGACCTGCTCGGCGACCTCGGGACGCACGTCGAACGCACGAACCACGGCGCCCATCGCGGACGCGGCGCCGATCGCGGCCAGACCGGCCACACCGGCGCCGACCACGAACACCCGAGCGGGCGGGATCTTGCCGGCTGCGGTCACCTGACCGGTGAACATCCGGCCGAACTCGTGTGCCGCCTCGACGACGGCGCGGTAGCCCGCGACGTTCGCCATCGACGACAACACGTCCATGGACTGCGCGCGCGAGATGCGCGGGACAGCATCCATGGCGAGCGCGGTGACGCCTGCGTTCGTCAGCTTCTCAACGAGTTCGGGGTTGCGCGCCGGGGCCATCATCGAGATCAGCACTGCGCCGCGGCGCATGCGAGCGATCTCGGCGTCGGTCGGAGCGTTCACCTTGACGACCACGTCGGCGGCCCACACGTCGTCGGTCGAACCGACTCGTGCGCCCGCCTCGGTGAACGCCGCGTCGGGCTGTTCCGAGAGCGAACCCGCACCGGCCTCGACGAGGACGTCGTATCCGAGCTGCTGCAGCTGGCCGACCGTCTTCGCGGTCGCAGCGACGAGCGTCTCGCCTGTCTTGGACTCCTGAGGGATGCCGATCAGCATGTCGATGCCTCTCCTGCATTCATATCTGTTGTTCTCACCTTGATCTGATCGCCGCATCAGACAAGATCGACGGGCACAAGGTACAGGTCAACGCCAGGAGCTCCCGCTCCGGAGAACGGTTCCATAGTGACCGGCAAGTGCTTCATCGAACTCGCGCGATGCTGCAGGAAACGTGGGGTAACCCGCATGATGGAAAACGTGGGACGAACTTAGCACGGGGTAAGAATCACCCAAGAGTGCCTGTAAGTCAGATCACAGCACTGCTAGATGTGTGCTGCGGCGGATGCGCCGGCACGCCTGCCGAAGTAGGAGCCTTCTCCGAGCTGAGTGCCCGAAGCGTAGCCCTTTCCGTCCTGCGCAAGATTGGCTGCGCAGGCTCCGGCGGCGTACAGGCCCGGGATTACCGAACCGTCCTCGTGCAGAACCGCGCCGTCGACAGTGGTCGCCATTCCGCCGATGGTGAAACCTGCGTACAGCGCCTTGCCGAGGCTCATGTCGAAGGCCGCCCACGGCCCGCGATCCTGCGGGGCGAGGAACTCGGGGCTCTTGTGGAAGTCGGGATCCTCGCCGTTTGCAGCATAGGTGTTGTACCGGTCCAGAGTCGAAACGAGGGTGTCACGATCGAGGCCGAGACCGTCGGCCATCTCCTCCACCGTCTCCCATCCGTCGATGAACGGGCACAGCGGGAACTCGGGCCGCTGCATGTGCGCTTCGTCCACGATCAGATACGCGGCTCGATCGGTCTGGTCCATCACGAATCCCGACGTGCGGGAGTGATAAGAATCTTCGGCGACGAACCGCTTTCCCTCCTTGTTGACGGCGAGACCGGTCAACAGAATCGACGGCGGGTACACGGGTGCGGTGATGAACGCCTGGTCCATGTGCTTGAGTTTGGCGCCGACCGAAACGCCCATGCGGATGCCGAGACCGTCGTCGTAGGTGCTGCCGAGTGTGAACGGCTTCTCGGCGAGCTGCGGAACGTACTCGGCGACCATGTCGGGGTTCATCACAAACCCGCCTGCCGCGATGATCACCGATTTGGCCTTGATGCAACCTTCGGTCGCACCGTCCTTGAAGCGGGCGCCGACCACCGCGCCGGAGTCGTCGACGATCAGGGCGCGGCCACCCACCTCGTAGCGGATCGGGACGCCGAGCTCACCGAGGCGGTCGACGAGTAGGCCGATCACCATGCCCGCGCCGCCGGTGTCGCCGGGCACCGGCACTTTGTGGCCGCGGGGCGCCGGGATCGCCTGATCCTTGTACGGCCAGACCTTCTCGTTGCCGGTGAACATCAGTCCCTGCGTCTGCGGCTGAATGACGGCCTTCTCCGGGTAGTAGGAGCGCTCGAACTCGAAGCCGAGGTTCTCCAGCCAACCGAAGTGCTCAACACTGTCGTCGCAGTAGGCACGGATCTTGTCGGGTTCGGGATCGCGGGAGACGGCGGTCAGGTACTTGGCCATCTCGTCGGCACTGTCATCGTGGCCTGTCGCCTGTTGGACGGCGGTTCCTCCCCCGAGGTAGAAGTGCCCGCCCGCCATGCAACTGGTGCCGCCTGCCGCCGCCGACCGTTCGAGCACGATGACACTCGCACCCGCCGCCGCGGCCTCGACTGCGGCACAGCACCCGCCGATCCCCGCACCGAGAACCAGCACGTCCACGTCGTCCGTGTACTCCGCGACATCGTTCGCATCAACTGTTTCCGGGATGTCCAAGCCACTCATGGACGCCAGCCTAGACGATGTTCTAGAACATGTTCTAGTGTCACTGGAACTCGAAGCGAGAGGAGTCACGATGACCAGGCATCACACGGTGGACGTCGGCGACATCACGATGCACGTCACCGAGCGGGGCGAGGGCGACGCCATAGTCCTGTGCCACGGCTTTCCCGGCCTCGGGTACAGCTGGCGGCACCAGATCGACGCGCTCGCCGACGCAGGCTATCGAGTGATCGCCCCCGACATGCGCGGCTACGGTCGGACCGACGCACCGTCCGATCCACGGCTGTACGACCGCGAGCACACTGTCGCCGACATGGTCGGCCTGCTCGACGCCCTCGACATCGACCGAGCAGTGTTCGGCGGCCACGACTTCGGCGCCCACCTGGTGTGGGACCTGCCAGCGCGCGTGCCCGACCGTGTCGTCGCGCTGGCGCAGTTCAGCGTTCCGCGCGTCGCACGGATGCCGGTGCGGCCCAGCGTCGCGTTCGAGTACATGGCCAAGCAGCACTTTCTGCACCTGCACTACTTCCAGCGGCCGGGCGTCGCCGAGGTCGAACTCGACGCCCGTCCCCGCGAGTTCTTGGCGAAGCTGTTCCACGCTCTCAGCGGTGACGGCCGCTACCTCGACTGCTGGGGATTCGCGTCAGAAGGCAACGGGTACCTCGACGTGCTGCCGGAGCCGCCCGTCCTCCCATGGTCATGGCTGTCGGAGGCGGAGTTCAACGTGTACGTCGACGAGTTCGCACGCACCGGTTTCACCGGCGGTCTCAACTGGTACCGGGCCGAAGACCTGGTGTGGGAGCAGAACGCGGAATTCCACGACGTCCCCATCACGGTGCCGACAACGTTCATCGTCGGTGCCGAGGACCCAGTCCTGCAGATGATGGGCGACGATCCCCTCTCCCAGACTGCCGACCGCGTTCCCGGACTGCGGTCGACACACGTGATCCCGGGCGCGGGGCACTTCGTGCAGATGGAAGCCGCGGATCACGTCAATCGGATCCTCATCGACTTCCTCGACGGGCTGGGGCGCGCCCCTTAACGCCACACCCAGAACGTGATGATGCGGCGCGGACCGTCGAACCCGTATCCGAGATACACGCCGTTGCCGAGCCTACGGATCTCGTCGTGCAGGCCGCTGCGTGCGTAGTCGATGCGGATCACGCGCTTCCCGTCGACCGCCGAACGCCCGTAGTAGACGTTCGCCGGCAGCGCCTCGCCGCCGAGCACGCGGTTGGTGAGCCATCCGCGGTAGAAGTGCTTGCCCGCCCACACACCGCCGATGGCCGACGACGCCCCGTTGTTCGGGCCTCCGATCGGCCGCGCCTGTCCGTTGTAGACGCCGACCGGCAGAGCGCCCGCCTGCGCCGCGCGGAACAGTCGGTCGACGCCCGCCTGACTGCACGTGTTTCGCAACGCGGACACGGTCGCAGCCTTCGACGTCGCCGCGATGACAGTCGTCGGGCACCTCGGCGCGGCGTCCGCCTGTGCGGGGACCGCGACGAGCGCAGCCGTCGCCGCACACCCGGCCGCGAACACAGACAAGGACTTCCGAACGTTCATGATGGACCTCTCGTGAGTCAGGGTTCCCGGCCTCATTCAAGTCTGCGCGCCCGCGGCCCCGATCGGTAGACCCGGATTCAGTCGGCGTCCGACAATGGCCCCGCATCCGCTCCCTTCAACGACATCCGCTCCCTTCCCGGAGGGAACAGATGTCGCTGGAGGGAGCGGATGTAGCGGAAAGGAGCGGATGGAGGTCACCCGCTGCGCCGCTCACGTGCTCATTTGACGAGGGTCAGGACTTGACCAGGCGCGTGATGGCCTTCATCGCCTCGGCGATCTTCTCGTCGGCCGCCTCATCGCTCTCGCGGGCGGCGGATACCACACAGTGGTTCATGTGGTCCGACAGCAGCCCGAGGCTCACCGCCTCGAGCGCCTTCGTCATCGCCGACACCTGCGTGAGGATGTCGATGCAGTACGCCTCTTCCTCGACCATCCGCTGGAGGCCGCGAGCCTGCCCCTCGATCAGCTTCAGACGACGGACGTACCCGGCCTGATTGCCGATGTATCCGTGATGACCGTGGTCGCCTTCGTCAGTGTTGTCGTGTGCGCACATGGCCCACCCTTTCGCCTATACCCCCTGCTGGTATCAGTGATACCCGCTCAGGACGATTTCGTCTACCCCTGCGGGGTATCTGACGGTGTCACTCGGGGAGTCGTGACGCGATCTCAGCGATGGCGCCCGCGACATCTCGGAGCGCCTCGCGGAGCTCTCGGGCGTCGTCGGCGACCGCTTCATCGCGTAGACGATCAGCCGCGCCGCGAACAGCGGCGGTCATCGCCTTGAGGTCGTCTCCGGTGAGGTCGGGCGTCGGAGCGGCGGCACGCCGCAGCGTCGTCGGCACCCCCATCCGCAGGGGATCGTCGTTCGAGGCGATGACCTGCAGGATCGACGTGGTCAGAACCGCGTCGGACGTCGGCCGGACCTCCATCAGAGTCGCGTCGGGATCGTCCCGGAAGACGACCGTCGTCGCACCTCCCGGCGCGTCGTCGCCCAGCGACGGCTCGTACGTGTTGTCGACCTTCTTGCGCTTGTGCTTCTGCCGCTTGCCCGACCGGTCGTCCGCGGGCACGAACTGCGCCGGACCGGAGGTCACCGACTCCTCGGACGTGATGATCACCGGTTCCGGATGGACGGCGACAGCACCGTCGGGTATCTCGATCGGCGCGACGTCGTCGACCGGACCCGACGGCGGGTCCACGGTGTCCACCTCGTCGACATCCACGACCTCAACATCGACGACGTCGACCTCAGCGGGCTCCACTGGGACCGGATCGGGCGGAATCGCGGCGACCGGGGTGGGCGGGGCGTCCCCGAACGTCCGCCAGGTGCCGTCCGGCGACGGAGGCACAAAAGGGGCGTCCTCGGGGCGGAGGGAAGGGAGGTCCGCGAAGAGTCGGTCCATGGCCGTCCGAGAGTCCACGTCGTGCGGCCACCCCGGCGGAGTGGGCAACGGCGCGAACGTCTCGGTCGGCGGGTCTGGATCCATGTCGAACGCGGACGGTGCGGGCCAGGGAGCCGTCGGAGGGAACGAGGGGCGGCTCGGCGGCACATACGCCGCAGCCGCGGCCGGCCTGCGGTCCATCGGCGAAGCAGGGTCGGCCCGTGGAGCCTCCATGACGGGCGGCGCAACGGACGCAGCCACACTGTGCGGTCCACTGTGGCCCCGGTAGAAGCGGCACGGCGACCCGTCGACGCCCGCCATCGGGCACGGGTCCTCGTCGCGGAGCATCTGCGCGCCGCGTGCGAAGTCGCCCCAGACCAGCCATCGCCTCCGACCGTGGTGCAGCTGGTCACCGTCCGATGCGTGGGCGCCGGGATGACCTTCGTAGAGGACACATCCGATGAGCCACTCGGCGTCGGGTCCGAGACTGAGGGCGGCGCGTTCGTCCGATGTGGCGACGATCGACGACCAGCATCGTCCACCACTCATGGACACACCCCTTCCCGGCTGCTGCTGTGTGCAGTGTACGGAGGTTGCCGGGCGGTATCTAGGAGGTTGGCACGGCGCGTTCGCGCGCCGCGACCAGCCGATCGCCGTCCAGCACGAACTGCCGAGACACCCGATTCACCGACGTCGCAGGGTGATCGGCACGTTGGTGGCAACCACGCGATTCCTCGCGATGCAGGGCCGCGGCGACGATCGCGCGGGCGGTGAGGGTGAGTGCGGCGTCCTCCGCGGACCGCAGGTCCGTCAGGGGACGCAGCGGCGAACCGTCGAGCAACACGGCGACCGATTCGAGTCCCGCGGCGTCGCGATCGAGGGCGACGTCGTGCGACATCGCGTCCTGAAGTGCAGTCCGGTCGCAGGTCCGAGCCGCACCCGACTCCGGCACATCGACCTCGACAACCCGACGCCCGGCCCTCGACGACGCCTCGACCGCGCTCCGACGGCCCATCACAAGACCTTCGAGAAGGCTGTTGGACGCGAGGCGGTTCGCGCCGTGCAGCCCGGTGCGGGCGGTCTCACCTGCGGCGAGGAGTCCCGGCACGCTGGTGCGACCGTCGCCGTCGGTGGCGACGCCTCCGCACAGGTAGTGCGCGCCGGGGACCACCGGAAGGTAGCCGCCGGTCACGTCCAGCCCCGACGCGCGGACACCGGCGGTGACTGTAGGGAAGCGGTCGGCGAAATCGGCGACACCGGTGATGTCCAGGTGCACGCAGTCCGCGCCCGTCCGCTCCATCGCGGCGGCCACGGCGCGGGCGACCACGTCACGCGGGGCGAGATCACCGAGCGGGTGGACTCCGGCGGTCACAGACTGGCCGTTCACGTCGACGAGCCTTCCGCCTTCACCTCGAACCGCCTCACTGACCAGTGTCCGACGTCCACGGGCGCCCGGGACGAACAGCATGGTCGGGTGGAACTGCACGAACTCGAGGTCGGCGACGGCCGCACCGGCTCGAAGAGCGAGCGCGATCCCGTCTCCGGTGGCGCCTGCCGGGTTGGTGGTGGCGGCGTACACGTGGCCCACTCCGCCGGTCGCCAGCAGGACCGTCGGCGCCCACGCGACACTCTGCACGCCCGACGTCACGTACGCCGCACCGACGACTTCGCCGTCGTGCACGAGGACGTCCGACGCCCATGTGTCGTCGAGGACCGTCAGCCCGGCGCGCCCGGCGGCCTCCCCCAGTGCCTGCTGCACACGGGCCCCGGTCGCGTCGCCGCCTGCGTGGATGATGCGGCGGACACTGTGTCCTCCCTCGCGGGTGCGCAGGAATCGACCCTGGACGTCGGTGTCGAAGTGTGCGCCCCGATCCACGAGTTGGCTCACCGCGGGCCAACCGTCGGCCAGGATCGGCCTGGTGGACGTCGGATCGGTGAGGCCGGCGCCTGCGTTCAGGGTGTCGCTGACGTGCAGTTCGATCGAGTCGTCGGGGATCGCCGGATCGACGACGGCGATGCCACCCTGGGCGTAGAAGGTCGAGGTCGGATGTTCGGCGTCGCCCGGATTCCACCGCTGCCCCTTGTTGAGGACCACCACGTCGAGCCCGCGCTCGGCCGCCGACAGCGCGGCCGTGAGCCCGGCGATCCCGGCACCGATCACAACGAGGTCGGCACGACGTTCCGTGCGTGCACCCATGACATCCTCCTGCCCGACCCGACCACCAACCAGTTATCGACTCAGAATCGAAAACTCTGGTCGACGGTAGTCCTGCGCGGGGCGCGAGGCAATGACGAATCGGACGCGGGCGTCGGAACCAACTAGACTCCTCAGGCGTGACGACCGTCGAACCCGATCCGGACTCTGGCCGAGGCGCCCTGCCCGCCGTGTCGCCGATCAGCGAAGTCGGCCGTTTCACGTCGACTTCCGTACATGCGGCGGCCGGAGTGGGGCGGCTCGCCGTCGGCGCCGTCGGCGGACTCCTCCGTGGTCGGACGCCCGGCGCGGCGGATGTGGCCCGCGAGGTCCGACGCACCTTCGAGCACCTCGGCCCCACCTACGTGAAGCTCGGGCAGCTGATCGCGTCCAGCCCCGGAGTCTTCGGCCCGACGCTCTCGGGCGAGTTCGAGAGTCTCCTCGACCAGGTGCGCCCCCTCGACTTCTCCCAGGTCAAGGCCCTCTTCGTCGAAGACCTCGGAGCTGCGCCCGACGAGGTGTTCGCGACGTTCGACGAGACGCCGATCGCGTCGGCGTCCATCGCGCAAGTCCACACCGCGACGCTGCACAGCGGCGACGAGGTGGTCGTGAAGATCCAGCGGCCCGGCATCGCCGACCGCCTCGCACCCGACGTCGCGATTCTCGAACGCCTCGCCGGTCTCGTCGAGATCTCCGAGTACGGCCGCATGCTGTCGGCACGCCACGTCGTCGAGGACTTCGCCGACGGTCTCGGCGCCGAACTCGACTTCCGCAACGAGGCCGCGACGATGGCCGAGTGGTTCGAGTGCCTGCAACCCGGGCCCTTTGGAGACCGCGTCCGCGTCCCGCGTGTCTACCCCGAACTGACGACCCGCCGTGTCATGACGATGGAACGGATCTACGCCACTCGTATCGACGACGCCGCGGCAGTCCGCGCGGCAGGTCACGACGGTGAGGCGCTGGTCCGCAACCTGCTGCTGTCGCTGCTCGACTCGGCGTTCCACGGCGGGCTCTTCCACGGCGACCTGCACGCGGGCAACGTGCTCGTCGACGACGACGGCAAGCTCGTCCTCCTCGACTTCGGCATCGTCGGACGATTCGACGCCCGCACGCGCCGCATCCTCCGCCAACTTGTCGTGGACTTGATCGTGAAACAGGACTACGACTCCGCGGGCCGCGCCATCTTTCTGCTCGGTGCGGTCCACAACCCCGGTTCGACGTCGAAGGGCGGCGACGACCTGCGCAAGGTCACCTCGCCGCTGTCGACCACCGAACTCGGTTCGATGAGCTACACCGACCTCGGCAGGCAGCTCGCGGCCGTCGCGAAGGCGCACGACGCGCGGTTGCCGCGCGAGCTCGTGCTCGTCGGGAAGCAACTGCTCTACGTTGAGAAGTACATGAAGCTGCTCGCGCCTCGATGGAAGGCGATCAGCGACCGAGAGATCTACGGCTACATGGCCGGGATCATGAAGGAAGCCGAACGTGATCGAAGGAGCCGTCTGAAATGAAGCGCGTCCTACTGGCCTTCACTGCGTTCTTCGGCGTCGCGTTCATCGCGGCCGCCGTCGTGATCCCGATCTACCTGGTGCCGAAGCTGAAGGTGGTGCCGCTCGACCTCGACATCACATCCGTCGCGTCCACCGTCCCGGCCCAGGGCGAGACCGGCGACCGCTACCCCGCGGTCATCTTCGACCGTTGCTCTGTGACCAAGAAGAAGGCGGCGCAGTTCGACGCCAACCTGACTCAGCAGCGCCGTTCAGTGATCGTCGACCCGTCCGACGCCGACCAGGCCACTCTCCAGTCCGCGCAGACCGTGCGCATCGACCGCGTCCGCGATTCCGCCGGCAGGGAACGCGACCTGACGATGTCGACCGACGGCGAGCGAGCCTGCGACGACGCGCTGCTCACCGCGACAGTCGACCGTGTGTCGGTGAATCGCAAAACCTCGGTCCCGAACGGTGTCGTCAGTTCACTGCAGCTCGAGTCGGTTCCCGAGGGCGGCAACGTCGACGAGGCCTCGGTCCGCCTCGACGACCGCAAGGGCTTCCAGTACAAGTTCGGCTTCAACGTCCAGAAGCGCGAGTACTACTACTTCGACACAAACACACGCCAGGACTCCCCGGCGAAGTTCGTGGAGGAGAAGGTCATCAACGGCGTGAAGACCTATCACTTCGAGGCCGACGTTCCCGAGAAGGATCTGTCCGACCTGCCGAACCCGCAGGGCGACGCCGCACTCGGCACCATTCTGAACATGCCCGCCGGCTGGTGGGGCATCACCGGCAGGGGCGTCAAGGCCAAGGACATGGTCGAGATGCACCGCTACGGCGCCGCGACTCGCCACGTGTACGTGGAGCCGGTCACCGGCACGATCGTCTCCGGTTTCGAGGAGCAGCACCAGTACTTCAAGTCGCCCGACGACAGCTCGGAGACCCCTCGCGCCATCCGCGAATTCCGCATGGACGCTCTCAAGGCGACGTTCCAGTGGTCCGACGAGACGGTCGCACAGCAGACCGACCGGGCGAAGCACTACGTGAACCTCCTCAAGTGGGGCGGCACGTATGTACCGATCATCCTGGGCGTCCTCGGCGGCCTCCTCCTTCTCGCGTGGGTGTTCCTCGTCTGGCGTGGCCGCAAGAAGCCTGCCGGGTCGACCGACGACCCCCAGGACCCTCAGGACCACCCGGCGTTCAACGAGCCGACGGGAGACGCGCCGCCCGCCGTGGCCCTCGACAAGACGCCCGTCGACGACACACCGACCACGTCGTACGCGGTCAGCGACGGCGCGTACACGTACGACCCGTCGTCGTTCGGCGACCCGAATCACCAGCGCCCGACGTTCGCGGCTCCCTACGCGCCAGCGCCGGACACAACCGTGATCCCGCAGGTGGCACCCGAGGCCCCGGACACCACAGTGATCCCGGAACAGTCAGAGTGGCAGCGTGCCGTCCCCCAAGAGTCGGAGTGGCATCCCCGCCACGAGGCGCCCGACTCCGAGACGTCTGAGCCGACTACGCCCGGTCATGTCGCGCCGAGCCCTCTCGACGAAACGGACACCGGAGCATTCCGTTCACCGTTCGCCGACCCCACCCGACCTATGCCAGATCTCGACCAGAACCGCGATCGGTGACGGCCCGAGCAGCGTGAACTACCGGAGGAACGTCCGACAATGGCAGGTGGCGAACCATGTCTCCGCTTTGGACACACCATCACGATTAGATTACGCTGAACGACCGAATGGGGGATCGGGCCGGTCTCAGTCCCTTGATTACGATCTTCCGGCGGCTTCGGCCGTCGCAGACGAAAAGGAAAACCGAATGCTCTCCAGCGCCCGTAAGCGCTTGACTGCCGGTGTGCTCGCACTGGCCACGGCTGCCACCGCGGCCGTTGTCGTCACTCCCGCACCGCAGGCTCAGGCCGCGGGCGTCGTCGAGAACGTCTGGTCCGCCGCGATGCATCGCAGCGTCCCCGTCAAGATCATCGACGGCGGCGCAGGCAAGTCGAAGCCGACCCTCTACCTGCTGGACGGTCTGCGTGCCCCCAAGCACAACAGCGGCTGGCTCATCGAGACCAACGTCGACAAGTTCATGGTCGGCAAGGGCACCAACGTCGCGATCCCGTTCGGCGGCGGCGGCAGCTTCTACACGAACTGGGAGCGCCGCGACCCTAAGCTCGGCCTCAACAAGTGGGAGACCTTCCTGACTCGGGAACTCCCCGCGTACATGAAGAAGAACCACGGCAGTGACAACCGTCGCAACGGTGTCGCAGGCCTGTCGATGTCGGGCACCGCAGCGCTGAACCTCGCATCGCGCCACCCGAACTTCTACAAGGCCGTCGCCTCGTACTCCGGTTACCCGACCGTCACCATGCCGGGCTTCGGCCAGGGCATCCAGGCCTCTGTCATGGAGATGGGCGGCAACCCGGTCAACATGTGGGGTGTCTGGCCCGCAGGCGAGTGGGCCGCCAACGATCCGTTCCTGACTGCAGGCAACCTCGCCGGCCACCGCGTGTACGTCTCCTCGGGCACCGGCGTCGGCTCCAAGTACGACTCGTCGCTCACCCCGGGCAGCCCGAACTTCAACGCGACCAAGTTCGCTCAGATGGTTCCGCTCGAGGTCGCCGCGTCGACCAGCTCGCAGCTGTACATCGCGCGTCTCGCGACGGTCCCCGGCGTCCGCCTCACCACGCACATCTCTCCCGACGGCGCGCACTGGTGGGATTACTGGCAGGCACGTTTCAAGGAGTCGTGGGCCTCGACCTTCCGCCCCGCCTTCTTCTGATCTCTCCCCGCTCGTCGAGCGGAAACTGACGGCCGGCACCCCTTGTGGGTCGCCGGCCGTCGGCGTGTCAGCACTGGAGTCGGCAGGCCGGGCTAGGGTAGACGAGTGGGTACCGGACAGCACATTCTGACGAGTAAAACGCCGACGGCGGTGTTCCTGGTGGTGACAGTCGACGAGGGCGGGGAGGATGCCGCGCGTGACGCGCTCGAAGGCCTCGCGGGCATCGTGACCACCGTGTCGTCGCGCGTTCCGGATGCCACGCTGTGCGCGGTCGTCGCGATCGGGTCGGATGCGTGGGACCGACTCTTCACCGGGCCGCGCCCCGCCGAACTCCATCCGTTCGTCGAACTGACCGGTGAGGTCCACACCGCGCCCGCCACCCCCGGCGATCTGTTGCTTCACATCAAGTCCGACCGCGCCGACCTCGCCTACGAGGTCGGACGGCTCTGGACTGCGCAGCTCGGCGAAGCCGTCACCACCGTCGACGAGACGCACGGCTTCCGGTACTTCGACATGCGCGACCTGATCGGATTCGTCGACGGCACCGAGAACCCCAACGGGCCGGACGCGGTCTCCGCGATCACCGTCGCCCCCGAGCAGGACCCCGACTTCGCGGGCGGCAGCTACGTCGCCGTGCAGCGGTACGTCACCGAGTTCGCTGAGTGGAATGCACTGCCGACCTCCGATCAGGAGGATGCGATCGGACGGAGCAAGCTCGAGAACGTCGAGATGGACGACGACACCAAACCGTCGAACGCCCACACGGCATTGACGAACCTCCCCGACGTCGACGGCAAACCGCAGGACATAGTCCGCGACAACATGCCGTACGGCGACATCGCAGGCGACGGGGTGAAGGGCACGTACTTCATCGCCTACTCGAAGACCCCGGCGATCACCGAGGAGATGCTGCGCCACATGTTCCTCGGCGATCCGCCCGGTAATCACGATCGGCTGCTCGACTTCACCACCGCGGTCACCGGAACGCAGTTCTTCGCACCGACCGCCGAGTTCCTCGCCGACCTGCCGCCCGCACCCGAGGCCGAACCCGCCGAACAGCCCACGACCGTCGGACCATCCGACGGATCGCTCGGCATCGGATCGCTCCGCTGACCCCACCGAAGTGAACGCCGGACTGAAAGGACAACACCCCATGACCAATCTGCACCGCGAACTCGCGCCGATCTCGAGCGCCGCCTGGGCCGAGATCGAGGAGGAGGCCACCCGCTCCTTCAAGCGGAACGTCGCCGGCCGCCGCCTGGTCGATGTGAAGGGCCCGCTCGGCCTCGACACCGACTCGGTGACCATCGGCCACCGCACCAAGATCGACGCCCCCTCCGACGGAATCCAGGCGTACCTGCGCAACGCGCAGCCGCTCGTTGAGCTGAAGGTCCCGTTCACCGTGACCCGTGAAGCGATCGACGATGTGGAGCGCGGCGCCGCCGACTCCGACTGGGACCCCGTGGTCAACGCGGCCCGAGATCTCGCACACGCCGAGGACCGGGCGATCTTCTCCGGGTACCCGGCCGCGAACATCTCGGGCATGTCGGCGGGCGCCACCAAGATCGCGCTGCCCGAGGACGTCCGCGACTACCCGGAGGCTCTCAGCCAGGCGATCAACGCGCTCCGTCTCGCATCCGTCGACGGTCCTTACTCGCTCGCCCTGTCCGCCGACCTGTTCGCGCTGGTGAACGAGACGTCCAACCACGGTTACCCGATCCGCGAGCACCTGCGGCGGCTCCTGGTCGACGGCGAGATCGTGTGGGCGCCCGCCATCAGCGGCGGATACCTGGTGTCGACCCGCGGCGGTGATTTTGAGCTGACCATCGGCCAGGACGTGTCCATCGGCTACGACTCGCACGACGCCGATGTCGTCAATCTGTACTTCACCGAGTCGTTCACCTACCTGAACTACACCGATGAGGCAGCCGTCGCACTCACCTGAGGAGACGAATTTCGAAGTGCCATGACGCCGGTGAGTGCGTAGGGTCGATCGAGTGCTGATCCGACTCCTTCGCATGTACCTGACGAAGTACCGCAGTCTGATCATCGCCGTGATCGCCCTCCAACTGGTGGCGACCGCGGCGATGCTCTATCTCCCCACCTTGAACGCCGACATCATCGACCGTGGTGTCGCGGCAGGCGACACCGGATACATCCTGTCGACCGGCGGGTGGATGCTGCTCGTGTCGCTCGTGCAGATCGTGTGCTCGGTCGCGGCGATGTACTTCGGCGCGAAGGCCGCACTCGGCGCGGGCCGCGACATGCGCCACGACCTCCTGCATCGGGTGAACGAGTTCTCCGCACGCGAGGTCGGACACTTCGGCGCACCGTCGTTGATCACACGCACCACGAACGACGTGCAGCAGGTGCAACTGCTGGCCGTCATGTCGATCTCCATCCTGGTGACCGCTCCCATCATGGGCATCGGCGGCATCGCGATGGGCATGCACGTCGCGCTCCCGATCTCCTGGGTTCTTGTTGTCGCCGTCCCCGTCCTCGGGATCACGATGGGCCTGATCATCGGCCGCATGATCCCGGCGTTCCGTTCGATGCAGGAACGCATCGACAACGTGAATCGCGTGATGCGCGAGCAGATCACCGGAATCCGCGTGGTCCGGGCGTTCGTCCGCGAACGGTACGAGACGCAGAGGTTCGGTGTCGCCAACGACGATCTCGCGGATGCGACGCTGAGGGTCGGCCGGATGACTGCGCTGATGTTCCCCGCGGTCATGCTGATCACCAACCTCACGTTGATCGCCGTCCTCTGGTTCGGTGGACATGCCGTCGACGACGGCACCGTCGAGATCGGATCGCTCACGGCGATGATCAGTTACGTCATGCAGATCATGATGTCGGTGATGATGGCGTCGTTCCTCGCGATGATGGCCCCACGCGCCGGTGTGTGCGCCGAACGCATCTGCGAAGTCCTCGACACCGAGTCCTCGGTGCACTCTCCCGCGGTGTCGAAGGAGCAGACCGCCGACCCGGCGGTCGTCGAGTTCGACGACGTCGAGTTCCGGTACCCGGGCGCTGCCGAACCGGTCTTGTGCGGAGTGTCGTTCACCACCGCGCCGGGCACCACGACGGCGATCGTCGGCTCCACCGGATCGGGCAAGACGACGCTGGTGAATCTGATCCCGCGCCTGCTCGACACGACCGGCGGAGTGCTGCGCATCGGCGGAGTCGACGTCCGCGAACAGGATCCCGACCTGCTGCGGTCCGGCATCGGCGTCGTCCCCCAGCGGCCGTATCTCTTCTCCGGAACAGTCGCCACCAACCTCAGGCACGGCAAGCCCGACGCGACCGACGACGAACTGTGGGAGGCGCTGACCGTCGCACAGGCCGCGGACTTCGTCCGGGCCATGCCCGACGGGCTCGACACAGCGATCTCGCAGGGCGGCACCACTGTCTCGGGCGGGCAACGACAGCGGTTGGCGATCGCGCGCGCGCTCGTCCGCCGCCCTGCCGTGTACGTGTTCGACGACTCGTTCTCGGCCCTTGATCTCACCACCGACGCTCGACTGCGCGCCGCCTTGGTGCCCGCCACGCGCGACTCCGCGATGATCGTCGTCGCGCAGCGCATCTCGACGATCACCGGAGCCGACCAGATCGTCGTCCTCGACGCCGGAACCGTGGTCGGCATCGGAACACACGACGAACTGCTGGAGTCGTGTCCCACCTACGCTGAGATAGCCGAATCTCAGCTGTCGATCGGAGCTGCACAGTGACCCGCCCCGGAGCAGCCGGCCCACCCGGAATGACGCCGTCGATGGAGAAGGCCCACTCGTTCGGCCCGTCGCTGAAGCGTCTGGTGCGCCACCTCGGCGCGTACCGGACGATGATGACCGTGATCGTCGTGTCGATCATCGGTTCCGTCGCACTCAACGCGTACTCGCCGAGGGTCCTCGGTGACGCCACAGACGAACTGTTCTCCGGCGTCATCGGATCGCAGTTGCCCGCCGGTCTCACCAAGGACCAGGCCGTCGAGGGGCTCCGCCAGTCGGGCCACGACACGTTCGCCGACATGGTGTCCGCGATGGACGTCGTACCGGGCCACGGAGTCGACTTCAGCGCCGTCGGACGGATCCTCGCGATCGTCCTGGCCTTGTACGTGGCGTCGGCGCTGTTCGGCTGGCTCGGCGCGTACCTGCTGAACAAGGTCGTCGTCTCCACCATCACCGACCTGCGCGGACGCATCGAGGCCAAGATCCATCGCCTTCCGCTGTCGTTCTACGACGAGTCCAAGCGCGGCGATCTCCTCAGCCGCGTGACGAACGACCTCGACAATCTCTCGCAGTCGTTGCAGCAGACCATCAGCCAGTTGCTCAACTCGGTGCTCATGGTGATCGCGATCCTCGTGATGATGCTGAGCATCTCACCGCTGCTGTCGCTGATCGCTCTCGCCACCGTCCCGATCGCGGCGATCGCGACAGGCATGATCGCCAAGCGCTCCAAGCCGCATTTCATCGGCCAGTGGTCGTCCACCGGCGCGCTCAACGCACAGATCGAGGAGGCCTTCACCGGCCACGAGCTCGTCAAGGCGTTCGGCCGTCGAGAAGCGGTCGAAGCCGACTTCGACGAACGCAACACCGCGCTCTACGAGTCGTCGTGGCGCGCCCAGTTCATCTCCGGCATCATCATGCCGACCATCATGTTCCTGGGGAACCTGAACTACGTCGCCGTCGCCGTCGTCGGTGGTCTGCGTGTGGCGTCCGGCCAGCTCAGCCTCGGTGAAGTGCAGGCGTTCATCCAGTACTCCCGGCAGTTCACGCAGCCGCTCACCCAGATCGGGTCGATGTTCAACCTGATGCAGTCCGGCGTCGCATCGGCCGAACGCATCTTCTCCGTCCTCGACGAGCCCGAAGAGACCCCGGACCCCGCGAAGCCGGAGTCGCCGGAGACCAGTCGCGGACGCATCGTGTTCGACGACGTCTCGTTCCGGTACGTCGACGATCGTCCGCTGATCGAGAACCTGTCCCTGACCGCTGAAGCAGGCGACACAGTCGCCATCGTCGGACCGACCGGCGCAGGCAAGACCACCCTGGTGAACCTGATCATGCGGTTCTACGAGGTGGACGAGGGAACCATCTGGATCGACGGCGTCGACGCCTCGCACATGTCACGCGACGACCTCCGGGAACGCACCGGAATGGTGCTGCAGGACTCGTGGTTGTTCGGTGGGACGATCTACGACAACATCGCCTACGGTGATCCCACTGCAAGCCGCGAGGAGGTCCTCGAAGCGGCCCGGATAAGTCACGTCGACCACTTCGTCAGGACACTGCCCGACGGTTACGACACCGTGCTCGACGACGAGGGCGGCGGCGTCTCCGCAGGTGAACGACAGCTCATCACGATCGCGCGCGCCTTCCTCGCCAAGCCGACGGTGCTGATTCTCGACGAGGCGACGAGTTCCGTCGACACCCGCACGGAACTCCTCATCGGCAAGGCGATGGCCAACCTGCGTGCCGACCGCACCAGCTTTGTCATCGCGCACCGCCTCTCGACGATCCGCGACGCCGACGTCATCGTGGTCATGGAGGACGGACACATCGTCGAGCAGGGTTCGCATGAATCACTTCTCGAAGCAGAAGGGGCCTACTTCCGCCTCTACTCCGCCCAGTTCTCCGCCGCCGTCACCTAACCCGCCCCCTGCGAGCGCGCCCCTGCTCTGCTCCTCGGGCGCGCTCTCCCCACTGCTCCTCGGGCGCGCTCTCCCCACTGCTCCTCGGGCGCGCTCTCCCCACTGCTCCTTGAGCGAGCGAAGCGAGTCGAAAGGCGTCCCCGTCCCACCCGGTCAGCGGGCGGAGACGTCCACTTCGGCAGTCCTCGCGGGCTCGCCTATCGGCTCGCGCGCTGCGGAGGGCTCCGCGGACGTCTCCGCCCGCTGACCTCGTTGTGGTGCCTTCTTCCGGCTGCGTCGCTCCCCTCTCGAGAGTGTGCTGTCTGTTGCGGCGCTCATCGTCGTTCCGATGCTCGCGGCTATGACGGACGCGATGGCGAGGGACGGGAGGACGCCGATCGGTTGGTGGAGCAGTGCAAACCCTGCGACGGCGGCGATCGCCGGCTCCAAGCTCAGCAGGACGCCGAACACGTTCTTCGGCAGGCGGCGCAGGGCATTCAGCTCGAGCGAGTACGGGATGAGCGAGCCCAGGAGCGCGGTGCCCGCGGCGAGCGCGAGCAGACGCCAGTCGCCGAATGCGGGCGCGGCTGCGGCCCCGCCCATCGGCAGCAGCACGATCGACGAGATCACCAGCGCCGCGGCGAGACCACCCGTACCCGGCACGCGGGCACTCACCTTGGCGCCCGCGAGGATGTAGCCGGCCCAGAAGAGTCCCGCGAGCAGTGCGAACAACACACCGGTCGGGTCGAGCGACGACGCGCCGAGCACACTGTCCACACCGAGCAGCATCATGCCGACGAACGCCAGACCGACCCACAGCAGGTCGGTGCGACGGCGCGACAGCACCGCCGACAGGATGAGCGGTCCGAGGAACTCGATGGCGACGGCGGTGCCGAGCGGGATGCGGTCGATGGCGGCGTAGAACGAACCGTTCATCGCGGCGAGCACAGCGCCGAATGCGGCGACGGCACGCCACTGAGATCGCTCCCACCGGAGGACTCTCGGTCGGGTGATCGCGGCCAGCACCAGTGCCGCGATCGTCAGCCGCAGCTGCGTCGCACCCCAGGAGCCGACGTCGTCGAAGAGGTGCACGGCCATCGCCGCCCCGAACTGCAACGACACGCACGATCCGATGATCATCGCCACTGCCGCACCCGTGCGAGCCTCGCCAACCTTCGTGTTCACGAGATCTACTCTTCGCCCAGCGATACGATCAGTCCAGCGAATGTCTCTGGCGGATAATCGTTAGTAGTTCTGATGGATTCGAGGAGCGGAAATGCTGAACGTCGCACGCTTGCGAGTGCTCCGCGAACTGCACCTGCGCGGAACGCTCGCAGCCGTCGCCGACGCCCTCTCGTACACGCCGTCGGCCGTCTCGCAGCAGTTGTCCCAACTCGAGAAGGAAGCCGGGGTCCAACTGCTCGAGAAGGTCGGTCGCGGCGTCCGCCTGACCGACCAGGCGATCACCCTGGTCGGGCACACGGAGGCGATTCTCGCGCGTCTCGAGCTCGCGGAGTCGGAGTTGGCGGCAGCACAGCCCGAGGTCAGAGGAGTCCTGCGTGTCGCGTCGTTCCAGTCGGTTGTGCTCGAGCTCGCGCCCGCAGCGCTCACTCTGCTCGCGGAGCGGCATCCACGACTGCAGGTCGAGATCACGCAGCGCGACGAAGCTCTCGGCAGCAGCGGACTGCTCGCGCACGAGTTCGACGTCGTCCTCGGCGAGGAGTTCCCGGGTGGCCCCCACGAGATTCGCTCCGGAATCGACCGAGAGGACCTCCTCAGGGATCCATTGCTGCTGGCGATGCCGTCCCACGGTCCGCTCGCCGACCTGCCCGCCGACGTGACGCAGCTGGCCGACGCCCCGTGGGCTCTCGACCCGGCGGACCTGGCGATGGGAGCATGGTCGCGCGATGTGTGCCGGTCGGCTGGCTTCGAACCGGACGTCCGCTTCGACACACCGGATCCGCTCCTTCAGGCGCATCTGGTCCGCAGCGGTCACGCCGTCGCACTGCTTCCGTCGCTGATCGCCGACGCGCACCTGCACGGAACGCGACTCTCGTCCCTGCCCGGCGATCCACATCGCCGCCTGTACACGGCGGCTCGGGCCGGGCGCTCTGGCCATCCCTCGATCCGTGCTTTCCGTTCGGCGCTCGCACACGCCGCCCGAGGGTGAACTACCGTCGAGACATGCCCGCATCGCGCATCGTCCTGCTCCGCGCCGTGAACGTCGGAGGCGCGAAGCTTCCGATGGAACGGCTTCGCTCGATCGCGTCCGATCTCGGCGCCACGGACGTGTCGACGTACATCGCGTCCGGCAACCTGCTGTGCACGCCGCCGGGGGAACCGGAAGCGTTCGACCGCGCGCTCGAACAGGCGATCTCCGACGAGTTCGGATACTTCCGCGAAGTGATCAGTCGGACGCCGGACGAGGTCGCCGCCGCGCTCGCAGCGTCTCCGTTCGTCGGCCGCAAGCATGCGCACATCTATTTCCTGACCGGTTCGCCCGACGCCGATGCGGCGGAGAGATTCTGTGAAACCGACTTCGGCGGCGGTGAGCGGTTCGCGGTGATCGGCGCCGACCTGCACATCGACTACCCGGAGGGCGCGGGCACCACGAAGCTCACTCCTGCGAAGATCGCGAAACTGTTGGGCGTCACCGGAACCGGTCGGAATCTGCGGACGTCCGCGATGCTCGTCGAACGGGCTCGGGCGTGACCGAGCGGCCTCCGGGGTCGGTCGACGCCCGCTTCACGATGGCCGCCGAACGGACCCTGCTCGCGTGGTTGCGGACCGCGCTCGGCCTCCTCGCTGCCGGTGTCGCCGTGTTGCATGTGGTCGGCGACTTCGCCTCGCCTGCGCTGCAGACGACACTCGGAGTGGCGCTGGTCCTGCTCGGCGGCGCGTCGGCCGCCGTCGGCGCGTGGCGATGGCAGCGTGTCACGCGGGCACTGTCCGACGGCGGACCGATGCCGGGACCAGTCGGCATCTGGCTGCTCGTCGGCGCCTTCGTGGTGCTGTCGGTCGTGTTCGCCGTCGCCCGATGACCGCCCGGTAATCTGGTCCATCATGAGCGCACCCGACTCCTCCGCGAAGACTGTCGAGATCTCTACCGACGGTGCGTGCCTCGGCAACCCGGGCCCCGGCGGTTGGGGCGCGATCCTCCGGTACGGCGACGTCGAGAAGGAGATCTCCGGTTCCGAACCCGACACGACCAACAACCGGATGGAGTTGATGGCGGCGATCAAAGCGCTGAACGCGCTCACTCGCCCGTCGACGGTGATCCTCTACACCGATTCGAGCTACGTCCGGAACGGCATCACCAAGTGGGTCGCGGGCTGGGTTCGCAACGGCTGGAAGACGGCGTCAAAGCAGCCCGTCAAGAACGCCGACCTGTGGCAGGACCTCATCGACGCCGAGGACAAACACACCGTCGAATGGCGCTGGGTCAAGGGCCACGCCGGAGACAAGTACAACGAGATCGCCGACACCCTCGCCACCTCCGCTGCCCGGGCCCTGAAGGGCTGAACAGCTTCAACACAACTAACCTGCCGTTTGGTGTCACCAGATGACACCAAACGGCAGGTTAGCGGCACTTCGGGCACGTGTGGAACGATGTCAGTGCGCTGCGCTCGGACAGGGCGCGCGCCACCTTGGCGGCCGTAGCGCACGGTCGGCCGATCACCTGCCCTGTACCTAGCCTCAACGTGAGACGCTTCGCGCTGACAGCGGCGTCTAGATCCCGTTCCATATCTGCGTCCCGGTCACGTGCACTGTTGTGAAAGCGCCATCCGTCAAGTTCGACGACGACTCCAGCGTCCGGATAGTCCAGATCCCGGTAGCCTTTTCGCCCTGCAGTCGTCGGGGCCTGCCGGATCGCAGCCGGAAGGCCGTGCGGCCGTTCCACGTCGGTGAGGTAGCGATGCTCAAGCACCGAGCATGTGCCGGCAGCGATGTCTGTCAGCACGTCACGAACGAAGGCGCGGCGACGATAGCGGCCTCGCTTAGCGAGACAAGCGAGAAGTCGTTGAGCGGTCGTGACGCGAGCGTTCACCGCATCGGCGAGCACCGCAATCGCGTCGATCTCCGACGCCGCAGCCGATGCGACGTCGAGCACCGCCTCTTCGACACGCAACCGAGGCGGCTGCAGATTCCACGCGACGGCTTCCTCGAGGTTCGATCGGCGATGGACCACAACGCCAGGCCGCTTCGTGAACTTCCGATCGTCAGCGACCACAACGTGGATCGTCGCGCCTGCATTGGGGAGCACCGACGTGAAGCCGAGCGCGGCCGGGTACAAATCGAGCACCGCCGCCCACGCTCGCTGACGCCACGTGAGCGGTCCGGTGTGATTGACGTAGACACCTGCGAACACCACTGTCCAGTCACGCCGCCGAATCAGGCGGCGAATGTCGTTCGGCGTGTACCCGCAGCCGATGGACTGCCGGCGCGCGATGACGCCGTCCTGCATCGAGAGGACGTCGGCAATGTTCAGATCGGCGGTCGTGGCCACAGCCCGAATCGTGGCAAATGAGGACGGATCGGTAAACACCGTTGTCCACAGGCACGGCGTCGCCGTCTAGCCTGTCGTTTAGTGGCACAGGCTGACACCAAACGACAGGTTAAGGGTCTATACCTGGATCGGCGGGTAGAGCTGTTCCATGGTGTACTGCCTGTTCCGTCTCGCGGCCCAGGAGCTGATGGCGAGGCTGCCGAGCATGACGCCGGCGAGGACGGCGACGCTGATGCCGAGGCGGTGGTCGACGCCGCCGGATATCAGCTGCCGCATGCCGGTGACGGCATAGCCCATCGGGTCGTACGGGTGCAGGATCTGCGCGGGTTTCGCCGTCGTCTCCACCGGATATATGCCGCCGGACGCGACGATCTGCACCATCAGGAACGCCAACGACACCACTCGTCCGACGGCGACGCCGAGCACCGAGTTGAACATCTGTATCAACGCCAGGAATGCGGCGGAGACGAGAAGCATGAAGCCGACCATGCCCAGCGGGTGTGCGGGATCGAGGCCGACCGCGAAGTGCGCGACCAGGAACATGACGACCACCTGGGCGATCGCGATCAGAACGGCCGGCCAGTACGACGCGAGGATCGCGCGGAGGCC
This sequence comes from Gordonia sp. PDNC005, assembly GCF_016919385.1. Lineage (NCBI taxonomy): Bacteria > Bacillati > Actinomycetota > Actinomycetes > Mycobacteriales > Gordoniaceae > Gordonia > Gordonia sp. PDNC005. The sequence continues at coordinate 3,664,290 of NZ_CP070351.1, forward strand.
ACCGAGGCCATTGACCACCGGACGCGCCTGCAGCGGCTTGATCATCATCCAGATGATGATCGTGCCGATGAACATGGCGAGTGGGAGGAAGAACGGCGCAAAGCCCGCACCGAACGTCGGAGCCTTGTTGTGCGTGAACTCGTTCAGCACAACGGGCTGGGACAGGTTGGCAGCCGTCTTCTGACGCTGCGCATCGTCACCGAAGTCGGGGATCTGCTTGACGCCGTCCGAAAGCCCCTTGGACAGTTCATCGGCGCCCGCGGAGAGCTTCGGCGTACCGTCCGCGAGTTGCGCGGCACCCGTCGCCAGACGGTTGCTTCCGTCGGTGAGCTGGATCAGGCCCGAGTTGAGCGCGGCCGACCCGTCCTTCAGCTGATTCGCGCCGTCGGTGAGCTGCCCCAACTTGCCCGCGAGCTGGCCGTTCTCGAGCATCGCCAGCATCCCGTAGAGCCCGGAGTTCTTGTCGCCCAACTGTTGCGACAGCGCGTGCGACTGCTGCGACAGATTGTCGACACGTTGTGTGGTGGACGGATCGACGCCCTGCGTCTTGAGGAACGTCTGCACCGGCTTGAGCGAGTTCGCGAGGGCGCGGGCGTTCGGGTCCCTGCTGTTGCGCAACTGAGTCATCACCCCGGTCAACGCACGCTCGGCCTGCGACTGCCCTGCTCCGACCTGTCCGACAACGTCGAGCACACTCGACATGTCCCGAGTCAGGCGAGCGGCGTCGGACGCGTACTGCGTGGGTTTGATCCCCGAACTCGCGACCTGCGCGAGTGTGGCCTTCAACGGCTCGGCAGCCGAGTTGATGCCGTCCGCGAGCTGACCCGCACCGTCCGCGAGCTTCGCCGAACCGTCCCGCGCGGTCACCATGTTGGCGGCCAGTTCGTCGGCGCCGGACGCCAGCTTCTGCGCGCCGTCGTCCGCCGTTTTGAGACCCGTGGCGAGTTGATCGGCGCCGTCGGCGGCCTTGGTCAGACCCGCACCGGCGGTGGTGAGCCCAACAAGCACCTGGTCGACGGCCTGCTGGCCGATCTTGTCGTTGAGGGTCGCGGTGACCTGCGCCGCCGCATTCTGGCCGATGATCCCGGCGAGATAGCTGTTGGCGTCGTTGAACTGGAAGTCGACCTGTGCCTTGTGCGGATTCTTCGTGGTCGCCGAGGCGATCGACGAGCTGAAGTCTTTCGGGATGGTGATCGTGAAGTAGTAGCGACCATGAGCCAACCCGTCCGACGCGTCCGCCGCATCCGTCACTTGGACGCCGAGCTGGCCCGATGCGACGAGTTCGGTCTCCACCTGCTCTCCCGCGTTCAACGTCTTCCCCTGGGCCGACGCCCCCGCGTCCTCGTTGACCAGTGCGACAGGAACCTTGGCGACCTCGTCGAACGGATTCCAGAACACCCACAGGTACATCGCGCCGTACAGCAGCGGCATCAGGATGACGGTGACGATCGCGATGCGGGGCATCGCGCCTTTCGAGTACCGCTTGAGCTCGGTCCCGAGGGACATTCCAGCCAACATCAGCGCTTCCCTTCCCCGGAAGTGAGTTCGTCGTGCGTCAGGTTCGGGACATCGATGACGAGGCGATGACCGAGGTCGTCGGGCAGCGGGTTGACGGTCGACGTGATCACCGTCTGCGCTTCACCGAGGTGAGCGAGGCGTCGCACCAGGACCCGCTGATTCACGTCGCTCGTCACCTGGTCGATGCTTCCGACGACCAGCAACGGGGGCCGCTTCGTGTTCGCGAGCGCGATCCGCAGCAGCATCCGATCGAGTTCGGACAAGTCGTCGACGTATTCGTCGAGCTCAGGGAGCGGGAGATCTCCGAACACCGGGCGGCCGAGGCGTTCGAGGTCGCCTACCCCCGCTTTGCCGATCAGCCGGTACCACGGCGCATCCCACCGGATCTGCTCGGTGATCAGGTCGACCACACGCACCGCGTTGTAGACGGCGTCGAGTTCGTCGACGGCCGCCAGCCCGGCGAGCCGGAAGATCCGCTTCGCCCCCGAGTGTCCGAACACCGACAGGTCGCCGCCTTTGATCTTCATGCGACCCGCAAGCGTCATCTGCAGGGCGGTGCGGCCGGATCCGGCAGGTCCACGCAGCACGGTGAGCCCGCCCGTCGGGACGTCGAGGTCGATCGGGCCGTAGACCGGTCCCCACGGACCCCGTTGTGTGATTCCGCGGGCGACGACTGCCGGCTGGTCAGCGATGGTCATGTCTGGAGACTAGTGCTCAAACACCCAGGTCACGATTCAGACCGGCCTCAGAGTGTGCGAACAGACGTTGTCAGAATTGCGGTGGCGGCGGTCACGAATCGGCCTGGCGGGCGCTCCGAGGGCGATGTAGAGTCCATTTTCTAAAGGATTAGTAGATTTCCAGAGATAGGCGGCACATGGCCGACGTGAGCCCCGACGACTTCGCACCGATCCTCGACTCGGTGCGCGAGTGGATCCGAACACGGGTCATCCCCCGCGAACGCGAGATCGCCGACACCGACTCGATCCCGGACGACATCCGGCAGCAGGCCAAGGACATGGGCTTGTACGGCTACGCCATCCCGCAGGAGTGGGGCGGCCTCGGGCTCGACCTCGCGCAGGATGTCGAACTGGCGATGGAGTTCGGCTACACAGCACTGGCTCTGCGCTCGACCTTCGGCACCAACAACGGCATCGCGGGGCAGGTCCTGGTCAACTTCGGCACCGACGAGCAGAAGTCGCAGTGGCTCGAGAAGATCGCGTCGGGCGACGTCGTCGCGTCGTTCGCGCTCACCGAACCGGGCGCCGGGTCGAACCCCGCCGGCCTGCGCACCAAGGCGGCCCAACAGGACGACGGCGACTGGATCATCGACGGTGAGAAGTGCTTCATCACCAACGCGCCGAACGCCGACCTGTTCGTGACCTTCGCCCGCACCCGCCCCGCCGACGCGTCCGGGCCCGGTATCGCCGTGTTCCTCGTACCCGCGGACTCGGCGGGCGTGTCCGTCGCGAACCACGACGAGAAGATGGGCCAACAGGGCGCGTGGACTGCGAACGTCGCGTTCAGCGGAGTCCGTGTGCCGGACTCCGCGCTGGTCGGCGGTGACGTCGACACCGGCTACCGCGCCGCGATGATCTCCCTCGCCCGCGGACGCGTGCACATCGCGGCGCTCGCCGTCGGCTCGGCACAGCGTGCCCTCGACGAGTCCCTCCGACATGTCGCCGTCACCACCCAGGGCGGCACGCCCATCGGCGACTTCCAACTGGTCCAGGCGCATATCGCCGACATGCAGACGGACGTGATGGCCGGGCGGGCTCTCGTCCGCGACGCGGCGGCCAAGTGGGTCGGCGAAGAGGACCGCCGCCTCGCGCCGTCTGTCGCCAAGCTCTTCTGCACCGAGATGGTCGGCCGAGTCGCCGACACGGCCGTTCAGGTCCACGGCGGATCGGGCTACATGCGCGAGATGCCCGTCGAACGCATCTACCGCGACGTCCGACTACTGCGACTCTACGAGGGCACCAGCGAGATCCAGCGGCTCATCATCGGCGGAGGCCTCGTCAAACAGGCCAAGAAGGCCGCCGGAGCATGACAGCGACCGGTCCCCTCGCCGGCCTGCGCATCGTCGAGTTCGCGAGTTTCGTCGCGGGCCCGAGTGCGGGCATGACCCTCGCCCAGCTCGGCGCCGAGGTGATCCGCGTCGACCCGATCGGCGGCAACGTCGATTTCCATCGGTGGCCGATCTCCCGGCGATCCGACGACAGTCTCTACTGGACCGCCCTCAACCGCGGCAAACGCTCGGTCACACTCGACGTCCGGAGCGACGAGGGTCGCGAACGGCTCCTCGACCTGGCCACCGCACCCGGCGCCGATGCCGGCATCATCCTCGACAACGCCGTCGGCCGACAGTGGCTCGACTACGGCGAGCTCCGCAAACGCCGCGCCGACGTGATCTCCGTCCGCATCGAAGGACGGTCCGACGGCGGTGCCGCAGTCGACTACACGGTGAACGCGGAGATCGGCGTCCCCGATCTCACCGGCCCGGCAGACTCTGCGGACCCCGTCAACAGCGTGCTCCCGGCATGGGATCTCATCGCAGGTCAGCAGGCCGTGGTCGCCATACTCGCCGCCGTCCGCCGGCGCGACCGGACCGGCGAGGGCTCCCTGGTGAAGATCGCCCTCGCCGACGTCGCCACCGCGGCGGTGGCGGGCATGGGGTGGCTCACCGAGGCCACCGAGGTCGGCGACCGAGGCAAACACGGCAACCACCTGTACGGGACGTTCGGCGTCGACTTCGCCACGTCCGACGGCGGCCGCGTGATGATCGCCGCGCTGACACCTCGCCAATGGGCTGCTCTCGGAGACGCGACTGGGAAGGCCGCCGCACTCGCCGCCGTCGCCGACGCCCTCGACGCCGACTTCACCACCGACGAGAGTCGCTACCGGCATCGGGACGTGATCGAGGCAGTCCTTCGCGGCTGGTTCGCCGAACGGACCACCGCCCAGGTGCGCTCCGCGCTGGACGGGGCAGGCGTCCTGTGGGGCCGCTACCGAACCATGGGGGAGGCTGCAGGGGAGTTCCTTACCGACCCGGCGAGCAATCCGGTGCTCGTTGAACTCGATCAACCGGGAATCGGTCCGGTGATCTCGGCGAGCTCCCCGATCCGCTTCGACGATCGGTACAGCGGAACCCGCCCGGCGCCCGCACTCGGTGCCGACACCGACGCCGTTCTGGACGAGACATGAGGAACCCCATGAGCTCGCTGTGTGCAACAGCCGACCTGACCGACGTGCAGCGCGACATCCTGTCCACCGTCCGCGACTTCGTCGACAGTCAGATCCTGCCGGTCGCGACCGAGCTGGAACACGCCGACGAGTACCCGACCGACATCGTGGCGGCGATGAAGGAGATGGGCATCTTCGGACTGACCATCGACGAACAGTACGGCGGGCTCGGCGAATCTCTGCTGACCTACGCGCTGGTGGTCGAGGAGATATCCCGCGGATGGATGAGTGTCAGCGGCATCATCAACACTCACTTCATCGTCGCCTACCTGCTGCAGCAGCACGGCACACAGGAACAGAAGGACAAGTACCTGCCACGTCTCGCAGCGGGGGAACTCACCGGCGCTTTCTCGATGTCCGAACCCGCTCTCGGATCCGACGTCGCCGCGATCACGACCACCGCCACCCCGGACGACAGCGGTCGGTACATGATCAACGGGCAGAAGATGTGGCTCACCAACGGCGGCACCTCGTCGCTCGTCGCCGTCCTCGTCCGCACCCCCGAGGGCAAGGACCGCCCACACCAGAATCTGACGACCTTCCTGATCGAGAAGACTCCCGGCTTCGGCGAGGTCGCGCCCGGACTCGCCATCCCAGGGAAGATCGACAAGATGGGCTACAAGGGTGTCGACACCACCGAGCTCCTCTTCGACGACTATTCGATCGACGCGGCCGAGATCCTCGGCGGCGAACCCGGTCGCGGTTTCTACCAGATGATGGACGGGGTCGAGGTGGGGCGCGTCAATGTCGCGGCGCGGGCCGTCGGCGTCGCACACCGCGCGTTCGAACTCGGCACCTCGTACGCCCAACAGCGCGAGACGTTCGGCAAACCGATCGCCCAGCATCAGGCCGTCCTGTTCCGCATCGCCGAGATGGGCACCAAGGTCGAAGCCGCGCACCAGATGGTGGTTCGGGCCGCTCGCATCAAAGACACAGGTGAACGCAACGATCTCGAGGCCGGGATGGCCAAGTACCTCGCGTCGGAGTATTGCCGCGATGTAGTCGAGGACGCGTTCCGGATACACGGCGGCTACGGCTTCGCGAAGGAGTACGAGATCGAACGCCTCTACCGCGAGGCGCCGATGCTATTGATCGGCGAAGGAACCGCCGACATCCAACGCATGATCATCGGACGCCGACTGCTGGAGATGTATGGCGACCATTGATCCAGTCGCGACACCCGGGCGTCGACAGTCCAAGTCGGAGACCACTCGCGCTCGCATCATCACCGCGGCAGCGAAGGTTCTCGCCGAGACCGGTTTCGGGCACACCAGATTGTCGGCCATCGCGGATGAGGCAGGCATGCAGATCGGCAGCCTCTACTACTACTTCGGGTCCAAGGACGAACTGGTGGAGGCCGCTCTCGACGAAGCAGGAGCACTGGTCCACCGAGCGGTGTACAGCGCCGTCGACGACCTGCCGGCGACCGCGACGCCCGGTGAACGGCTGTCCGCGGCGGTGCGCAGCTTCATTCGGGTCCGAATCGACGTCGGCAACATGTCCGCCGCCCACATCCGCAACTACCGGGACGTCCCGAAGGAGATGCGCGACCGTCTCCGCCCGGCGCTGGAGCAGTTCTCCGAGTTTTGGGCGTCCCTGGTCCGCGACGCTGCCGAGTCAGGTGAGATCCGGTCCGACATCGACCCGCGCATACTGCACATGTTCGTCTTCCACACATCCGAACAGATCACCAAATGGCCCGCCGCCATCAAGACCTCAACCGCCGACACCGTCGACGTGATGCACCGGCTGATCCTCGCCGGACTCCACCCATCAACCGAACAGGACTGAACACCCATGACCGCTCTCCTCACAGGAAAGACCGTCGTCATCACCGGCGCGGCCCAGGGCATCGGCCTCGCGATCGCGCGACGATTCGTCGACGAAGGCGCTCGCGTGGTCCTCGGTGACCTCAATGCCGAGCAGGTTGAATCGGCAGCGGCATCATTCGCCGACTCCGGCACCGCAGTCGGCGTCGCGTGCGACGTCACGTCCGGCGACGACGTCGCGCGGCTCGTCGACACCGCCGTGACGACGTTCGGATCACTCGATGTCATGGTCAACAACGCCGGCATCACCCGCGACGCCACCATGCGGAAGATGACCGAGGACGAGTTCGATCAGGTCATCGACGTCCACCTCAAGGGCGTCTGGCACGGGACGCGCGCCGCAGCCGCTCACATGCGCGAACAGAAGGCCGGGTCGATCGTCAATCTCTCCTCGATCTCGGGCAAGGTGGGACTCGCGGGCCAGACCAACTACTCCGCGGCAAAGGCAGGCATCGTCGGACTCTCCAAAGCAGCCGCGAAGGAGATCGCCTACCTCGGCGTTCGGGTCAATTGCATCCAGCCCGGGCTGATCCGCACGGCTATGACAGAGGCGATGCCCCAGCGCATCTGGGACGCCAAGATGGCCGAGATCCCGATGGCTCGCGCAGGCGAACCCGAGGAGATCGCGTCCGTCGCCGCCTTCCTCGCCTCCGACCTCTCCTCGTACATGACGGGGACCGTGCTCGAAGTGACCGGCGGACGATACATGTGATGTCCAAGTGGGAGCCGCACACCGTCACCACCGACGAGTGCATCGACCCGGCTCCGGTCGCCGCGCTGGCCGCGCTGTTCGACGACGGTCTGCCCACTCCTTCCGTCGGCGATCACCTGCCGCCCCTCTGGCACTGGGTCGCGCTGGCCCGATGGGCGCGGTCATCGCAGATCAGCGTTGACGGTCACCCTTTCCGGGGATCGTTCCTCCCGCCGATCGAACTGCCTCGCAGAATGTTCGCCGGCGGCTCTGTCGACTTCCACGCGCCGCTTCGCATCGGCGATACGACCGCACGCGAGTCCCGGGTGGTCGACGTCGCGGAGAAAGACGGTCGCAGCGGTCGGTTCACGATCGTCACCGTGGTCACGACACTGCACACTCCCGCGGGCGAACCGGCAGTCGTCGAGACACAGAACCTCATCTATCGGGAGGCGTCGAGGATCGCGGATCCGCGTCCACCCGCAGGTTCGGCGAGTGATCTCGTCCCCGGCGGTGCACCGTTCACGGCGCACGACGGGGGCTTCGACTTCCGTACCGACCCGACACTGCTCATGCGGTTCTCCGCGGCTACCGCCAACGCGCACCGCATCCACTACGACTGGCCGTACGCGACAGGTGTGGAGGGATACCCAGGCCTCGTCGTGCACGGACCACTGATGTCACTCGCCCTCGCCGAGGCCCACCGACTGTCGAGCGATCGTGCGATCGCCCGGATCACGCATCGGAACTCGGCACCGCTGTTCTGCGGCCAGCAAGCGTGGCTGCGCCCTAGCGACACCGCGAACGGCCGAACTGTCGCGCTTATCGGGCCGGGCGGACTCGATGCCGGACCGCACACCAGCATCGACATCGCCTTCCCCTGACCGTGGTCCCGCCGGTCAGTGCGCCTCGCGACGAGCCGCGTAGACGGCTTCGTATTTCTGCTTCGCAACGGCGGCGTCGGCACGTTGCCGTTGGGTGAGCGGTGAGTTCCCGAGCCCGTGCTGTTGGAGTCTGCGAACGCGGTTCTGGTCCTTGTACGACACCGAGTAGACGAAGGCGAGAATCGCCGCCAGCAGCACCATCAGCGCCCGAATCCACCAGTCGCCGCCGAACCCGAAATAGAACGCGAGGTAGATCGGAAGGAAGCAGAACTGCGCTCGGATCAGGTGCCGCGGGGTGGCGAAACGACCTGTCAGATCGTTGAGGACCCAGTCGTGCTGTGTCTCGGGAAGCTTCGCTCCGTACGCGTAGGCGATCCACTGCAGCGGGTTCGGGCGAGCGCTCATCTCCGGGTCCTCACAGACGTCGATTCAAGTAGTGCGCTATTGAATATTGCACGAATCAATGCGCGATTCAATAGTGCACGATCAATTCGGGCTAGTCTGTGTCCATGAGCACTGTGATCGACGGCAATCCCCTCGAACTGCATCGGCAGGTCTGTTTTGCGCTCGCCGTCGCCAATCGGTCGGTGCTGAAGATCTACCGCCGAGTCCTCGACCCCCTCGGACTCACACATCCCCAGTACCTGGTGATGCTCGCGCTCTGGGAAGACTCCCCTTTGCCGGTCAAAGACATCGGACGACTCCTGCAGCTCGACTCGGCAACCTTGTCGCCACTCCTCAAGCGCCTCGAGGCCGGCGGGCTGATCACTCGCCGACGCAACATCGACGACGAACGAATCGTCGAGATCCTCCTCACCCACGCGGGCGCAGCCTTACGAGAAGAAGCGCTGAGCATCCCTGGGCAGGTCGTCGACGCACTCGGCGTCGACCTGTCCGACCTCGAAGAACTTCACGCCGTGCTGACCAAGGTCAACGCCGCCGCCTTACGCGCAGACCAGGGGTGAGCGTCAACCCTTGAGAACCCGAGCGGCGACCTCTGCCATCTTCCGCTCGCCGAGCGCATTCGGATGCACCGGCACCGGCTGGACAGTGGTCAGAAGCGGCTCAACCCATCGGACACCCACGGGCTTGCACGCGTCATGCCCGGCTGACGCCGCCGCGACGTCAACGAGCGTCACACCCGTCTGCGCGGCGGCTCGTGCGATCGCGTCGTTCAACTCCACCTGCACCCGATGCGTGAACTTTCCGTCGGCGGGAGCGACGGGCATGCCGGGGCACACAGTGTTCGAGTCCGGCGCGATCCACGGGTAGTTCAGCGCGAGCACCTTCGCATTCGGCGCGGCGGCTCGCACAGCACTCATCGCCCGAACCAACTTCGGGAACGTCTTGTCGCGAATCGTCTTCAGCACGGCCGTCGAGTTCTGGTCTTCACACGGCGAGCCCTTCATCCCCGCCTTGACGCCGGCGATCACACACTTCATGACCGTTCCCGCAAAAACGTTCTCATCGTTGCCGCCGATCGAGAAGGTGACGACGTCGACGTTCCGATTCAGAGCGCGGAGCTGCGGTTTCACGTCACTGTTCTGCGAGGTGAAGAAGTCGTCAGTTGTCGCGCCTCCACAGCTGACGTCGGTCAGCCGATACCGGTTCTTCCGTGCGAGCAGGTGCGCGAAGTTGTCGTTCGCCTGGAGACACAGGAGCGAGGAGCCCAGTGCCGGCGGAAGCACTCCAGAACCGGCCGAATAGCTGTCGCCGAGGTTGACGTAGCGAATCTCCTCGGCGCGGGCGTCTCCCGGCACCAGTCCACCCGCGACGACCACCGCCGCCATTGCAACTCCGAGCAGCGTCGAGAGTCGGCTCCGCATCACACCATCTCCTGTAGATCGATTGATCGACAATTTTCACGAACTGTAACGCAGATCTCCTTTTGGCAACAGGGCCCAGTCCGGCCGGCATGTCGACGAAGAACCTTGCAATCAAGTAGTTGAGGACTAAACTAAAGAAAGCATCCCCGATCGAAACGAGAGCGACATGACCGCAGCCACCTCAGCCAATCACCCGTACAGCCCGGCATACCGGGCGGGCGACCACGTCTACGTCTCCGGAGCGCTATCGGTCGACGTCGACTACCAGCCCGTTTCCGGCCGGGACGAGGCGCTAGACGCGGCCGTCGACCGAATGAGCGACCGACTGGCCACCGCCGGGGCGGCACTCTCCGACGTGGTAAAACTGACCTACTTCGTGACCGACCTCTCGTTGCGGGAAGAAGCGAACCGGCAGTTCGAGCGTCTCTTCGCCGTTCCGAGGCCTGCCCGCACCTTCCTCGAAGTGAGTGCGCTTCCGTACGGTGCGACCGTGGAGATCGACGCCATAGCCGTCACCACCGACCACTCGTGATCGAAGCGTCGGCCGACATCACGACCCGAAGGGATGAGCGAGTGCCCGAGCATCACCTACCACCGGACGCGGTCGACCATGCGATCGCGCAGTGGGCGCAGGAACGCCCGGCGCTGGACGTGTCGGCCCTCGAGGTCTTCGGCCGGCTTCATCGCACCTACCTGCGTTATCAGTCGTCCATGTCGACGCTGTTCGCCCAGTACGACCTGAACACCGCGTCGTTCGACGTGCTCGCCGCACTCCGCCGATCGGGCCCGCCGTTCCGCATGACCTCGACGGAGCTGGCCCGCACCATGCTCGTCACGACGGGCGGAGTGACGCTTCGTGTCGATCGGCTCGAGAAGACCGGCCTGGTGGAACGTCAGCGCGACGCCGACGACCGGCGAGTGGTCTACGTCTGCCTGACCACGACCGGACTCAGGGTGATCGACGACGCGGCCACCGCCCACTTCCAGAACGAACTCGTCCTGCTCGACGGGCTGAACGAGACAGATCAGCGGCAGCTCGCTCGTCTGCTCCGAGCGCTGGAGTCGTCTATCCGCGACGCCGAGAACCGGCTCGACGAGCCCGACTCCGCCTGAGGGTTCGACCGACAACAACGGCGCGGCCGCCGGGATCACTCCCGGCGGCCGCGCCGTCTCCTGTTCGTCACGCGTCGGCGAGTCGTTTCGCCTGCTCTTCGGCCTGATTCCGGTACATGCGGCGCAGACGGATCACGCCGAGATCGTGCTGGTAGAGGTTCTCGGCCTGGTCGGCGTCCGGCGCCATGTGTTCGAGCATGATGCGGTCCTGCTCCAGCACTGCCCAGTGGCGGGCCTCCAGCGTGGTCCTGTAGAGGAACCGCCAGACGTCTCGCTCCCAGCCGCTCACCCTGCGGTATCGCCAGAAGAACGTCGCCGTCTTGTTCGCGTCGATCGGCGTCGCCATCCCGACGATGCCGAACGATCCGCCGGGACCCGCCGTGGCCGGGTACGGGATCTCCAGATCGACCCAGTCGACGCCGGTCCGACAGAACTCGACCCAGTCGAAGTTCACACCGCGCTGGTCGGTCTTCTCGAAGAAGAAGCCGCGGTCGGTCTCCCGGATGCGGAACCGCGCAGAGGTGGCGCCGCCCGCCATCGAGTGCGACTCGTGATGAAGGAAGGCTCCGTGCATCGGATCCAGAAGGTTCTCCAGCGCGAAGCGCCACGGCGCATCCCACTCCACATAGCAGAGGAACGCGGAGATGCCGTCGTCGCTGAGCCGCTCGGGGACCTCGAGAGGTCCCGGCTCGGCCTCGGGATCGGTCCCGAACCAGGCCAGGATCGCTCCGCCGACTTCGCGAATCGGCAGGCTCCTGACCAGCTTCTTCCCTTCGAGGTTGCAGCCCGGCATGCCGGGCACGGCGAGCACGGTTCCGTCGCCGCCCACCTGGACGCCGTGGTACTGGCAGGCGATGCGGTCGCCGAGGTGCATGCCCTGCGACAACGGCGCACCACGGTGGGGACAGCGATCGGCGAGCATTCGCACCTCGCCGTCGGACTGTCGGAACAGCACCCACTGCTCCCCGAGCCGTTCGAGCTTCCGGATGGCGCCCCGTTCGATCCAGTCGGACGGGCACACGGCGTGCCACTGGTCACGCATTCCGGTGGCGAAGATGTCGTCGGCGGACAGAGCGCCCGGGCTGTAGACGCGGGCCATCATCGGCCTCCGTTTCCTGAATTCGCGAGTCGAGCGATCTCGACCTGGAACGACTCCTGCGACCACGGCGTGCCGTCAGGACTGACGATGCCGATCTGATTGAGGCCTTCGACGAGGGCTTCGAGGGTGTGTCCCCCGTCGCCGAAGACCTGTTCGATCGCCTTGGCGAGTCGAGACTCGTACGGCGTCGGATCGGTTACACGTGCCTGATCAGGCACCAGATACAGACTCATCGAGCTCCTCCTAGAGATCGAGTACCAATTCTTCGGACTGTGCGCGCGAGACGCAGATCATCATGGTTGCGCCGCTCTCCTGCTCGGAGGTCGACAAGACGAAGTCGCGGTGGTCGGGGACTCCGCGCAGGACGCGAGTCTCGCAGCTCCCGCACATGCCCTCACGGCACGAGTTGGGGACGTCGACACCCGCCCCTTCGAGGGCGTCGAGAATGGCGACGTCGGGTCCGACCTCGACGGTGACGTCGGATGCGTCGCAGCGGACGGTGAATCCGGTGTCGGCCCCCGACTCGTCGTCTTCTGCACGAGCCTTCGGCTTGAACCGCTCGAGCCGGATCGTCTCGGCGTCCCACGCCTGCCCGCGCTGTTCAACGGCGGAGAGAAGTCCCTCCGGCCCGCAGGTGTACACGAGCGTGTCGGGTCGCGGCTCGCCGATCAGCGCGTCCAGGTCGAGGACGCCTTCCCGATCCTCACTGACGACCGACACGTTCTCGCCGTAGGCCTGCAGCTCTCCGACGAAGGCCATCGTCTCTCGACTCCGACCGCCGTAGTGCAGTTCCCACTCGGCGCCCGAGCGGTGGGCCTGCGCGATCATCGGGAGCATCGGGGTGATGCCGATGCCTCCCGCGACGAACACGTACTTCGGCGCGGCGAGCAACTCGAAGTTGTTCCGCGGTGCACTGACCGACACGAGGTGGCCGGGACGCAGATCGTCGTGGACATAGCGTGAGCCGCCTCGGGTGGCTGGATCGCGGAGCACCCCGATCCGATACTTCGTCTTGTCGGACGGGTCGCCGCACAGCGAGTACTGGCGGACCAGGCCCTTCCCCAGATGGATGTCGATGTGGGAGCCGGGAGTCCACTCGGGCAGTGAGCCGCCCGCTACGTCCTCCAGGTGGACCGACACGACTCCGTCGGCCTCCCACCGCATCGAGCGGACGAGAAGTTCCATCGTTCCGGTGTCCAGGTTCATTGCTCGACCTTTCCGAGCGGGCCCGCAGCGGGCATTTAACTGAGTAGTGAATAGTTTAGCACTCAAGTATGAGCGGTGTCACAGGTTGCGGCGAAAGAGCTCCCGGCAATTGCACGCAGACGTCAGCGAGGAACGGATACGGGCGGCGTGAACGGGGTCGGCATCGGCCCGAACGCGGCGAGATCCACCTCGACGAGAACGGGGCCGCGCAGCGAGACCGCCTCGGGGAGCACCGACTCCGCGTCGTCCGCGGATTCGATTCGCCGGTAGTCGAGCCCTAGCGCACCGGACAACGCTGCGAAGTCGGGAGTCGCCAGGTCGACCGCGTAAGTCGGACCGGTCGCGGCCTGCATGTTCCGCAGCACGCCGTATCCCCCGTCGTTGAAGACGAGCATCACCAGCCACGGCTTCTCCTGTGCGACGGTCAACAGCTCACCGAGATGGACGGCGAGTCCACCGTCACCGGCGATGGCCAGCGTCGGGCGGGTCTCATCGGCGAGAGCGGAACCGATCGCCATGCCGAGGCCCTGGCCGATGCCGCCGCCGCGCGGAAACACGTTGGCTCGGGGATCACCCATCGACAGCAGTCGATTGCCCCACGAACTCGACGCGATGGTGACGTCGCGCGCGACGACCGAGTCGGTTGGGAACGCGGCCCGGACGGCGTCGCACAACCGAGCGTGGTCGCCGAGGCCTGCACGTTGGCGGGTGCGCGCGTCGACACGGGCGCGCTTCCCACGCTCGGTCCACTCCGCTGCGACCTGTCCCTCGAGGTCAGCCGAGGCCAGGACCTGGTCGAGCACGGACCGGACGTCGCCCACGATGCCTGCCGTCACCGGAAACACCCGGCCCGGGGCCGCTGCATCGAGGTCCACCTGGACGTGATTCTTCGGCACCGGTATCGAGTAGTCACCGGTCTCGTTGCTGCGGAAATGGGTGCCCAGCGACACCAGCAGGTCGGCCTCAGCCAGCAGTTCGCGTCCGGCCGGCGTCGCACCGTAGTTGCCGACGCACAGTTCGTGTTCTTCGTCGACGGCCCCGCGCCCGGAGTTGCTGGTCAGCAGCGGGGCGCCCCATCGCTCGACGAGCTCGGTGAGCTGGGCACCCGCTTCGCGGACACCGCCGCCCGCCCAGATCACCGGGCGCTCGGCGGCGTCGATCGCTGCGAGCAACGGTGCGATCTGCTCCGCGGAGACTCCGGCCGGCGCCTCCGCCGCGATCGGCGGACCCGGGACCACGTCGTGCTCGGCGTACTGCAGATCGATTGGCCATTCGACGGACACCGGTCCGCCCGGCGCGGCGAGTGCGCGTCGGACGCCGTCGCGCAGGATCTTTCCCGCTTCGCCGGGATCGGTGACGGTCACCGCATAGGACGAGACCGCCGTCAGCATGCCCAGTTGATCTTTGGTCTCGTGGATGAATCCCCGACCGGACCCGAGGTAGTCCGTCTGCACCTGCCCGGTCACGTGCAGCACCGACGTTCCCGCGCTCAACGACTCGATCAGGGATCCCGCCGCGTTGCCCGCACCGGTTCCCGTGCTTGTCAGGGCGCAACCGAGCCCACCCATCGCACGGGCGTAGCCGTCCGCGGCGTTGACCGCTCCGGCCTCGTGGCGCACGGGCACGAACCGCAGCTGTGCGGCGACGGCCTCGACGAGCGGCAGGTTGTGCACGCTGACGATGCCGAAGACGGTGTCGACGCCTGCCTCGCGCAGCACCTGCACGAGCAGGTCGCCGCCGTTCTTGATGTTCTTGTCGGTCATTGGGTTCTCCCGGGAGAGTCGACGATCGCGAGACGATCGAGAGGGGCTGACGATCAGGGCTGGAGGGTCGGTCAGACGTACCGTGCGACGCCGCCGCACACGTCGAGGCAGGAGCCGGTCACATAGGACGATCGCGGCGAGAGCAGGGTCAGGATCATCGCGGCGACCTCGTCGGCGTGCCCGAAGCGACCGAGGGCGACCCCCCGATCGGCGGCGATCCGGGCCTCCCACTCGGCGAACGACTGCGGGTCGCCGGACTGGTCGTAGCGTCTGCGCCACTGCCCGGTGTCGATCAAGCCGAGCGCGACCGAGTTCACCCGCACCGCGGGCGCGAGTTCCTGCGACAGCGACTTGCTGAGATTGAGCAGACCCGCGCGCGCCGCACTGGTCGCGACCAGTCTCGATTCGGGCTGGCGGGCGAGGACGGCGTTGACGTTGACGATGGCGGCCGCGTCCGAGTTCCGCAGGTGCGGCAGGGCCGCGTCGACGGTGTTGAGCACACTGGAGAACTTGAGATCGAGTTCGTCGCGCCAGTCGTCGAGGGTGGTCTCCGCACGAGGCGCCATTCTGGACCCGCCCGCATTGTTGACGACGCCGTCCAACCGCCCGAACCGCGCGACGCCCGCGGTCACAACCGCGTCGACATCGGTACGACTGCGGACGTCGGCCGCCACCGTCACGACCCGGTCCTGCGCGTGCGGCACGGCCTCGGCGAGGACAGTTGCGAGCTTGTCGCCGTCACGGGCACAGGTGACCACGTTCGCCCCTTCGTCGAGGAGGAGACGAACTGTCGCCAGTCCGACGCCGGAGCTGCCTCCGGTGACCAGGTACGCGCGGTCGCGCAGCAGGAGGTCCATGTCTGATGTCCTTCTAGTGGAAGACGAACCCGCCGTCGATGACGAGTTCCTGTCCGGTGATGTACGACGCCTCGTCGCCGAGCAGGAATGTGACTGCTCCGACGAGGTCAGCGGGGCGCTGAGGCCGGGTCAGGGCCCGGTTGCGCCGATACAGGTCGTGTCGGTGCTCGGGGACGTGTGCCGCCGACTCCGACTCGGTCAGCCCCGGCGACACCGTGTTGACGGTGATGTCGTGCGGGCCGAGGTCGCGGGCCATCGCACGGGTCAGTGCCGACACGCCGCCCTTGGACGAGATGTAGTGGCACAGATTCTGCGAACCGTAGAGCGCCGCGTCCGACCCGATGTTGACGATCCGTCCACCACCTGCGGTGATGAGATGCGGCGCCACCGCCCGGCTGACGAGGAAGGTGCCCCGCAGGTTCACGTCGAGCACCCGGTCCCAGTCCTCGACGGCGAGCTCGTGGACGGCTTTCCCCCCGACGCCGTCGGCGAGGGCCGCGTTGTTGACGAGCCCGTGAATCGGTCCGTCGGCGGTCACCGTCTCGACCATCTCTTCGACCGAGTCGGCCGAGCGGACGTCGAGTGGGCAGAAGCTCGCCCGCACGCCCGCACCGGCCAACGTCTCGACTGCGGCGGCACCCCAGTCCTCTCGGATGTCGGCGACCCACACCTGCGCACCGGCGAGGCCTGCATGCTCGGCGATCGCCAGTCCGAGACCGCGCCCGGAACCTGTGACGAGCACAGTCCTTCCGCGCAGGTCCGTCACTACGATCAGTCCCGGGTGACGCCGTGCATGACCGACGTCTCGGGGTAGGTCGGGACCTGCGGCTTCTGGGCGCCGATGATCACGCAGAACAACGCGGGCTCATCGGTGACGTTCTTGAGGCTGCGCGGCACTCCCGCGGGCACCACGATCATGTCGCGGTATCCGAGGGTGCGCTTCTCCTCCTTGCCGTCGCGGTGCACTCCCACCTCGATCTGTCCTTCGAGGACGAAGAACGCCTCTTCGGCGTCGTGATGGGTGTGCTCGGGGCCTTCGGCGCCCGCCGGGAGCAGCATGTTCGAGAACGTGAAACCGCGCGACGGGATGATCCGCTTGTCGTCGCCGTGGTCGCCGGTCGCGCCCGATCCGACGTACCGGATCTGTGCGCGCTTGAACTGGTCGCCGGCCTTGGCCTGGAAGCCGAGTGCGTCCCAGTCCTCCTTGCGGCTGTCACGGGTGAGGATGAGCGAGTCGGTGAACTCGGCGAGGTCGGAAGTCTGGTAGTCCATGGCTTTTCTCCTTCTAGTGATGGGTTGTCGATCTGATGGACATCACTGAGCGCGGAGGCGCTCGGTGATCTGGATGAACGATTCCGCCCAGGCGTTGAACGCCTCCGGGCGGTCGCGGTTGGCGAGGTGTCCCGCCCCGCGGAGCGTCACGTACACGGCACCGGGGATGCCGCCTGCGAGCACTTGGGAAGCGGCGTGACCCGTCACCTCGTCGCAGTCGCCCGCGACGACAAGAGTCGGAACGTCCACCTCGGGCAGCCGGTCGGTGTGATCGGTGGCCGCCATGGCCTCGGCGGCACTGCGGTATCCGGCAGGCCGGATCGCCGCGGCCATCTCCTCGGCGACTGCGGCGACGGTGGTCCCGTCTGCGTCGGAAGCAAGCAGTCGACGGGCACGATCCGCCACGAACGCCGCGAGATCGGCTTCGACGTCTGCGGCCCGCGCCAGCATCGAGCCGGCCGATTCCGGCGTCGCTCCGGAGCCGACAGTGGAGCTTCCGAGAATCAGGCTTCGCACCAAGTCGGGTCGACGGAGAGCGAGGCGGGTGGCGATCACTCCGCCCCACGACATGCCGAGGACGTGAGCACCTTGTTCACCGCAGCGGTCCTCGATGAGCGATGCCACACGGTCCGCGTAGTCGTCCATGCTGAGCGGGTTCGCGACGTCGGCCGATCGCCCGTAACCGGGTGCGTCCCACGCGAGGAGCCGATGGTTCTCGGCGAGCTCGGCGACCTGGGGGTCGAACGATCGTGAACTCCCCCCGATGCCGTGGAGGAGAACAACGGAGGGGCCGGAGCCCTCGTCGACGACATGCAGGTCGGTCATGACTCCTCCGGTCATCGGTCGGCACTCACGCGCAGGTCGGGGCGGTGCGCGAACGCACCGTCGTCGGGCACACCCGCCATATGGGAGCGCACCTCGGCCGATGGCGGACCCGCGGTCCCCCACGTGTCGGACAGTTCTGGAACACGTCGCCACACGCGGCAGAGCCAGCGGTCCTCGTCCACCTGGGCGATGCCGGACGTGTACTCGCAGACCAGACCGGCCGGGTCGGCGAAGTAGGAGAACGTGTTGTCGCCCGGCCCGTGCCTTCCCGGCCCCCACATCGGCACAACACCGTGATGTCGCAACCTGCCGATGCCTCGCATGAAGTGATCGACGGACGGCATCTCGTAGGCGACGTGATTGATCGCCGTCCACTCCGCCTGGTTGAACGCAATGCTGTGGTGATCGGAGTTGCAGCGTAGGAACGCCATCTGATGCTCGGACCAGTCGGACACCCGCATCCCGAGGACATCGGTGTAGAACGCGACGGCAGCGTCGATGTCGACGGTGTTGAGGACGACGTGGGTCACGCCGACCGGCACCGCTTCGGATCGGTGCATCGTGGTGACGGCGTATGCGTCGGCGAGAAGCTGGATCACCCGGCCCTCGGGGTCGACGAAGCTGACGCCGTATCCGGCGGCGATCTCGCCGGTAGGTCCGGGGCCGGCGACGATCGGGACGCCGCGTGCGCCGAGTCGGCGGGCCGCCTCGTCGACCTCGACAGGAGTACGGACGGCGAACGTGATTCGGCCGAGGCCGTTCTGCTCGGCCGACGTCAACTGGAGGACGTGATGCTCGTCGCCGGTGCCGCGGAGCCACGCGCCTTCGGCACCGCGTTCCACGACCGACAGGCCCCAGACGTTCTCGTAGAAGTCCGCGGATTCCGATGCCGCGGATGTGCGCAGCTCGACGGACCGAAGCCTGGCCAGGGTCGCTACCGGCTGATTCATCGTGACCTCCTCAAGTATCTTTACAATTAGTAGTTTAGCGCTCAAGTATTACGATGTGAAGTGTTTCACGGTCTTTTCTCAGAAGTGGCCGGCGACGCTATACGTCGCCGACGCCCGCCCACGGGTTCGGTTCCGGGTCGAGCCCCAGGTACACGCTTTTGACCCGGGAGTAGGCGGCGATGCCCTCCCGGCCCTTCTCGGTACCGAGTCCGCTCTCCTTGACGCCGCCGAACGGCGTGGAGATGGAGAACGCCTTGTAGGTGTTGATCCAGACGTTGCCGGCCTCCAGCCGGTCGGCGAGCCGCAGGGCCCGCCGGTAGTCGCTCGTCCAGATGCCCGCGGCGAGCCCGTACACGCTGTCGTTCGCCTTCCGGACCAGGTCGTCCTCGTCGGAGAACCCGAACGCGACCAGCACCGGACCGAAGATCTCCTCGCGCGACACCGTTGCGTCGGCGTCGAGCCCGTCGATGACGGTCGGCAGGTAGTACGACCCCTCCGCCAGTGCGGGATCATCAGGGGCACCACCGCCGCATCTGATCCGGGCGCCGTCGACACGCGCGGAGTCGACGTACGCCGCCACGCTGTCGCGATGCCTGCGGTGCACCAGCGGACCCACTCGCGTCGCCGGGTCGAAACCGTCACCCACCGGGAGCGCCTCAGTGGATGCGACGAGCTTGTTCATGAACGTCTCGTAGAGGGAGTCGTGCACGAACAGTCGGGAGCCCGCGACACAACTCTGACCGGATGACGAGAAGATTCCGTACATCACACCCGCAACCGCCTGATCGATGTCGGCGTCGTCGAGGACGACGGTCGGCGACTTCCCGCCGAGTTCCAACGACACCGGCATGAGCTTCTCAGCGGCCTGATGAGCGAGCCCCCTACCGGTGGACGTACCTCCGGTGAAGCTCACCTTGCCCACTCCCGGATGCCTGACGATGGCGTCTCCGACGACGGACCCCCGGCCCGGCAGCACAGACACCAGGCCCGCAGGGATCCCGGCCTCCTCGACCAGTCGGGCGAGAGCGAGCGACACGAGAGGTGTCCACTCGGCCGGCTTGAGCACCACGGCGTTGCCCGCAGCGAGGGCGGGTGCAAGCTTCTGCGCGTCCGACGCGATCGGCGAGTTCCAGGGTGCGATCGCGCCGACGACGCCGATGGGCTCGTGCTGCACCCAGGTCCGGTAGTCGCCACGTGGCACCGTCATCGACTCGTCGTAGGTCTCGAGGACGGACGCGAAGTAGCGGAACGTGCCTGCGGCGCTCCCAGCGAGGGCGCGCGTCTCCACAATCGACTTGCCGGTGTTGAACGTCTGAAGTGTGGCGAGCCGGTCCGCGTCCCGTTCGACGAGATCGCCGAGGCGCCGCAGATAGGCCGCGCGATGATGCGGCGCCATACGACGCCAGTCGGGGTCGGCGGCAGCCGCCGCCCCTGCGGCGACTGCGGCGTCCACGTCGTCGGCGGTGGACTGCGAGATGGTCTGCAGGAGGCCTCCGGTAGCCGGGTCGACGATCTCTGACGCGGGTCCGGACACCGCGACCCACTTGCCTCCGACGAACGCCTCATCGGGAATCGGAGTGAAGTCCGGCCTCATTTGGAGATCTCCTCGAGAGTGAGTTCCTTGGTCTCGACTGCGAACAGTGCAACAACGATCGCGCCGATACCCGCGATGACGGCGAACACACCGAACACCCAGCTCAGCGATCCGCCGTGATCAAGAATCCAGCCGACCACCAGCGGGCCGACGACGATGCCGAGTCGACCGGCGGCTCCGCCGAACGCGGCGCCCATGGCCCGCATGCGAGTCGGGTACAGCTCGGCGGTGTAGACATACAGCGCCATGTTGACGGCGAAAACCAGCAGCGCGGCCGACGCCGACCAGATCAAGACGGCCATCTCGGTGTTCGTACCGAAGCCGGAAAGCAGGCCGAGCGTCAAAGCGCACATCGCCATGGCGGACGCGATGCACAGCCGACGGCCGAGGCCGTCGATGACAAACGCGATGATCAGGCAGCCGACCAGTCCCGCGACAGTGGTGAAGATGCTGTAGTGCAGCGCCGTTGAGGTGCTGACTCCGAAGTGTTTGCGGTACAGGGTGGGCAGCCACGAGGCGATGCCGTAGTTCACGAAGTACGCGCAGAGCCAGATCGACGCGAGCATCAGTGTGCGACGCAGGTAGACGCCTTCGAAGAGTTCGCGGAAACGAGCCTTGCGGACGACGGCTGGATCGTCGACGGCGGGCCGAGGCTCCGCCAGTTCGATCCCCCGCGAACGCACGTCGGCTTCGATGATCGAGACCGACTCGTCGGCCTCGTCGAACCGACCACGTGCGGCAAGCCACCTCGGCGACTCGGGAAGGCGGTGCAGGAGCGGAACAAGAAGAACCGGCAGCGCGCCGAGTGCGAAGAGGATCTGGTAGCCGTAGTTCGGCACGATCCACGCCGAGACGATCGCCGACATGACGAGGCCGACCGGGAAGATCGTCTCGTACAGCAGGACGAATCGGCCTCGCCCATGGGCCTTGGCGATCTCGCCGATGTAGGCGGCAGCCACCGGGACCTCGGCCCCGAGGCCCAGACCTTGGATGAATCGCAAGATCATGAAGATGACGAGCGAGTTGGTGAACGCCATGCCGAGACTGGCGATGGCGTAAACGACGAGCGAGATCTCGATGACGCGCAGTCGGCCGATGCGATCGGCGAGCCAACCGCCGCCGAGTGCGCCGAACAGCATGCCGAGGCCGCCGACCGCGATGACCCAGGCGATCATCGTCGACGTGAGGTTCCAGGCGGTCGGGAGGTCGGGCAGCGAGTAGGCGATCATGAGCTGGTCGAAGCCGTCGAAGAAGGTGACGGCTCCGACGATGACACGTGCTTTGACGTGCCATCGACTCATGGGCAGACGCTCCATGCGCGCGTTGATCGCATCAGCCGCGCGACCGGCGTCCAGGGTGGAAGTCTCCATGTGAGTGCTCCTAGGCTGTTGGGACTCTGAGGGAGGAGGGAAGGCTAGTGCCTTAGGTCTCAATTATTTATAGCTTAAGTGTTGGCTGGATCACAAGGATTCGTCGAGGCGAGTTCAGATCACCCAATCGGCGCGGCCAGCGGCACCGACCAAGCGTCGTAGCCGTACACCCAGTCGCCCCCACCCGCGCTGCGCAGCCAGTTGTTGTCGCGAGACGACGCTTGAATCTTCGAAGCGCGCGGCTTCCGCACCGCCTCGTACCGCTCGAACGCTACCGACGGATCGCCGAAATCGGCGAGGCACCGGGCCAACACCACCGCATCCTCACAGGCCTGACCTGCACCTTGAGCCATGAAAGGTGTCATCGGATGGCACGCGTCGCCGAGGAGCACTGCGCGGCCCCCGCTCCAGTTCGACAAGGGAGGTCGGACGTAGAGCGCTGATTTGAGCACGCTGTCGCAACGATCGAGGAGCGTGCGCGCCTCCGGATGGAAGTCCGCGTAGAGCGACCGGAGCTCGGTGATGCTTCCGGGCGTGGTCCACGACTCCTCGGTCCACGCAATCTGACCGACCGTCGCGAAGACGAACACCTCGTCGAGGCCGAGCGGAAAGGTCACGATCTGCGTGACCGGGTCCGGCCCCCACCATTTGGTGAAGCAGTCGGCATTGGACAGGCCTGCGACCGCGCCGCTCGGGATCACCGCGCGGAAGGCGACGATGCCGGTGAACTCGGGCTCATCCGGACCGAGCAGCGCATGGCGAACGCGCGAATGAATGCCGTCGGCGCCGATGACGATGTCAGCGAAGGCGTCGGATCCGTCAGCGAACCGAAGACGGACACCGTCCGCGCCGTTCTCGATCGACTCGAGTCGCCTGCCGAGCTCGATGACGCCGTCGGGAAGATCGCGCTCGAGGGCGGACATGAGGTCACCCCGATGAACCGTGAGCTGCGGCGCGCCGTAGCGCTCGTGAGCGTGGTCGCCGAGCGCAACTCGCGAGGTCTCCTCGCCGGTGTCCCACATCCTGCTCAGCCGGAACTGAGGGCGGCCGCCGTGAGCGCGCAACCAGTCCCCGACCCCACCGCCGAGACCGTCGAGAGCCTTGACGGCGTTGGGCGTGAGATTGACGTCCGCGCCGACTCGCGAGAACCCGGACGACTGTTCGTACACGGTCACGTCGACACCCGACCGAAGGAGTGCTGCAGCGGCCGTCAGACCGCCCACACCTCCGCCGACGACCGCTGCCTGCAGTTTTCTCATGTGATGGACTCCCAAGTGTTCGATCCGATTTAGCTTGCTGCTTAACTATCTAGCAACAAGCTATAATCTGGATCACACTTGAGGTCAAGCGACGCAGTCCATCACAGACCGATGGTCAGAAGTGCGTGCCTCCATCGACACGGACCTCGGCGCCGGTGATGAACGCACCGTCCGAGCTGGCGAGCATCGCCACCACACCCGCGACGGTCTCCGGCCCGGCGAATCCTTGACCGAGGGCGGGAGCGAGCTTGGCGAACAGCATCATGTCGGCATCCTCGGGCAGACCCGGACCACGGCTGGCACCGCTCTCACCGCTGCCGTCCGTCATGCCCGACGAGATCGATCCCGGCTGGACGGCGGTGAAACGGACTCCCTGCTTCGCGTACTCGGCGGCGAGCGCGTGCGTCATCGACTGGATTCCGCCCTTCGACGCCGCGTACGCCGACATGTAGGGATGCGCGAACATGGCCGACGTGGAACTGAAGTTCACGACGGCCGCATCGTCCGACTCGATCAGAGCGGGAAGCGACTCCCGGATCATCAGGAAGGTGCCGACGAGGTTCACCCGCAGCACCAGCTCGAAGTCGGCGAGCGAGGTCTTGTGCGTGTGCGACGACCGGAGGATGCCCGCGGCGTTCACCAGGGCGTCGATGCCGCCGAGCGCGTCACGCGCGGCAGCGACCCCCGCGGTCACCGACGCCTCGTCAGATACGTCGATGACAACGGTGGTGAGACGGTCGGCGGCCTCCCCTGCCTTGGAGACGGTGTCCGCGAGACCCGCTTCGCTGACGTCGGCGGCGACGACCGATCCACCCTCGGCGAGGATGCGGAGCACTGTCGCCTGCCCGATCCCCGATCCGGCTCCGGTGATGACAACTCGGCGACCGTCGTAACGGGCGGGAACGACTGCGGGCATGGTGGGCTCCTTCAGGGCGACGGGAACGTGGGTGGACGCCAAGTCTCGCCTAGAACCGCTCCCACCGTCGCCGAATCTCCCGTCCAGCGGGAGGCCGCCGGACCGAACTGGTCAGGTCAAGCCGACCAGTCTGCTCGACTCTTCCCACAGTCCGCCCACCAGGCGTTGGTCCCGCGCCTGACGCGACTGCGGCCCGTTCGGGCGGTTTCGATGGAAGTACACGCCGTTGACCGCCTGGTCCGCGCCCCGTCTGGCCAACACGATCAGCGGCTGCGCACCCTTCTCCGGCGTGATCGGACCCAGATGCCGCAACGGCGACCGGTAGGCGAGGTCGACCCATTTCGAGTCGCGGCCGAAGCTCGTCGCCACGGCACCGGGATGGACCGCGGCGGCCACGATCGCGTCGTCCGCCCACCGTTGGGCGATCCCCCGCGCGAAGAGGATGTTCATGAGCTTGCTGCTGCCGTACGCCCGCGGCTGACCGATGTGTCGGCGCCGTCCGTCGAGATCAGTGAGATCGACCCTGCCCCAGAGATTCCCAATGCTCGAGGTGTTGACCACGAGTGCCCCTCCGGACGCCGACGCCAGCCGTTCGTGCAGCAGATTCGTCAACAGAAAGCCGGCCAGATGATTCACCTGGAAGTTCGGTTCGAACCCGTCCGCCGTCCGGTCATCGGGGTGGAATGTCCCGCCCGCGTTGTTGAGCAGCACGTCGATCGACTCAGTCCGATCAGCGATGTCAGCGGCCAGACGACGCACGTCGTCCAGAACGCCGAAGTCGGCGCTGAGCACCGCCGCACCGGTCTGCTCGGCCACCGCGGCGAGCTTGGTGATCGACCGACCGACGACGATCAGGTCGACGCCGTCACCGGCGAGCTCACGGGCAGCGACGGCGCCGATCCCGTCGCTCCCGCCGGTGACGACGACCGTCCGACGTGGACGCTCACTCATCGCGAAGTGCGACGAGCAGGTCACCCGCCTCCACCTGCGCCACCTTGGTGATCGCGGTACGGCCGACCACACCACCACGCGGGGCGGTGATCGCGGCTTCCATCTTCATGGCCTCGATGGTGCCGATCGCTCCGCCGGCCTCCACGGTGTCGCCTTCGGCGACCGACAGGGTGACAACACCCGCGAACGGCGCTGCGACATGGCCGGGATCGTTCTTATCGGCCTTCTCGGCGGCCGGGATGTCGGCGGCGACGGACCGGTCGCGTGCGGTGACCGGTCGGAGTTGACCGTTCAGGATGCACATGACAGTGCGCATGCCGTGCTCGTCGGGCTCCGAGATCGCCTCCAGACCGATCAACAGGTTCACACCCTTCGACAGCTCGACTCGGCTCTCCTGGCCGCTGCGCAGACCGTAGAAGAACTGGCCCGCCGACAGCCGTGACGTGTCGCCGAACTGTTCGACGTGTGCGAGGTACTCCTTGGTCGGGCCGGGGAACAGCAACCGGTTGAGTGTCGCGCGGCGTGTCGCCGAGTCGCCCGCGAGGCCGGCCTCGTCCTCGGCTGTCAGCTCGGTCTGCGGTTTGGCCTCGCTGCGACCGGCGAGTGCGCGGGTGCGGAACGGTTCGGGCCAGCCGCCGACCGGTGTGCCGAGCTCGCCGCGCAGGAATCCGATCACCGAGTCGGGAATGTCGTAGCGGGCCGGGTCCGCGGCGAAGTCGTCGACGCTGACACCCGAACCGACGAGCGCGAGGGCGAGGTCGCCGACCACCTTCGACGACGGCGTCACCTTCACCAGGCGGCCGAGGAGACGGTCCGCCGCCGCGTACTTGGCCTCGACCTCCTCGAATCGGTCGGCCAGGCCGAGGGCCGCGGCCTGCGTTCGCAGGTTCGACAGCTGACCGCCGGGGATCTCGTGGGTGTACACACGGCCGGTGGGCGACGGAACGCCCGACTCGAACGGCACGTACACCTTGCGCAGCGCCTCCCAGTACGGTTCGAGGTCGCAGACCGCGTCCAAGCTGATACCCGTGTCGCGGTCGCTGTGCGCCGCTGCGGCGACGATCGCCGACAGCGACGGCTGGCTCGTCGTGCCCGACATCGGTGCGCTGGCACCGTCGACGGCGTCGGCGCCCGCCTGCCACGCGGCGAGGTACGTCGCGAGCTGGCCGCCGGGAGTGTCGTGCGTGTGGACGTGAATCGGCAGATCGAACTCCGACCGCAGCGCAGTGACCAGCTTCGTCGCGGCGGTCGGACGGAGCAGGCCCGCCATGTCTTTGATGGCGAGGACGTGAGCGCCCGCATCGACGATCTGCTCGGCCAGACGCAGGTAGTAGTCGAGCGTGTAGAGCTTCTCGTCGGGATTCGCGAGGTCGCCGGTGTAACTCATCGCGACCTCGGCGATCGTGGTGCCGGTCTCACGGACCGCGTCGATCGCGGGCCGCATCTGATCGACGTTGTTGAGGGCGTCGAAGATGCGGAAGATGTCGATGCCGGTGGACGCCGCCTCGGCGACGAACGCGCGCGTCACCGACTCCGGGTACGGCGTGTAGCCGACGGTGTTGCGACCCCGGAGCAGCATCTGCAGGCAGATGTTCGGGACCGCCTCCCGCAACTGTGCGAGCCGGTCCCACGGGTCCTCCTTCAGGAAGCGGAGGGCGACGTCGTACGTCGCGCCGCCCCATGCCTCGATCGACAAGAGTTCCGGCGTCAGTCGTGCAACGTGAGGTGCGACCGCGGTCAAGCTCGACGTCCGGACCCTGGTCGCGAGCAGTGACTGGTGCGCGTCGCGGAACGTCGTGTCGGTGACGGCCAGCGCCGACTGCTCGCGCAATGCTTGTGCGAAACCGTCCGGTCCGAGTTCCAGCAGTCGCTGCCGGGAGCCTGCGGGCGGCGCGACGCCGAGGTCGACGGCGGGCAGCTTCTCCGTGGAACGTCCAGTCTTCGGGCGCGGACCGTCCGGGAGGTTCACGGTCACGTCGGCGAGGTACGACAGGATCTTCGACGCGCGGTCCGCCGAGGCGTTCAATGTCAGCAGATGCGGGCGCTCCTCGATGAACGACGTCGTGACATGGCCGGCACGGAAATCGGGGTCGTCGAGCAGCGCCTGCAGAAACGGAATGTTCGTGGAGACGCCACGAATGCGGAACTCGGTGACGGCGCGGCGCGCGTGGGCGACGGCCGACTCGAAGTCCCGCCCGCGGCAGGTGAGCTTGACGAGCATCGAGTCGAAGTACGCTCCGACCTCGGCGCCGAGCGCGGAACCGCCGTCGAGGCGGATGCCGCCGCCGCCGGGACTGCGGTAGGCGGTGATGCGGCCGGTGTCCGGGCGGAAACCGTTGGCCGGGTCCTCGGTGGTGATGCGGCATTGCAGTGCGGCGCCGCGGATGACGATCGACTCCTGCGTCAGACCGAGCTCGGCGAGTGTCGCGCCTGCGGCGACGCGCAACTGCGACTGGACGAGGTCGACGTCGGTGATCTCCTCGGTGACGGTGTGCTCCACCTGGATGCGCGGGTTCATCTCGATGAACATATGGTGACCGCGCTCGTCGACGAGGAACTCGACGGTGCCGGCGCAGCTGTAACCGATCTGCCGCGCGAAAGCGACGGCATCGGCGCAGATCTTCTCCCGCAGCGCCGGGTCGAGATTGGGCGCGGGCGCCAGCTCGACGACCTTCTGGTGACGACGCTGCACCGAGCAGTCGCGTTCGAAGAGGTGGATGACGTCGCCGTGCGTGTCGGCGAGGATCTGCACCTCTATGTGCCGAGGGTTGATGACGGCCTGCTCCAGGAACACCGTCGCGTCGCCGAACGCCGACTCCGCCTCACGTGACGCGGCCTCGATGGCCTCGCGAAGTCCGGACAGCTTCTCCACGCGACGCATGCCGCGTCCACCACCGCCTGCGACGGCTTTGACGAAGATCGGGAATGTCATCGACTCCGCAACACGCAACAGTTCGTCGACGTCGGTCGACGGCTCGGACGACGGCAGCACCGGCAGTCCGGCGGCCTTCGCGGCGGCGATCGCTCGCGCCTTGTTGCCCGTCAGTTCGAGTACTTCACGCGGCGGCCCGACGAAAGTGATGCCCTCGGCCTCACACGCTGCGGCGAGATCGGGGTTCTCCGACAGGAAGCCGTATCCCGGGTAGATCGCGTCGGCGCCGGCTTGTTTCGCCGCATCGATGATGAGGTTGATGTCCAGGTAGTTGCGGACCGGGTGACCGGGCTCGCCGATCTGGTACGACTCGTCCGCTTTGGTCCGGTGTCCGGAGTTGCGGTCCTCATACGGGAACACTGCCACGGTTTTGATGCCGAGTTCGTAGGAGGCGCGGAAGGCGCGGATCGCGATCTCGCCGCGGTTGGCGACGAGGACTTTGGCGAAGTTCTGGGTGGTCATCGGATCGGTGTTCCTTTGATCATCGTCGTGCGACGCCCTTTGGAGGGTTCGGCAAGTAGCGTCGGGGAGCGTGCCGCGGCGGATTGGTGCACCACGTCATCGTCAAACGTAGTGGCGGCCGCCAGCGGTCACAGTCCGATTCGTTGAGACATATGATCTGTTTTTGTCATAGAACGTTCAGGAACGCTCGATCTCCAGACACAGCGACGACATCAGGTTCAGCAGGACGTTCAGCCCGTACGTGGTGAGGAATCCGCCGACGTGCGGCAGCAGTTCGATCCCGAGGGCCGATGAGAACAGCGGCGACACCGTCGCATCGTCGATCGCAGTGAGGACGAAGGTGATGACCTGCGCTGCGATGTCGGCGGCGAGCTTTGCACTCGCTACGGTCACATCGGCGAGAGTGATCGTCTGTGCCAGGCCGACACCGCGTCCGAGGAGCTTCGCGATCCCGAGGATCTGCGCGAGCTCGGGATTGTCCGACGACCCGTTCTCCAGCCCGATGTCGATGATCTTCTCGAGTTCCGACGGTCCGGGATCGGCGCCTTCGGGCACTCGAGTGGCGCCGAGGAACCTCTCCAGGCCGCGGGTGACCGCCGCGATCCGATTCGCGGTCTTCTCGTCTGGGGCGTCGGCCTGCAGCAGCTTCGACGTGAGCGAGACGATCCGGCCGAGCGAGAGGTCGGAGACCGACGGGCAGGTGGACGGCTCCGCGATCGCGAGCTGGTCGGCGATCGACTGGATGATCGTCGGAACCTCGGTGCTGAACTGCAGGTCCGGGTCGGGTTTGCCCGCGCGGGAGATCTCATCCGGCGTCATCTTGACCAGGCAGCGGCCGATGATCGCGTCGCTGATCTTCGAGTACAGGAGGGACATCCCCTGTGCGCCGAGCGAGAGCGGCATCGTGATCAGCGTGATGCTGCTCGCCGGACCGGCGGCCAGCAGGACCGGCGCGATGTCGTTGAGCACCGACGACGGGATCAGCACCGTCAGGTAGAAGTACAGCCACGCGGTCTCGACGGCCTGGCTGATCGTCAGATTGTCGAGCGTGATCGGCTGTGCGTACCGGCCTTCCTTCACGTTCATCAGCTGCGTGACGAGCCACTGCGAGATCGGGTCCCGATGGGTGTTCATGGGTGCCGATTCCGACGCGCCGAGGCCCCTGGGGTGCGTCGAGACGGCGAGCGTCGAGATCTCCATGCTCTGCAGGTCGGCCAGAACCGACGCCCTGGCGGCTTCGGCCTCGGCACGCTGCGCGGGCGGGAGGTACGGCATGAACGAGTCGAACACCGCTCGGACCACTGCGCCGAAGGTCGCCGTCTCGGCACCGACACAGCTCGCGTCGGACGTGCCCTTGTTCGACGACCCCAGGTCTGACGATCCGACGCCTGAACTCCCGTCGTCCGGCTTCTCTTGTTCGGTCGCGTCCGGGTCGGTCGGCGACGCGGGATCGAGCTCGTCGCCCTCTGCTGCACGCTTGGTGAGCGTGTCGACTCCGTCGGGGGTGGTGACAGCGGCCGGGCTCTCCTCCATCGCGGCCGCTGCCGTATCAATGGACGCCGTCAGGTCACGGGCGGGGACGGGGCTGCTCTGCCCGACGCTCATGACGATGACGGAACTCGCGAGGAGGGCGCTGCCCACGCGGACGACACGCGACGACAGGAAACGATTGACTGCCACTGGACTACGAACCCTCTACTCACGACGCCACGCACGGCTATGCGACGTCCAACGAGGTTCATTCAGTCATGTTTTGTGGGCTTCACGTGCCGATGAAGCATGTTTTGGGTCACATCGTCCCGTCTTGGTCGTTCCAGGTCACATAACGTGCCAGTCGTTCACGTATCGATCACCAGGAGGCGACCGGAGTTCCCTCCGACGACGCTGGGACCTTGTCCTCGTCGAGGCAGATCGACCGGAGCACGTTGTGGAAGACGACCAGTCCGTAGGTGTTCGGAGCGCTGATGACACCCTTGATCCGCGGCATCAGGTCGACGCCGCCCATCGTCGCGGCGAGTCCCGACGCCACCTGGTCCTGAATCAGGGCGATCACCTGGGTCGTCAACGCGTACGCGAAGTAGGCGGCCGTCAGCGATTTGGTGACCGTCAGGTCCCACATTGGGACCATCTCACCGGGCTTGTCGCCCTTCGCGAGATTGTGCGCCAGGCCGACGAGCATGTCGGTGAGCGCTCCGCCCGCGTAAGGCGCCACGCCGAGCCCGTACGACAGCAGCGTCTCGACCGTCGAGAAGTCGGCCGGGTCCGCGGGGATCAGATTGTGGGGCACCATGGTGGTCTTCATGAACTGCTTCAGGCCGCGAATCCGGTTCTTCACCTCGGCCGCCGTTCTGCGGTTCGGCACGACCGCCTGCAGGTACTCGGAGGTCCGTTCGACGACTCGCCCCAGCGACATGTCGGCGACGGCGGGACACGTTCCGGGTTCCGCGATCGACACCTGGCCCGCGATGTCGGCGATGATCGACGGGACCTGCGAGGTGAAGGCCAGGTCGGGATCGGGTTGTCCCGCCTGACTGATCTGCTCCGGGGTCATCTGCGCGGTGCATCGGTCGACGACAGCGTTGCTGATCGCCTTGTAGAACAGTTTCATCCCGGCGGTGCCGATGGTGATCGGCAAGGTGATCAGGGTGCCGAGCGACGTCGGGCCGACCGAGTAGAACGTCGGCATGGTGTCTTTGACCATCGTCAGCGGGATGACGGCGGTCAGGTAGAAGTACAGCCACGCAGTCTCCACCGCCTGCGACACCGTGAGGTTGTCGACGCGGATCGGCCGGCCCGCCTCGCCGTCTTTGACGTTCATCAGCTGCGTCACGATCCACTGCGAGATCGGATCGCGGTAGGTGTTGATCGGTGCGTCGTCGGACGCTCCGAGATCCGACGGATGCATCGAGATCGCGAGGTCGGAGATCGTCATCTGATGGAGGCCGGACAGCGCCCGAGCCTTCGCCGCCCGTGCCGCGGCACGATGCTGCGCGGGAATCTGCGGGAGGAACGAGTCGAACACCGAACTGAAGACGACGCCGAGCGTCGCCGACCGACCTGGAGCGCACACGGTGCCGTCGGGCGAGATCACCGTCGGACGTGACCGCTTGGACGACGTGGGCGCAGCGGATTCCTCATCCACTGTGGTCACCCTGTCGAGGAGAATCTGCTCGGGAAGGTCGACCACAGAGGCTCGGTCCGACGCCGACGGGACGCCGCCCGTGCTCTGCGTGGTGCCGACCACCAGCAGGCCGCACACCATCGCGGCTGTTCCGATTCGCAGCGCCCGTGCGCGTGCCGTCTTACCGAACGTAATCACGTGAAGTTCTCCCGACTCACCAGCGTGCGGCAAGCACGCGACCGCTCTGTATCTAGCCACGTCGGGGACCGTTCCGCGCGATGAGACGGCGGTTTCGACACGAAATTAATCATCTGTTCGGACTAACGGCAAATCTGTGCCAGAGGGCGGCGTCGAGCGTCACGGATTGCGGTTCGTATCGATCAGTTTTCGAGAAGCGTGAGACGCGCGGACCGCCGTAGCGTTGTTCCCATGACATCAATCAACGCACTCACCATCACCGCAACCGACGTCGACGCGACGCAGACCTTCTACAACAAGGCATTCGGCCTCGGCGACCGGCTCCGCGTGGAGCAATCCGACGAACCGTCATCGGGCTTCCGCGGCTTCGTCATCTCACTCGTCGTCGCCGACCCCGGTGTGGTCGACGGGTTCTTCGACGCCGCGGTCGCTGCGGGAGCGAAAGTCGTCAAGCCGGCGTCGAAGTCGCTCTGGGGCTACGGCGCGACCCTCGAGGCGCCGGACGGCACCGTGTGGACGCTGGCCTCGTCGACGAAGAAGGCCACCGGGGCACCGTTGGGCGTCGTCGACTCGATCGTCCTGTTGCTCGGCGCAGACGACGTCGCAGCCACGAAGACGTTCTACATCGACAAGGGCTTCACCGTCGCGAAGAGCTTCGGTCGCAAGTACGTCGAGTTCGAGAAGGGCGACGGACAGATCACCCTCGCCCTGCAGAGCCGCAAGGCCACGGCCAAGAACGCGGGTGTGCCGGCCGACGGCAGCGGGTCGCACCGCCTCATCGTGTCGTCCGACGCGGGTGCGTTCACCGACCCAGACGGCTTCGTCTGGGCTTGACCCGAGCGTCAGAGGGTGAACGACGCTCCGGTCAATTCCTCCGACAGGTCCCACAGCTTCGTCGCCACGTCGAGGTCACTCGCACGGGCGGTACGGCCCGCGAGTGCGGGATGACCGCGCATCTCATTGAGCCCGTCCGGTCCGACATACGAACCGCCGGGCAGATCCTGGCTCGCGGCGAACAGCATCGGCCACGTCCCCGCCTCCGCCGACTGGGCGATCACCTTGTTTCCGATCCGACCACCCCAGTCGAAGACGGGGTTGCCGGTGCGGGTCTGCAGGTTGGTGGCCGCGTAGCCGGGGTGCGCGGCCATCGATCGAACTGCCGATCCCGCGGCCGTGAGCTTGCGCTGCAGCTCGAGCGAGAACAGCAGGTTGGCGAGTTTCGACTGCCCGTACGCTGCCGCGCGGCTGTAGCGGCGCCGTTCCCAGTTGAGGTCGGCGAGGTCGATTCGGCCACTGCGGTGCATCATCGACGACATCGTGACGACTCGGTCCGTCACGTGAGGCAGCAGCAGATTCGTGAGCGCGAAGTGACCGAGATGGTTGGTGCCGATCTGCATCTCGAATCCGTCCGCGGTCCGCGACTCGGGCACGTTCATCACGCCCGCGTTGTTCGCCAGGACCGCGATGTCGCCGCTCCAGTCGCGCGCGAAGTCGCGAATGGACGAGAGATCCGCGAGATCGAGGCGACGGACGTCGGCGTGTCCACTCAGAGACGCCGCAGCCTTCTCACCCCTGTTCGTGTCGCGGACTGCGAGGACGACGTTCGCGCCGACGCGCGCGAACTCCTGTGCCGCCACCAGGCCGAGCCCGCTGTTCGCGCCGGTGACGATCACCGTCCGCCCGGTGAAGTCGGGAAGGTCGTCGGATGTCCACGTCATCGCATCGCTGCTCATCAGTCCTTGCTATCACTCATCTCGACGCGTGTCACCGACCGGCGATGACTCGGGCCCCCCACGGACCCGAGTCACCGGCCGGCGCCTCGATGAGGTGACAGCCAATCGATCGATCGATCAACTGGTGGGTACCGTAGGCGGACCGACGTGGCGATGTCCAAATAACGGCGACGATTCAGTCGTTCGGCGGATTTCCAGTACCCCGAAGTCCCAGCGAGATGACTGACTGAGTCCGATGACCGGTGTTGATCACTCGCCGCTCAAGGTTCGCTTCGGTGCCCACGTCACGCGCGACCTCGACCAGGAGCCGATTCGCACACCGGCCGGACACCCCGTTGGTGTCGACGAACCGCGAAGTCGGCAGACTCCTGCTCACTGCTCTGTCGCCTTCTTCTGGATGCCCCGCGGAACGGCGAGAGAGAGGACCGCACCGAGGAGCGCCGCGCCCGCGGACACCAGGAACGCGTACCGGAAACCCGACTCTTGGTAGACCACTCCGGTCGGCCCGGAGTCGGCCACGAAGTGCGCCAGGACGGTGAACCCGATCGCCGAGATCAAGGTGCCCGCCATCGTCTGCGCGACTCCGACAAAACTCGATCCGACGGCTCGCTCAGTCTCCGGAAGCGTCAGAAGAGTCAGGTTCGGGACCGCGGCGTAGATCATGCATCCGAGACCGAACACCACCCAGATGAGCATCATCACGGCCTGCGACGTCGGAACAGCGGCGAGGAACGCCGCCGACGCGGCGATCGCGAGGGCGCCCAGCGTCAGATGGTTCCGGAAACCGACTCTCCGTGCGGTGGCGCCCACGATGAACCCGCTCGCCACGATCGCCAATTGCCCGGGAAGGAGCCATCCGGCCATCTGGGTGGCGGAGAGCCCGAAACCGTAACCGGTGCTGGTCGGTGATTGCAGAAGCATCGGCATCAGCGTTGCGAGGAGTGTCGTCGCACCATATGCGATACCGCCCGCGATCACCACGAACCGGAGCCCAGGGTTGGTGATCAAGTCGATTCGGATGAGCGGCTCAGGGGTACGACGCTCCCACCAGACCCACATTGCGAATCCGACGAGACCGGCGGCTACGACTCCGAGGGTCCGTGAGTCGACGATGCCCCATACTTTGCCCTTGGACAGTCCGAACATCACGACGAACATGCTCACCGTCACCAGGAGCGCGCCGATCCAATCGATTCCGGACTTCGAGCGGATCGACGTCTCCGGAACGAACAGCGCCGCGAGCACCGCGCCGATCGCGCAGAACCCGAACGCGAACCAGAACACCGACCGCATCCCGTAGTGATCGATGAGGACACCGGCGACGAGCATCGAACCGACACCGACGGCACCGACCCCCGTATTGGCGATGCTGATCGACAGCGACTGCATTCGGCGCGGGAACGTGTCTCGAATCAACGTGTATCCCAACGCCATGCATGCGAAGGCGATTCCGGAGATGAATCGCCCGGCGACGAGGATCTCAAAGCTCGGCGCGGTCGCCGATATCAACGCGCCGACCGCTCCGATCGCAGCCGTGACGACGAGCATCCTCCTCTTGCCGTAGCGGTCGGCCAACTTCCCGAGGACCGGGGAGGCGACCGCGCCGGACAGCGTGAACGCCGTCATCACCCAGACCACCTGACTTCCGGGAAACTCCGCGGCCACCTGAGGCAGAGCGGGGGCGATGAGCGAGAACCCGAGCGCCGATTGCTCGGTGAGGAGCAGCAGGATCAGCAGGACGCCGACCCAGGATCGTGTGGAGCGGTCGTCGGGCGACGAAGCCTCCACCTGCCGGGCATTCCCGGACGTCGAGACGGACATGGATCAACTCGCTTTCTGGGGGCGCTCGGCCGAGGTCATCGGAGGGAGAAGTGGGCGGGGTCGGGCGCACGGTGTTCGTTCCACACGTCGACGAGCCGCCACGGGCAGGCGAGGATCACTCGCCCCTGGTCGTTCCGGTAATAGGTGTGCGCCGTCGGCGTGTAGCGCCACACGGTGTTCTCCATGTCTGCGTCGATACGTTCGACGTACTCGTCGTAAGCCGCACGAGTCGGCTCGAGAGAACGGCTGCCCGTCTCCGCGAGGAGGTGCAGACATTCGAAGAGGTAGTGGACGATCACCTCGATGCCGAAGTTGTTCCCCGCACCGTGGCTGGGGTTCGCGTTGGGCGCGTTCGCGACGAAGAAGTTCGGGAAGCCGGGCACCGTTCCGCCTCGATACGCACGCGGGTCGTTGTCGGCCCACTCGTCGACCAACCGGACCCCGTCCCGGCCTCGAATGTCGAAGTCGGACAGAAAGTCCAGGTGGAAGCCCGTGGCGTACACGATCACGTCCACCTTCACGATGTCGCCGTCCGGTGTTCGGATCCCCTCCTCGGTGATCTCCGCCGGTTCGGCGACCACGACGTCCACGTGATCCTGCGCGAGTGAGGCGTAGTAGCGACCGGGATCGCGGATGATGCGCTTTCCGAAGGGAGCGAAGTCGGGCGTCACCTTCGCCGCGAGCTCAGAGCCCTCGCCGAATGTTCGGTCGATGTACGCCAGACAATCGTTCAGAAGGAAGTCGTTCGCCGGGGAGATCGACTTGTGGTCGGCCGCCCACTCCGGATCGACGATGACGACGGGATAGCCGTTGTCCGCCGCGCCCCAGAACGCCTTGAGCCGCAACCAATTCGCGTAGAACGGAACACGCCGGCCGAGACGCCGATGGTGATCCGGCACGTCGTCACTGTCGCGTTTCCTCGGCGCCACCCAGTGCGGTTGACGCTGGAACAGCGTGAGGTGGGCGACGTCGCCCGCGATCGCGTCGACTACCTGAGCGGCTGTGCACCCCGCTCCGATCACAGCGACCCGTTTGCCGGTCACGTCGATGGAGTGGTCCCACTGCCCGGTGTGCACACTCACCCCCTGGAAGCGTTCACGTCCCGGTGCGGACGGATACTTCGGCCGATTCAGGTATCCGGCTGCGGTGAGTACAGCGGCCGCCGTCTCCTCCCGGGCGCCGTCCACGTCGCGAATCCGAATCCGCCATCGCGCGGCGCTCTCGTCCCAGGTCAGTGCTTCGACTTCGGTGCCGAATAGGGTGCGCCGGTCGATGCCGCTCCGCGCGACGACGTCACGAAGGTAGTCCTGATACTCGCCGCCCTTGGGGTAATAGCTGGTCCAGTCGGGATTGAGCTCGTGAGACAACGAGTAGTAGGCCGACGGCGTGTCGACGCCGACGCCCGGGTAGGTCTGAGTGAGCCACGTGCCTCCGATGTCGTGGTTGCGCTCGTAGATCCGGTACTCGACCCCCTCGCGCTGTGCGCGCAGACCTGCAGCGATTCCCGCCAGTCCGGCGCCGACGATGGCGAGATCGAGCGTCGAAGGAATTGAGGCAGTCCTCGGACTCGCCGCTTGTGCGAGCCGGAATCCACCCTGTTCGAGCAGCATCGCGTAGTACTCGGACGGGACTTCGACACCCATCGCAGTGGTCGCGAGTCGGCCGAAGAACTCGAGGTCGACGGCGCCCGTGTCGACAGCAGACTGAGGGTCTCGGTCGGTGAGTTCACGCGCCAGCCTGTCGACGATCGCGTCCGCCGTGCCGGGATCGGTGACGCCGCGCATCTCCGGCGGATCCGCGATGTGATCGATCGCTCCGCCCAGATCGTCGAGCACGGTCGGGTCGCCGGTGACCTGTGCCAACACGGCCAAGAGGACTGCGGGGTCGGCTCGACGCAGGTCCTCTCGGAGGACGTCGTGATCGGAGTCGGCAGGACGGGTTCCGGCGTGGGTTGGGGCGAATGTGGACACTGAACGGCTCCTCGTCGACTGCAGGATTTGTGTGTGATGCGGAACACTATTCAAACTCCAGAGCCACTGTCAATACTCACCGATAGATTTCCATATTCTGGGTCTAGTGAATGACCTCTTGATATAGAAATGCGGTGAGGGTGGCGACACGACGCCGCTCCCGCAGACTGAGAGGACCGCTCGCATGAACGAACTGCGCTTCGACGGGCAAGTCGCGCTGATAACCGGCGTCTCCACGTTCGGGCTCGGGCTCGCGTACGCCCGCCAACTGGCAGAACGTGGCTGCCGCATAGTCGTGAACGATCTCGGCCGCGACTGGACAGGCGGCGCCAATCAACCCGGAACCGACGCCGCCGTGCAGATCCTGCGCGCTGAAGGCGCCGATGCGGTCGGCGCCACGGGAGACGTCGTCACGCAGGCCGACACGATCGTGCAGGCGGCAGTCGACTCGTTCGGTCGCCTGGACATCGTCATCAACAACGCCGGAGCGGGAGGCGACTTCGACACTCAGGTCGACGTCCATCTACGAGGCGCGCACCGCATCGCGGAAGCCGCCTGGCCTCACCTCGTCACGGCGCGCGGCGCGATTCTGAACATCTCCTCCAATGGGAGCTACGGCGCACCCGCGATGCCCGGTTATGCGGCCGCCAAGGGCGCGATCCTGTCGCTCACCCGCACCCAAGCGATCCTCGGCCGACCGCACGGTGTCCGCGCCAACACCGTCCTTCCGGCGGCATGGACTCGATCGACCGCAGGAATCGAACAACCGGGGTTCGCGGAGTTCATCAGAACTCACTTCCCGCCGGAGGCCGTCGCAGCGTTCGTCGCGTATCTGCTGCACCGAGACACATCCGTGACGGGCGAGGCGTTCGCAGTCGGGGGCGGCCAAGTGACCCGGGTGATTCAAGCCGAGTCACGGGGAGCCTTCGCCGCCGAGCACGTCCCGGAGGCATGGCCCGAGTTGATCGATCACGTCCTCGCCGTCGACGAGGTGACCACGGCGCATTCACTCTGGGCTCAACTCGACGCATTCGTCGGTCGGATGCCATCTGAGGTACAGGCCGATTGGGATCTGGTCAAAGTGTCGCCCGACGTCACGGGGAAGGCCGGTGCACGATGACCGAACTGGACGCCGACGTCGCCGCCTACCTCGAAGCTCGCCGTTCCACCTGGGTCCCCATGCACGTGGCGGGCATCGACGCGTCGCGTGCAGCACTCGCCGCCCTGCCGAGCCGGACCGGACCAGAGATGCACACCGTCGAGGACAGGGTCCTCGACGGGCCCCACGGACCGCTGCCGGTCCGCATCTACCGGCCGTCGGCGCAGACACGACTCCCAGCGATGGCGTACTTCCACGGGGGAGGCATGGTGATCGGAACGATCGACGACTTCGACATCGTCGCGCGATTCCTCGCCGAAGCGTCCGGGGCCGTCGTCATGAGCGTCGACTACCGACTCGCTCCCGAGCACCAGTACCCGGTGGCCACCGAGGAGGCCTGGTTCGCGGTGCAATGGCTGGCCGCCCACGCTGATGAGCTGGACATCAACGCCGATCGGATCGCGGTGGCGGGTGACAGTGCCGGCGCCACCCTGGCCGCGGGTGTCGCATTGCAGAGTCGCGACGAGGGCGGACCTCCGCTGTCGTTCCAACTCCACCTGTACGCCGGAATCGATCGGGACGACACGCGGCCCTCCGTCATCGAGTTCGCCGCCGGCCCGATCATCACCGCGGGCGACTTCGCGTGGGCCAAGAACCACTACCTGGGCGACGACCCGAGCCTCGACCACCCGTACGGTGTTCCGAGTCTCGCCGACGATCTGTCGGGATTGGCCGACGCGATCGTCGTCACGGCGTCGCACGACCCCAGCCGAGACAGCGCCGAAGAGTATGGTCTACGTCTTCGTGATGCCGGGGTGCAGGTGGCGATGCTGCGATACCCGGGAGTGGCCCACGGCTTCCTGATGCACGCCGATCACCACGCCCGTGCTCGGCTCGCGCTGGACGAGATCGGCGGGTTGATGCGGGCCAAGCTGAGGCGGTGACCCGCCGTCAGTCGACTCGCAGCACCGAGCACCAGACGTCGGTGAGTGTCGAGATCGCCACATCTCTGTCCATCTCCCACCCGCGGACCATCCACGTGTTCATGAATGTGGCGATCCCGCCGATGAGGATGAGCGCACGCTGCTCGCCGCCATCACCGGCGAATCGTGCCCAGAGCGCCTGGTTCATCGTCAACGCTTCGACGAATCTGCGGTGGTAGTCGATGTAGAAGTCGTCGTACTGGACCAGCCCGGCCGACTGCACCTGCAATCGCACGCGGCTCGCCTCCCACGCGTCGACCAGGCCGACGATCCACCCGGAGATGCTCTCGCGCGTCCACTCGTCGAGTTCGCCGAATGCCCGGTACAGCGCTTCCGCTTCGTCCCACAGTTCGATGACGATCTCCCGAGCGATCGAATCCTTGCTGGGGAAGTACGAGTAGACCGTGGCGCGACTCGCTCCCGCAGCGTTCGCGATCTCGTCGATCGTGGTCTCCCGGAACCCCTGACGGCCGATCAGGTCAGCGGCGGCGTCCAACAGTGTGGCGCGAGTCCGCACCTTCTGTTGCTCCCGAAGAGTCAGACGCGGCTTCGGTACAGATTCCATACTCCGAGTCTACTGTGGGGACGCTGAGCTGGTCGCAGACGACGCATTACCCGGTCGGACGCGCCTGTGAAGCGATGAGCTCGAGCAGGATCGCGCGGAGATCTGCCTCCGAGTCGCCGATCGCTGCGATCAGACGAGGATCGGTGCGCTCGGCCTCCACCAGTTGCTCGTAGACCCGTCGGCCTTCTGCAGTCGCGGCGACGACCCGGCGACGTTGATCACTCGGGTCCACTTCGCGCGTCACGTACCCGCTGCGCTCCAGCCGTTCAATCGTGTGACTGGCGGTCTGGTCGGTGACCCTGGCGGCCTGCGCGATCTCTCGTTGCGACGCCGACTCTCGGGCGACGGTGTGCAGCACCACGAGGCCCGCACTCGACATGCTGTACTCGCGGAGCACTCTCTCCCATTCGTGCTCCACCAGCCGCGCCGCCATCGAGAGCAGACGCCCAGTCGGCCACCCGGCGTATCCATCGTTCACGCCGATCAACCTACCGCCGAACGAGCTCAGAATTCGGCCCGTTGAATTACTCAGTAGACTGAGCTTTAATGACGGTACGTGAGAACGACACACCGCGGCCCACGACAACTTCGGAGGACTCCGTGCCCGACCTCGCCGACACGAAACGACGGACAAGCCGCAGGCGATGGCTCGTCCCCGCCCTGCTGATCATCGCCTGGCTCATCGTGGGGTCGATGGGCGGACAGTTCGCCGGCCGCCTCGGCGACGTCCAGACCAATGACAACTCCTCCTTCTTGCCCGCGTCGGCGGAAGCGACCGAGGTGGCGGAGATCGAATCGTCGTTCGTCGACAGCAGCAGCGTTCCCGCGATCATCGCCGCATCGCGTGATTCCGGAGTCACGCCTGCCGACGTCACGTTCCTGCAGACCGCGGCCGCGGCGGCCGCCCAAGCCGATGATGCAGTCCAGGCCTCCTCACCCGCCGTGCGATCGCAGGACGGCGCAGCCGCGCGACTAGTCGTTCCGATCGATTCGACGAGCGACGTCGGTGACGTCGTCGAAGACTTGCGCGAGGTGCTCGCCAGAGGCGCACCCGACGGCTTGTCCGTTTACGTGACCGGGCCCGCCGGGACCGCCGCCGACCTGACCGAAGCCTTCGGCGGCATCGACGGCCTCCTCCTGCTCGTCGCAGGCATCGTGGTGATTCTGATTCTGATCGTCGTGTACCGGAGCCCCATCCTCCCGTTCATCGTCATCCTGTCCGCGATCTTCGCGCTCGCTCTCGCCAGTGCAGTCGTGTACTGGCTCGCATCCACCGACACGATCACGCTCAACGGTCAAAGCCAGGGCATTCTCTTCATCTTGGTGTTCGGCGCCGCGACCGACTACGCCCTCCTGCTCGTCGCACGCTATCGAGAGGAGCTCTCCACAACGGACGACCGGTACGACGCCATGCGCACTGCGTGGCGGGCGACCATCGAACCTGTCGCCGCGTCGGCAGGCACCGTGATCGCCGGCGTTCTGTGCCTGCTGCTCTCGGATCTGAACTCGAATCGCAGCCTTGGACCTGTCGCCGCCATCGGAATCGCCGCCTCGCTGATCGCGTCGATGACATTCCTGCCTGCGGTTCTCGCACTCGTCGGCAGGCGCGCCTTCTGGCCGCGGACGCCCGTCCACACGGCGTCACAACCTGCCGATGCCGAGCACTCTCACCGCATCTGGGCAGCGCTCGCACGGCAGGTCTCGCGCCGTCCGCGCACGATCTGGGTGGCCTGCGTGCTGCTTCTCGGCATCTTCGCGGCCCTCATGCCGTCCTTCAAGGCCGACGGCGTGGCCCAGTCGGACACCTTCCTCGTCACGGTCGACTCCCAGCGCGGGCAGGACGTCCTCTCTGCCCATTTCGATGCCGACGCCGGGTCGCCCGCGCTCATCATCACCAGTTCGGGAACCGTCGCCGCAGTCCAGAAGGCTGCGGCAGGCGTCGAAGGAGTTGCCACCGTGACCCCGGTCGGCGACGCGGGCGGCGCTCCCAAGACCGTGGACGGCCGCTCCGCGCTGCGAGCCGAACTCACCGATCCCGCAGACTCGCTCGCCGCCGAGGACACCGTCGTTCGACTCCGCGACGCGGTCCGCTCCGTCGACGGCTCCGACGCCCTTGTCGGCGGTTCCACTGCCGTCGACCTGGACACGAAGACCACCGCGACACACGACAAGAACCTGATCATTCCCGTCGTGAGCCTGGTCGTCCTGCTGATCCTGTGCCTGCTGCTCCGCTCGATCCTCGCGCCGCTGATCCTGATGGCGACGGTGATCCTCTCGTTCGCGGCCACACTTGGGATCTCGTCGATCGTGTTCAACCACATCCTCGGGTTCCCCGGCGCGGATCCCGTCGTCCCGCTGTTCGCCTTCGTGTTCCTCGTGGCCCTCGGAATCGACTACAACATCTTCCTGATGACACGCGCCCGTGAAGAGGCCCTCCAGATCGGGACGCGTCGAGGGATCATCAAGGCGTTGACCGTGACAGGCGGAGTGATCACGTCGGCAGGCGTCGTCCTCGCCGCCACCTTCTCCGCACTCTCGGTGATTCCGCTGATCTTCCTCGCGCAGATCGCCTTCATCGTCGCGTTCGGGGTTCTGCTCGACGCCCTGATCGTGAGGACCCTGCTGGTCCCGGCGCTGGTGCACGACATCGGGCAGAAGGTCTGGTGGCCCAGCCGACTGAGCCGCTCCGAGCGCCTAGACGCTCACTCGGAGGCCGAGCGTCACTGAGTCGCCTTGTCGACCACGCTCCCCGCGGCGGCGACGAGACGCTCGCGCGTGTACTCCTCCGGCCGCGACAGGAGGAGCCTGCCCGACTCGATGACGAGCGCGACCATCATGCGCGCGTGAACATCGACGTCGAGGCGGTCCGCTTCGGGACCCCGGTCAGCGGCGTGGGCGCGTAGAACCTCGGCAAGCCGGGTGGCGGCCTCTTCGCGGCCACGCTCGACGGTGCGCCGAAACGCGGGGGTCGCACTGTCGGCGAGTTGCAGGACCGCCCGCCACAGGTCGGGCGAATCCTCGAACATCCGGAGCAGGTTTCCGTACACGACGAGCGCGATGCTCGACGAGCCGCGAACCGATTCGCTCACGGTGACAGCCGCCGAGCACTGTGCGAGCGCGCGCGCTTCCTCCCGTCGCAGCGACGCGTTGAGAAGGTCCGCCGAATCGCCGAAGTGCTTGTAGACCACGGGGCGCGTCACGCCTGCCTCGGACGCCACGGATTCGATCGACACCTTGTGGACGCCCCGCTCCACGATCACCCGGAGCACTGCATCGAGGAGTTGCTCACGCCGTTCCTCTGACCCCATCCGGGGTGCGTACGGACGCCTGAGC
This sequence comes from Gordonia sp. PDNC005, assembly GCF_016919385.1. Lineage (NCBI taxonomy): Bacteria > Bacillati > Actinomycetota > Actinomycetes > Mycobacteriales > Gordoniaceae > Gordonia > Gordonia sp. PDNC005. The sequence continues at coordinate 3,707,670 of NZ_CP070351.1, forward strand.
TGCACATCCGTGTCCAGATCCGCCATCGAAGCTTCCTCCCGTATCGCGCTCGCCAGCGCCCCGCCATCGTACGACTTGTTAAGTTACACTCACTGTAGCTACAGTCTATGTAACTTTTGTGAGGATGCCAGATCCTCCCGTGCACCAGCGAAGGCGGGCGAACGATGGACCGAAGCGAACGAGTCTGCGTCATTGGGGCCGGTTACGTCGGCAACGGCGTCGCAGGCGCACTGACCAGAGCCGGGGTCGACTACGACCAACTCGAGGCGAACGACCGGATCGGCGGCAACTGGTCGCACGGCGTCTACGACTCGACCCACCTCATCAGCTCCAAGACGTCGACGCAGTACGTCGAGTTCCCTATGCCAGGCGACTACCCCACATTTCCGAGCCGGCAACAGATGCTCGCGTACCTGCAGTCGTATGTGGACGAGTTCGGCCTCGAGCAGCGCATCGAGTTCAGCACCGAGGTCGTCGACGTCCGACCGGTCGACGCCAACGGAATGGCCGGCTGGCACGTCCGCCTCGCTTCGGGCGAGGTCCGGAGATATAGAGCCGTCGTCGTCGCGAACGGCCACTATTGGGAGCGCAACATGCCGCACTACCCGGGCACTTTCACCGGCGAACAGATCCACTCGAAGGACTATCGGCGACCGACCGACTTCGCTGCGGACGGACGTGTGCTGGTGGTCGGCGCCGGAAACTCAGCCAGCGACATCGCAGTGGAGGCGTCCGCCACCTTCGGCACCGCCGACATCTCGATGCGCCGAGGCTACTGGTTCATCCCGAAGACCATGTTCGGGGTCCCGGTGTCCGAACTCGACCGCGTCTGGTGGCCGATGCCGCTCCAGCGCGCGGCGTTCAAGATGATGCTTCGGTTGAGTTACGGCGACTACGAGTCGTACGGGCTGGCGCGCCCGGACCACAAGTTGTTCACCCGCGACGTCACGGTCAACACCTCACTCATGTACGCGCTGCAACACGGTCGCGTGGTCCCGCGACCGGAGATCGAACGATTCGACGGCCCGACCGTGCACTTCACCGACGGAACGTCGTCCGACTACAACACAGTGGTGTGGGCGACGGGCTTCCGCACGAGGTTCCCGATGCTCGACGAGTCGATGTTCGTCTGGGAGGACGGCGACCCCTTGCTCATCGAGCACGTCCTCGCGCCGAGGTTCGCCAATATCTATCTCATGGGGCTCGTCGCTCCTCGGTCGGGAGCTGGTCGCATCATCTCGCACGGCGCAGCGTTTCTCGCCGAAGCGATCGATGCGCAACCCAGGTTCTCCGAGCCGCTCGCCGACGTCGTCGGCCGGTGGATTCCCGCACGATCGTCGATGCTCGCAGGCTCGGCGGAGATCCTCTGTCGAATCCGCCTCCTGAGGCAGGGCCTCCGCGCTCTGTCCGCGGCAGCCGCGATGCGGCCGACCCTCTCACCCGTCCGAACGCCCGCACCAAAGGAGCAGATCCCGTCATGAGCTTCCCCTCCCCGACCCCGGATGCCCGGGTCGTCATCACCGGAGCGTCGAGCGGCATCGGCGAGGCGCTCGCCGAATCGTTCGCGCGGCGCGGCCACTCCTTGATCCTGGTCGCCCGGCGCGCGGACCGCCTCCGCCTCCTCGCCGATCGACTCGCCACGCGCTACGTCGTCATCGCCGACGTCGAAGCGTGCGACCTCGCCGATCGCGACAGCCGCCGCGGGCTCGTCGACCGACTCGGCGCCGTCGATGTCAGCGGGATCTGCCTGAACGCAGGATTCGCGACGTACGGCGGCATTCTCGACCTCGATCCCGACCGGGAACGGGAACAGGTCGAGGTGAACGTCGTGGCCGTCCACGACCTTCTGCTCGGTGTCCTGCCGGGACTTGTCGCACGGGGCTCCGGCGGGATCCTCGTGACCGGGTCGACCGCGGGCAATCAACCCAGCCCCAACAACACGACGTACGCGGCTACTAAGGCTTTTGTGAACACGCTGTCCGAATCGCTGCACAGTGAGCTCGCCGGGACCGGCGTCACCTGCACACTCCTCGCGCCTGGGCCCGTCCGCACCGAGTTCGCGGAGGTGGCGGACCTCGGTGCGATCGAGCAACGCCTTCCGGCGTTCGCCTGGGTGAGCGCAGAATCCGCAGCCGAAGCGGCCGTCCGCGGCCTCCTGTCCGGGCGCCGACGGGTGGTACCCGGCGTGACCGCAAAACTGCAGGACGTCGGGGGCAGGCACGCTCCGCGAGCCATCCTCAGCCCGATCCTGCGGAGCGCGTACGGAGAGTTCAGATGAGAGGACTTCCGACGAGCAGCCGAGGCGCCGACTACAACCTGCGCGGCAGCCTTCGGGAAGCACGGCGTCTGGCTCCGGTCCGCGGAATGCTGTATCGCGACGCGCACTACTTCACCGCCACCGTCGAGGTGGATGTGCCGACCATGAACGCCTGGTTGCCCGCAGGCGTGCGACCCGTCAATCCGGGGCGTGCCGACGTCTTCGCAGCGTGGTTCCCCGACTGCACGTACGGCTCGGTGTACCACGAGGCCGGTGTGTTCGTTCACATCAAGACCATCGGCGGACGCACCGGAATCCACTGCCCGTGGATGATCCTCGACGACGACGTCGCGTTGATCCTCGGACGAGAGCTCCTCGGCTACCCGAAGAAGCTCGGGGAGATCAACTGGTCCCTGGACGACACGACGATCTCCGCTTCGGCCCACCGCCGCGGAGAAGAGCTGCTGACCATGAGCGGGCGGCTGGGCGACGTCGTCTCCGATGCGCCGCCGATCCTCGGCCGGCCACATCGAAACGTCGCGGGCACCCTCGGCGCGTCGTTGCCTCGAGTCATCGGCTTCACACCGGGCGAGCACCCGATCGAGACCCGGACCGTGCATCTCGACGACTTCCGAATCCGGGGCACCGAGCGAGACCCCATCGACCGGATGGGCCTGGGAGCCGTCGTCGACTCCCGTCTGCATCGCGTCGACCTGTCCGCCGGCAGCCCGCCGATTCCGCTCCGCCCGTTGTCCCCGCTGTTCTCCCTGACCCGACTTCGACCGAGAGTCCTGTGATCACCATGCCCGATACTCCTCACGTCGCCCGTCCCCTGACACTGCCCTGCGGGCAGGTCCTCACGAACCGACTGGCCAAGGCCGCGATGAGCGAGCAACTCGCTTCTCGAGACGGAACACCAGGCGATGCTCTACGACGCCTGTACTCGGTCTGGTCGCGCAGTGGGGCAGGCCTGCTCCTCTCCGGGAACATCATGGTCGACCGCGACGCGCTCACCGAGCCCGGCAACGTCATCCTCAACGACGCCCGAGGTCTCGAGGCGATCCAGAGATGGACGGCGGCGACGTCGGGCACCGACACGAAGCTCTGGGCGCAGATCAGTCATCCGGGCAAGGTCGCCGTCTCCCCGTTCAACCGCCGTCCGGTGGCCCCTTCGGCTCGCCGCAGCCCGGTGCCCGGATACAACCTGCGCAAGCCGCGCGAGCTGGCGAGCCGCGAGGTCTCGGATCTGATCGGAAGGTTCGCGCGCACCGCGGAGTTGGCGGTGGCAGGCGGGTTCGACGGCATTCAGATCCACGCCGCACACGGCTACCTCCTGTCACAGTTCCTCTCACCGGTCGCGAATCAACGATCAGACGAGTGGGGAGGTGACGACACTCGTCGCATGCGCGCAGTCCTGGAGACCGTCCGCGCCGTTCGCGACGTCGTCGGCAACAGCGTCCCTGTGTCGGTGAAGCTCAACTCGAAGGACTTTGTTCACGGCGATTTCTCCTCTGAGCAGGCGGTCGCCGTTGCCGTCGCCCTCGGCGAGGAGGGCATCGATCTGCTCGAGATCAGCGGCGGCGGATACGAGCAGCCCGCGATGACCGGAGTCGCCGACGGCCAGGACGCCACCACCGATCACGGGTACTTCTTCAGGTTCGCCGAGCAGATCCGTGCAGTCAGTCCGGTCCCGATCATGCTCACCGGAGGCCTCCGAAAGCCCGCAGCGATGGAAGCTGTCCTCGCCGGCGGAGTGGTGGACGTGATCGGACTCGGGCGGCCTCTCGCGTTTGTGCCCGACTACCCGAAACACCTGATCGAAGGCCGCGAGCCGCCCCTCCCCAAGAGCGCACCGCGCATCGGTTATCGCCCTGCCGACGGTTACCTCGAACTCGCGTGGCACAACAATCAGCTTCATCGGATCGCCGCTGGGAAGTCGCCTCAGCACCGCCCGGGTCTGCGCACTCTCGCGCAGTCGCTCACCAGGATCACCGTCGCCGCCGGAAGACAAGCCACAATCCCCCGCTGACCCGGACCTGCGACTCTCTTATCGAACTCACAGGCGAATCTTCTATGTATTCGGACACATACAGACTAGACTGGAGATACCAAGCAAAACGGACACTCTAACTGTCGAGACGCCGAAGGGAGGCGAACACGATGAACGACACATTCGATCTTCCCGATTCGCCTCTAGAGCTCGCCCGCCTGCAGGACGCAGTGGCCGCGAAGCTGTCGTCGGTGTCGCTGACCCCGATGACCGATGACGACGTGCTGCACATGTCCGACGTCTTCGAGCGTTCGAACCGCCGCTCCGACGGCGTCAGCGCCCGCCTCTTCGCGGAAGTGTCCACTCGTGGCGCCTACCGCAAAGCGGGTGCTCAGACTCCGGGCAAGTACCTCACTTCCGCGCTTCGTCTCGGTGCCGGCGCGAGCAAACGTCGTCTCGCCGCCGCCTTGGCGATCAGTCCGATGTACAACTACTCGGGCGACCAGCTCGACCCGACGCTGCCGGCCACGGCAGCAGCTGTGGCCGATGGTGATCTGTCGGTCGATCACGTCAGTGAGATCGTCGCTGTGATCGACGAGATCCCGGCCGCGATCCCGGCAGAGGACAAGGCCCGCGCCGAGGCCGAGCTCGCCGAACTGTCTCGGCAGTTGACCCCGGAGGGCACCCGGGAGGTCGGACGCCGGATCCTGGCCCACTTGGATCCTGACGGTTCGTTGACCGACGACGCCGACCGTGCGCGGACTCGGGGATTTGCGATCCAACCGCAGGACAAGCGACTGATGTCGAAGATTAGGGCGCAACTGTCCCCGTCGCTTCGAGCCAAGCTCGAGGCCATTCTGACCCTGTGGGCCGAGCCGGGGATGAACAATCCCGACGACCCGGAGTCCCCGCGCGGGCCGGCCTACAGCGCCGACGCCGAAGCCCTCGCAGCGGCGCGTGAGCGGGACACGCGGTCGCAGTCCCAGCGCAACCACGACGCGCTCGAAGCGATGCTCGACCACCTGCTCGCCAACGGCGCGCTCGGCGACTCGATCGCCCTCCCGGCCCACCTTGTGGTGACCGCCTCACTCGAGGACCTCGAGAACCGGGCCGGGGTTGCGGTCACCGCGACGGGGACTCGTCTGCCGGTGGCTGATCTGGTCGACATCGCCGCCGACGCGACCCCGTGGCTCGAAGTGTTCGAAGGCCAGTCCTCGCAGATCCTGCACTTCGGGCGCGGCCGCCGCCTGGCCTCCCTCGCCCAGCGGTTGGCGTTGTTCGGTCGGGACCGCGGCTGCACCGCGCCCGGCTGCACCACCGCGTGGTCACGGACCCAGGCGCATCACATGCCGGACTGGCAGGACGGTGGCCCGACCGATATCGATCACCTGGGCGGTGCGTGCGGAGGACATAACCGCAGTGTCTCCACCACACCCGGCGGATGGGAGACCACCGTCCTGACCTCGGGCCCGTTCAAGGGTCGGGTCGGATGGCGGCCTACCGGTTCGAACGAGCCGTGGAAGGTCAACCACTCGCTGCAGCCGGAGAAGCTCCTCCCGGCAGTTCGGGCCACCCAGTCCGGATCGGCAGTGGAGAAGTGGCTCTCCTGCCGAATCCCGGCACCACCACCGGGACCACCGGCCCCACCCGGGGTCGACGTGGTGCGCAACCCCGCCTGAACTGGTCAGGCGGGGACACCGCCATGCCCGCATCCCGAGCAGAGCGCTGGTTCCAGTGAATGGAAGTCGTTCTTGTAGCTGCGACCCGCCTCTGTCACGTTGAGACCATGACTGCTCAACTCACTCTCAGCACCGCCGACCAGCTCATGGCAATCGAGGAGATCAAGCGGACGTTCTGCGCTCGCCTCCGCTGCATGGACAACAAGGAGTGGGAGGTCTATCCGACGCTGCACACCGACGATGTTGTCTCCGAGACCTGGGGAGGACTGCCGGCCGACAAGCAGCCGAAGACCGGCGGCACGTCGAATCGGATCGTTGGAAAGGAGAAGTTGACGGCCGCGATCAGCAGCTTTCTCGACGGCGACGTCAAGGTGACGACGGTGCATCACGGTCACATGCCGGAGATCGAACTGACGTCGGACACCACGGCCCGCGGCGTCTGGGCGATGGAGGACAAGCTCTGGTGGACCAACGGCGATCACGAGGAGCATCTCCACGGATACGGCCACTACCACGAGGAATACCGCAAGGAGGACGGTCGCTGGCTGATCAGCTACCGCAGGCTCAGCCGCCTCCGCGAGGACACGACACCGAACTACTTCGACTACGTCACGGCGCTGTAGTCGCGTCGAACCGCGCACCGACCGACTCGGCGACGTTCCGCAGTTCGGCCAGCTGATCGGTGTAGTGCACAAGGCTGTCCGCGGTGAGCGACGCCGTGACGATCGTCGCCCCGGCGTCGCGCAGGCTCTCCAACCGGTGTCGGGTGTCGTCGGGGTCTCCGAGCGGATCGAGTAGTCCGCTCGTGAGGACGACGTCGAAACCATCGGGAAGGTCGACGGTCGGCAGCATCTGGGACACCTGCTCCGGCGTCAGCGCGAACGGACTGAACCCGTCGCCCAACTCGACGGCTCGCCGCAGCGCCCGACGAGTGCGTCCGCCGACCCAGACGGGGACCGAGTCCTGCACGGCGTGCGGCTCCACCATCACGTCGTCGTACGCGTAGAACGGACCGTCGTGCCTCGGTGTGCCGGTGGAGAAGGCCGACCGGATGGCTGCGAGCGCATCGTCGGCACGTGCACCCCGATCGTCGAAGGGCATGTCGAGGAGCTCGAACTCCTCGCGCAGGCTGCCGACCCCGACTCCGAGGACCAGTCGACCGCCCGACACCTGGTCGAGGGTGCCGTAGCGTTTGGCCACCTCGAGCGGATGGTGATATCCGAGGACCAGCACGCTGGTGGCGAAGCGGATCCGCTCGGTCACCGCCGCAAGGTATCCGAACGTCGCGAGCGGGTCCCAGTAGACGCCGCCCCGCTCGGTCGCGACGTCGACCGGCACCGCCACATGTTCACTGCACGTCACGTGGTGATAGCCGAGTCGATCAGCAGCCCGCGCCACGGTCGCCAACTCGGCGATTCCGGAACCGGCCTCCCAGACCTGAGTGGTCGGCGGGTAAGCGGTGACAACGGGGAGCCCGAGACCGACGAACATCAGATCGCTCCGAGCGTCGGCTCTGACGAACCGTGACGGACAAGGTCGGACATGTGCTCGCTCCCCGATCGCGGACTCTTTCATCGAGCATCGCACGCACCAGGTCCGCATCCCGGGGCGGTCCTGCTGGGTGGGAGAACCACGCCGTGGTGACCGGAGGAGTCGCCCCGTTCCCGGCATACATGGCACTATCGGACGAGAGAGTCTCTTCTGGGGGTGTGTGGTGCCGTACTTCGGTCTGATCGTGCTGGTGGTCTGGGCAATAGCGCTCGTCGACGTCGTCGTCGCCGAGGAGTACCGCGTTCGGCATCTGCCGAAGATCGCGTGGCTCATCATCGTGATCCTGCTGCCGCTCGTCGGCTCCCTCGTGTGGTTCCTCGTCGGCCGCCCGGAGGGCGCCGCTGCGCCTGCCAGAACGACGGGCTACCCAGAATACGAACGGCCAAGCAGGTCGGCGCCGTCCAATCCGGACGACGACGAGGAGTTCCTCCGATCGATCCGCGAACGAGCGGAAGAACAGCGCCGCAAGGGCCGCGAACTGCGCGACAAGCAGGACCCCGACGGCGCTCCAGCGGAGGACTGACCGCTCCCCAAGTCCTGTTTGACGTTCCCCTTCGCCGGGTACTCCCCTCGCCTGACCACATCACGGCGAGGAGAACGACATGAGACGACTCACCCCAGGATGCACCGTCCGATGCCGTCGACCGTCCGGCGAGACCGCGGAGGGCACCGTCACCGCGGTGCGCCACTTCCCTGTCGACTTCGTCGAGGTCCTGTTCGCCGGTGAGGACCGGCCCGTCGCGTACACCGGCTCTACCCTCGCACGGGCCGAAGCAGCGACCGACATCGACAACCGCCCTCTCATTGCAGACGGAGCCTGGCAGGAGTAGCTCCGACCCGGGTGCCGCCGCCCGCCCGTCAGACGCTGCCCGCCTGCTCGACCACAAGGATTCGCGCTTCCGGTGCGGGATGCGCGATGTGCTCATCGCCCACTTCGACGCAGCACACTGTTCCCGGAGTCAACCGTTCGACGTGCTCTTCACCGTCCACCCGGTAGTGCATGTCCACCGCACCGTCAAGGACCACGAACACCTCGGGGCCGTCGTTCACATGCCACATGTACGGCTGATCGGTCCAGTGCATCCGAACCTTCGCCGACCCGATGTCCACGAGATCGAGCGCACCCACGGACGGTCGGCGGTGTAGTCGGCGGCGGTGTAAAACGCACGATTTGTCACTCCTCTTCGGGTGAAGCACAGTCGGCTCCGGCCTACGGTTGGTGCCTACTGATGTGACTATTCAGCTGCCCTTGACGATTTCACCGAACTCCGGAGGAAAGTCATCCCCAGGTTTCAAGCCCAGTTGTTTCATGGCAGCGAACGTCTTCGCGCTCGACAACAGATAGGCAGCTGTGGAGAAGCTGGAGCCCGACCGACTATCGGGATCTGCTCGCCCTGAGACGAAGTGCGGCGGTACCACCGGCACGCACTCAGCCTGACCGATGGACCGCTTGCCGTTCACGTCGAGCCAGTTCGCGAAATCAGCGTAGTCGACCGCATTCAAGATGTGATCGGCCAGGACCGCTTCCATGAAATCTGCCAGCGGCAACAGTTCTTCACTGATCATCGTCGACGGGTCGAAGATCCAGACGGTCGGATCCCCTGGTCTCTCCATCTGGTCGATCCAGTACTGGACACCTCGCCAGTCGCCGGCGATCACTCGGACGTCTCTTTCGAAGATCGCGTCGACGATACGCGACAGAGTGTCCGATGTGCCCGCGTCGTAGATCTGCATCGCACCGCGACCGATCACGACGAAAGCATCGTCATTCGCCGGCCGGTCTGCCCGCTGCTTCCGCCGCCAGAATGGCGAAACCACGACCTCAGCCCCGCGCCATGTCCACGAACTTCGAGAGGTGCAGTTGGTGGGCGACGGTGATGGTGGCCGTCGGCCCGTTACGGTGCTTGCCGACGATGATGTCGGCTTCGCCTGCGCGGGGATCGTCGCGCTCGATGGAGTCGGGGCGGTGCAGCAGGATGACCATGTCGGCGTCCTGCTCCAGAGATCCCGACTCACGGAGGTCGGACACCTGCGGGCGCTTGTCGGTTCGCTGTTCCGGTCCACGGTTCAGCTGCGAGATCGCGACCACGGGGACCTCGAGTTCTTTTGCGAGGAGCTTGATCGAACGAGAGAACTCCGAGACCTCTTGCTGACGTGACTCGACCTTCTTGCCGGACGTCATCAGCTGCATGTAGTCGATGACGACGAGCCGCAGGTCGTGGCGCTGCTTGAGACGCCGAGCCTTCGCGCGGATCTCCATCATCGTGAGGTTCGGCGAGTCGTCGATGAACAGCGGAGCCTCGGTGATCTCGCCCATGCGGCGCGCGAGGCGGCTCCAGTCGTCGTCGGACATGTTGCCCGACCGCATGTCGCCGAGCTTCACCTTGGCTTCGGCCGAGAGCAGTCGCATGACGATCTCGGTCTTGCTCATCTCCAACGAGAACATCGCGCTGGTGAGGCCGTGGTGGATCGACGCCGACCGCAGCCAGTCCATCGCGAGCGTCGAATTGTGGGTCGGGACCATCGCTTCACCCGCGAGGTACAGGTGACTTCGGTTGTCGACCTGAACACAACGCACCGGCACGCTCGGCACCGGCCGAACCGCGACTACGAGCCGCGACCGAACCCGGGTCCGAAGCTCCTTGTGGCGCTGCATCTTGTCGTGGACGGTGAAGACGTCGTCGGACGCGGCCAACCGCACCCACCCGCTGCTCGCCCGACGGAACGTGTAGCCCAGGCCCGCGGCTAGGTCGCCGACGATGCCCGACATGTGGTTGGTCGCGGCGGGGACGGTGATCCAGCCGTCGTCGTCGACGCGCGCGCGGGAGTCGAGGATGCCCGCCAACAGCGCACGACGCTGAGTGATCGATCCGCGCAGGTACTCGCGCGGGATGCGGCCACCGAGGTCGGCCATCAACGTCATCACGTCGACGGGGCCCTCGTCCTCGATCCGCATGGTGATCTCGGGGTCGTCGTACGCCATGCCGGCGAGAGCGCCGACTGTGTACGGGCCGTACGCGAACGGGCGACGCGGCAACTCGAGCGGCTCGGCGTTCGGGACCGTTGCACGCCCGGCGTACGACTGCAGCGCGTCCGTGGTGAGCACCTCGCGGCGACCGTCGATGTCGGCCACCCACTGGTGCTCCTGATCGGCGACGAGCGAGCCGCCGTCGTCGAACTCGATCTCAAAACACGGCCGCTGAGTCATCACGTCCGTCGCAGCGACCACCCGGGTGGGACGCCCGTCCGCTCCGAGCAGACGATCACCGACGGCGACGTTGCCCATCGTCGTCCAGCCGCCGGGTGTCGGGAGAGGCGTGTCGAGCGCAAGCGCCTTGCCCACACCGGGGCGTGCGGCGACGATGATCATCTGCCCCGGGTGCAGACCGTTGGTCAACTTGTCGAGATCGGCGAAACCGGTCGGAACACCAAGCGACAGTCCACCGCGCGACGCGATCGAGTCGAGCTCGTCGAGCGTCGGCTGCAGAAGCTCTTCGAGGACCACATAGTCCTCGGCGGTTCGACGCTCGGTGACCTCGTACACCTCGGCCTGTGCACGGTCGACGACCTCGGCCACGTCCTGGCCGCCGTCGCCGGCGTAGCCGTACTGCACGATGCGCGTGCCCGCTTCGACGAGCCGACGCAGGATCGCCTTCTCGCCGACGATCTCCGCGTAGTAGCCGGCGTTGGCCGCGGTCGGGACCGTCGAGATGAGGGTGTGCAGGTAAGGGGCGCCACCGACTTTGCGGAGATCACCGCGTCGCTCCAACTCGGCACTGACGGTGACGGCGTCGGCGGGCTCACCGCGTCCGTACAGCTCGAGGATCGCGTCGTAGACGGCCTGATGTGCGGGCTTGTAGAAGTCGCCGGGGCGGATGCGTTCGAGGACGTCGGCGACGGCGTCCTTCGACAGCAGCATGCCGCCCAACACCGACTGCTCGGCCTGCAGATCCTGGGGTGGCTGACGCCCGTAATCCTCCCGTGGCGGGGTGCCCGGCTCCTCCTGCTCGGGACCCTGGTCCTCCGGTTCTGCCACGCGCGTCTCCCCCACTCGTCGCTCAACGTCACCCCGGCGCGGCCGCCCCCGGAGTCCTGTCAGTTGCCACTGGGCGAACTGAAACCTTCCCAGAGGTTAGGGCCAGGCACCGAACCGCATCAAATGACCCCTGTGGACAACACTGTTGATGCCGTGTGCACAACTGGCGAAACCTCTGGACGGCATGTGCAATCTCCTGTGTACAGCGTGGGGAATTCGTCGGCCGTTCCGTGCCAATCCACAGGTCAGGACCATGTTTCTAATTCCCCAGCCATCAGATCGCCACGCGTCGGCGTGTTGCGTTGCGCCACGCCCGGGCAGCACTCCACGAGAGGTTGAGGTCTCTGCCATCGTCCTCTCCCACAGGCCCATTCATACGTTCGATGTACACCGTCAGGTCAAGCCGACGAGTTCGTGGAGAGTCGTCCCCGACACCGTCTCCACGCTGCCGTCGACCTGCGTCACCGCGAGTGTGAAATCGGACTGAAAGCGGAAGTAGCCGGGTCGGCCGACAAGGCGATCCATCACCGGTCGGAGCAATGCGCTGCCGATGACCGGAACGTCGTCGAGCAGCGACTGTGCGTGCAGAACACTCCGAACGTCGAGGGTCAACGAGAACTCTCCGGGGCTCTCCAGTGTGACGCTGGTGGGATACTCACGACGCGCGACGGGGTCGTACGCCCTCGGCCCTTCGGAGAGGGCCGCGTCGCCGGTACTCAGGATGATCGAGTCGCCTTTGGCGAGCATCACCGGCGCGATCTGGAGCCTGCCGTACTTCTCCTGCGTCGCGACGACGGCGTAGAGCAGCGAGTACTCGGCGGTGTAGAGCCTGCCCCAATGCCACTGGTCGATGACCTTCGGCATGGTGCCGACACCCCAGTTGTGGTCTGCGTACCCCGTGCCGACCACGTCCCACGACTCCTCGCCGACCCTCATCCGGCCGGTGACGGTCGCACGCGGGGCGCCGACACACCAGCCGAACACTCCGCCGTCGCCGAAGAGCGTCTCCCCGCGACCCGGCATCCATGGCGGCAGTTCGTTGACGAACTCGAGATCGAGCCGCACGTCGTCCTCGTCGAGAATCACCCGGTAGCTAGGGAGGCCGCCCTCGCTCAGGATCACACGCGCAGAGTTCGGGCCGATCCGCACGTCCACCTCGTCAGTCGAGAAGTGCGCGGCCCTCGACGGATAGCGTTGCGCGATCTGCCGTCTCGTCCCATCCGGGCGGTAGACGATGATCTCCACCCAGGGTCTGGCGAACGGCGGGTCCTCGGGACGGCGCTTCACCAAGAACCCGACGACGGTGTACCCGTTGTCGAGGTGCGCATCGAAGTACCAATGCTCGAACGCGCTGTGCTCGGCACGCGGATGCAAGGCATTGTGATGAGGCAGTACGGCGGTCAGCTCACCGTCCTTGCGGCCCGGCCCGTTCCACACCTCGACGACATCGATGGGCATGACGCTCCTCCTATCAGCGGCGCAGCGCGCCGGATGCGTCGAACTCGGCTTCTCGACCCGCCATCTGCGCGCGGTACCAGTTCTCGCGGTGCATGATCATCCACTTCTCGTGCAGCCTGCCGATCGGACGGATCCGGCGGAGCGTCTCGATCAGCAGCACCGCGGGCAGGCGCACCGCGATCCACAGCAGACCGGGCCAGGCGTTCGGCATCCGGTACTTCGCATAGGTGGGCGGCATCATGAACAGCCGCGAGTACGCGGCGTACATCGTGCCGTTGTAGCGCTCACGCAGTCTGATGAGCCCGGCGTGTCCGTCGCGCGGCGCGAACGCAGCTGGGAACGATTCGATCAGCTCGACGCCGTGGTCGCCGGCGTCGTGACTGCGCGACACGGTCACCAGCGCAAGCAGGCGCAGCGTGTCGGCGATCGTCTCCGGGTACCAGGTGTTCCGGACCCCCAGGAGATGACCCATGTAGCGCTGGAAATGGATCAGTTCGTTGATCTCGGCGCGCGTGGTCTGCACTCCGACCATCCACAAAGCCATCGCGGGGACCACGCTTCCACCTGCGAGCGTCAGGAGTTGGTAGGCCTGACTGATCGGATATCCCCAGCGTGTCGAATCCCATTCCGGATGCTCGGCGACGCGGCGTCGGACGAACACGTGCATCACGCGGACGAGCATCGCCGTCGCGCGCCCCTGACTCCCCGGAGTGAGCAGCGCTCCCGGCTCGGAGACGTCGATCCAGAACTTGGCGGTCTCCAGGAACCGGCGCAGCGCGTTGTCGCCCGCGTACCCGCCCGCCAACGACAGCGGCGTCGCAACGGCGGCCTCGGTGTACATCTCGAGGGTCTCTCCGCCCGCGACGCTGAACAGGAACGTCCCCCATCGCCGCCATGTGCGGGCCCCGGCCTCGACGAGCTCCGGGTCCACCCAGTCGGGGACGTCCTCGAACTCGGCGAACAGATCGACCATCGCCTGCGGCGGATTGTTGATACTGCCGATCCCGTGGTCAAGCGCCTGCGTCAGCATGGCCCGCCCCTCTGTCCGGCCGATCGCGCCGAGGAACACCTCGTCGACGAACCGTTCGGCGATGGGATCGGAGTTGTGCATGTCGCCGCAGAACGCCTCGATCTGCCCTGTGGTCGGGAAGACGTCTTTGCCGGTCAACCCCTTCGCGAGCTTGCGCACACGACGGACTGCGGGGCGGGCCATCGCCTGCCGATAAGGGAATGCGGAGGGTGTGACGGTGTTCACGCCGCCGACCATACCATGAGGTATGGTTCGTGCGTAGGTACGCTAACCTGGGTCGATGCCTCGTCGAACCACTCGCCTCGCGGCCACCGACTGGGTGGACGCCGCGCTCGGCCTCATCACGACCGAGGGTGTGGCAAGCGTCAAGATCAATCGGCTGTGCGCGGTTCTCGACGTCACGAAAGGCAGCTTCTACTGGCACTTCGACGACATCGACGCCCTCTGGGAGGCGATGGCCCAGCGGTGGCACGAGACACACAACTCTCGCCCCACCGAGCTCAACGCTCTCGCCTCACTCCCGGCGGATGAACGCGTTATGGCACTCGCGACGATGCTGATGTCCGATCGCAACCTCACCGTCGAGACAGCGATCCGCGACTGGTCTCGAACCAATCCGCGGATCGCTGCAACGGTGCAGCAGATCGATCGTGACGTCTTCGACGTGATCTATTGCGCGATGATCGAGCTCGACCTCGGCGAGACCCGCGCCCGGCTGATCGCCGGCCTGCTCGTCTACGCGGGCATCGGCTACATCCATGGACACGACAGTCTGCCGAACCCGACTCCCGATGAATTGCGCGAAGCGATATCCGGGTTGCTTCCACCTGCGCGAGATCACTGAGGTCGCAGGAGTCCACGCGGTTCGTCGGACCCGTCGACCACCCTCGCGACACGCCGCTCCACTCGCCAGCCGTCGTCGACACGGATCAGTTCCCACCGGTTGGCCGTGAGACGCGCAACGGCAAAACCACTGGACGAGGTTCGTCGAACGATGAGCTGCGAGTAACTGCGAACCGTTGCGCGGTCACCGTCGAGAGTGATCTGCGGAGCCGTCATGAGATGACCGCAGCCGTGCGCGATCAGCCCCTGATGGGGCTCGCCCTCAACCATCGCCGCGATCTCCTGCCGCCCTGCGAGCAGTCCGGTGTCGACGTCGTAGACACCGTCGGGAGTGAACATTCCTGCCGTGACCTGTGCCGATCCGGTGTCGACCGCGGCTCCGTACGAGTAGACGAGGTCCATGATCGCCAGCCGATCCTCGGCCGACCGCAGTCGATCCTCAAGCGCGTCGAGTCGTTCCTCGATGGTCATTCCGCCACCTCCATGCGGGATCCCACCAGAGGGAGGATCGCTTCGAACATCGCCTCCCAATTGGCGAGAGCCGGTTCGGTCTCCGGATCGCGCGGATGGAACGTGTACGCCAGCCGGGCGCCACGCATTGACGTGATCATCACTTCGCGTGTCCGGAGGTACTCGGGCGAGGCCGTGACCTGCGGGCCGAACAACTCGTCGGCGCGGGCCCGGAGCACACCGAGCATCCGCCGCTCGACGTCCGACAACGCCTCGCGCAGCTCGGGGTTCGCGGTCCGCGCGCCCATCCAGAGTTCCATCGTCGCCCAGAAGCACGACTGTCCGGTGATCTCCCACATCGCCGCCACCGCGAATCGGATCCGTTCACGCAGGTCGTCGGGGATCGCGACACCGGCCGTCAGCTCGGTGATCCGAACGTCCGCGAGGTGATGCACTGCCGCTGTGAGGAGCAGTTCTCGCGACGGGAAGTGGTGGAGAAGTCTCCCGCGCGAAACTCCCGCGACCTGCTGGATGTGCAGCGTTGTCGCGGCCGAGTACCCCTCTTCGAACAGCACCTTGGCCGCGGCCTCGAGAATCGTGTCGCGTGTCTGCGCCGCTCGGTCCTGCTGCTTTCGTTCCACGTGAATCATTCTCCACCCTTTTCAAACAGTCACCTCTGACTGTATCGTTCGGAGCATGTCGCTTCCCGAGATCCTCCAGACTCCGCTCACCGTGCCCGTCGTCGCGTCGCCGATGTTCATCGCGTCGGGACCGAGACTCGTCGCCGCCCAGTGCCAGGCGGGCGTGATCGGCTCGTTCCCCGCACTGAACGCCCGCCCGGCGTCACAGCTCGGCGACTGGCTCGACGAGATCACCGAGTCGAACGCAGCGTACGCAGCCGCCAATCCCGACGCCGTCGTCGCACCGTTCGCCGTGAACCAGATCGTGCACCGGTCCAATGCGCGACTCGACGAGGACCTCGCGACCATCGTCGAGCACAAGGTGCCGATCGTCATCACCTCGCTCGGCGCGCGCCCCGACGTGAACGAGGCCGTGCACTCCTACGGCGGCATCGTGCTCCACGACATCATCAACAACACGTTCGCGCACAAGGCGATCGAGCGCGGCGCCGACGGCCTCATCGCTGTGGCGGCAGGTGCGGGCGGCCACGCCGGCACCCTGTCACCGTTCCCGTTGATCCAGGAGATCCGCGAATGGTTCGACGGCCCGCTGCTGCTGTCGGGTGCGATCGCACACGGTCGCTCGATCCTCGCCGCGCTCGCGGCGGGCGCCGACTTCGCCTATGTCGGTTCGGCCTTCCTCGCCACCGACGAGGCCAACGTCGTCGAGGACTACAAGAACATGGTCGTCGACTCGCGCGCCGACGACATCGTCTACAGCAGCACCTTCACCGGCGTGCACGGCAACTACCTGCGAGGAAGCATCGAGGCTCACGGTCTCGACGCCGACAACCTCCCGAAGCCGACGTCCGGCCCCGATCCGCTCGAGGGCGGCCTCGGCGAGATCAAGGCGTGGCGCGACGTGTGGGGCTGCGGCCAGGGCATCTCGTCCGTCGCCTCCCGCGGGACCGTCGCCCAGACCGTCGACCGTCTCGCCGCCGAGTACAACGACGCCCGCGATGCACTCGACCGTCGAACGGGAGCCGCAGCCCTCGTCTGAGCTCCGCTCAAACCGCCCGTCGGCGGTGGCAGGCGTGGTGGAATGAACGGATGCGAGCAGACTGTTCTCGTTTCACCCGCCTGACCACCGCCGTCGTCGCATTGATCGCGCTGGCGTCGGCGCTCGTCGCGGTGGCGCCTGCCGACGCCGCGCCCCTGCGGACCAAACTGCCACTCGGTCAGTACTCGTCCGTGAACGCCGCACGATTCACGTCGTACGCCTTCGCCGACGGCGGTCGGACGTTCTTCGTCGCGGCCAGGCGGCTCTGCCAGATCGGACCGACTCCCGGCAACGTCGCCTGCTCCGGCCGGACGAAGTCCGCACCGCCGCGTACCGTCGGCGTCGCGATCACCGGCGACATGCAGGGTCCACACTGGATCCCGCGGGGAACGAGCTACCGATTCGGATCACGCGCGGGCTTCCGTGCACCGGTCCTCAAACCCGGTCAACGCATCACATCGGCCAACGTGACATGTGCGGTCCCCCGACGCGGAGTTGTCATCTGCTCGACTATGAACAGGGCGTTTGTCCTGTCACCGTCGACGCACAGGTTCTACTACCCGCGCGGCGACCGTCATCACGATCGCAACCCCCGCTGAGGGCACCGCAACCGGACGCCGCCTTCGCAAGCGTTCGATGAACGGCCACGCGTTATCCTGATCTCCGATCAACGAAGCATTCGTCGAAGGGGAGTTCGACTGTGGGGATGGCGTCTGTGGAGAGGGCCAGAAGCAGAGGCGGCGAGGTCGCGACGATCGAGTTGTTCTTCGATCTCGTCTACGTTTTTGCATTCAGCCAGCTGGCGGCGTTCTTCGTCGGTCATCTGACCGGCCGAGGCGCACTCGAGATGTTGGTGCTGTTCGGCGGAGTCTGGTGGGTGTGGAACTACACGGCATGGGCCACCAACTTCGTGGACCCGGCACGCATTCCAGTGCGTGTCCTGCTCGTCGGCCTCATGCTCGCGAGCCTCGTCATGGCGGCCGCCATACCCGAAGCGTTCGGCGACCGGGGCCATCAGTTCGCCATCGCGCTGGCGGCGATGCAGGTGATCCGCCCGCTGTTCGTCGCCGTCACGATGTGGGGAAGTCAGGTCGGGCGAAACTACGCGCACCTTCTCGCGTGGTCCACGGTCGCGGCATCGGTCTGGGTGATCGGCGCATTCTGTGAGCCCGACACTCGCCTGATCGTGTGGGCGCTCGCGCTCGCGATCGACGTCGCAGCGCCGATGGTCCGCACATGGCTGCCTGGTCTCGGCAGCATCGAGATGAGCGAATGGAAGCTGACGCCCGCTCACCTGGTGGAACGGAATCGCCTGATCTTCATCATCGCGCTCGGCGAGACGGTTCTGTCGATCGGCCGCGAGTTCATGCACATGGAGTCGAGCCTCTTGTCGTACGCCGCGCTGGGCGTCGCCTTCCTGGTTCCGGTCGCGTTCTGGTGGCTGTACTTCGCCCATCACTCAGAACGCACCGAACGCAGGCTCGAGGAGTCCGCCGACCCCACGGCACTCGCACGCGGCGGCTTCGCGTACGCCCACGCGATTCTCGTCGCCGGCGTCATCGTCACGGCAGTCGGCGCCGAGAAGATGCTCGCTCACCCACATGACGATGCGACCGTCGTCTACGCACTGCTCATCGCGGGTGGGCCGGCCCTGTTCTTCCTCGGCCTCGCCCTTTTCGTCGGGTCCATCGGCGGTCTCGACCGCTATGAATCAACCGTCGCCATCATCGTCCTCACCACGCTCACGTCGATCGGAGTTGTCGCGGCCGCCGTCGGCATGGACCTGTTCCACCTGTCGGCTCTTGTCTCGGCCACCCTCGTTGTGGGTGTCGGATCGGCGTCGTGGCATCACCGGAACGACAAAGCCCTTTCAGCAGAGGCCTAGTCGATGCGCTCGAAGATCGCTGCGAGGCCCTGTCCGCCGCCGATGCACATCGTCTCGACGGCGTAGCGGCCCTGGCGGCGTTCCAACTCGCGCAGCATCGTCGCCAGGATCCGCACACCGGTGGCGCCGACGGGATGGCCGAGTGAGATGCCGGACCCGTTGACGTTGATCCGGTCGAAGTCGGAGCTTCCGAGACCCAACGCGGTGGTGCACGCGAGCACCTGCGCCGCAAACGCCTCGTTCAGTTCGATCAGGTCGAGGTCGGAGAGCCCCAGGCCTGCCCGTTCGAGCGCGAGCTGCGTCGACGGCACGGGACCGACGCCCATCCGTGACGGCTCGGTTCCCGACACCGCCCACGACACCAGGCGGGCGAGCGGCCGCAGACCGAGGCGTTCGGCCTCCTCACGCGATGCGACGATGCACACGGACGCGCCGTCGTTCTGCCCGCTTGCATTGCCCGCGGTGACCGTCGCGGCCGGATCCACCTTCAGTCGCACCGGCCGCAGTGCAGCAAGCGCTTCGGCCGAGATGTCCGGCCGCGGATGTTCGTCACGAGAACGGACCAGGTCGCCCTTGCGCGTCTCGACGGTGACCGGGACGATCTCGTCGTCGAACCGGCCCTCCGTCTGCGCGGCCACGGCACGCACGTGCGAATTGAGTGCGAGCTCGTCCTGCGCCTCCCGGCTGATCGAGTATTCGGTCCGCAGATTCTCGGCGGTCTCCAACATTCCACCCGGCACCGGATGGAGCTTGCCGCCCGCGGTCACTCGTCCGCGTCCGATACGGTCGGCCAGAGTCGCGTCGGCGCCTCGAAGGCCGAATCTCAACCCGAGCGCATAGTGCTCCACCTGGCTCATGCTCTCTGCCCCGCCCGCGAGCACCAGGTCGGCGACGCCGGTCTGGACGCGCATCGCCGCGTCGAGCACCGCCTGCAGACCGGACCCGCAGCGGCGGTCCACCTGCATCCCGGGCACCGAGACGTCCAGGCCGGCATCGAGTGCCGCGACACGACCGATCGCCGGCGCCTCGCCGTTCGAGTAGCACTGCCCGAAGATCACGTCGTCGATGTCGTCACCCGCGACTCCGGTGCGGGCCACGAGTTCCCTGATCACGGTCGACGCGAGATCGGCGGCGGGCACTGTGGCGAACATGCCACCGTAACCGCCGACCGGAGTGCGGATCGGTTCACAGATCACGGCGTCACGCATCAGTGCGGTTTCCCTTCTCACGGTGGTTCTGCTCCCCACTCTATGGTCGAAACCCACCAGGACGTCCCGACTCCGCTCGACGACCAGGAACGACAAAGGCCGGTCACCCGCTAGGGGTGACCGGCCTTTGTGGCTCAGTGTGCGAACGTCAGGCGACGACCGACAGGCTGAGCTTTGCTTCGACCTTCGGGTGCAGCTTCACGACGACCGGGTACGAGCCCAGCGCCTTGATGTGGCCCTTCGGCAGCTCCACGTTGCGCTTGTCGACGGCCGGGCCGCCCGCGGTGCGGATGGCGCCTGCGACGTCGGAGGCGGAGACCGAGCCGAACAGCTTGCCCGAGTCGTGGGTCTTGACGGTCAGCGACACGTTGTCGAGACCTTCGAGAGCCTGCTTCAGTTCGTTCGCGTGGTCCAGGTCGCGCACGGCGCGAGCTTCCTGGGCGCGACGAATGCCTTCGACCTGCTTCTCGGCGCCACGGGTGGCGACGATCGCGAAGTTGCGGGGCAGCAGGTAGTTGCGTGCGTAGCCGTCACGGACCTCAACGAGGTCACCGGGAACTCCGAGGTTCTCGACTGCGGCAGTAAGGATCAGCTTCATGTTCTGTCCCTTCCTGGTCAGCGACCGGTCGAGGTGAAGGGCAGCAGCGCCACTTCACGCGAGTTCTTGACGGCCACCGCGACGTCGCGCTGGTGCTGAACGCAGTTGCCGGTCACGCGACGCGAACGGATCTTGCCGCGGTCCGACAGGAAGCGACGCAGGAGCGCCGTGTCCTTGTAATCGATATCGGTCTTCTTGTCCTTGCAGAAGGTGCAGGCCTTGGCCTTTGTGATCTTCTCCACGCGGGCCTTGCGGCCGCCTTTAGCTTTTGCCATGTGATGCTCCAGTTGAGTGCCTCCGGGCTGGCGGGCCCGGAATCAGAAAGGTGGTTCGTCGTCCCCACCGGAGAAGCCTCCGCCGGCAGCAGGTGCGCTGCCCCACGGGTCTTCAGCCGGCTGACTCGATGCAGCGGGTCGGCCGCCACCGGAGTTGCCTCCGTAGCCGCCGCCGGAGTTGCCTCCGCCGTAGTTACCGCCGCCGCCCGAGTTCCCTCCGCCGAAATTGCCTCCGCCGCCGCGCTGGGTCCTGTTGACCTGTGCGGTGGCGTAGCGCAGCGAGGGACCGATCTCGTCCACTTCCAGCTCCACAACGGTGCGCTTCTCACCCTCGCGGGTTTCGTACGACCGTTGCTTGAGCTTGCCCTGCACGATGACGCGGTTGCCCTTCTTGAGCGACTCAGTCACGTTCTCCGCAGCGTCACGCCAGATGCTGCAGCGGAGGAACAGCGCTTCGCCGTCCTTCCACTCGTTCGTCTGGCGATCGAATGTGCGCGGAGTGGAGGCCACCGTGAAATTGGCGACCGGCGCTCCGGACGGCGTGAAACGCAGTTCCGGATCGGCGGTCAGATTTCCGATGACCGTGATGACTGTGTCAGTCATGAGACTCCCCTAACGTCTGTGTGGAACGCCCGAAGGCACTCTGCAATGGTTACGCACCACAGTAGAGCGGACCTCTGACATTGTCAGGGCCGGATTCCACAGGTTTGCACAGGTGGTTCGTGGACGCGCCCGGCGCTTACTTGCGCAGGACCTTGGTGCGCAGAACCGACTCGTTCAGCTTCAGCTGACGGTCGAGCTCGTTGACCGTGTC
The DNA here is from genome assembly GCF_016919385.1 of Gordonia sp. PDNC005. NCBI lineage: Bacteria > Bacillati > Actinomycetota > Actinomycetes > Mycobacteriales > Gordoniaceae > Gordonia > Gordonia sp. PDNC005. Next base: position 3,729,424 of record NZ_CP070351.1, read on the forward strand.
CGGGGTCGCGTTGAGATCGATGACGGCGTAAATGCCTTCGTTGTGCTTGGCGATCTCGTAGGCAAGACGGCGCTTGCCCCAGATGTCGACGTTGTCCACACTTCCGCCGTCCTTACGGACGACATTGAGGAACGTATCCAGTGAAGGGGCGACGGTGCGCTCGTCCAAGCTCGGATCGAGAATGACCATCAGTTCGTAGTGACGCATGAAACCTCATCACCTCCTATGGGCTTAGTTCGGCCACGGACTGTCCGCGGCAGGAGGGTCGCCTGCGTCGGCAACCTGTCCAGGCTACATGAGTGGCCGGTGACCAGCGAAATCGTCTGCGTCCACTAACCTGACCACCATGCCTGCCACGTGGTCGACGCGCATCGGCCGTCCCCGTGTCGGCGAGGTCACCCTCGTCGTCCTCACCTCGCTGCTGCTGACCGTGTTCGCCCTGGCCTGGGCGTTCCGGGTGAAAGAGGTGTGCGGCGGTGCGCCGTTCGACGAATGGGGCCGCAGTTCGATCTTCCCGGCCGGACCGCCTCGGGCGCTGATTCCCTGCTACTCCGACATCATGCGGCTGTGGATCGGCCGCGATGTGGATCGTCACGTGTTCCCGTACATCCACGGCGGAATCACCGAGCAGGGTGATCTGTTCGGCGGCGTCGTCGAGTACCCGGTGCTGTCCGGGATGCTGTTGTGGCTCGGCGCGATCGGCGCTCACACCGATGTGCAGTTCCTGCAGCACAGTGCACTCATCCTCGCACCGTTCGCACTCGCGACAACGGCGCTGCTCGCGGTGATGACCCGCTGGTGGGTGCTGCTGTGGGCGGCGACACCGCCGCTCGTCCTCTACGCATTCCACAACTGGGAACTGCCCGTCGTGTTCACGTCCGTCGCGGCCGTCGCGGTCATGGCATACGGCGGGAGCGTCGATCCGCGGACCGGCGGACGGCGCATGCCCCTGAGACGAACCGCGATCATCGCAGCAGTGTTCCTCGGCGTCGGTTTCTCCTTGAAGCTGTACCCCGGCTTCTTTGTGCTCCCACTTGCGCTGTACGTGCTGACCTGCGGGGAGTCCTCCCGCGCCCGTCGCTCCCTCGACTGGGTCGGGGCGGCGTGGGTGGTCGCGACGGCGACCATCGTCGTGATCGCCACGCAGGCGCCGTTCATGATCGCCGGGTACCGGGGGTGGAAGGCCGCGCTCGACTTCCAGGGCCGCCGCGAAGCGGATCTGACGACGAACAGCGTCTGGTACTGGGGGCTGCGTCTGCTGACCGGCGGCGAGACCGACACCTACCACTCACTCGTCGGGGCGCTGTCCCCGTTGCTCGTCGCCGCGGGTTTTGCGGTCGCCGTCTGGCTCGGGTGGCGTGTCTATCAGCGCGACGGAGTGTTTCCGTGGCTCGGCGTGGCCGCGGCGATGCTGTGCGCGTTCATGGTGTTCCACAAGGTGCACTCACCGCAGTACACGCTGTGGATTCTGCCGTTCTTCGTGATGATGAGGGTCCGCTGGTGGATCATCGCCGCCTACCTGCTCACCGACGTCCTGCTCGACATCTCGATCTTCCGGTTGATGGGGTACATGCGTCATCCTGCCTCCGCGCCGTGGCAGGACTCGGTCGGCGTGAGCGTCAGCGTCTGGGTGCACGCGGTGATCCTCGTGACTCTGATCGTGGGCTTCGTGCGGATGCCGATCCGCGAGCCCCTCGCGTCCTATCTCTCGACGTCGGTCGCACCGAGAGGTCCGCTGACACGACTCGCCGACGCCGACGACGCCGACGCTCGGACGTGGGTCGGCACGCCGACGCTGGTCCGCGGCGATGTGACTCTGCGTCCCCTGCGGACATCCGACGCCGCAGCGCTTGCGAAGCTGGTCCCCGCGTCCGACCTGTCGCTGTACGCGTGGACCGGACCGATCCCGCAGACGCCCGAGGACGCCACGCGATGGATTGTGACGGCGCTGTCGACTCCGACGCGAGTGCCGTTCGCCGTTCTGCACGACGGCGAGTTCGTGGGCACCACCAGCCTCTACGACGTGGACGCGTCGCATCGCACCCTCGCGGTCGGTTTCACGTTCTACGGCCGGGCGGCGATGGGCACCGTTGTCAATCCGACGTCGAAACTGCTGCTCCTCGAGCACGCCTTCGACACCTGCGGCGCGGTCCGCGTCGTATGGCACACGCATGAGGAGAACGCCCGCTCACGGGCCGCGATCGCCAAACTCGGCGCCGAGTTCGAAGGTCTCCTGCGCAAGCACCGACGGTTCGGCGACGGCTGGCGGACCACCGCGCAGTTCGCCATGACCGACGACGACTGGCCTCCGCACCGCGACCGCCTCCTCGAGCGCGCCGCGCGATGATCGGATAGGGACGCTAGACCGGCAGCGGTGACTGGAGGAGGCGGCCGCCGTCGGGGCGCGCTGCGGCGGCGGGCCGCAGGAGATCCCACACGACGTAGGCGCAGAGGGCCACGACCATGATCCATCGAGCGCCCGCCATGACGTAGAACAGTTCGACCGGCACCCATTTACGTTCGGGCGCGAGGAACAGGGCCATCCGCGGAACCCAGAGCAGCGCGTCGAAGGTCATCCACGCAAGCAGGACGCGCGGCTGTGGAATCGCGAGGACTGCGAGCGGGACCAGCCACAGCGACATCTCCGGTCGCCATTCCTTGCCGACCAGCAGCAGCCCGGCGACCAGTAGGAACATGAGCACGGGCAGTCGCGGTTCGCGCCGCGACCTGAGTCCGACGTACGTCACGCCGGCCACGACTGCCACCATCAGCGCCAGCATGAGCGCGTTGACGACGGTCGGCTGCGCATCCCACCCGGTGGCGTGGGCGATCAGGCTGTAGACGGAGTCGGGTCCGACAGCGCGGTCGCGCCACTGGGTGAAGGTCGCCGACCATCCGGACGGGTAGATCGAGGCCACGACACCGTTCACGACGCCCCACGAAAGGAACGCTCCGATCGCCACGCTCGCCGCCTCGGAGAGCCGTCGTTCGCGGACGCAGAGGATCGCGATCGCGGGTATGAGCAGCAGAGGATAGATCGCGGTGGCGGCGCCCAGTCCGACGAGCACTCCGGTGAGCCACGCCCGCTCACGCGACCAGGCGTACATGGCCAGCGCGGTGAACATCACCGGCAGCACCTCGTACGACGTGAACGCGTGCACGAGGACCAGCGGCGAGATCACCATGAGCGTGATGAGCCACGGGTCGCGACGCCGGGTCCGCATGGTCGCCCATACGGCGATCAGCCAGCCGAGCGTCATCAGCAGCGCGGCGATGGAGAAGTAGTTGGCCACGTCGAGCGCCCGCGGCAGGCCGACCGCCTCGGTGAGCGCGCCCCAGCCCCGCGCCGCCTGCGCGGTGACGTACATGAAGGCGGCGGTCACGACCGGCACCCCGATGTACTGTTTGGCGCCGTCGGTCTCCCAGTACGTGCGGAACGGCGCGGCGCCGCCGCGGAGGTCCGCCGGTGTCAGGTGGTTCTCGCTGTACCCGGCGATGACGTTCGAGTAGCAGAGTCCGTAGAACTGGCGTTGGTGGTCCCAGTCCAGACGCATGGTCGCGCCCGCGTCGTTCGACGGCGTCTGCTGCAGACAGCCGCCTGCCTTTCCGAACCAACTGAACGCCAGGACAAGCAACGCGAGCAGGAACAGCACGCGAAGCGGCGTCCACGTCCGGTTGCGACCGATCGCCGCGTGCAGCCCGACTGGACCACCGATCGACGTGCTCAACTGGCCGACGAGCGGTTCCGTGCGCGAGGGCAGCACCCGGTCGGTCGCGAGCCGCAGATCGTCGGCCAGCGGAGCAGGGCTGTCGACGTCTGAGACGCCGACAGCCCGGTCCGACGCCGCGGGCGTCGAACCGGGCTCGGTGTCGTGCGGTGTGGTCACTTACTGGCCGCGGCTTCGAGTGCCGGTGGTCTCCTCGGTGGTGGCGCCGTTGTCGCCCCCGTTGTTCCCGTTGTCGCCACTGTTCCCGTTGTTGCCGTTGTTCCCATTCTCGCGGGTGATCGTGACACCGGGCAGGACGGTGATGTTGCCGTCATTGCCCTCGCCGGGCAGACGGGGACGCGACCGTTCTCGGGTGGTCTCCGTGGGCGTGTACGTGGTGGGCGGAGGCTCGTAGGGCACACCGGCCTGGCCGCCGACCTGTTCGGGTTCGGGGAACTGCTCGATCGGCATGCCTTCGAGGGCGGCGTTCATCTGGGCTCGCCAGATCTGCGCGGGCAGACCGCTGCCGTAGATGGTTCCGCCGTACGAGTTGCGGAGCGCGGTGCCCTTGTTGGTACCGACCCAGACGGCCGTCGACAGCTGCGGCGTGTAACCGACCATCCAGGCGTCCTTGTTCTCGCCGGTGTCGCCGAGCTGGGCGGTACCGGTCTTTGCCGCAGACGGGCGGGCGCCGTACGTCGAGTCGTAGAGCGCATTGCCGTTCGAGTAGGCGGCGATCGGCGAGAGGGCGGCCGACACGTTGTCGGCGACGGCTGCGGACACCACACGCTTGCCCTTGTTGGCCTCACGGTCGAACAGCACGTCGCCGGTGGACGTCTCGACCTTCTGGACGAGGTACGGCTCGCGGTAGATTCCCGACGCGGCGAGCGTCGCGTAGGCCGACGCCATGTCGAGGACGCGAGTCGGGTACTGACCCAGGACGATGCCGTTCTCCGGCTTGCCGTTCGGCTCGGACAGCGTGTGCTCGATGTCGCCGAAGCTCTCGGCGATGCCGAGTCGGTGCGCGGTGTCGGCCACAGCCTGCGGGCCGCCGTTGAGGTCCATCATCAGGCGGTAGAACACCGTGTTGAGGGACATCTTGGTGGCCGTTGCGAGGTTGCACGTTCCGCAGCTCTCGCCGTCGGAGTTGTTGATGGTGAACCCACCCGGTCCGACGTAGGGGCTCGAGTCGTAACGCTGCGAGAGAGGGATGTCCTGCTCGAGGCCCGCGACCAGCGCGAACACTTTGAAGACCGAACCGGTCTGAAGGCCTGCCGATGCGTAATCCCAACCCTGGCCGTCGTTGCCGCCGAAGTATCCGACGATGCCTCCGGTTGCGGGGTCGATGGACACGGAGGCCGTCCGCAGTTCCTTCGGCTCACCGGTCATCACCGACCGCGCTTGGGAGACGAGAGCGTTCTGCACCTGAGGGCGGATCGCCGTGGTGATCTTCAGGCCGCCGGTTCGCACGTCCTGCTCGGTGATCCCGAGCGTGTCGAGTTCGGCGAGGACCTTGCGCTCGATCAGCCCGTTGGGGCCGCTCTTGGCCTCGCTGCTGTCGGCCGCCTTCGCCGCCGCGACCTTCGGGAACTTCTGCGTGTCGCGATCGGACTTCTTCAAGTAGCCGATGTCGACCATGCCGTCGAGCACGTAGTTCCAGCGTTCGGTAGCCATCTCGGGGTTGACGGCCGGGTCGTAGAGCGACGGTCCGCGCACGATGCCCGCGAGGAGAGCGGACTCGGACGCGCTGAGGCAGTTCGCCCGCTTGGCGCGGGGCAGTTTCGAATCGGCACACTGCTCGGGGGTCACCTTGGTGATGTCCCGGCCGAAGTAGGCCTTAGCGGCGGCAGCGATGCCGTACGCGCCGCGTCCGAAGTAGATGGTGTTGAGGTACGCCGCCATGATCTGTTCTTTGGACCACTGGCGGGACATCTTGGTGGCGATGGCCAACTCTTTGAACTTGCGCTTGTAGCTGACCTCGTCACCGACGATGGCGTTCTTGACGTACTGCTGGGTGATCGTCGAGCCGCCGCCCGCTCCGCCGTCGCTGGTGAGCTTGCCGAGTGCGGCACGCGAGAAACCGCTCAAGGAGAATCCGACGTTGGAGTCGAAGTCACGATCCTCGGCCGCCTTGATCGCGGCGACCATCGAGGTCGGGATGTTCTCGTACTTGACGTCGGTGCGATTGCCCTCCGGCGGGACCACTCGGGCCAGGACACCGCCCTTCGAGTCGACGATCGTCGCGACCTGATTCTGCTTGATGTCGCCCGGTGCCGGCACGACGACGGTCACGTACGTGAAGACGAACGCGGCCACTCCCACGATCACGAGGACCGGTACCGCGCCGGCCACGATGCCGACGACCCACGCCGCGATCCTCGCAGCGGTCCGTCGACCCTCTGCCTTGTCCCCAGCTCCGCTGGTCATCGCTCACCCATTTCTCTGCGCTCATCGGTCCCGCGCGAGGACCGTCTCCACAACTCTGACGCACGGACGCGTCGCTGCCAACTCAGTGGCGGCGTCGACGCTGTCTCGCTCGTCACCCTTCTGACGACTATTTCGCTGCTCGGCGGCGCTTTGTTGCGCGCGCCGGCACACCGGCAACGTACGACTGGATCAGATAGTTCCAGCGGCAGGTTCGGCACACCTCGACGACGTGGACGGTGAACTCTGGCGAGCGGGTGGCCAAGACCGCGATCTCGGCCTCTGTGCGCGCCGTGCCCGACGGTCCCCCGATTGCGCTTCCGAACAGCCACGACACCTGCGTGACCTGCTCCTTGCGGCACACCGGGCAGGGCCGGTCGGTGCCCTGACCATGAAACTTGGCGGCCCGCAGGAGATACGTGTCGGCGTCGCAGACGTCTTTCAGCTGGACTTCGCCCGCGCGCATGCGCGCCAGCGTGGCGCGTCGTGCGAGGGCGTAGTCGATCTGTTGACGGTGCACGGGCTCCAGCCTAGACGCGCACTCCGTCACCTCCGGCTGTGATGGAGATCAAACCTCGGAAGCTACTGTTCAGTTCGTTCCCGGTTATATCGATGCGATACATTGGTGGCTGCATCCAGCCGTCACAACGAGCCGAGAGGAGACCGACATGCTCGAAATGGCAGTTCTCGGGCTTCTCCTCGAATCCCCGATGCACGGATACGAGCTGCGTAAGCGCCTCACCGGCCTGCTCGGCGCGTTCCGCGCCTTCTCGTACGGCTCGCTGTACCCGACACTGCGGCGCATGCGCGCCGACGGCCTGATCGCCGAGGACGACGCCGAGACCGCAACTGGCGTCAAAGTCCGCCGCGGACGTCGCGTCTACCGGCTGACACCACTCGGCGAGACCCGCTTCAGCGAACTCGTCGCCGACACCGGCCCGCAGAACTACACCGACGACGGTTTCGGTGTGCACCTCGCGTTCTTCAGCCGCACCCCGGCGGTCGCGCGGATGCGAATCCTCGAAGGCCGCCGCCGTCAGGTCGAAGAACGCCGTGAAGGACTCCGCGAGATGCTCGGCCGCGCGATGGGATCGAGCGACCACTACACGCGTCAGATGCACGAGCTGAGCCTGGAGACCTCCGAGCGCGAGGTCCAGTGGCTCAACAAGCTGATCGCCGACGAGGCGTCGGCAGGATCCACAGATTTGCATGCCTCCGCGCCGGTCACCGGCGACGGCATCGAAAAAGGAAAGAAATCGGCGGTACAGCAGTCCGTCGTACCGCCACAGAATGAAGGAGAGCCCGACCATGGGTGAAACCAACAACGTGCGCGTGGCCATCGTGGGCGTGGGCAACTGCGCCTCATCCTTGGTCCAGGGCGTCGAGTACTACAAGGATGCTGACGAGAACGCAGTCGTTCCCGGCCTCATGCACGTCAAGTTCGGCGCGTACCACGTCCGCGACGTCCAGTTCGTCGCCGCGTTCGACGTGGACGCCAAGAAGGTCGGCTTCGACCTCGCCGAGGCGATCAACAACAGCGAGAACAACACCATCAAGATCGCTGACGTGCCGCCGCTGAACGTGACCGTCCAGCGCGGCCACACCCTCGACGGTCTCGGCAAGTACTACCGCGAGACCATCACCGAGGCCGACGGCGACGCCGTCGACGTCGTGCAGGCGCTGAAGGACGCGAAGGTCGACGTCCTCGTCTCGTACCTGCCCGTCGGCTCGGAGCAGGCCGACAAGTTCTACGCACAGTGCGCGATCGACGCGGGCGTCGCCTTCGTCAACGCCCTCCCCGTCTTCATCGCCTCCGATCCGGAATGGGCGAAGAAGTTCACCGACGCCGGTGTCCCGATCGTCGGCGACGACATCAAGAGCCAGGTCGGCGCCACCATCACCCACCGTGTGATGGCGAAGCTCTTCGAGGACCGCGGTGTCGCCCTCGATCGCACCTACCAGCTGAACGTCGGCGGCAACATGGACTTCAAGAACATGCTCGAGCGTGAGCGCCTGGAGTCGAAGAAGGTCTCGAAGACTCAGGCCGTCACCAGCAACCTGAGCGGCTCGCTGGCCAACAAGGTGTACGACAAGAACGTGCACATCGGCCCGTCGGACTACGTCGCTTGGCTCGACGACCGCAAGTGGGCGTACGTCCGCCTCGAAGGCCGCGCCTTCGGCGACGTGCCGCTGAACCTGGAGTACAAGCTCGAGGTCTGGGACTCGCCCAACTCGGCGGGCATCATCATCGACGCCGTGCGTGCCGCGAAGATCGCCAAGGACCGCGGCATCGGCGGCCCGATCCTCCCCGCGTCGGCCTACCTCATGAAGAGCCCGCCAGAGCAGATCGCCGACGACATCGCTCGTCAGCAGCTCGAAGCGTTCATCATCGGCGCCGAGTAGCCTCAACCAGCTCGACAACCGACAGCCCGGACCTCCTCATCGGAGGGCCGGGCTGTCGGTGTACTTGGGGCCTCGCTGGACCCGCACCGGGTCGGAAGGTCCGTCAACGGAGCCTGCCCGAAACGTCAACGTTGCGAACCCTCCGACTACGATTCGATGGCGATGTCCGATCCTGCCTCCCTCCTCGTGGTCCCGCTCCTGATGATCGCCGCGGCACTCGCCGGCCGCGCGACCGCCCGCTGGATAGCGGTGCCAATCGTCGTGTTCGAGCTCGTGCTGGGCGTGGCCGCCGGTCCCGACGCCCTCGGCTGGGTGGACCGGACGTCGTTCCTCGCACAGCTGTCGCAGTTCGGCGTGATGCTGCTCTTCTTCGTCGCCGGTTCGGAGATCGACGCCGCGTCCCTGCGCGGGCGCACCGGACGCCGTGCGTGGCTGGGCTGGGCGATCAGCATCTGCATCGGCGTCGCAATCGGTTACGTCGCAGAACCCGGCATCGGCGCCCTGATCATCGGGATCTGTCTCGCCTCGACGGCTCTGGGCACGCTGCTGCCCATACTCCGCGACGCCGGTGATCTCGGAACCCCGTTCGGCTCCGCCGTCGGCGCCGTCGGAACCGTCGGCGAATTCGGGCCGATCATCGCGATCTCAGTGTTTCTGGGGACTCGATCGCCCGGTATGTCGACGGTCGTCCTCGTCGTGTTCGCAGTGATCGCACTCGCCGCTATCCTGCACGCCCAGCGACGCACTCACCAACGGCTGCATCGGATCGTGGAATCGACGTTGCACACATCGGGGCAGTTCGCCGTCCGATGTGTGCTCGGAATTCTCGCCGTCCTCGTGTTCCTGGCGCTCCAACTCGGTGTAGACATGCTGCTCGGGGCGTTCACCGCCGGAATCGTGTGGCGGCTGCTCATGCGCGACGCCGACGAGGCGACCCGCCGCAGCGTCGACGCCAAGGTCGATGCACTGGCCTTCGGCTTCCTCGTCCCCATCTTCTTCGTCTACACAGGAGTCAAGTTCGATCTCCGTGCACTCCTCGACGCACCGCTCGCGTTCGCGGTGATTCCGGTTGTCACCATCGCACTCCTCCTGGTCCGCGGGATTCCGTCGATGCTCGCCGCACCGACAGGCGCCGCCCGGCGCGAACGAGCCGCGGTCGGTCTGATGGGTGCCACCGCACTGCCGATCATCGTCGTCGCGACCGACATCGGAGTTGAACACCACGCGATCACCTCGACCGAGGCGGCCGTCTTCGTCGGTGCGGGCGTGCTGTCCGTGTTGGTGTTCCCGATCGTCGCCGCCGCTGTGCGGAAACCGCGAGCCTCGGTTTGACAGGCTGACGCCTGTTTCGATCCGGGCTGTGCATGGCCGTCCGGGTACTTTCACCGAGGCGGCGGCATCAGCCTGTGTGGAATGACCCCGACGACATCGGGAATCTCCCTGATGCCGCATTGCGGGATACAGGCTAGTCTCGGCGTTGTGTGGTGAGGCACATCGTGGCTCGATCAGGGTGTCATCCGGGCCGGACTTCGTTCGCACGATCGACGCCGTCCACCCCCGGAACACAAAACACACATAAGCTGACGAACATGCCCGGCCTCCCTCGGGCCAGGCACCGACCATCGAGCGGACGCTCGGCGAGAACGAAAGGCACTGCACATGGGTGTGAGCTTGACCAAGGGCGGCAACGTCTCCCTCACCAAGGAGGCCCCCGGCCTGACCGCCGTCTCCATCGGCCTCGGCTGGGACGTTCGTTCCACCACCGGCACCGACTTCGACCTCGACGGCAGCGCCATCGCGCTGAACGCCGACAAGAAGGCCGTCTCGGACCAGCACTTCATCTTCTTCAACAACCTCCGCTCGCCCGACGGCTCGATCGAGCACACCGGCGACAACACCACCGGCGACGGCGACGGCGACGACGAGGTCATCAACGTCGACCTCGCAGCCGTCCCGCCGGAGATCGCCTCCATCGTGTTCCCCGTCTCGATCTACGACGCGGACGCACGCAGCCAGTCGTTCGGCCAGGTCCGCAACGCGTTCATCCGCGTCGTCAACCGCGCCAACGGCTCGGAGATCGCCCGCTACGACCTGTCCGAGGACGCGTCGACCGAGACCGCCATGGTCTTCGGTGAGCTGTACCGCAACGGCGCGGACTGGAAGTTCCGCGCCATCGGTCAGGGCTACGCCTCCGGCCTCGCGGGCATCGCCCGCGACTTCGGCGTCAACGTCTAACCCCTCACCGCCGCAACAGCAACGACGCACCGACGGGCCACCAGCTCGTCGGTGCGTCGCGCCACGTACGACGAGCCGCCGACCTCACTGATGTCGCGCCGTCCAAGAAAGAAAAGGCCGACACCCACGTGATTCTCCGCATCTTCGGACTATCGTTCGTGATCTCCATAGCGGCGCTCGTCGTCGCATTCGTCTACGGCGGGCCCGAAGCCCTCCTGCTCACGATCATCCTCGGCATCCTCGAAGTGTCGCTCTCCTTCGACAACGCCGTCATCAACGCCACCGTCCTCCGCCGGATGAGTGAGTTCTGGCAGAAGATCTTCCTCACGATCGGCATCGTCATCGCCGTGTTCGGCATGCGGATCCTGTTCCCGCTGGCCATCGTCTGGATCACCGCCGGGCTCAACCCGGTTCAGGCGTTCGACCTCGCGCTCAATCCGCCGACCGACCCGAACGCCGACAGCTACGAATCGCTGATCACCGCGGCACACCCGCAGATCGCGTCGTTCGGCGGCATGTTCCTGTTGATGCTGTTCCTCGGCTTCATCTTCGACGACAAGGAGATCACCTGGTTGTCGTGGCTGGAGAAGCCGCTGATCCGCATCGGAAAGCTCGATCAGCTGGCCGTCGTCATCGCCGCGGGCATCCTGGTGATCACCGCGACATTCATCGCCCACGAGGGCGAAGGTGCGACCGTCATGATTGCCGGAACTCTCGGCATGATCTCGTACATCCTGGTCAACGGCCTCGGAGAGCTGTTCAACGTCGAAGAGGAGGGCGACGAGCCGTCGACCGGTCCGTCCGACCTGGCGAAGGCCACGGGCAAGGCGGGCTTCTTCCTGTTCCTGTACCTCGAGGTGCTCGACGCCAGCTTCTCCTTCGACGGTGTGATCGGCGCGTTCGCCATCACCGCGGACCCGATCATCATCGCCCTCGGCCTCGGCCTCATCGGCGCACTGTTCGTTCGCTCGCTGACCGTGTACCTGGTCCGCCAGGGCACCCTGTCGGAGTACGTCTACCTCGAGCACGGCGCTCACTGGGCGATCGGCGCACTCGCGTTCATCCTCATGTACTCGATCGGCACACCGGTTCCCGAGGTCGTCACCGGCCTGGTGGGCGTTGCGTTGATCGGCGCCGCCATGATCAGCAGCATCGTTCGCCGCCGCAAGCAGGCCGACGAGCCGGCTGGCGACGCCGCACTCGTCGACTCGAAGGAGTAGCGCTCATGGCGATCGACACGAGCACCGGGTCGATCATGCGAACGTCTGCCGACCGGGCCGTCCTCCGCTGACTGGATACGATCGAATCGTGCCCACCAATCCGCGCCGGGGCCTGTTCGGCAGGCGACCGCAGAGCAACCGCGCCACGCCCGCGCAGCTCGCGGCTCTGACCGACGCCTTCTTCGCCTGTGAACGGGCGATGGGTGACATGGCGAGCGCCGTTCAAGCCGCGCAGGCGGTGGCGCCCGGCTCCATTGCGACCGCCGAATGGGACACCGCGCGGGACCGCTACGACCAGGTGATCTCCCGCTACTTGGTGATCTCGGCCGACGACTCCCCCGAGGCCACCCCGGCGAACGTGGACCAGTGCACCCGGGCGTTCGTCGAGACCACCGAGTGGCTCGGCCGCTACGCGGCGTGGCAGGCGTCCGGTCTGCAGGCCGGGCGAGCCGCGATCAACGGTGCCGCCCAAGCCGAACAGCAGGCCAGGGTGGCAGCCAACCAGGCGCTCACCGCGCTCGATCAGGCACCGGTGGAACACGCTCACCTCACATCTGTTCGGACCGCGGCCGACGCACTCGCACAAGACCTCACCAGGTTCGAAGCGGCGACGGGCCTCACCGAGCGGCAGCGAGCGGCAGACCTCGTCGTCGAAGCCGCGCACCGCGTCATCGATCTCCTCGATCGGGCTCCGGGCCTGACCGCAGAGACCGAGAAGACCATGCGGTCGCTCGCCACGCGTCGGCAGGCGATCGAGACGAAGCTCGACGGCCTGCCCGCGCTGATGTCCCAACTGCTGCGGGACTTCAGTTCCGAATGCTCCATCGACCTCGTCGACGTCCCTCGCGACGTCGGACACGACCTGCAGAACGCGGACGAACGGCTGGACCGCGCACGAGTCCTCCTAGGCCACGCACCGGACGAGGCACGAGCAGCCACCGAACAGGCCAGGGCCCACCTGGCGGACGCGGACGAACAACTCGACCGTGTCGTCGACAGACTGTCCGACCTACGGGAGGTTCGCGCCGATCCGACAGTCGCCGCGTCACGTGTCCGCTTCCGGATCCGGGACGCCCAGAACTTCGCCGTCGACAATCACCAGGTCCGTGAGTGGGGATCGGTGCTCGACGCCCAGAACGACCGAGTCGACCGCGCCGCAGCGGTCCTCGAACGGATTCACCCCGACTACTGGTTCTACCTCTCCGAACTGCGGGCGGTCGACGCCCGCGTCACCGACATCATCGGACGGATGCGTGAGCACGTCTCACGCGCCTGACGACACATCTACCGAACGAAAGGAGCCGCCCATGCCCACCGACATCACCAGCGACTCCGTTGACCCCGCCACGACCCGGGGCATCACTCGACCCGCCACGACCCGGGGCATCACCCAGTTCCCCCAACTGGCCGACGAGCAGCTCGACCGCCTGTTCCTGCACCGCCCGCAGACGGTGGATCTGCACTCGCCGATCGACCACCTGGCGATCGCCCTCGGCGCCACCCTCTACGTGCCCGCCACCCGCGACGACCTGACCGCCGTGATCCGACGCCGCGCCGAATCCGGCGTCACCTCGATGGTCATCGACCTCGAAGACGCCGTCGCCGACGAAGACGAGGCGACCGCCGTCGACCGAACCATCACGACCCTCGCCGAGTTCGCCGACGACGACTGGGATCGTCTCCTCTTGTTCGTCCGCGTCCGGACCACCGCTCACATCGAGACCGTCATCGCGGGCCTCACACCCGGTCACTGCCTCGCAGGCTTCGTGATCCCGAAGTTCGAAGCCGAGTCGGGTTCCGCGGCACTCGACACCATCGCCGCCGTGTCCGCCGACTGGGATCGCCCCCTCTACGTGATGCCCGTGCTGGAGACGCCGCGCATCGTGCACCGCGAGACTCGCGACGCCGAACTGACCGCCATCCGCGAAGTCCTCAATCGCCACCGCGAACGAGTCCTCGCCGTCCGCATCGGCGCCACCGACATCTGCGGGCTGTTCGGCATCCGCCGCGACCGCGACGTCACCATCTACGACGTCCGCGTCGCCGCCGACGCCGTCGCGGGCATCGTCAACATGCTCGGCCGCAGAGACGGGACAGGCTTCGTGATCACCGGCCCGGTGTGGGAGTATTTCGCGAATCACGAACGGATGTTCGCGCCGACTCTGCGGCACACTCCGTTCCGCGAGCACGACGCCGTCTACTTCCGGCAACAGTTGGTGAGCCGGGACCTTGACGGCCTGCTCCGGGAGATCGCTCTCGACCGCGCCAACGGCATCACCGGCAAGACGGTGATCCACCCCGTCCACGTGGGCGCCGTGCATTCGCTCTCGACAGTCACCGACGAGGAGTACTCCGACGCGCTCGACATCCTCGACCGCGACGGCGGCGGCGCGCAGGCCTCCGCGTACGGCAACAAGATGAACGAACTGAAACCACATCGCAACTGGGCGCTCGGGGTGATGAACCGGGCACACGTCTTCGGCGTCACCCGCCGCGACATCAGCTTCGTCGACCTTCTCACCGAATGGGCTGCTGACCAATGACTCCCTCCTGGGTGACCGACACCTTCGATGCGCACGTCTCCGGCGTCGACGACCTCGTTGAACTCGGGTTGCGCCGCAATCCGAAACGCGCGCACCTGCTGGTGTCGACGGTGCTGGGAAAGCACATCCCGACACCGCCGTCACGGGTGCGCGATGCGGCTAACGATCTCGGCGACGCCGTCACCGGGATCCTCGGCGACGAGGCGTCCACCGCGACGGTTCTCGGATTCGCCGAGACCGCGACCGGTCTCGGCCACTGCGTCGCCGAGCGCATCACAGCTGCGCGGTACCTCCACTCGACGCGCCGCGCCGTCGATGGCGCGACGGTGCACGGCTCCTTCGAAGAGGGCCACTCCCACGCGACGACCCACATGCTGCAGCCGACCGACGCCGATTTCCTCAACACCGATCCGTCGGTGCCCGTGGTGCTCGTCGACGACGAGATCAGTACCGGACGCACCGCCGTCGAGGCGATCGAGGCACTGCACCGTCTGCATCCCCACCGGCGCTACCTCGTCGCTTCACTTGTCGACATGCGCGACGACGGGCACCGAGCCGAATGCAACGCGGCCGCGACACGCCTCGGCGTGACCATCGACTTCACCTCCGTCGCCGACGGCGTGATCCGCTTGCCCGAGGGGATGACCGAGCGAGTGATGGCCCTCGACGCACCCCAGCTCAATCAGACCGCGCAGGACCGGGGCGACGTCACGTTCTTCGCCGCCGGTTGGCCTGCGGCCGTCCCGGACGGCGGCCGCCACGGCTTCCTCGCCGACGACACCGCTGCGTTCCATCGGGCCGTCGACGACGTCACCGCCGGGCTGTCCGACGTCTTCGCCCCGGGTGAGCTGGTGACCGTCGTCGGGCACGAAGAACTCATGTACCTCCCCTTGTGCATCGCCGAGCGGCTCAGGTCGTACGGTGTCGACACGCGTTTTCAGACCACGTCCCGGTCACCGGCTCACGTTCGTGACCAAGACGGATATCCGCTGCGCCGCGGCTTCTCCTTCCCCGCTCCCGAAACGCCACCCGGCTCCTCGTCGAAGCGTCCAGCCGCGGACATCCGCTACCTGTACAACGTCGCCGAACCCGGCTCGGACGTCGTCCCGACGGTCCTGCTGGTGATCGACGACCCCGCCGACACCACCGCGTTGCGCGCGGACGGTGGACTCCTCGACGTCCTGTCGGCCGCCGGTCATCGTGTTGTCGTGCTGACCGTGCCCGCGACCGATCCCGCACGCTTGTCCCGCTCACGAACCGCAGGCGCACAGCGCATCGAACCGGCAGGCGATCCACTGCGCGCACCCGACTTCGGCTCCTATTCGCCGAGTGAGGTCGCGTGGCTGCTCAAGGACCTGTCCGAGTTCTCGCTGGAAGGCGACGTAGCCGAGCGGGAGCGCCGAATCCAGGCGGGCGTCGCACACTATGCGGAGTCGTTGCCCGTCGAGTTCCAGCCCGGTGAGGCGTACCTCGAGTTGTTCGACGCGACACTCACGTCGTCGGCCCGCCGACTGGCGCTCGCCGTCGGAACCGTCGCCGAACTGATCCTCGCCGAACGGTCGTCGAACCCGACGCTGGTCTCCCTCGCCCGTGCCGGAACTCCGGTCGGGACGCTGATCGCGCGGTGGATTCGGGCGACCCGGCACTCTCAGCCCGCGCACTACAGTGTGTCGATTGTGCGCGATCGTGGGATCGATGCCGTCGCGTTGGACTACATCGCCGCACGTCACGACCCCGCTTCGGTGGTGTTCGTCGACGGCTGGACAGGCAAGGGCGCCATCGCGAAAGAACTCACCGCGGCCCTGCGGGTGTACGAGGAGGGTGGGGGCGCGCACTTCGACGACGAACTCGCAGTGCTCGCCGATCCCGGATCGTGCACCCGCCTGTACGGCACACGCGACGACTTCCTGATCGCCTCGGCCTGTCTCAACTCGACGGTGTCCGGGCTCGTCTCGCGCACCGTGCTCAACGCCGACCTGATCGGCCCCGGCGATTTCCACGGCGCCAAGTTCTATCGCGACCTGGTGCCGCACGACGTGTCGAACCGCTTCCTCGACGCCGTCACCGCCGAGTTCGACACCGTCCTCGATCAGGCGCGCGCCGACGCCGCGGCCCTGCGCGACGCCGACCGGACGCCGACCTGGGACGGCTGGGCGTCCGTCGAGGAGATGCAGCGGCGATACGGACTGTCGTCGATCAACTTCGTGAAGCCCGGGATCGGCGAGACCACTCGAGTACTCCTGCGCCGTGTTCCGTGGCGGATTCTGGTGCGCGACGCCGACCTTCCCGATCACGAGCACATCCGTCTGCTCGCCGCCGAGCGCGGGGTGCCCGTCGACGTGGTGCCCGACCTCGCGTACTCCTGCGTCGGGCTGATCAAGGAGTCCGTGTGAACGCCCTCATCGCCACCGACCTCGACCGCACGATGGTCTTCTCCCGTGCTGCGTCCGCCCCCAGCTCTTCGAGCGCTCCCGAGGAGCCCGTCTGCGTCGAGATCTACAACGACGCGCCGTTGTCGTTCATGACCTCCGGCGCGGTGGGGAAGCTGGCCGCGCTCGCGGCGTCGACGCCGGTGGTTCCGACCACCACTCGCACACGTGAGCAGTTCGAACGCATCACCCTGCCGGGAGGTCCGTTCGCGTACGCCGTGGTGAGCAACGGCGGTCGGATCATTCGCGACGGCGAGGACGACGCCGCGTGGCGTACTGCTTTGGAGGCGAGAATCGCGACGACGTCGGTGCCCGTCTCGGAACTGCACGCCGACCTCGAGACGAGGATCGACGAGTCGTGGGTGTCGTCGACGCGCATCGCCGACGAGCTGTTCGCGTACCTCGTGGTCGACCTGGACCGGCAGCCCTCCGACTTCGTCGACGACTGGCGGGCGTGGTGCACTCCCCGGGGTTGGTCGGTGTCACAGCAGGGCCGCAAGATCTACGCGATGCCCGATGGCGTGACCAAGTCCGCCGCCGTGGCCGAGATCCGCCGCAGCCTCGTCGACGACGGTGTCCTCACCCCGGACGCGCCGCTGCTGGCGGCGGGCGACGGTCAGTTGGACGCCGATCTGCTCCGCTACGCCGACCATGCCATCCGGCCCGCCCACGGCGAGCTCCACGACTCCGGATGGACCCGGCCCGGCCTCACCGTGACTCCCTCGGCCGGTATCAAGGCGGGCGAGGAGATCCTCGACTGGTTCGCTGACCACGCGCATCAACCAGCGTCATCGCCCCATCCGCTCCGACCGGCTCTCGCCGAGAAGTAAGAGGTAATCCGATGTCTTCACTCACCAAGGGCCAGAATGCGGCGCTCCCGACCGGGGACGTCGTCGTGTCCGTCGAAGTGGCTGCGGCCGCCGATCTGTCGGCTCTCCTTGTCACCGAGGCCGGCAAGGTCCGCAGCGACGCCGACTTCGTGTTCTTCAACCAGCCTGCAGGACCCGGCGTTCAGCTTCGTGACGGGCGCCTGCACATCTCGACGGCGGCCATCCCGTCGGACATCACCGCGATCCGCGCGGTCATCACGTTGGACGACACCACCCGCAGCTTCGGGCAGTTCGCACCGCCGGTCACCCGGGTGTTCGACGCCGCGGGGACCCCGCTGTTCGACTACGTCGTCGACGGTCTGACGGCCGAGTCGGTTGTCATCGCAGCCGAGGTGTACCAGCGCAACGGGCAGTGGAAGGTGCGCGCGGTCGGTCAGGGTTACGCGGGCGGTTTCGCCGACCTGGTCCGCGACCACGGCGTCGCGGTCGACGACGCCCCGGCTCAAGCCGCTCCCCCCGCGCCGCCCGTCGCGCAGGCACCGCCGGCCTACAGCCCGCCGCCCCAGCAGAGCTACACGCCGCCGCCCGCACCGCCGAGTTACGCGCCGCCCTCGCCGCAGCAGAACTACACACCTCCGGCCCCGGCGTACGGCGCGCCCGCCCAGCCTCAGTACGGCGCGCCCGCTCAGCCGCCTGCACCGCCGCAGGAGCAGGCGCCGATCAGCCTCTCGAAGGACCGGCCCGTCTCGCTGGTCAAGGGTCAGAAGGTGTCGCTGAAGAAGGACGGCGGAGTTCCGCTCACCCAAGTGTGGATGGGCCTCGGTTGGGATCCGGTGCAGACCGGGAAGCGCGGCTTCTTCGGTGGCGGCGGAGGCGGTGGCGACATCGACCTCGACGCGTCGGTCCTGCTGTTCTCGCAGGGCAACTGCGTCGAAAGTGTGTACTTCGGCAACCTGCGGTCGAAGAACCAGTCGATCGTCCACTCCGGCGACAACCTGACTGGCGAGGGCGCGGGCGACGACGAGGTGATCTCCGTCGATCTGTCGGCGATCCCGC
Source organism: Gordonia sp. PDNC005 (assembly GCF_016919385.1). Classification (NCBI taxonomy): domain Bacteria; kingdom Bacillati; phylum Actinomycetota; class Actinomycetes; order Mycobacteriales; family Gordoniaceae; genus Gordonia; species Gordonia sp. PDNC005. The sequence goes on from NZ_CP070351.1 coordinate 3,748,271, forward strand.
CGCACGTGGACCGTCTGGCCTTCATCGTCACCTCCTACCGGGGGCAGACCTTCGCCGAGGTCCAGAACGCGTACTGCCGACTCATCGACCAGACGACCAACGCCGAGCTCGCGCGCTACACGCTTGCAGGCGGCATGCCGTTCACTGGCGTGTGCATGGCCGTCGTGTCGCGGATCAACGGCGAATGGCAGCTCCGCGCCGTCGGCGAGGGCTTCAACGCCAAGACCGCCAACAAGGCGATCCCCCACGTGATGCCCTACCTCGCCTGAGCTCCGTCCGCCAGTTGTGTCACGTATGTGGTCACAACTGGCGGAGGGAAGCCGAACTCGCGCATTTGTGGAAGAGTTGTCGCATGACCGACGAGCTTCCCGAAACCGCACCGCAGACCCCTCACTCACGCCTGGGCGGACTCACATCGAAGCTGCCCGAGATCTCCGGACGCACCAAGGCGATCATCGGTGTGAGCATCGTCGTGCTGTTGGTCGTGGGGTACCTGATATTGCAGCGCTTCCTTCCTCAGTGGTGGGGTCGTGAGATCGCTGCCGACGTCGGCGGGAGCTTCACCCGCGGTTCGCTCTACGGTCTCGGATACGGGCTGCTCGGCTCCGCGGTGACACTGATCCTGCTGTACTTCGCGTATGTGACGATCGGCCGCTACCGGAACATCGTGTCGTGGACGCTGTTGGTTCTCGCTCTGGCATCGACCGTCCCCAACCTGCTGACTCTCAGCGTCGTCATCGGCAACGGGAGCGGCGCGGAATCCGGACGTCTCGCCCTCGACTACGACGGTATGGGCTTCCGCGGCGCGACGCTTATCGGGCTGATCATCGGCATTGTCATCGGCCTCGCCGTCGACTTCTATCTGCTCGGGAAGCGGCGCGCGAAGGCCAAGGCGGAAGTCGCCGCCTGACGATGCGCAGGTCTGCGCTTCGCGCCGCACGAACTCTCAGATTTCCGTCAGCCCCGCATGGTGAAGTGGTGTCGGCTAAACACCTAATCGGTAGATCGAACGAAAGGAACATCTCATGAGCGTGAGCCTCGCCAAGGGCGGAAACGTCTCCCTCGCCAAGGAGGCCCCGGGCCTCACCGCGGTGACGATCGGCCTCGGTTGGGACGTCCGGACCACCTCCGGTGTCGACTTCGACCTCGACGGCAGCGCATTGGCGCTCGGCGCCAACGGCAAGGTCCCGTCCGATCAGCATTTCGTCTTCTACAACAACCTCCGTTCGCCTGACGGTTCGATCGAGCACACCGGCGACAACTTGACCGGCGAGGGCGACGGCGACGACGAGTCGATCAACGTCGACCTCGCCGCTGTGCCGCCGGAGATCGCCAGCATCGTCTTCCCGGTGTCGATCCACGACGCAACCGCTCGCGGGCAGTCGTTCGGCCAGGTCCGCAACGCGTTCATCCGCGTCGTGAACCGCGCAAACGGCGCCGAGATCGCCCGCTACGACCTCACCGAGGACGCGTCGTCGGAGACGGCGATGAGCTTCGGCGAACTGTACCGCTACAACGGCGAGTGGAAGTTCCGCGCGATCGGTCAGGGTTACGCAAGCGGACTCGCGGGAATCGCCCGCGACTTCGGCGTCAACATCTGAGGTACACCTCCGATGCCGATCATCGTCCGCGCTGCCCATTCGTTTGAGGACGTGCGGACGATGGTCGGCCCCAAGAGACCCGACGCGAGTGTCTGCTTCTGCCTGAGTCACCGACTCCCCGCGAAACAGAACCGCGCCCTCGTCGGGCCGGCGCGCGGCGAGTACGTCCGTTCGCTGTGCGAGTCGACCATCGCGCCGGGTGTCCTCGCCTACGACGGCGACGACGTCGTCGGCTGGGCGGGAGTCGCTCCGCGCTCCGAGACGTCGTTCGCACGATCCACCAAGATCCCTCACCTCGACGACCTGCCGGTCTGGTCGGTCTGGTGCCTGCGTGTGCGCCCCGGCCATCGAGGCAAGGGCATCACTGCGTCCCTGCTCGACGGCGCGATCGACTTCGCCCGCACCAACGGCGCCCCCGTCCTCGAGGGTTACCCGTCCGACAACGGTGCCGACCGCATCGACCTGACCATGGCGTTCGTCGGATCGCGGGCCATGTTCGAGCGCGCCGGTTTCGCCTACGCCGGACCGACGTCGTCGTTGTCCGGAGGATTCCCCCGCGTGATCATGCGCCGTACCCTGTGACCTGCGGAGCAACACCGCGCACACATCAAAAAGCCCGGGCGATCCGCGTGGATCGCCCGGGCTTTTCGAGTGCTGGTGTCTAGTCGACGCCGAAATCGATGGCGGCGCGGTCGAGCGACTCCGAGGCCGCGTCTTCCGGGGTGCCGCCCGCGATGGCCTGCGCGCCGCCCTCCGACAGTTCACCTACGAGATCCGCGGTCGCGCCACCGACGATGCCGAGGGTCGCATACTGCTCGAGGCGCGAACGCGAGTCGGCGATGTCGAGGTTGCGCATCGTCAGCTGACCGATGCGGTCGGCCGGGCCGAACGCGGCGTCGCCGACACGCTCCATCGACAGCTTGTCCGGGTGGTACGAGAGCGCGGGGCCCTGCGTGTTCAGGAAATGGTAGTCGTCGCCGCGGCGGAGACGGACGGTCACTTCACCGGTGATCGCGGAACCGACCCAGCGGACGAGTGCCTCGCGCAGCATGAGTGCCTGCGAATCCATCCACCGGCCCTCGTACATGAGGCGACCGAGGCGACGGCCCTCGTTGTGGTAGTTCGCGACGGTGTCTTCATTGTGGATGGCGTTCACGAGACGCTCGTAGCCGATGTGCAGCAGCGCCATGCCCGGCGCCTCGTAGATGCCACGCGACTTGGCTTCGATGATGCGGTTCTCGATCTGGTCCGAGACGCCGAGGCCGTGACGGCCGCCGATCTCGTTGGCCTTCAAGACGAGTGCGACGGCGTCGTCGAACACTTCGCCGTTGATGGCGACCGGACGACCTTGCTCGAAGCGGATCGTGACGTCTTCGGTCGCGACCTCGACGTCGTCACGCCATGCGGCGACGCCCATGATCGGCTCCACCACGTCGAGGCCGTGGTCGAGGTGCTCGAGGGTCTTGGCCTCATGTGTGGCACCCCAGATGTTGGCGTCTGTCGAGTACGCCTTCTCCTGCGAGTCGCGGTACGGCAGCTTGCGCTCGACGAGCCACTGGCTCATCTCGTGGCGACCGCCGAGCTCTTCGACGAACTGGGTGTCGAGCCACGGCTTGTAGATCCGCAGGTTCGGGTTCGCCATCAGGCCGTAGCGGTAGAACCGCTCGATGTCGTTGCCCTTGTAGGTGGAGCCGTCGCCCCAGATGTCGACGCCGTCCTCCTTCATGGCGCGGACCAGCAGCATGCCGGTCACGACACGGCCGAGCGGCGTGGTGTTGAAGTACGTCTTGCCGGAGCTTCGGATGTGGAAGGCCCCGCACTGCAGCGCGACCAGGCCTTCTTCGACGAGCGCCGAACGGCAGTCGACCAGGCGTGAGATCTCCGCGCCGTACTGGCCTGCACGACCGGGCACCGAGCCGATGTCCGGCTCGTCGGCCTGACCGAGGTCAGCGGTGTACGTGCAAGGGATCGCGCCCTTCTCACGCATCCATGCGACGGCGACGGAGGTGTCAAGGCCACCCGAGAAGGCGATTCCGACACGCTCGCCCTTGGGCAGAGAACTCAGCACTTTCGACATACGTCCAGCTTAAACAGTGGTTCCGCGTCCTACCGAATCCGGTCGGATTGCGGCCCGCGCCCGCGCGTCGCGGAACTGCTCCGTGCGTCTGTGCGTCTGACCTTGTATGAGAGATGCTGGGATACGAACTCGCGCGCAACTGCATGCCGAGGGGCTGGCGGACACCGACATCCGCAGGATGGTCGAGACCGGCACACTCACCCGACTGCGGCCCGGATGGTTCGCCCTCGGCGCCCATGATCTCCGTGCGGCGACCGCAGTGCAAGACGGCGGCGTCCTCGGCTGCGTGTCGGCGCTGCAGTTCCACGGACTGTGGGTGCCGCCCGGACACACCGCACTGCACCTGCGACGCAGTCCCAAGATGACCGGCAAGAACGCCGCATGCCGACCCTTCCAGGGGCCGCTCCGCTCAACCGTCGACGCGGTCGACTCCATCCCCATCGCTCTCAAGTACGCAGCCCACTGCCTCGAGGTCGACGAATGGGTTGCCGTGTGCGACTCGCATCTGAACTCGACCGGTGAAACGGTCGGGGATCTACTCGCTCAGATGGGAGCAGTCGGGCCGACAGTTCGCGATCTCGCCTACCGCACCGATCCGCGCGCACAATCCGGGACGGAGAGCATCACGCGGGTTCGGCTCCGCGCCGCACACTTCTCAGTTGTCGTCCAACCGCGGATAGCGGGCATCGACTGGTCCGACCTTCGGATCGGGAAGCTGATTCTTGAATGCGACTCAGTGCTTCACCACTCGAGTCGCGAGGACTACGAGCGCGATCATCATCGCGACCGCCGCGCCCTGCTCGATGGATGGCTGACGATGCGGCTCACGTACGACGACATCCTGTACGACTGGCCCGGCACCCTTGCCGACATCCGCGCAATCACTCGGGCCGACCGTCACCGCGCCAGGAGCGCCCGCGACCAGGCGATGGTGCTGAGATCGCTTCGCTCATCGGGCCACGAGGGCAATATGCCCCCGTGGCCCGATTTCTGATGCGATCTCAGCGGTAGTTGGTCAGAAACCGCCGTTGATGAAGTCCGCGTAGGCGGGGAGGTCGAGCTGGCCGTGGCCGGAGAGGCCGATCACGACGACTTCCTCCTTGTCGCTGTTGGCGACGTGGGCCGCGCAGGCGGCGATCGCGTGCGTCGACTCCGGCGCTGGGACGATGCCCTGGGCCCGTGCGAACTGCACACCGGCGCTGAATGCATCGTGCTGATCGATCGCGGTGCCCTCGACCAGACCGAGCTCCACCGTGTGACTCAGAGCGGGCGCCATGCCGTGGTAGCGGAGTCCACCTGCGTGGATTGGGTCCGGAACGAAGTCCATGCCGAGGGTGTGCATCTTCAACAGCGGGGTGAGGCCTGCGACGTCGCCGTGGTCGTAGCGGTACTCACCCTGCGTGATCGACGGGCACGCCGACGGTTCGGCGGCGACGATGCGCGGGTTCGAACGGCCATGGATCTTCTCCCGCAGGAACGGGAACGACAGTCCGGCGAGGTTCGAACCGCCACCGGCACAACCGAACACGACATCCGCGCCACCGGGCTCCACGGCGTACAGCTGGTCGACGGCCTCTTGACCGATCACGCTCTGATGCAGGACGACGTGGTTCAGCACGCTGCCGAGGGCGTACCGGGTGTCGTCGTTCTTGGCGGCGACCTCGACGGCCTCCGACACCGCCATGCCGAGGCTGCCGGTGGTGTTCGGGTCCTTCTCGAGCATCGCGCGGCCTGCTTCGGTGAGGTCGGACGGGCTCGGGTGCAGCGTTCCTCCGTAGGTGCGGATGAGGTGTCCGCGGTACGGCTTGGAGTCGTACGACGCCCGGACCTGCCACACCTCGACGTCGATGCCGAACTGCGCGCCGGCGAACGAGAGCGCACTGCCCCACTGGCCCGCACCGGTCTCGGTCGTCAGCTTCTTCACACCGTCGACGCTGTTGTAGTACGCCTGCGCGACAGCGGAGTTCGTCTTGTGGCTGCCGACGGGGCTGACGCCCTCGTACTTCACGTAGATGCGCGCCTTGGTGTTCAGCGCCTCTTCGAACTTGCGTGCGCGGAACAGCGGCGAGGGACGCCACATCTTGTAGATCTCTCGGACCGGTTCGGGGATCTCGATGTACGCCTCGGTCGAGACCTCCTGTGCGATGAGACCTGCCGGGAACAGCGCGGCGAGGTCCTCGGGGCCCACCGGTTCCTTGGTTCCGGGATGCAGATGCGGCGGGATCGGCTCGTCGAGCTCGGCAGCCAGGTTGTACCAGTGAGTGGGGACGTCCACGGTCACGAGATCGGGGTTCGTGGCGTCAACATTGCTTGTCATGCACGTCACAATAACGGGCGGTCTACCCTCGGAGCACATGACGGGTCGACGATGGCAGTGCAGCGGTCCCGATGGGCTCGCCGATTTCGAGTTCGTGCAGGTCGAGGCCGCGATGCCGGGCCCGGACGAGGTGCGAGTCGAGGTCAGGGCGGCGGGGGTCAACCCGGCCGATCTCAAGCACACCCGACGCGCGACGGCGTACCCGGTGCCGGTCGGCTACGAGATCGCGGGAGTGGTCACCGATGTCGGATCCGCTGCCGCCGACCGCTTCGCGCCTGGTGACCGGGTGGTCGCCTTCCGCGTGCGCGGCGGCTATGCGACGGAGCTGACGTTTCCAGCCGAGAAGGCCTTCGCCCTGCCCGACTCTGCGGACGATGTCAGCGCGGCCGGACTGCTCCTCGCCGGAACAACGGCCGCCGACATGCTGCACCGCAGCGGAGCGTCGGACGGTGACACGATTCTCGTGCACGGAGCGTCGGGCGCAGTCGGCGCGACTCTTCTGCAACTCGCCGCGCGTCGTGGCATCCGCGTGATCGGGACGGCGAGCCCCTCGAGACTCGACACGGTGCGCAGGTTCGGCGGGATGCCCGTCGCCTATGGTCCGGGGCTCGTTGACCGGCTCCGCGGATGGACCTTCGACGCGGCCCTCGACCTCGCGGGCACCGACGAGGCGACCACTGCGTCGTTGACCCTTGTATCCGACAGGTCGCGCACCATCACCGCCGCGAACAAGTCGGCAGCCGAGCAGTACGGCTTCGTCGCCGTGGCTGGCATGGACCCGGAGAGCACGGCGTTCCGCGACGCCGTGCGCCCGGAGCTCATCACCATGCTCGCGGCAGGCGAACTGGAAGTGCCTGTTGCGCAGACCTTCCCGCTCACCCGGGCGCTCGAGGCCCTGGAGCTCGTCGCGTCCGGGGCCGCAGGCGGCAAGGTCGTCCTCACCATCTGATCGACGCCGCCGACTTTCCGTCACCCGTTTCCATCACAACGACGGCATTCCGTCACTTTCGACGTCAAGCGGTGATGCTTCGTCCAACCGGCGACGGAAACGGGTGACGAAATGCCGACTACACCAGGATCGGCAGTGCTCCGGGGCGGATGGTGACGGTCACCGGGAACGCGCTGAGCAGGTCGCCGTCAGCATGGACGGGCAGTTGCCGATCGGCGTCGAGCGTGATCGTGGTTCCGGACAGGAACTCGATCTCCTCGCGTCCCACGTGCGCCCCCGTCTTCGCCTGCTTCATCAGGCTCGCGAGGCGATACTTCGAGTGATCACCACGGATCAGCATCACCTGGATCTCACCGCTGTCGACCGACGCCGTGGGAACCATGCGGAGGCCATGGCCGTAGTCGCCCGAATTCGCCACCACCACGATGTGCGCGGACGACTCATGACGGACTCCGTCGACGGTGAGCGACACCCGGAAGGGCTTCCAGCGCAATGCGGTCAGGACCGGCGCGACCCGATACGACACCCGGCCCATCCAACGGAGCCGGTTGATCAATTCGGTCGCCACCGAGTCGAGGCCGACATACACGTTGCCGACCGCCACTGCGGTGCTTCCATCGGGTCGCTCCACGTCGAACACGTCCATCCGCCGCACCCGTCCGCCCGCCAGTACAGCGGCGATGGCGGTGGGCTCCAGCGACAGTCCGAGGTGGCGGACGAGATCGTTGCCGCGCCCGGCGGCGGCGACGCCCATCCGCGCGCCGTCAACGGCCAGCACGCCTTCTGCGACGTCGCGGACGTGTCCGTCTCCGCCGACGGCAACCGTCAGCGCACCACTGCGCGCCGCCTCGGTCGCCACACGGGTCGCGTGCTCAGAGGATTCCGACTCGATGACCTCGACGTCGGAGACGCCGAGCCGATCCAGTTCTGCGGCGACGGCCGGCCACTGTTGTTTGGCCGCCCCACCTCCGGAGATCGGGTTCACCACCGCGACGATACGCGGCGCGTCAGCGCTGGTCACGGCAGCAGAATACCGGGATTGAGGATCCCGTTGGGGTCCAGAGCATTCTTCACGGCACGCAGCGCGGTCACCTGAACGTCACCGACCTCTTCGAGATAGGTGCCACGGTGATCAGTGCCGACCGCGTGATGGTGAGTGATCGACGCACCGGCCGCGCGGATCGCGGCGTTCGCGGCCGCCTTCGCCTTGCCCCACTGCTCGAGCGGATCGGCGAGAGCGTTGGAGATCACGGTGAAGTACAGCGAGGCGCCGGTCGGGTAGACGTGGGAGATGTGGCACATGACCACGGCGGGCGTGCCCTGCTCGCCGAGGGCTCCGGTGACCGCAGCCGTGACGTCGGCCTTCAGCTTGTCGATGTTCGACCAGAAGGTCACGGTCTCCAAGGTCTCCACCAGCGCGCCCGCGTCGAGCAGCGGATCACGCAGGTACGGGCCACGGAACCGGCCTTCTCGCCAGTGCTCACCCGGCTCGGTTCCGAGCGGAGTGCCGCCGAGGTCGGCCAGACGCGCCGACACGTAGGCATCGCGGCATTCGACGTCGGCCTGGTCGCCTTCGAATCCGACGACCATCAGGCAGCCGCCCACCGGACCGCTCGCCGACCCGGCTGCCGACGGGTTCGCCAGGTTGAGGCCGGTCTCGGCCTCGTCGGACAGACGCAGCACCGTGGGCTTGACGTTGGCCTGTGCGACAGCGCGCATCGCAGCAGCGCCTGCGGCGAAGTCGGGGAAGTGCCAACCGTAGAAGCGGCGGACGGTCGGCACCGGGTGGACGTGGACCCGCACCTGCGTGACCACGCCGAACGCACCTTCGCTGCCGAGGATCAGTTGCCGCAGGTCAGGGCCTGCGGCCGACTTCGGGGCGGTGCCGATCTCGGCGACGCCGCCCGGGGTCGCGAGGGTCAGGCCGACGACCATCTCGTCGAAGCGGCCGTAGCCGATCGACGACTGACCGGCCGAACGGGTGACGGCGCAGCCGCCGACCGTTGCGCCCTCGTACGACTGCGGGAAGTGCCCGAGCTCAAATCCGTGCTCGCCGAGCAGACGTTCGGCGTCGGGAAGGCGCGTGCCTGCAGCGAAGGTCGCGATCTGCGAGACCTCGTCGAGGTTGATCAGTCCGGTCAGCTGACGGAGGTCGAGGCTGATGATCGGACGCGTGCGATCGGGGACGAGGCCGCCGGTGACGGTGGTGCCTCCGGCGTAGGGGCTCAGCCCGATGCCGGCGGAGTCGCACACTGCGAGGACGGCGGCGACCTGGTCCGCGGTGGTCGGGGCGACGACCGCATCCGGCGCATCGCTGGCGTCTCCGGCGCGGAACTTCAGCAGGTCGGGAGTCGAGAAGCCGCGAAGACGGGCCGCACGAACTGTGTCGTCGGTGCTGACCTGCGCGCCGGTGGCGGTGAGGTCTGCCAGTGCCGCGTCGTCGAGTCGTGACGCGGGGATCACCAGGTCGACGGGTGCCGGCGCGGCTTGGTTGATGCCGAGCATGGTCAGCGCGCCGATCACCGAATCGGAGAGATGCATCGGGTCGTTCGGGTTGCCCCAGCGGCCCGGGGTGAAGTCGACGACGTCGACGGCGGTCTCGCTCGTGGTCATTTTCGGCCTTCCGTTCAGCGTTGGTGATACAGTTATACATATGATGTCGCAGCGAATCAATGGAGCGCGAGCCAACGGGCCCTCCAGCTCGTCCCGCTCCCCGAGCGGAGTCGAGGGGAGAACCGCAGCGAACGCGATCAGCGAGGACGTGATTCTCGATGCCGCGGCGAAGCTGATGTCCACCATCGGCATCCGGCGCACCACGATGGCCGACGTCGCGCGGACCGCCGAGGTGTCCCGCGCGACTCTCTACCGGCGTTTTCCGAACGTGGAATCGCTTGCCGCACAGGTCACCACACGAGAGTTCACGCGCATCGCAGCCGAATCGCCCGCCCACGAGAGTCTCGCAACGCGTGAGTCGATGATCGTCGGACTCGTGCACCTCGTGAGCGCCGCCCGGAAGCATCCTCTGCTGCAGCGGATCATCGAGCTCGATCCCGAGTTCCTCATGCCGTACCTGCTCCATCGCACCGGTCGGACGTCGCGCAGTCAGCTCGACACGATCGAGCACCTGCTGGCCGCAGGTCAGGCAGCGGGAGAGATCCGCGACGGCGACGCGGCCCGGATGGCGACCACCGTCCTGCAGATGGCGTGGTCGTTTGCGCTGACCGGCCCCGTCTTCACCGACCCCGACGACGTCGACGCGCTCGACGACGAACTCTCGGAACTCCTCGAAAGGTACCTCCGCCCATGACCTCCGACATGCTCATCGGCCACCCCTCCATCGACCCCTCGTCGCTTCTGTCACCTTCGCGTCGGAGCGCCGACCTGGCTCGGCTCGCTGCATCGCCGGCAGTGGATCTCGTGGTGATCGGCGGCGGCGTGACCGGTGCCGGTGTTGCCCTCGACGCCGTCTCGCGCGGCCTGTCGACGGTGCTCATCGAGAGCCGTGATCTTGCGTTCGGCACCAGCCGGTGGTCATCGAAGTTGGTGCACGGCGGCCTTCGATACCTGGCGTCCGGCGCAGTCGGCATCGCCTACGAGAGCGCCGTAGAGCGTGACGCGTTGATCTGCACGATCGCTCCGCACCTGGTGCGGCCGCTGCCGCAGGTGGTGCCGCTGACGAAGGACGTCAACTTCTTCAACGCCGCACTGACGCGGACAGGATTCCTCGCCGGTGACGCGCTGCGAATCGCCGCCAAGACACCTTCGTCCACACTGGCCCGCTCGCGGCGCATCTCCGCCTCCGAGGTTGTTGAGCTCGCGCCGACCGTCAAGCAGGACGGCCTGCGCGGCGGCCTCCTGAACTGGGACGGACAGCTCAACGACGACGCCCGTCTTGTGATCGGCATCGCGCGGACCGCGGCTTCACTCGGGGCGACCGTCCTGACCCACGCCCGCGCCGACCAGGTGACCGGAACGTCTGTCGACGTGACCGACGAACTCACCGGCGCCAGCTTCGGCATCCGCGCGAAGGCCGTCGTGAACGCGACCGGAGTATGGGCCGCACAGGTCGACTCCGCGATCGCCCTTCGCCCGAGCCGTGGCACTCATCTGGTGATGAGTCAGGACAGCTTCAACGGCCTGACGGCCGGACTCACCGTCGCCGTGCCCGGCCATTTCGGCCGCTACGTCTTCGCTCTCCCGCAGGCCGACGGCCGCGTGTACGTCGGGCTCACTGACGAGGAGGCCGATGGCGAGATTCCGGACGTTCCGCGGCCTGAGGAGTCGGAGATCGACTTCCTTCTCGACACGGTGAACCTCGCACTCGGCACACCGCTGTCTCGTGACGATGTCATCGGCACGTACTCCGGGCTGCGCCCCCTTCTCGATTCCGGATCGGGCGAGACGTCGGACGTCTCCCGCAAGCACGCCGTCCTGACACGCGGCGACGGACTGGTGACCGTGGTCGGCGGCAAGCTGACCACCTACCGTCGAATGGCACAGGATGCCGTCGACGCAGCGATCCAGGCGTCCGGCCTCACCGCATCCGAGTGCCGGACACGCGCATTGCCGCTGGTCGGGGCCGCGGGGCCGGACGTCCTCGCCGGCGTCAACGCGCCCGATCGTTTGGTCGCGAAGTACGGGACGGAAGCTCCGGCCGTCGTCGACCTCGGGGCATCCGTCCCAGCCCTCGCCTCGCCGGTGGCCGACGGCACCGAAGTGACCGGCGCCGAGTTCGTGTTCGGTGTGCACGCCGAGGGCGCGATCACCGTGGACGATGTTCTCGAGCGCCGATCCCGCCTCTCCCTCACCCCACTCGTCGCCGACGCCGCCCGCCCCGCCGCGGAGGCTGCGTTCTAGCCGTCTCCAGACGGGGACTAGTCGGGGAGCATCGGGGCGTCGTCGCCGTGATGACGGTTGATCAGTGCGCCGCGGGTGACGGCGTCGCGGCCGAACTTGCCACGTAGGGAGTCGACGGCGATGTCGAGAGCGGCGGCGTGATCGTCGCCGTCGAACGGCAGGGTGAGTTGGACGGCGCCGTGGTCGGCGAGATTCGTCAATGAGAGCCCGATCAGTGTGCAGCCTCGTGCCCGGACGAGCGGCATCGCATCGGCGAGCAGTCCGCGTGCCACCGCGAGGATCGTCTCCGTCGAGTCCGTCGGATCGGGCAGCGAGCGGGATCGGGTGACCGCGTCGAAGTCCTGAAACCGAAGCCGAAGGACCACGGTCCGTGTCAGCCGGTCGGCCTTGCGAAGCCTGACGCCGAGACGGTCGACGATCGCCAGGAGTGTCGCCTCGATATCGGACTCCGACTTGATCCGACGTCCGAGCGCGCGCTGTGCCCCGATCGATCGGCGTCGCCTTCCTGTCTCGACCCGCCTCGGGTCCCGGGCCATCGACAGCGCGTACAAGTGCGCGCCGGTACCGCGGCCGAGAAGCCCGCACATGCGCGACTCCCCCAACTCGGCGATCTGCCCCACTGTCGAGATCCCGGCGTCAAACAGGCGTGCCTCCGTCTTCGCTCCCACACCCCACAACCTCCGCACGGGAAGCGGATGGAGGAAGTCGAGTTCACGCCCGGCCTCCACATGTAGAAGGCCGTCCGGCTTGCCGACCGCGCTCGCGACCTTCGCCAGAAACTTGCTGCGCGCCACGCCCACGGTGATCGGCAGACCGACGTCGACCCGGACACGCTCCCGCAGGCGCTCCGCTATCTCGACCGGCGTCCCGCTGATCTTGCGCAGGCCGGAGACGTCGAGGAACGCTTCGTCGACCGATATTCCCTCCACCAGCGGCGTCACGTCCCGGAACACATCAAAGACCGCCTTCGAAGCCTGCATGTACGCGTCGAACCGCGCGGGCATCGTCACCGCCGTCGGACACAATGCTCGCGCCTCGTGACCGGGCATCGGGGATCGGACGCCGACGGCTTTCGCCTCGTAACTCGCCGCCAACACGACGCCGCCCCCGACGAGCACGGGACGCCCACGAAGATGCGGGTGATCGCGTTGCTCGACCGACGCGTAGAACGAGTCGAGATCGGCGTGGAGGATCGACGCGTCGGCGCGTTCGAACTGTTCGATCCTCATGCAGCGATCATGGCACCCCGGTACGACAATCTCCGGTGGTCGACATGACAGATGTCATCGGATTTCCATGACGAGCGCACACGAACCGATGACTCTGCGCACTACTGCACACACCCGCAGGCCGCGAGGCTTGACGCATGAACACAACACCTTCCGCCGGACACTCCCCCCGGCCCGAGCCCGGCCTCCGCGACGCCTCGTTCCACGACCTGTTCATGGACTGCTGCCGCCTCGGCCCGGCACCGACGCGATCCCGAGAGCTGTTCGCAATCGGTGTGACCGCTGTCCTCATCGGACTGGTGCTCGTCATCGTGCAGCCCCCTCTGGCCGCCGGAGCGTTCGCGGTCGGCATCGCCGGCGCATTCATGGCGGTGCGCTGGGGTATCGGCACCCGCGACAAGTGGACCCGCCGATGACCGCGATCATCGACGCCAACAACCTGCACCGTTGGTACGGACACGGCGACGCCGCCTATCACGCGGTTCGCGGTGTCGACCTCACCGTCGACGAGGGCGAGGTGTTCGCCCTGCTCGGAACCAACGGTGCAGGCAAGACGTCGACCCTCGATCTTCTCGAAGGCCTGGCGACACCGGACGACGGAACGGTCGCGGTGTTCGGGCTCGATCCCGTCAACGATCGGCGGGCGGTCCGTCCAGACGTGGGCATCATGCTTCAGTCCGGAGGGCTGCCCGCCGAACTGACCGTCGCCGAGACTCTCGAGATGTGGCGCGGCACCTGCAGCCATCCGACCACCGTGGACGACGTTCTCGGGAAGGTCCGCCTCGCGGGCCGGGCAGACGTCCGAGTCGGCTCGCTGTCCGGCGGCGAGAAACGCCGCGTCGACCTGGCGTGCGCTCTGCTGGGCCGCCCGCGACTGCTCTTCCTCGACGAGCCGACCACCGGTCTCGATCCAGAGAGCCGGCGTGCCACCTGGACGCTCCTCACCGACCTCAAGGCCGCGGGCGTCACGATGGTTCTGACAACCCACTATCTCGACGAAGCGGAAGCACTCGCGGATCGGATCGCGATAATGCACGCCGGGGCCGTCTCGCGGGAGGGCACGCTGCGCGACATCGTCGACGCTCACCCATCCACCGTCACGTTCGACGCCCCGGACGTTGCACTCCCGGAGTTCAGCGGCATGCATTCCGAAGCGGGCCGAGTGGAAATCCGCACCTTCGCCCTCCAGCGCGACCTGCACAGGCTACTGACCTGGGCAGACGCCGCCGACGTGCAACTGACAGGTCTGGCGGCACGAGCAGCATCGCTCGAGTCGGTATTCCTCGACATCGCTGGAGAGACCACCCTTGCGACGACCGGAGCGAACCGATGACCACTGCAGACACTTTCCGCCGCCGCCCGCTGTACTCACTGGCTCGCGCCGAGTTCCGTCAGTTCCTCCGCAACAGGACTCTCGTGGTGATGGGCATCGTGTTCCCCGTCCTCCTGCCACTCACGATCTTCCTGCTCTCTCGCAGCAACGGCGTCACTCACGACTCGGTCGCGGCGACGTTCGACATGTTCGCGCTGTACGCCTTGGTGTTCGTGCAGTTCTACACGGTGCTGTCGATGGTCACGACACGCCGTGGCGAGGGCGTGCTGAAACGACTGCGCACCGGTGAGGCCGCCGACTGGCAGATACTCGCCGCACCTAACGTGCCGGGCGTGACGGTGACCGCCGCCTCGTCGCTTGTGGTCGCGGTCGTCGTCTACGGTTCCGGTGGTCCCGCTCCGGCGAATCCGCTTCTCATCGTCCTGGGCCTCGCCGCGGGGGTGCCCGTGTTCGGCCTGTTGGCCCTCGCCACCAGCGGATTCACGAAGAACGCCGAGGCCGCCCAGATCACGTCCCTGCCGGTCATGGCCCTGGCCATGATCGGGATGGGCAACATTCGCGACGCCCTGCCCGACCGTGCCGCCGACATCGTCGGATGGACGCCTTACGCCGCGGTGTCCGACCTGGTGCGCCTCGGCGCGTCGGACGGCACCGTCAGCGGGACGTTCGCCGACTCGGCCGGTCCGATTGCGACACTGATCATATGGACCGCACTCGCGATCGGCCTCGTCTACAAATCGTTCCGCTGGGACGACCGCGGATGAATCTCACGCCCGGGCGATGGTCCCGCTTGTCCGAACCGGCCAAGTATCGGGCCTACACTCGGGCCACGCTGCTCGGCGTAGTCACGATGGTCGGGGTGCTCGCCGCCGCTAATCTTCGCGAACACGCCGGTGTACTGGCCGTGATGCTGACGGCGACGGTGTCTGCATTGATGGCTTTCGAGGCCCGCCCCGAGTTGACCGGGCGTGATGCTCCGCGACTCGACTCGTGGCTCACCCGCATCGCCACCGTGGGATTCGCCGGATCATGGCTTGCCGGATTGATCGCGGCGCACTCGTCGACCGGCGACGCCGTCGCGTTCGCACGCGGTGGCGCCTGGTTCGTCGTGGTGCTCGCAGCTGCAGCCCTGCTCCCGTTCATGACGAGACGCTGGGAGCTTCTCGCTGCGATTGCCCTCATCACCGCGGTCGTGTCGGGCGCTCCGGACGGTCGGCCGGTGAACGTGCTGCCTCCCGCACTCGTGGCCGTGTTCTGCTGCGGGACCACACGAGCGTCGCTGTGGGCACTTCGGATCGTCGACGACCTCGACGAAGCCCGCCGGACACAGGCCGAACTCGAAGTCGCCGAGGAACGGCTGCGGTTCGCGCGCGACCTTCACGACGTGGTGGGCCGCGGATTCTCCACTATCGCGGTGAAGAGCGAACTCGCGTCGCGACTTCTCCACGCCGGGGCCTCTGACCTGGCAGCCACCGAGATGGACGAGATCAAGGCTCTCGCCGTGTCGTCCATGGAGGAGATGCGCTCGTTGGTGCGCGGCTACCGCGGTATCGATCTGCCCGGGGAGGTGGCCGGAGCCCGGTCGCTCCTCGCCGCCGCGGGCTGCGACCTGGTGATCGCAGGACGACCCGAGGACGTCCCGGAGCGACTCCACGAAGCGGCCGCATGGGTGGTCCGCGAAGGAACCACCAACATCGTCCGGCATTCGTCCGCCACCACTGCGACACTCGATCTCGGCTCGGCCGGGATGAAGCTGACCAACAACGGCGTCGTCGCCCCGGTCGGCGCTCAATCCGGACTCCGCGGCCTGTCCGAGCGCCTCGCTGCCGTCGGCGGTGTCGTGACCACGGGCTCCGCCGATGGAGCCTTCACCCTGGACGTTCGTTGGGAGACGACATGATTCCGGTTCTACTGGCCGACGACGAGACCCTCATTCGGTCGGCTATGGCCACCATGCTCGGGCTGGAGGACGACCTCGACGTCGTCGCCGACGTCAGCACTGGAGAGGACCTCGTCCGTCTGTGGCGGGCGCGAGTCGACGGCGGTCTCCCGACCGCGGTCGCCGTCCTCGATCTGCAGCTTCCCGGTATCGACGGCATCGAGGTCGCTCAGCATATCCTGGCGATGTCGCCGGATGCGGGAACACTCATCGTGACGAGCCACGGTCGTCCCGGATATCTGAAACGTGCACTCTCGGTCGGCGTTCGTGGATTCCTGCCCAAGACGGCGTCGGCGGAGACACTCGCCGCAGTGATCCGGTCCGTGCACGACGGCGGGCGCTACGTCGATCCGGAGCTCGCCGCCGAAGCCATCTCCACCGGCGACTCGGTGCTCACCGCACGCGAGGCCGATGTACTCGAGTTCGCGATCGACGGCTCGTCGATCGACGAGATCGCGGCACGCGCGCACCTGTCCCCCGGTACCACGCGCAACTACCTCTCGTCGGCGATGGCCAAGCTCGCCGTCGCCAACCGATACGAGGCCGCCGTCAAGGCCCGAGAACTCGGCTGGATCTGAAACCGTGCGGATTTCCCTGCGAGTCACTGCTCCTTGAACGAGCTTGCGAGTCACTGTTCCCCGAGCGACCCGCACGTCCCCTGCTCCTTGAGCGAGCTTGCGAGTCGAAAGGTGTTGCCGCAGGAGCCTTTCGACTCGCTTCGCTCGCTCAAGGAGCAGGTGGAGGCCGCTCACCAAAGGAGCAGGTAGAGGCGCCGCGCTCAAGACGCGGGAGGGGCGGAGTCGCGAGACCGGCGTTATGCGAGGCGTCGGGCCTTGAGCACTTCGTCGTTGATGTGCGCACCGTTGCCCGCGGCGATACCGCGCGGACGCACTTCGGAGAGCTCGACGACCCATCCGTCGCCGAGGATGCCCGCGATGTCGGCGGGCCGGATGAAGTCGGCCGGGTCGAAGCCGTGAGCACGCATTCCCTCGGCTTCATGTGCGACGACGAGCAAAGTCCCGCCGGGCGCGACCGCGCCGATCAGCACGTCCACCAGTACTCGCCGCTGCTGCGGGATCGGGAAGTAGAACGCCGACACCAGGTCGAACGGCGCGTTCGGGACGGGTTCGACAGTCAGGTCCACCCGATTCCACGAGATGGTCCCGTCCGGATCTGCTTCGCGTGCTCTGTCGACGGCGACCTGCGAGATGTCGACCGCTGTCACGGCCCACCCCTTGCCGGTGAGCCACCGCGCGTCGGCGCCTTCCCCGCTTCCCACGTCGAGGGCCGTTCCCGGTTCGAGCGAGTCGGCCTCCGCGAGCAGTGCGGGGTTCACGTTCGTCGTCCAGATGCGGTCGGACACGCGATAGCGCTCGTCCCATTCCTGGGCGGACTCGGGATGGCGGGGCGCCTGCGTCGGCGCGGCGTGATGATCGTGGTTGTCACTCATGCTCACAACGTAGCGACAAGCATGCCGAATCGTCATGCCTCGTTGCGCATGACGCAAGAATCAGGTGCTGGTGCACACTGGGAGTCATGACATTCCCTGTGCGCATCGGTGTCCAGCTCCAGCCCCAGCACTCCCCCGACTACAGCCTCATTCGTGACGCGGTCCGCCGCGCAGAAGACATCGGCGTGGACGTCGTCTTCAACTGGGACCACTTCTTCCCACTGTCCGGCGATCCCGACGGTGCTCACTTCGAATGCTGGACGATGCTCGGCGCATGGGCGGAACAGACCGAGCGCATCGAGTTCGGTCCCCTCGTCGCGTGCAACAGCTACCGCAATCCGGAGCTGCTCGCCGACATGGCGCGCACGGTGGATCGTATCTCGAACGGACGCCTGATCCTCGGAATCGGCAGCGGCTGGTTCAAGCGCGACTACGACGAGTACGGCTACGACTTCTCCACCACCGGTAAGCGACTGGACGCTCTCGGCGAGTCGCTGCCACGCATCGAGGCGCGTATGGCTCAGCTCAACCCGCAGCCGGTGCGCAAGATCCCCGTGCTGATCGGCGGCGGCGGTGAGAAGAAGACCTTGCGGCACGTCGCCGCGCATGCCGACATCTGGCACTCGTTCGTGGATGTCGAGACCTACCGCCACAAGTCGGCGATCCTCGCCGAACACTGCGCTGACGTGGGACGCGATCCCTCGACGATCGAACGGTCCGCGGAGTTGAAGGCCGATGGGGGCGTCGACGAACTGAAACGATTCGGCGACGCGATAACCGCCGAGGGCGTGAGCCTGCTGACGCTCGCCGTCAACGGTCCCGACTACGACCTCTCGGTTGTCGAGAGCCTGGTGCGCTGGCGCGACGGCCGCACCGGCTGAGGCCGGTTCAGTCGAGCCACTCGCGTGTGTAGAGGTCCTGCCAGCGGACCGTCAATTCCAACCGGGCCGCTGCACTCGCGTGCGGCCCGATCGTCGAGATGAGGACGTCGTCCACGACGTCGCGCACCTGATCGGACAGCTCGACGAGATCGTCGGCGTACCGGGCGATCAAGCCCATCCGAACAGCCTCGACCCGGTCATCGGGTCCGTCCACCGACGCGAACACCACAAGCCTCCCGATCGTGCGGCGGACACGGACCGCGATGAGTTGCTTGAGGACTCTGTCGCTGACCCAGACTCCCGGCGCGTCGGCGACGAGTGAGCGCGCAGGCCTGCGCACCCGGCCGAGGCCCGATGAGATCGACGAGATGAGCCGTTCCACGTCGCTGTCCGGCTCCTGCTGGTCTCGCACGGCGTCCACCAGCCAGCCGTCGGTCGGGTCGGCGCTCTGATCGTCACGCTTGGCGTCGTTCATGGCCGTTCTCCTTTCCCGCGGGCAGCCGGTCTGTCACTCTCGTGGGGCTTCGCACCAGGCTGCCACGGTGCTAGTCGGGTCGCCAGGAACTTCCGACTTCGCTGCAGATGACCCCTGACCGAACCCGTGCTCACACGGAGCACCTGGGCGATCTCGTCGATGGTGAGACCCTCGACCTCCTTCAGCCACCAGGCGGCACGCGACGCGTAGGGAAGGTTCTCGAGTTCGGCGCGCAAGGCATCCATCAAAGCCGAGTGCTCCGCCATGTCGGCGGGCTCGGGCCCCTTGGCGAGCAGATCGACGAATCGATCGTCGGACACGGGCAGATCCCGTCGCTTCCGATAGTGGTCGACGGTCCTCCGATGCGCCACAGCGAACATCCACGTCCGGAACGAGCTACGGAATCCGAAGTCCGGCAATGCTTTCCACGTATCGAGAAGCGTCTCTTGAGCGAGATCCTCGGCGACCTGCGGGTCGCTGACCATCCTCCGCATATAGCGCAGCAGAACCGGTGACATGCGTCGAACCAGCACTGAGAACGCTTCGGCGTCACCGACCGCAGCAGTAGCGGCGAGCTCGTCGTCACTGAGCTCACCAAGGTCCAATTCCCCTACGTGATGGGGATCACGTGACATCATGCGTGCAACTTCCCCGCCTCCCTGCGACTGACCATACACACGGATCGCGTGTTCCGACGCCGTCGGACGAGGGGTCGTGATCCGTGCGCCGCACAATGAACCGGCATTACGCCATGGACAAAGGAGTTCGCGTGTCAGAGAACGCAACCACCACCGCAGCTGCAGCCGAGAACAAGACGGACGCCGCCGTGAAGACAGAGCAGAAGTCCTCTGCGGGCCGCGAGATCGCACGGCGTGACACCGCAGGCGACCGTGGCCGGACGTCGATCGCCGACATCGTCGTGGCGAAGATCGCGGGCATCGCAGCGCGCGAGATCGACGGCGTCTACGACGTCGGCGGCACCACCGAGCGTGTGGTCGGCAAGGTCCGCGAGGTTCTGCCCGGCACCGGCGTCAGCGCCACCCAGGGCATCGATGTGGAGGTCGGTGAGCGCCAAGCCGCCGTCGACGTGTCGATCGTCGCCGAATACGGAGTCGCCATCCATCAACTCGCAGCAGCCATTCGCCGCAACGTCATCAGCGCGATCGAGCAGATGACGGGACTCGAGGTCACCGAGGTCAACGTGACCGTCCACGACGTGAACTTCGGTGACGAGGTGGAGCCGTCCGGATCGTCACGGAGGGTCGAGTGATGAGTGACGAGTCCACTGCCGAACGGATCGCCGAGGCCGTGCTCGCCATACCCGGCGTAGTCGACCTGCACAGCGGCCTGTTCGGTGAGGTCGCCACGTATCTCCCGGGACGGCGTGTTCCGGGAATCGCGATCCGCGACGATGACGGAGAGGTCCACCTGGTGGTCGATCTCGCGTACGACCTGCAAACGGTCGCGACTGCGGCACGAGAGGCGGCCGAGGAGATCACCGGCAAGGAGTTCGCCGTAGTCGTCGAAGACGTCGAATCTGATCGGAAGGCGGGATGATGAAGAACAATGCGGTCATCGGCCTGTTCGCGGGCCTGCTGCTGGCTATTGCGGCGACGACGGGCGGTTTCTGGGGTCTGATCGTCGCACTCGTGCTCGGCGCGATCGGCACCGTCGTCGGCCTGCACCGCGACGGAGTGATCGACCTGGGCGCTGTGGTGCGGAGCAGGGGCCGTGGCTGACCGGCCGCTGGCGGATCCACCCGGCGCTCTGGTCATCGCCGACAGAGTCGTCGAGAAGATCGCGACACGCGCGGCGCTGAACGTCGACGGGGTGGTCCGGCACCAGGACACCGTCGGCTCACTGCTCGGCGCGGCCGGAGATCGCCTCGGCATCGGGGCAGACCTGCCGAGGGCGACCGTCGACTCGATGGGAAGCGCACGTCGGCTCTCATTGACGGTCGCACTCACCTGGCCGTCCGAGGTCACGCGCCTGACCCACGAGATCCGCAGTCGGGTGGCGGACGAGCTCGAG
Organism: Gordonia sp. PDNC005; assembly: GCF_016919385.1. Lineage (NCBI taxonomy): Bacteria > Bacillati > Actinomycetota > Actinomycetes > Mycobacteriales > Gordoniaceae > Gordonia > Gordonia sp. PDNC005. The sequence continues at coordinate 3,769,410 of NZ_CP070351.1, forward strand.
GAGTACACCGGCGACCGGCCGGTGCGGGTCGATGTCACGGTGCGTCACCTCGTCCCACGCGGTGAGGTCGCGCGCCGGAAGAACGGGTACATCGACCTTCCCGCACTGACCGATGCCGACAGCCGTGCCGAATCACATCGATTGGAGGAGGAGAGCTCATGACACGCACACGAACGGCGGACCCGTCGGGGTCCGCCGACATCTCGGACCGTCGGGTGTTCACACCGTCCGGCCTCCCCGGGGCCGCGGTGTTCGGGGCTGTGCTCGGTGCGGCCTTGTTGACCCTGTGCGGCGTCGCGATCCGCGATCTGGTTGTCAAGGCCGGCTGGGCGGAGGGCAGCCCGTGGCTCGGCGACCTCGCAGAACGGTCGTCGGAAGCGTCATGGGAAGCATGGGCGTGGCCGACGGTGATCGCTCTGGTCTTTGTCGGTGTCGTACTGCTCGTGCTAGCCGCAAAGCCGCGTAAGCCCACGCACCTTCGACTCGCAGGCCACGACGTGATGTGGACGCGGCGCATCGACGTCGCACGTCGCTGCAGCGCGGCGGCCGACGACGTGGCCGCCGTCGATCACGCGACGACAATCGTGACTCGACGGCGCGTGAAATGCACTGTGCACTGCCGCGACGACGTGGATCGATCCGCTGTTCAAGCGGCAGTCGAAGGAGTCGTCGGCGAGCTCGAGTCGTCGCCTCGAGTTAAGGTCCGATTCGTTCACCCACGTGGAGGTCGCCGATGAACCGCGCACCGGCGTCATTGCACCGCCTGTCCACCGCATTGCTGGGCTTGGCTCTGATCGCCGTGGGTGGAGCGGCCCTCGCGCATCGGTTCGGCCTGCGGCCCGTCTCCGACTGGGTGGACCGCTTCGACCCGTCATCGATCGATCGTCTCGCCGGCAGCGGATGGTGGACGGCCGTGCTCGCGGGTGTTGCTGTGGTCTCCCTCATCTGGGGCCTTGTCCTCATCGGGTCCACCATCCGACCCAGAGCGGTCGACGATCTTGAACTCGACGGATCCGACCCGAGCGGCGAGCTCGTGATCGCGCCCAAACTCATCGCGTCCGCTGTCGCCGACGATCTCGCGGGTGACACGATGTTCCAGAAGGTGTCGGCTCGTGCGCTGGACGACCGGTCACGGAAGATCATCCGGGTGGAGGTGACAGCGCGACCTGATCGGAGCTACGCCGACATCGTCGAACGTGTCGGCCGTGCGACCAGCCAGATCGCGGACGCTCTGGTCGGATCGGACGTGCACGTGCAGGCGTTCATCCATCTCGAGCGCTCTCCGAAGCACTGAGCTGTCAGCGTCGCGCGTGCAGCGCGTGAAGAGCCGCGCGACGCCCCGACATGCCGTGGACTCCCCCGCCCGGGGCCGTCGCCGACGAGCACAGATAGACGCCGGGCAGGCCGGTGAACTGGGGAGTCGTCGACAGGATCGGACGCACGAGGAGTTGTCGCAGGCTCGCCGCCCCGCAGTTGATGTCACCGGCGATGTAGTTGCTGTTGTGGGCGGCGAAGTCGGCGGCCGTCGTCACGATCGTTCCGTCGACGATGTCGCTGAAGCCCGGCGCGCGGAGTTCGATCGCCGCGGTGATGGCCGCCGACATGTCGACCTCGCACCCGGCGGGCACGTGGCAGTACGCCCAGGCCAGGTGCGTGCCCGCCGGAGCCCGGGTCGGGTCCACTCGGGTCGGCTCACCGCCGAGCACCCACGGCCGCTGCGGAACTCGACCCGCGGCGACGTCGGCCTCCGTCGTGCGAACGTGAGCGAGGTCGTCGGCGAGGTGGAAGGTCGCGGTACCCGCCATGACGTCAGGGCGATGGGTCCATGGGATGGGATCCGAGAGCAGGAAGTCGACCTTGCAGACGCCCGGCCCGTAGTCGATCCGGCGCAGCGCCCGCGCGTAGCGCCGCGGCACCGCGTCACCCAGCACCCGCTGAACAACCGCGGGTGATGTGTCGAAGAAAAGGTCCGCCCCCGTCGGCAGCTGCGCCCGCTCCGTCACCTCGACTCCGGTCTCGATCCGTCCCCCGTGTGCGAGGACGACGGCGGCCAACGCGTCGGCGATCGCCTGCGAGCCGCCCTCGGCGACCGGCCAGCCGGTCTCGGTCAGCATGCCCAGGAGCAGTCCGGCCGCCGACGAACCGAGCGTGGACAACGGCCGAATCGCGTGAGCGGCGATGGCCGCGAACACGGTGGCGGCGCGGTCCGTGCGGAACGCTTTCGCAAGCACGTCGACCGGTGCCAGCGCGGCGGGCGAAAACCTGGCCATGTCGAGGGGCCTGCGTGGCATCGCGGGCATGGCGAGTATGTCGTCGGCGAGCGCAGCGGGCTGGGCCGATGGTGTGACAAGCCGCTCCCACCGCTTCGAATCCACGCCGAATTCCTCTGCGACGGAACGCTTTCCACGTCGCACGGCGATCACGTCGTCGGCCGCGACATGCGCGATCGAGACGTTCGGCACGGACCACCGCAGGCCGTGAGCGGTGAGAGCGAGATCTGCGAAGGCCGGGGAGACGAATCCCGTCGGGTGCACCGCCGAGCACACATCGCGGCGGATTCCGGCGCCGAACGCCTCATCGGTGCGCGCACCTCCCCCGATCGTCTCGGCGGCTTCGAGAACCAGCACGCGACGGCCCGCGACAGCGAGAGTCGCGGCGGCGGTCAGACCGTTCGGCCCCGAACCCACGACGACGGCATCGAACACGTCACGCACTATTCACTCCTCTCACAGACACCCACCTCGAGTGTCACCCAGACGATAGATTGGTGCCATGTCGTCCGCCTCTGCCCGACGGTTGCTGGCCCTCGCGTCCGTGCCCGTCGCTCTGTTCCTCGGTTCGCTGACCGCCGGATCGGCCCACGCGCAGCCACCCCTGCACCTTCCGGCTCAAGTCGTCGACCCCGCGAATGCGTTGAACGCCGCCCAGAGCGCAGAGATTCAGCAGTCGGTCACCAAGCTCGCCGACGATCAGGAGATCGCCTACTGGGTGGTCTACGTGAAGAACTTCGACGGACTGTCACCCGAGGAGTGGACGTCGCAGACTGTCGCGCAGAGCGATTTCGGAACTCGCGACGTGATCCTCGCGATCGCGACCGACGACCGCACCGCCTACCTGCAGGCTCCGTTCGAGGTGGACGGGCTCACGGACTCCGAGATCGCGACGATCACCGCTGACGACCTGGATCCGGCGGTGAAGGAAGGGCGATTCGCCGACGCCGCACTGGCCGTCGGATCGGCCCTCGGGTCCGCAGCTGACGACGACTCGGCATCTCGAGTCGGCCTGATCACGACAGTTGTCATCGTCGGCGCCCTCGCACTCGTCGGAGTGGGGCTGTATGTCCGGAAACGACGTGCCGGCGAGCCTGAAGAAGAGGCCTTCACGGCCGACGAACTCGGGCGCCAGCCGCTCAGCGAACTCGACCCGTGGTCCCGCGAGGTCCTGACCGGCACCGACCGGGCGATTGCAACAAGCGCCGACGAACTCTCACTGGCCGTCGACGAACTCGGATCCGATGTGGCGCAGCCTTTCACCGACGCAGTGCTCGACGCTCGCGCAGCGCTCGCCGACGCGTTCACCCTCCGGCAGCGAATCGACGACGGGCTCGTTCCCGACCCCGAGGAGCAGCGCGCACTCCTGGTGCGAATCATCACCACGTGCTCCGACGCCGATGCCTCACTCGACCGCCAGGTCGCCGGATTCGACGCTCTGCGCGACCTGCTCACCGATCCGGCCGCTCGCTTCGACGCCCTCGCCGCGCGGGTCGCCGAGATCACCGCACGACTCCCCCGGACACAGTCCCGGCTCGACGAACTGACGTCCGAACACGGCGCCGACGTCGCCTCGATCACCGAGAACGTCGCGCTCGCCGCCGAGCATCTGCAGTTCGCGGAGGACGTTCTTGAGCAAGGCCGGGAGGCCTCCGCCGCCGGCCTCTCCGGACGCGGCTCCGTCGTGGGTTCGATCCGCTCGGCCGAAGGTGCCCTGGATCAGGCGGCGAAGCTGCTCGACGCCGTTGACGGCGCCGATCCGAGCAGCGCCGACGACGTCGACCTGCCCGCGGTGATCGACCGCGTACAGGCCGCGTCCGACTACGTCGAGACTCGTCGTGGTGTGGTCGGATCCATCGCCCGGACACGGCTGTCCGAGGCCCGTCGTCTCGCGGATACTGCCGCAGACCTCGCCGAATCCGATCCCGCAACGTCGACGGAGGCTGCGGCTAGGGCCTCCGCGCTCGCCGATCAGGCGCTGACCACGGCCCAGGCCGACGTCGCCGATTGGTTCGATTCGCAGAGTGTGCCGTCCGACGACTCGTACGGCGACCTGGCCCCGGTGTTGACCGGCATCCTCGTCGACACGGTGCTCAGTTACGACGTCCACGACGGCGGCTACAGCCACGATGGCCGAAGCCCGGCGTCGTACGGCGGCTCGTCGAGTTCCGGGCGCATCGGTGTCGGCGGCCGGATCTGACATGCCCACAGCATTGATCACCGGCGCCAGCCGCGGTGTGGGCGCTCAGATCGCACACGCGCTCGCACCCACTCACGATCTCCTGCTCGGCGGCCGCGGGAGCACCGAACTCGACAGTCTCGCAATGGAACTCGACGGTGCCGCGACGTTTCCCGTCGACCTCACCGATCACGAGTCACTGGAAGCAGCGACCGAGGCCATCACCGCACTCGACGTCCTCGTACACAGTGCCGGGGTCGCGAGCAGTCTGGAGTCCGTCGCCGACACACCGGCCGACGAGTGGCGCTATCTGCTTGAGGTGAATCTCATCGCCGCAGCCGAACTGACACGACTGCTGTTGCCCGCGCTGCGCGCCGCCGGAGGGCACGTCGTGTTCCTCAACTCGGGTGCCGGCATGCGGGTCAATCCGGGGTGGACGCCGTACGCGGCCAGCAAGTTCGGGCTGCGGGCGCTCGCGGATGGTCTCCGACTGGAGGAGCCGTCGCTGCGAGTCACGTCGGTCTTCCCGGGCCGCATCGACACCGACATGCAGCGAGACATCGTCGCCATCGAGGGCGCCGAGTACAACCCTTCGAAGTTCCTCAAGCCGGAGACCGTCGCCGCGGCAGTGGCCCACGCGATCTCGACACCGCCGGACGCTCACCCCACGGACGTGGTCCTGCGCCCGACAGGTCGCTGAACGATCCCACCAGATCCGCCGCCAGGCGCTCGACGTATCCCTCGTCGAACAGGGCGGATGCGTACAGTATCTCCACCCGCCCGGCCGCACCCCTGGCCGGCGCGACGATCGACACGTGCAGATCGCATCGTGCGATGTCAACGGGGTACGGCGTCACGTGGACTCCGGGAAAGTCCGGATCGCGATCCATGGTCAGCATCACCTGAAACAACGGGTGCCGATCGGTCGACGACGGCCCCAGTGCGTCGACCACGTCGCTGAATGCGGTCGCCGAGTGTGCAAATGCCTCATTCTCTGCCTGCCGTACCGCCTCGACGGTGGCGGGCCAGGACACCTCCATCCGGCACAGGACGCTGACGGTGTTCACGAACATGCCGACCACCCCGTCCCACCGGGTGTCGTCGCGTCCCGAGATCAGGGCGCCGACCGGGACTGCGCTCGCGCCGCTCCGCGCACTCACGAGCGCCGCGAGCGCCGCACGGAGGACGGTCAGCTCGGTCACGCGGTGCTCTCGAGCGGCGTCACCGACAGCAGCCCACTGACCTGGCGCGATCGGGTGCGACACCCGTGCTCCACGGTTGTCCCAGACGGATGCTCGCCGCGACACGGTGGCGAGGTCGACGACGATCGACGCTGCCGGCGCGAAGTGGGCGATGTCGGCGTCCCGGTTCATGTCGGCCCGGGCGGTCGCGAGGCGCGCATAGTCCCGGTAGTCCACGCCTCGTGTACGAGGCGGCTCGGTCAGGCTCCCCGCCAGAAGCCGCAGGGATTCGCCGTCCACCGCGAGGTGATGAAAGGCGAATCCGACCTGCGTGGTGGCCCCACGCGGGGCGATCACCGCGCGGATCGGGTAGCCAGAGGCCACGTCGATCGGCTCGTGCAGGCGTCGGCGCATGTGAGACGGATCGGCGAGCGAATCGATTCGCCACCGATCCGGATCCGCGGTCGAGTCGATCGTGAACGTCGCGTCGTCGGCGAACCTGCTGCGGAGCATCGGATGTGCGTCCACCAGCGAACCGACGAGCCCTCGTGCATCGGCCGCCGAGATCACCCCCGGAACAGTGATTTCGAAGGCGATGAGGTGATCGAGCCGGCGCCGGCCCCCGAACACCGTGCGCTGCGCCGGAGAGATCGGCACGGGCCCGTCGTCGCGAGGGGCGGGTTGGGACCGGTCATGAGCAATCGACTCGATGCGTTCCGCGATTCGCAGGGGCGTGCCGGAAGCGAAGACGTCGCGCACGCCGATCCGCACGCCGAGTCGCCCGTTGATGTCGGCTGCCACCGCTGTCGCCGACAGGGAGTCCCCGGCGAGGTCGAAGAAGTCGTCGTCGATCCCCAGCCGGTCGGTGCCGAGTGCCCGTTCGAAAGCGTCGACCACTGCCTTCTCCACCTCTGTCGAGGGCGCACGGAACCGCCGCCGCTCGCCGACCACCGGCGGCGGCAGCGCAGACGTGTCGATCTTGTTGTTCACCGTCAGCGGGAGTTCGTCGAGCAACGTCACTCCGGCCGGGGTGTGTGGTGAACCGGCCAGGTCACGCACGCTCGCCCGCACGCGTCGGGTCAGGTCTGCCGTGTCGACACCCGCAGCGGGGACCACGTACGTGTGCAGCCAGGCCCCTGAATCGGTTCTATGGGCGACGGTCACGCTCCCCGTCACGAGACCGGTCGCCACCACAGCACGATCGGTCTCCGCGGGCTCGACGCGTACCCCGTGGATCTTGACCTGACCGTCGCCGCGGCCGAGGAACCACAATCGATCGTCGACACCGCGCCGCACACGATCGCCTGTCCGGTACATCCGTCCGCCGTCACCGTCCAGCGATGCGACGAAACGGTCCGCCGTGCGGCCCGCCAGTCCGACGACGCCGCTGGCGAGGCTGGGACCCACTACGTACAACTCACCCTCACCGCCGCGCGGGACCGGGCGAAGTCGCCGGTCGAGGACATGGATCCGCACCCCTCGCATCGGCCTGCCGAGAGCGATCAGCGGCTCGACGCCGTCGGGGTCGATCGGCTCGGTCAGAGTCACACTGCACGTGGTCTCGGTGGGTCCGTACGCGCAGCGGACGGTCCTGGTCCGCGCCCATCGTCGTATCAACGGCGCCGGACACACGTCTCCGCCGACTATCAGGTGCGTGAGGTTCGGGAGACCCTCAGCCGGGAGCGTCGCGAGTACCGCGGGCGTGACGAACAGGTGAGTCACTCCGCGGCTCTCCAGCAATGATTCGAGGTCTGCTCCACCGCGCACCTCGGGAGGGATGATCACCAGCGCTGCACCGGCGTGGGCCGCCGCGAGCATCTCGACGATCGCCGTGTCGAAGCCCGGCGACGCGAGATGAGCGACAACACTGGTGTCGTCCAGACCGTAGTGATCATCCATCTCGTCCACCAGTGCACCGATTCCGCTGTGCGTCACCACGATCCCTTTCGGGGTCCCCGTACTGCCGGACGTGTACAGGAGGTATGCGGCGGTGTTGTGCCGGACTTCAGGGGGAGTGCTCTCCCCGGATGTCCGACGGTCGGCCACATTGATGTCGGCGAGGTTGATGTCGGCGAGGTTGATGTCGGCGCCCGGACCGAGGCCGAGCACCAGCGCCGGCCGCGCGTCGCCGAGCATGGTCAGCCGACGCTTCTCCGGCAGCGAGGGATCGATCGGCAACACGCACATTCCGGCCGCCGCGACCGCCCAAGCGGCGACAACGCTGTGAACTGATCTCTCACATACGACGGCGACGACGTCACCGGGTCGTGCACGCTCACGCAGGGTCTGCGCGACGCGGGCGGCCTGCTCTGCGACGGCGGAGTACGTGTGTTCGCGACCGTCGGCGTCGACCACAGCCACCCGGTCGGGTCTCCGGCGCCGGAGGTACTCGTCAGCGAGAGTGCGCATTCGGTCCGACGGCTCACCCACGAGCGCCGGGGTCGGATCGAGGACGTCCAGACCGACTGTCGGGGTGTCATGTTCGGCAGTGCTCAGCGCCCGGACTCCGCCGACGACACCATCGAGAAGCGCTTCGGCAAAGGCGACGTCGTGGGCCTCGGCGTTCACCTCGATCTCGATCCGGAGGGTGTCGGCGCCTCCGGGGTACACGTTGATGTTCACGTCGTCGACTGGTCCAGTCGTGAGCACCCTCAGCCCGGCCCGCACCCCGTCCCCGAGGCCGACATCCGGGATAGACGGCACCAGATTCACCACCGGTCCGAGGCGCTGACGCCCGCGATCGTCGACGATCTCCTCGAAGCGGAAGCACTGGTGGCGGAGCGCTTCGGACAGCGTCGCCGCCACGGTGCGCAGAAGAGCGTCGACCGACACGGCGTCTACCTGTTCGATGAGGATCGGCAGCAGGTTGGACATCGTCCCGGCGGCGGCGCGGACGGCCGCCGTCGTGCGCCCGGATGTGACCAGCGTGAGCGGGATCGACGAGCGATCGGAGATCCGGGACAGGCCCACCGCGCAGCCCGCGACCAGGACCGCGACTGTCGGCACACCTGCTCGTACGGCAGTTCGGCCGAGGTCGGATGCAGACGAGACGTCCAGATCGACTCCGACGACATGCGAGGCAGACGACGGGCCTACAGAGCGTGGTGCGAATCGGAGCGGATCTGGCGCCGCAGCCATCACTTCGCGCCAGTGGTCCCTGTCGCGGCGACGACGGTTCGACACGAGATAGGTCTCCTCGTGGTCGAGGATCGCATCGGGACCGCGGGGCGACGAGGGCGCACCGCTGTCGGCTGCCGAGCCGACTCGTGTTCGGTACCGATGCGCGACGTGGCGCATCATCAGGCCGGCCGCATAACCGTCGAGGAGGATGTGGTGAGCGCGGGCATAAAACGTCCATCTCGACGGACCGATCTCGAGGAGCACACACCGCAGCAGGGGACCCGCCATGTCGACCGGCTCCCGCGTCGCGGCGGCCATCCATTCGACGGCCGCTCGTTCCGGATCGACCTCGTGGATCATCGAAACGGTCTCTGTCAGGCGAGGGCGGCTGTGCACTTCGCTTGTCAGCATGGGCTGGCCGTCCACCCTGAGTCGAGTGGTGGACATTCCGAGGTCCGCGCACACCTCGTCCACACATGCCGCGAGGGCGCCTGCGTCGAGCGACCCCTCGATGTCCAAGCATTGCGCAACAACGATCGGGACACTGTCGCCGACCATCTGCTGGGCGAACCACAGCGCCCTCTGGGCGCGATTCAGCGGAAAGTCAGTCATACGGCCGCGGCACGGACGGCTCGCACTACAACAACCCGCTCCTCGGTCTGGCCGGGCTCGATGAGTCCCCTCTCGGCGAGCCAACCCGCCCGTTCGCTCGTCACGGGGCCGAACTGCAGGCGCGCCTCGTCGACGACCGATCCGGCGAGTCCGTTCGTCGCCAGACGATCGACGACTTCCGCCACGCCTGCGATGTCGGAGAAGACCAGGAGGAGTACACCTTCGGCGCTGAGGATCTCCGGGGCACGGTCGACGATCACGTTGAGCACCGCACGGCCGTCCGGACCCGCGTCCCACGCGTGACCGTCGAGCGTGTCGTGTGGAGCGGGCACATACGGCGGGTTGGCGACGAGCAGGTCGACAGGCTGCACGGGCATCCACACCCGCACGTCAGCCTGCACCGCTACGACGTCGACGCCGTTGGCGGCCGCGTTCGCCGCGACGGCGCGTACTGCTTCTGCGCGATCGTCGACCGCGCAGACGACAGCACCGGTGAGGGCCGCATAGATCGACGCAATACCGCTGCCGGCGCACAGTTCAACCACCGACTGGTTCGGCGGCGCACCCTTGAGTTCACCGACGACTGCGCGACTCAGCAGTGCGGAGTCCACCGACGGAGGGTACACCCCGGGACGGTCGATGACGTCGGGGCGCGAGTAGGGGAGTTCCGCGAGAATCCGGCTCGTCATCTCTTCACCGACGGCCCAGTCGACGATCATCTCGTGACCGCGGGGAGAAGTGACGATCGTCCGGCCTCCCACGCGTCCCAGATCTGCTCGCTGAGCAGATTCTCGACGACCATGCACGCGCGCGCACCGCGCACGAGTCCAATGCGGTCAGCGGGCGTCACGCCGAGCTCCCCGGCGACTCGACGGACGATCAGCTGCTCGTGGACCGCGTCGGCCTCCACGTGCTCGTCGTAGAAGATTCGCGCCGATTCGTCCACGCCGAGCCGGTGCAGGGCCCTGCTGTAATCCCGACTGGGGAGCGATGAGGACATCTCGATGAGGCAGAGATGTCCCACGAGTTCATTGACTCGACTCCGGTGCATTCCGAAATACGACAACGTGTTCAACGCGGCCAATGTGGCTGCCGGAACACGGTCTATGTAGTGCGCATAGGAATCACTGAGATCAAGCTTTCGCATTAAGTTGGCAAACAGTTCAGAATGCATGAAATCAAGTCGACCGCCACCGTATTCGTCCGATTGCACTTCCACGAGCGCGGCCTTCGCCGGACCCGCGATCCGCGGAATCGCATGGGTGTGAAGGTCCGCTTCGCGGAGTTGATTGAGCGAGCGGTGGATCACGATCTCCCGAAACTGCTCGACGGTGCCCTTGGTCGCCATGAATCTGGCGAGCGGCGGCCCGTCGTCGGATCCGCCGATCCGGAAGAGCTCGTCGACCACGTCGACCGGATCGACGACGCATCCGACCGATTCGTCGAGTGCTGCCATGTGGAGGGCCTCGAGGTCTGACCGAAGACGGAGCAGGTCAGGGTCCCATCCGAGCTCATCGTCGACACGGTCGATCCCGCGGAGGTGCAGTTCGTACAGCAACGTGAGTGCAAGCTGCGCATCGTCGTCCGCAAATACGTCGACGACGTGGTCAACACCGGTCGACGCTACCCGGCGAGAGGAGCCACGGGGATCCGTCAGGTCCGCGAGCAAAGCCTCAGTGATCTTTCCGCGTGCCGACGGGACTGGCATTCTCAGCGCTTCCGACGGACGCTGCTCTGGGTCCGTGAGTACACTCGAATCAATCATCGATTGCTGCTCCCGTGGGATTGGAATAATGGCTCTTCACGATAAGTCCGGCGATTCTGCGCCCGGAGAAGTGACCGTATTCCCATGCCCTGGCGGCCCTCTTCTCGTTCGCGGTCCCATTTCAGTCGTCAATGCCGATGGTAGCGCGTTCTCGCCACGCCGACAGACGGTCGCGTTCTGCCGCTGCGGCCGGTCGACCATTGCTCCGATGTGCGACGGTTCGCACAAGAGTGGACGACCGAAACAATAGCGGCATGCGCTTTCCGGTCGCCGTTCTTGTGCTTGCGGCGACAGCGTTCACGGTCGTCGTCGACGAGACGTCCATCGCCCTCCTCGGACCGTCGGTGGCCGCCGAGTTCGGACTCGGCGACCAGGTCCGTCATCTTCTCGTCACCCCGTTCGCGGCCGCCTTCGTCGGAACCCTGCCCGCGGCCGTTCTGCTCTTCGGACGTGTCGACCCACGGCGTGCGGTGGCGCCCGCCACCTGCGTGTTCGCCGTGAGTGCTGCGGCCGGAGCCCTCGCGCCGTCAGTATTCGCACTGGTGAGCGCCCGAGCTGCCCAAGGCGCGGCAGCCGCTGTTGTCATGACCTGCGTGCTGGCATCACTGCATGTCGTGACTGTCGACTCGCCGACTCGGACCCGTGACTTCGCCCTGTTCTCCGTGGTCTCCGGTGCGGGCGCAGTCGCCGCGCTGCTGGTGGCGGCGCCACTGGCGACCGTGTCGTGGCGCCTGTGCTTCTGGGCAGTTTGTGCCGCAGCCCTCTGCTGCGTCGCCGGCTGGCTCGCGGTGGGGTCCGAGTCGAGCGACGGCGGGCGGTCTCAGCCCGGCGCACCGGGGTCGACACCCTGGCGCGCCCTGTCGACCACGTCCATCGTGAACGCCGTGCTGAGCGCTTCGGTCATCACCGTCAGCTTCGCCGTGCAACAGGATCACGACTGGTCTCCGGCTGAGACCGGAATCGGCTTCCTCCCGCTCAACGGCGCGGCGGCGATCGGAGCGGTGGTGGTGTCGCGGTTCGCCGACCGGCTCGGGCCGCGATTCCTGCTCTGCGGAGGCATCGGCCTGCTCGCGATGGGGTGTGCACTTCTCAGTCTCGTTCCCGAGCGACCTGCCGCCATTCTCGCCGCGACAGTTCCGCTTGGTCTCGGCCTCGGAGTAGCTCTTCCGCTGGTCAACGACGGTGTGCTGACCGGTTCCGACAACCGGCCGATGCACCGTGCTGCCGCGCTGGGTGTCGCACAGCAGATCGGACTCGCCGTGGGGGCGTTGATCGCTGCCGTCCACTCCCCGGTTGCACTCAGCGTGTTAGCCGCCTGCGCCGCCCTGTGGGCGGTGACCGCTCAAGCCTCGCCGAGCCCGCGCAGATAATTCCCGATGATCGCGGCGGTCCGATCGGGTTCGGGGCCGATGACCGTCCGCGCCAGCACCAGCGCATCGGTGAGACCGATGAGCGCCTCCACCTGATCGACGTCCGACGGCACTCCCGCCTTCGCAAGGGCGGCTGCCGCGATGCGAGTCGTCATCTCATGAACGTCCCCCGGTGCTGTCAGCCGATCCCGCAGATCTGGTCGGTCGGCCAGCTCAAGGATCAATGCGTATCGGGCTCGCATGTCTTCCGTGCGAGCCACCAGCGTGTCGACGAGCCCGACGAGCGTGTCGGTGAGCTCGGCGACGCTCACTCGATCACGACTCACCAGCTCGCTTCCGAGGCTGATCGTCACGTGGTGGGCATCGGCGACCGCGCGGTCGGAGAGAGTGTCGATCACGATCTCGAGCAGTGCCGATCGTGTCTTCGCGTGATAAGACGTGGTCCCCGACGGAACCTCCGCCTCCCGGTCGACGGCTCGATGTGTCAGGGCACGGACTCCGTCGCGCGCGATGATTCTGATCGCGCTGTCGGCGATCGTCGTGCGGCGGTCTGGCCGCTCAACGGATGTTGACACGACCCGATACTACAGGTGTAGCGTCGGACTCATAGCCACTACACCTGTAGCGACGAACTGGGGGTCAACCATGCCGATGATCGAAGATCACGTCGACCGAGATCTGTATCCGTTCGAATCCCGCTGGTTCACGTCGTCTGTCGGGCGCGTTCACTACGTGGACGAGGGGAGCGGCCCGACGATCGTGTTCTGCCACGGATCACCGACCTGGAGTTTCATGTTCCGCAAGGTGATGACCTCGTTGCGGAACGACTACCGCTGCATCGCCGCAGATCTTCTCGGCTTCGGCCTCTCGGAACGACCGGACACGTTCGGGTACACGGTGCGCGAGCACGTGTCTGTGCTCGGCGAGCTGCTCGACCACCTCGGAGTGGACGACTACATCGTCGTCGGGCACGACTGGGGCGGGCCGATCGGACTGGCCGCATCGGTGCCACGTGCCGACCGAGTCCGTGGACTAGTGCTGACGAACACGTGTTTCTGGCCGATCACCAGGCTTCCGAATCGCCTGTTCAGCACAGTGATGGGCACCCGGATGATGCGTCGTCGAATAGTCGAGCGGAACTTCCTCGTCGAACAGGTACTCCTGGGCCGACTCGGGCCGCCGCTGACCGCCGCGGAGGCCGATCAGTATCGCCTCGCTCAGCCATCTCCGGCGGCTCGACCCGCCCTGGCAGTGATTCCGACCGAGATCACCGCCGCGGCCCCGCTGCTCTCAACGCTGGAGCACAACGTCGCGTCAGCGCTGCGGGACCGTCCGGTCGTCGCGGTATGGGGCATGCGAGACAAGGTGTTTCCGGCACACGACTGTCTGCCACGCATTCATAGGGCTTTCGACGACGTCACCGAGGTGAGAATCGCGCACGCAGGCCACTTCACTGCCGAAGAAGCTCCCGACGACCTGATTCGAGCGATCGTCGAGCGCTTCCCGATCAGAGCTGCTTGAGGTCCGACTGCTCCCAGACGGCACGCATCGAGACGATCTTGCCCTCGTCGTTGAACACCATGATGTCGACGGGGGTTATCTCAAACTTCATTCCGGCGGTGCCCGTCACCAGAGTGAACTCGAAGACTGCGGTGTCGCCGGCGATCTTGGTCCACTTGAGTGTGGCGTCGCGACTGTCGAGGTTCGTGATGATCCCGTAGAACTCGACCAGTTCCTCGCGAGTGCCTCGGATCGGCGCACCGATCGGGTCCTCTACTGTCGCGCCCGCGGCGTACAGGTCGGCGATGTCGTCGGCGGACCCGCCGTTGAGGCCGTCGATGTAGGCCTGGACGGTCGCGGCGATCTTCTCCGACAGCGTGAGTTCCTGCTGGTCAGCGGTCATTTTCACTCCCTGAATTGAAACATGTTCTAGTTGAACCGTAGCAGGGGAGGAGTGCATGCTGAAGTGTCCTGGCACGATTGGCCCATGGTGATCCGTTCGCTTCTCCTATTCGCCCTCGCCGCCGTTGCCGAGATCGGCGGCGCATGGCTCGTCTGGCAGGGAGTACGGGAACATCGCGGATGGCTGTGGATCGGTGCCGGAGTCATCGCGCTGGGCGCCTACGGTTTTGTCGCCACCCTGCAACCCGATGCCGAGTTCGGCCGCATCCTGGCTGCATACGGCGGAGTGTTCGTGGCGGGGTCACTCGCGTGGGGAATGGTCGCGGACGGCTACCGGCCGGATCGATGGGATGTCATCGGCGCCCTCGTCTGCCTCGCAGGCGTGGCCCTGATCATGTACGCGCCGCGGAGCACCTAGGCATCCGCGGCGCGCGAGCTGGCCCGATCAGCGCAGGTCGGCGCTGCTCTTGCCCAGCACGCGGCGGGCGATGATCAGCTGCTGGATCTGCTGAGTTCCCTCGAAGATGTCGAGGATCTTCGAGTCGCGCGCCCACTTCTCGAGCATCTCCTTCTCGGAGAAGCCCGCGGTGGCGCCGATCTCGACGGCCTTGTTCGTCAGATCGGTGACGGTGCGTCCGGCCTTCGCCTTCGACATCGACGCCTCAGTCGAGTTCGGCTGCTTGTTGTCGGCCATCCACGCGGCGCGCAGAGTCAGCATCCACGACGCCTCCCAGTCGGACTCGAGACGGATGAACTCGGCGACGGCTGCATGTTGGGCGGCGACGGGTCGGTCGTAGTCGATCTCGTGGCCGGCTTCCTCGATGATCCGGCGCAGCTCTTCGAGTGCGGCGCGGCCAAGACCGACGGCCATAGCGGCGACCACCGGGCGGGTGTTGTCGAACGTCTGCATGACGCCGCCGAAACCCTTCTTGACGTTGATCTCCGGGGTTCCCAGAAGGTTGTCTGCCGACACCCGAGCGTTCTCGAAACGCACGACTGCGGTGTCGGACGAGCGGATGCCGAGCTTGTGCTCGAGGCGCGCGACGGTGACGCCGTCGGTGGACATCGGGACAACGAAGCTCTTGATGGCGGCGCGCCCGACGTTCTTGTCGAGCGTCGCCCAGACCACGACGTGGTCGGCGCGCGAACCGGCGGTCACGAAGATCTTCTCGCCGTTGATGACGTACTCGTTGCCGTCGAGAACGGCGGTTGTCGAGACTGCGGCAGAGTCGGAGCCGAAGCCCGGCTCGGTGATCGCCATGGCGGCCCACACGTCGGCGAAGCGTTCAAGCTGCTCCTCGTTTGCCACCGCGGCGATCGCCGCGTTGCCGAGGCCCTGGTAGGGGATCGACAGCATCAGGCCGACGTCGCCCCAGCTCAGCTCGCGTGCGTTGAGCACCGAGCGGAGATTGGCGCCGTTGACGGTGTCCTCCTTCGCCGCGGCGGCCTTGTCGGAGTCCTTGTCCCCGCCGCGCGCCTGTTTGGCGATCTTGCCGAGTTCGTCCAGTTCCACCGGGTACTCGTGCTCGGCCTGGTCGTACTTGCGGGATATGGGCCGGAAGATGTGCTCGGCCGCGAGACGGGCGCGCTCGACCGTGGAGTTCAGCTTCTCCGGGAGCTCAAGGTTGATAGCCATGCCGCAACCTTACTATCGAGTAAGTTACTTGTCGATAGGCTCTCACGGGCCGGGCCGCTACGGTCGAAGCGTGACCTCCCGCGTGTACCCCCCGCTCCGCACTGCACCGCCCGCCAAACTCGTGACCGGCGGCCGATACAACTTCGGCACCTACGACGGGCCGATCGCAACGATCAATCCGCTCGACGCAGCGGGTGACGGCCTGCTCGCCGGACCTCGACGCGCGGTGCGCGACCTCGGACTCAAGGAGTGGGAGGCGTTCCAGCTCGGTGACGACGACTGGTTCGTGCTCGGCGCCGTCTACAACGCGAAGGCCCTCGGCCTCCTGCAGGTCCTGGTGGTCGACAAGCGCAAGGACATCATCACCCGATTCGAGACGAAGCTGCCGTCACCGATGCTGTCGGTGGCGCGCGGCCTGTCCGGCACCACCTCGCACGGCGACTTCGACGGACTCAAGATCTCCCTCGGAAACGACCTTCCCGACGGGACCCTGACTGTCGACGCGACCCGCTCTGCACGGGGCGACAACCCGTCGCTCTCGCTGCACACGACGGGGGACTGTTCACCCGAGTCGGCCGCTCACCTCGTGATCGTTCATCCGTTCGCCGACAACGACGCCCTGTATTCGCACAAGGTGATAATGCCGATGACCGGTTCACTCGTCCTCGGCGACGAGCGGGTCGGATTCGCCGATGACCACGGCTTCCTGATCCTCGACGATCATCACGGCGACTACCCGCGCCCGATGAAGTACGACTGGATCACCGCGGCGCGTCGCACCGACGGCAGGGTCGAAGGATTCAACCTGACCGACAACCAGATCCGGAACCCCGCTGAGTTCAACGAGAACGCGATCTGGGTCGGGAACACTCTCGACCGGCTTCCGCCGGTGACCTTCGAGCGGCCCGATGGGCCGTGGGGGATGTGGCGCGCTCGTGACGCCGACGGCGCAGTCGACGTGACGTTCACCCCGGTCGTGAAATCGACGATGCACGTAGGGCCGCGAAAAGTGCTCGCCGAGTACTACGCGCCGTACGGCTGGTTCTCCGGTGTCATCCACGGCGAGAACAACACTCTCTCCGTGGACGGCATGTACGGCGTCGGCGAGCAGAAACGCATCACCGTCTGACACACCGTCAGTCTCCGGGTACGACTACGCCCCGGCGCTGGAAGCGATCCGGGGCGTGAAAGTTGTATGGGGTGCGACGGTGATGAATTCGCGGCCTTGTGCAGACAAGGCTGCCGACAGCAGGTCGGCGGCGGGATGTGAATCGGTGACGATGCGGGTGACGGTCTGGTCGGCGAGGAGCCGCCTGAGGACGGACGACAAGTCGTCCTCTCGACATGTCTCGTCGACCCGCATTCCGCGGGACAAGGCCCATTCCTTGAGCTCGCCCGCACTGCGCGGATCGCTCAGATAGAGCGCCGTCCGGCCGGGCCGCGTCGCCTGTGAAACGGGCGTGTCCGAGACGTCGACCAAGATCAGGCGTCCCACTTTCCGCGCAGGGTGAGGCAACGTCCCGTTCTTGAACCAGCGTTGCGCGGTCTTCGTCGAGATCCCCTGCGTCTGCGCGTATCGGGTGAGGTTCATCGTCGCCACGAAGAGACAGTGTCCAGCCGATGTACGACTCAAGTCAATTCGTATCCGGTCAATAAAAGACTTGACCGGACTTTAGCGGACACTTAGCGTTCTCCACGTCATACAACGTCTTCCTAGCTCAGTGGATAGAGCGTCCGGCTACGAACCGGGAGGTCAGGGGTTCAAATCCCTTGGAGGACACGCGAAGCGAGAAGAGGCTCGGGCAGTCATGGTCATCGAGGCGATAGATCGAATACCCGTCGTGGTCCGCAATGCGGACAACGCAGTGCTCCACAGTCGACCTTTTCGCGAGATCGTCGGGCATCTGCTCGACGGAAAGGTGTGGGTGGTCGCGAACTTCGACCCGCCGGTCATCGCACACGCGGTGTCCATGCAGATCGAGGTTCCGCGGGAGGTGATCCTCCGCGACTACGTGTACCGCCCGTACGTGGAGGTGGACCGTACAACGCGCGAGAAGATTCTGCGTCGGGACCGCCATCTCTGCGGCTACTGCGGCCTGCACGCGAACACGTGGGATCACGTGATGCCGCAGTCCCGCGGGGGCGGCAACACCTGGTTCAACTGCATCGCAGCATGCGGACCATGCAACTGGGACAAGGGCGATCGCACCCCGGAAGAGGCGGGCCTCCGCCTGCTCTGGGAGCCTTACCGTCCCGCCTGGGCGTGATGCCCATTGAGAGAAGAACATTGTTGAGAGGAGGGGACTCATGAACGAGTACCCCGTTGCGCTTCCCGGAGCGCGGGCCGACACGCTGATGTGGGCCGAACCGGGAGAGATCGAACCTGCGGCGCTGGACCAGCTCCGAAACATCTCCAAGCTCCCCTGGGTGGAGAAGCTCCGGGTGATGCCCGACGTGCACCTCGGCAAGGGTGCGACTGTCGGTTCAGTGATCGCGATGCGCGACGCCGTCGCGCCGGCAGCCGTCGGTGTCGACATCGGATGCGGCATGGCAGCCGTTCAGACCGATCTGACGATGGACGACCTGCCGGACAGCCTCGCACCTCTGCGTGCGGGCATCGAGCAGGCCGTTCCCGTCGGCTTCAACGCTCACAACGGCGTCACCGACGTGCTGCGGAAGCAGTGGCCGCTCAAGCGCGAGGCCGACCGGCTCTTCGGATCGTTCGACGCACTCCGTGCGCCGAAGATCGCTGAACGTGAAGGCCGCATGCACGCCCAGTGCGGATCCCTGGGCGGGGGAAATCACTTCATCGAGGTGTGCGCAGACGACGACGGCAGCATCTGGCTGATGCTTCACTCCGGCTCCCGCAACATCGGCAACGAACTCGCGCGTCGGCACATCGAGACCGCTCGAACCCTTGAGCACAATCTCGGCCTGCCGGACCGCGACCTCGCGGTGTTCCTCGCAGGAACTGAGGAGATGTCCGCCTACCTGCACGATCTGTACTGGGCGCAGGATTACGCCCGCCTGAACCGGGCGGCGATGATGGCCCTGGTCAAGGCTGTCGTCGTCGAACACTTCCCGCAGGTGACGTTCCGGTCCGAGGTGCAGTGCCACCACAACTACGTCGCAGAGGAGACCTACGACGGCGTGGATGTGATCGTCACCCGCAAGGGCGCGATCCGCGCGGGCTCTGGCGATCTCGGGCTGATTCCGGGCTCCATGGGAACCGGATCGTTCGTCGTCCGTGGTCTCGGCAATGAGCAGGGCCTGTGCTCGGCGTCCCACGGTGCCGGCCGTCGTATGTCCCGCACCAAGGCGAAGAAGACGTTCACCGTCGACGACCTCGCGACGCAGACGGCCGGAGTCGAATGCCGCAAGGACCGCGGGGTGCTCGACGAGATCCCGGGCGCCTACAAGGACCTTCAGCAGGTGATCAACGCCCAGACCACCGGGCCGTCACCGCTGGTCGAGGTGGTCGCCCGCCTCACCACGCTGATGTGCGTCAAGGGCTGAGCGCCCGCTGCCAGACGCAAAAGTCAGTACTCAGACGCGACACCGAGGGCAATATGCCCTCGAGTCTCGATCTGAGTACTGACTTTTGGCGTACCTGCTACGGGATGACGTTCACCATGCGGCCGGGAACGTAGATCACCTTGCGCGGTTCACCGTCGAGCAGCGCGGCGATCTTCTCGTCGGCCAACGCGGCAGCGACGACGGTGGCCTCGTCGGCGTCGGCGGCGACCGTCACCCGACTCCGAACCTTGCCCTTGACCTGGACCGGGATCTCAACGCTGTCGTCCACGAGATACCGCTCATCGACCTCGGGGAACGGTCCGCGCGCCAACGATCCGTCGTGGCCCAGACGACCCCACAGCTCTTCGGCGAGGTGCGGAGCGAGGGGAGCGAGCATCAGCACGACTGCCTCGACCGCCGTCCGCGGCGCGCCATTCGGGTACGTCTTGGTCAGGTGGTTGGTGAGTTCGATGAGCTTGGCGACGGCGGTGTTGGTCCGCAGGTTCGCAAAGTCGTCACGCACACCCTCCGCGGTGCGCGCGAGCGCCTTGAGCGTGTCGACGGCGGGTTCGTCGCCGGTCACCCGGACTTCACCCGACTCCTCGTCGACAACCAGACGCCAGACGCGCTGCAGGAAACGCTGGGCGCCGACGACGTCCTTCGTCGCCCACGGACGCGACTGGTCGAGCGGACCCATCGACATCTCGTACACGCGAAGGGTGTCGGCGCCGTAGTCGCGGCAGATATCGTCGGGAGCAACGGAGTTCTTGAGCGACTTGCCCATCTTCCCGTACTCCTGATTGACCTCTTCATCCTGGTAGAAGAACTTTCCGTCCTTCTCCACGACCTCGTCGGCCGGCACGTAGACGCCGCGCGAATCGGTGTACGCGAACGCCTGGATCATGCCCTGGTTGAAGAGTCGGCGGTACGGTTCGACGCTGGTCACGTAGCCGAGGTCGAACAGCACCTTATGCCAGAAGCGCGAATACAGCAGATGAAGGACCGCGTGCTCCATGCCTCCGATGTACAGGTCCAGACCGCCCGGATCGTTCGGTCCGTGCAACGCCGGACGCGGACCCATCCAGTACGCCTCGTTCTCCTTGGCGCACAGGGTCTCGTCGTTCGTCGGGTCGATGTACCGCAGCTGGTACCAGGAGCTGCCCGCCCATTGCGGCATGACGTTGGTGTCGCGCGTGTACGTCTGCACACCGTCGCCGAGATCAAGCTCAACGCTCACCCAGTCGGTGGCCTTCGCCAGCGGGGGAGACGGCTCACTGTCGGCGTCGTTCGGATCGAACGCGACGGGCGCGTAGTCGGCGACCTCGGGCAACTCGATCGGCAGCATCGACTCCGGCAGCGCGTGAGGGGCGCCGTCGGCGTCGTACACGATGGGGAACGGCTCACCCCAATAACGCTGACGGGCGAACAGCCAATCTCGCAGCTTGTACTGAATGGTTCCGGTGCCCGTGCCGTCGGCTTCCAGGCGTTCGATGATCGCGGCCTTCGCGTCGGCCACGGTCAGACCGTTCAGGAAATCGGAGTTCACCAGCGGGCCGTCACCGGTGAAGGCCGCCTCTGCGATGCCCTCGTCTGAGCCGATCACCTCGAGCAGCGGGAGACCGAAGGCCGTCGCGAACTCATAGTCGCGAGTGTCGTGCGCCGGCACCGCCATGATGGCGCCGGTGCCGTAACCGATCAGGACGTAGTCGGCGATGAAGACCGGAACTTGCGCTCCGTTCACCGGGTTGGTGGCGTACGCACCGGTGAAGACGCCGGTCTTCTCCTTGTTCTCCTGACGCTCGAGGTCGCTCTTGGCGGCGATCGACGCCCGGTACGCCGCGACGGCATCGGCCGGGGTGGCGGCACCACCGGTCCAGCGGTCGTCCACGCCTTCGGGCCACGCGTCGGCGACCAGTGCGTCGACCAGCTCGTGCTCAGGTGCCAGGACCATGTAGCTGGCGCCGAACAGCGTGTCGGGGCGGGTCGTGAACACCTCGATGGGTGAACCGGCCGCAGTCGAGAACTTCACCTGTGCGCCCCGCGACCGGCCGATCCAGTTGCGCTGCATCGTCTTGACCTTCTCCGGCCAGTCGAGCAGGTCGAGGTCGTCGATCAGTCGGTCCGAGTACGCGGTGATCCGCATCATCCACTGACGGAGGTTCTTACGGAAGACGGGGAAGTTGCCGCGCTCCGACTTGCCTTCCGCGGTCACCTCCTCGTTCGCGAGCACGGTCCCGAGACCGGGGCACCAGTTGACCAGCGAGTTGCTCAGGTAGACGAGACGGTACGAATCGAGGACGTCGTTCCGCTCGGCGGCGGTCAGCTCGGCCCACGCGCGGCCGTCGTCCAACGAGCGCTCTCCCGACGTGAGAGCCTCGACGAGTTCGGCGATCGGCCGGGCCTTGCCCTGGGCCGGATCGAACCAGGCGTTGTAGATCTGCAGGAAGATCCACTGAGTCCAGCGGTAGAACTCGACGTCGGTGGTGGCAACGCGGCGTCGTTCGTCATGGCCGAGGCCGAGACGACGGATCTGCCCGAGGTACCGCTCGATGTTCGCCTCGGTGGTGGTGCGCGGATGGGTGCCCGTCTGCACCGCGTACTGCTCCGCCGGCAGACCGAACGAGTCGAAACCCATCGTGTGCAGGACGTTCTTACCCGTCATCCGCTGGAAACGGGCGAAGACGTCCGTGCCGATGAAGCCCAGCGGGTGCCCCACATGCAGTCCAGCACCCGACGGATACGGGAACATGTCCTGCACGAACAGCTTGTCGTCGGCGTCGGGCTGCGGGCCGTCGAACGCGCTGAAGTCGCCCGCGAGCGGACCGACCGGGTTCGGTGCGTGGAAGGTGCCGTCGGTCGCCCAACGCTCCTGCCAGCGCGACTCGATCTCACCGGCCGTTGCGGCGGTGTACCGATGCCCGGGAACGAACTCGGCGGGACGATGCGAAGAATCAGCGGAGGTCACCCCACCAGGGTAAATCGTCGCTGTTCGACGCCCAAAAGCACGGTTGCCGTCGTCACACGATTCGAAACGGCGACAAGGTCGGTCGTACAGTTGGTTCTGTGCACATCCTGTCCGTCGTCACCGCCGTTCTCGCGCTTCTACTCGCAGTGTTCTGGGCAGGCGTCGGCACCGCCGGCCTGCTCGGCGGCATCAAGCGCAATCGGTGGATCGGAGTCCGATCCGACGAGACGATGCGATCCGCCGAGGCATTCGCCGCGGGCAACAAGGCCGCCTCGCCGGGCTTCCTCTTCGCCGCACTGGTTCTCGCGATCGGAGGTGTGCTCGGATTCTCCGGCGATCTCGGCTTCCTGTTCGCGATCGTCGCCATCGTCGCCGGGTTCGGCATCGCCGTCCTAGCCGCCGGGTTCGGCGTCCGAGTGGCCGCAGCGGTCCCAGAACCGGAGGACGAGGGAGGATGCAGCTCGGGCTGCTGCTCCGGCGAGACGACCACTCCCGCCGACGACGGATGCACCGACGACCCGGCCTCCGACTGCGGGACCAGCTCGTGCGGCTCCTGTGCACTTCAGGGCATGTGCACCACCGACGGTGCCCCGACTGACCGACCCGCTCACTCCACTCCCGGCGCCGTAATTGATCGGCCCGCTCACTCCGCTCCCGGCGCCGTGCACTGATCGGTATGCGCAAGCTTCTGGAGAAGTCGCCGATCGACGGTTTCATTCTGTCGATCTTCGCCGCTGTCGTCGTCGCCGCAGTCTTCCCTGCGGGCGGAGTTTTCGCCGAGGTGATGGACTGGGTAGTCACCTGCCTGATCGCGCTGCTGTTCTTCCTGTACGGCACCCGGCTGTCGCCTCGCGAGGCGCTCGACGGACTCACCCACTGGCGTCTGCACACCACGATTCTGGCGTTCACGTTTGTTCTGTTCCCGATCGTCGGACTTCTGCTGAAGCCCGTGCTGACTCCGATGATCGGCTCCGACCTGGCCGCCGGTTTCCTCTACCTCACGTTGGTCCCGTCGACGGTGCAGTCGTCGATCGCTTTCACCTCGATCGCTCGCGGCAACGTGGCAGGCGCCATCGTCAGCGCGTCGGCGTCCAACCTGATCGGCGTCGTCCTGACCCCAGCGCTGGTGGTGCTGACGATGAGCTCAACCGCTGGTGTTCACATCAGCGGGGACTCGATCCTGAAGATCTGTCTGCAGATCCTCGTTCCGTTCATCGTCGGACAGCTCGCGCGACCGCTGGTGAGTCCATTCTTGAAGAAGTACGCCGAGCCGACCAAATACGTCGATCGGGGTTCGATCGTCCTTGTTGTCTATGTCGCGTTCAGCGAGGGCGTGCAATCTGGACTGTGGAGCAGAGTGACCGCGTTCGAGGTGATCATGGTGGCGGTGGTGTCACTGGTGTTGGTCTGCGTGATGCTGGCTTTGACGTGGTACGTCCCGCGGCGGATGGGCTTCGACCGGGCCGACTCGATCGCGATCCAGTTCTGCGGGACCAAGAAGAGCCTCGCAACCGGTCTCCCACTGGCGAGCGTCATGTTCGGAGGTTCGATCGTCGGCTTCATGGTGCTGCCGTTGATGATCTTCCACCAGATCCAGCTTGTGCTCTGCGCATGGTTGTCGGCCCGCTACGGTCGTGACGCTCCGGCCCAGGAGACTCAGGTCGCCTGAGTCTGGCGAACGCGCCGATAGATCAGAAACGCCAACGACAGCAGTCCGACGCCGATCGCGACCATCAGCGCGACGTCGGCGCCGAGGGTGGCTCCAACCGCCCACGAGATGAGCAGGACCGTCGCCGTCCAACTGACCGCTCCGATGGCACTCGCCACCGCGAAGCGTCGGAACGGCATCCGGCGGGCGCCTGCGACCAGGGGGATCAGACTCCTGACGAAGCCGATCCACCGCGCGGAGGCGACGGCGACGATCGCGTCACCGGGACTCGGCGCCTGTCGGCGCGCCCGGATCATGCGGCGTGTCATGCGGCGGCCCAATCGGGTGGCGCTCAGTCGAGGACCGAATCCTCGGCCCACCCAATAGCCGGTCCAATCACCCGCAATCGCGGCCAGTGCGCTCAGGACGATGAGGACGCCGATGTGCGCAGATCCGATCGAGGCGACCACACCTGCTGCGATCAGCACACCCTCGCTCGGCACCACCACACCCACGACGACCACGGACGTCTCGATGTACACAACGCCCGCGGTGATCGCGTACACCGCCCACGCGGGTGCCGCATCGATCCACGACGTCAACTGATCGGTCAGGAACTGCATTCCGGTGTCAACCGCGGGGCGGTCAGTTGTCTTCCGGGCGCAGGGGATACGTGGACAACAGCGGCAGCGGCCACGGCTGTCGCTGCAGGACTCGCTGCCAGACGTCGACCGACGGTTCCGACAACAGATCCGTCGGGAGTCCGGGCGCCACGATCCAGCTGCTCTCGGCGAGCTCGTCGTCCAACTGCCCGGCCTCCCAGCCCGCATACCCGGCGAAGATCCGAACGCCGGTGAGGACGGTCGCCATCTCCTCCGGGTCGGCGTCGAGGTCGACCATCGCGACAGGTCCGAGCACCTGATGGAGTTTGGGCTGCTTGGCGACATCGACGCCGGCTTTCGCCACTCCAAGACATAGGGCGGACGATGTGCCGACCGGGCCGCCGACGAAGACCGCGCGTGGACTGGCCGCCAGATCGGCCCAGCGCGGGAGGATGTTGTGGACGGCGGCGTCGCTCATCCGGTTGAGGACAACGCCGAGGGTGCCCTGCTCGTCGTGCTCGATCACATAGACGACGGTCCGCACGAACGTCTCGCCTGACAGCGCCGTGGACGCGATCAGAAGCGCCCCGGGAGCCACCTCGGGTCGATCGTGAATGAACTCACCGCCGGACACCATCCCATCATGACACCAGATGGCTCGCGACGGCCGCGACGCGGCCACGACGTTGCCCGAATCGGGTCGTTCATGACAGACCGGGAAACCATTCATGTGACGTGCGCCGACCGTGCGAACCAAGTTGTCCGCCGTCGGTACGATCGAGTGGTGAGCTTCTGGTCGCAGGTCAAGTCCCCGGGCCTGCTTCGCCTGCTCGGAGTCAGGGTGTTGAGCCAGCTCAGCGACGGTGCGTTTCAGGCGGCGCTCGCGTTCTCGATCTTGTTCAACCCGGATCGGCACACCGACCCGATCGCTATCGCCGCCGGATTCGCCGTTCTCCTTCTTCCGTACTCGGTACTCGGTCCGTTCGCCGGTGCGCTGCTCGACCATTGGGACAGGCGCCGCGTCCTGGTCTGGGTGAACGTCCTACGGGCCCTCGCCGTCGTTCTCGTCGCCATCACGATGAGTGCCAATGTTCCCGACACTGCCGTCCTGCTGGCCGCACTGGTCGTGACCGGATGCAGTCGCTTCGTCGCATCAGGTCTGTCCGCCGGACTGCCGCATGTGGCGCCCGCGTCCGTGATCATCGAGATGAACGCCGTGTTCACCACTCTCGGTGCCGCGATGCTGGCCGCAGGCGCCGCAGTGTCGACGGTGCTGAGGGCGATTTTCGGCGCAGACAACGCCGGCTCGGGGGCGACCCTTCTGTCCGGTGCCGTGTTCGCCCTCTGTTCCGGACTGCTCGCTGCGACCTTCGCCCCCAAGCGCCTCGGACCCGACAGGCCCGACGGCGCGGGCCACTCCGCTCTGTACTCGATGGGGCGTGGGCTCGCCCACGGCATCCGCGCAGTCGCCGACCATCCCAGCGTGGCCGTCGTCCTCGGCGCCATCGGCGTCCACCGCATCGTCTTCGGTATGAACACGCTGATGTTCCTGCTGATCGTCCGCAACTTCGACCTCGGATGGCCGCTGTTCACCAACGTCCGTGCGATGGCGGCGATCGGCGCCGCAGTCGCCCTCGGTGCGCTCATCGCAGCCGTCTCGACTCCGTGGTCCGTCCACCATTTCGGGCGTCGCCGCACAGTCGCCTGTGCACTTCTGGTCGGCGCGCTGGCCGAAGCGCTCATCGGGCCGCTGCAGGCGGCGACCGTGCTGCTCAGCGCAGGTCTGCTCGGACTGGCCGGCCAGACGGTGAAGCTGTGCGGCGACGTCGCCATGCAGTGCGACGTCCCCGACTCGTACCGCGGGCAGGTGTTCGCCGTTCAGGACGCCCTGTTCAACTCGGCTTTCGTGGCGGCCGCTTTCATCGCCGCACTGGTGATCCCGGCCAACGGATTCTCGATCGGGCTGATCTCCGTGGGGACGATCCTCTACGTCGTCGGGGCCGCGTTCGTCTGGCGGTCGAACCCGGTGGCCGTCGAAGGCCCCGACCCGGCCACCGTGGAACGCGAACAACACCTCGTCTGACCCGCCGACCTCCTAGGGGATCGGCCTCGAAGTGTCGGCGTACCCGTCCCCGTCGGAGTCGATGAGGACTGTGTCGTCGGAACTGTCGCCATCGGTGTCGAGAGAGGACTCGCGCGGCCTGTCGACCGTCCGCGCCGAGTCTGCTGGGCGCTCCCAGAGTCCCTTCCCGCCGTCGGTGAACACCGAATCGGGGTGCCCGTTGTCGTCGAGGTCGAGCGCCGATCGATCGGCGACGCCGTCGCCGTCTGAATCCCACATGGCGTCGTCTACGCGACCGTCGCCGTCGAAATCGAGCGCCACGGCGTCGAACAGGCCGTCACCCGACAGGTCCAGATCGGCGGGGGAACGCCACGACGAGAGGTCGCCGTCGCCGGTGCCGAATCCGTACTCGATGACGGGGTCCATACCAGTTAGACGCACAGATCCCGTCCGCGGTTCCGCTGCCTGCGGCGCGTCGCCCGATCGCCGGTCAGTACCCCATGGTGCGAATGGCGTTCGCGAGATCGTCGAGCTGCTCGCGCCGCACATCGAGGTGCGGGGACACCCGCAGGAACGACCGGTCGCCCGCCAGTGGTGCTCGCCATGGCTCTGCTGCGGTCACCAGAATTCCCGACTGCAGCAGTTTCGCCTTCGCGGCGTGCAGGTCGGACGGTCCCCATCCCGGCGGCGGCGCGAGTGTCACCAGCGCTGACGCCTCGTCGACGGGCTCGACCACCTCCCAGCTGCCGATTCCGTTGAGACGTTCACGGGTGATGCGGCCGATGGCTGCGAGCTCCGAGTACACGCGGTCCGGGCCGATCTCGATCACCTCGGCGACCGCTTGACCGAGCCCGAGCTGACCTGCGATGAACGACTCGGAGAAGAACACGTCGATATGCGCGAGCGCGTCGGGTCGGACCGCGACGAAACCGATTCCGCGTGGGCCGGTCAGCCACTTGCGCGCGGTGCCGTACACCGCGTCGGCGCCCGTCACGGTCGGCACGTGGCCGACGGACTGGGCCATGTCGACGACGACGGGCACGCCCGCGTTGTGCGCGACCTCGACGATCTGTTCCACCGGCTGCACCACACCACTCGCCGAGCCGATGTGGCAGACGTGGATGAAGTCGGGCTGCTCGAACTGCAGCATGTTCTCCAGCGCGTCGACATCGATGCGACCGTAGACGTCGGCGTCGGGCAGCGCCCGGACCGCGAAGTTCCGCCGCTCGAACTCGGCGAGGTTCGGGCCGAACTCGTTCTTTCCGACCCACACGATCGGCGACATGGGCAACGCCCAACCGTTGAGCAGTGCGCGCATCGCCGCGCGTGCACTGTCCCGATAGGAGACCTCCTCCGGGCTGTGCCCGATGAGGGAGGCGATCGCCGCGCGGCTCGCGTCGAGTGCTTCCGCCTGTTCGTCGGCTGCAACGTATGCGCCACGTTCGGCTTCACGCTCAAGGTGTCGGGTGATCGATTCGACAGTCGACCGTGACGATCGTCCCGCCGACGCCGCATCCAGATGTGCGAGCGACGGCTCTGCTCGCGCTGCATGCCACTGTTCCCCGAGTTCACTGCAGTACATGGTCACGAATCTACCCTCGGTGCTGATCGGGCGAACACGACGACGATCACAGCCCGGGAAACTATCCGGGGTGAACGCTCCGGGAAAGTCAGACGGCTGAACGACGCACCGCCGATCAGCGAGCCGAACGCTCCGCCCACCAGGCCCGAAGTGCGGCTTCCGCGTCGTCGTGGCTCATCGGACCGGCGTCGAGCCGCAGTTCCTTGAGGTACCGCCACGCTTCACCGACGAGGGGACCCGGAGGGAGACCGAGGAGGGCCATGATGGCGTTGCCGTCTAGGTCGGGGCGTACCCGGTCGAGGTCTTCCGCCTCCTTGAGGACTGCGATGCGCTGTTCCAGCTCGTCGTAGGTCTCCTGGAGCTTCCGGGCGCGTCGACGGTTCCGGGTGGTGCAATCGGCGCGCACCAGCTTGTGCAGGCGGTCGAGCAGGGGACCGGCGTCGGCGACGTAGCGGCGAACCGCGGAGTCGGTCCACCTTCCCTCGCCGTACCCGTGAAAGCGCAGGTGCAGGAATACCAGCTGCGACACGTCGTCGACGATCGCCTTGGGATACTTGAGCGCACGCATGCGCTTTCGGACCATCTTCGCGCCGACCACCTCGTGGTGGTGGAAGCTGACGCCGCCGCCGTCTTCGTGACGACGGGTGGCCGGCTTTCCGATGTCGTGAAGAAGCGCCGCCCACCGCAGCACGAGGTCGGGGTCGCCGGTCTCCAGGTCGACCGCCTGCTTCAACACCGTGAGCGAGTGCTGGTAGACGTCCTTGTGCTGGTGATGCTCGTCGATCGTCAGCTTCATGCCGGGGATCTCCGGTAGCACCCGCTCCGCCAGTCCCGACTCGACGAACAAGTCGACACCGTCGAGTGGGAACTCGCCCAGGATCATCTTGTCGAGTTCCACTCGGACTCGCTCGACGGTGATCCGGTCGATCTGCTCGGCCATCTCGCGTGTCGCGTCGAGCACCCGGTCGGCCAGCGCGAATCCGAGTTGTGACACGAATCGAACACCTCGCAGCATGCGGAGGGGATCGTCGTTGAACGAGTTCTCGGGCGCAGACGGGGTGTCGATGACTCCTGCGAGCAGATCGCTCATGCCGTCGAGAGGATCGCAGAACTCCTGGGTCCCGTCCGGCAGAAGCCGAACGGCCATCGCATTCACCCGGAAGTCACGACGGATCAGGTCACCGTCGAGCGTGTCGCCGAAGGTGACGATCGGGTTTCGACTCACCTGGTCGTACATGTCGGATCGGAATGTCGTGATCTCGACCATGTGGTCGTCGAACTGTGCGCTGACGGTCCCGAATTCGATGCCGGTGTCCCACACCGCAGGCGCCCAGCCGCGCAGGATCTCGCTGATCACCTCGGGTCGAGCGTCGGTCGTGAAATCGAGGTCGTTGCCCAGCCTGCCGAGCACCGCGTCTCGCACCGAGCCTCCGACCAGGTACAACTCGTGTCCTCTGTCGGCGAATCGGGCAGCCAACGGCGTCACGACGTCGCTCAGAGAAGCAAGGGTGACACTCGCCGCCGCAAGGAGGCGGGTACGACGTTCGGCGCGAGCGTCGTCCCTCGCGCCACCGCTCTGCGCACTGCCGGTCATGAGATGCAAGACTACCGACCCCGACATGCGGCTCGCGCGGTCAGCCTTCGATAGCTAACAGACGGTAACGAACGGCTAGCATCGGAGTGTGTCTGCCGAACCATCACTGCACCATACGGACGTCGCCTCCGACGCTCCGTCGGGCAGTGGTGCCGCGGACAAGGCTACGGGCGGTGGGCCTGATCAGCCGCAGCGCAACCGACGCAACCGACGCGGCCGACGCCGTCGTGGACGCCGCTCAGGTCGACCGGCCGACGCCACGAAGGTCAGCGAACCGACTCAGGACGATAAACCGGCCGGTGACAGCACTCCGAAGCCGTCCGACCTCGCAGCACGGTCCAGACGAGGGAATCCGTCGCCGTCGAATGCCGACAAGAACTCTCCCGCGTCGATGCCGCGCACCAAGCGTCGCGGCGGACGACGCACCCCCGAACCGGAGCCGTCGCCCAAGCTGCGGACCGTCCGGGAGACGTCGGCGGGCGGACTGGTGCTCGCAGACCTCGACGCGCCCTTCGACGACATGACGGCTGCGCTGATCGGCCGTGTGGACCGTCGGGGTCGGACGATGTGGTCGCTGCCCAAGGGCCACATCGAGACCGGTGAGACAGCCGAGCAGACCGCGATGCGCGAAGTCGCCGAGGAGACGGGCATCTCCGGGACCGTCGTCGCGCCGCTGGGCAAGATCGACTACTGGTTCGTCAGCGAAGGCAGACGGATCCACAAGACCGTCCACCATTACCTTCTCCGATTCACCGGCGGTGAACTCTCCGACGAGGACTACGAGGTGAGTGAGGTCGCGTGGGTGCCGCTGAGCGAATTGCCCCGTAAGCTCACGTACTCTGACGAACGACGTCTCGCACGGATGGCCGAATCGGTGATCGCCGATCTCCGCAGCGACCCCAGCCGGTTGGCGCAGTCGGAGGCCTCCTGCATCCGTACCGAACCGAACGACTATGAGAAAGCCGCAGCCGCCCGCAATCAGCGCCGAAACGAACCGCCGCCCCCGGTCAAAGCCCGGCGGCGCAGGCGGCGACCGCGGCGCCCGGCCAACGGTGACTCGTAGCCGCGCGGGGCGCGGCGCCCGACTGACGGCGTTTGTCGCAGCAGTGTTCTTGATCGTGGGATTCGTTCTGGTCACCGGTGGTGTCGGACCCGCGGCATCCGAACCGGACGGCGGCCCCAACACCCACTACGCCTCGGTCGCGCTCACCGAGGTGACTCCGTCGACGGTCACCGGGAGCACCGGGCACACGGTGACCGTGCGCGGAAAGGTCACCAATACTTTCGACCGTCCGATTCGCGACGTGATCGTCCGACTCCAGCGGGCGGCGGCCGCCACCTCGACGGACCTGCGCACAGTCCTCGACGCCGATCCGTCGGTCTACGAGACGGCGACGTCGTTCACCGACGTCGCGAAGGAGCTCGCACCGCGTCAGAGCGTGGATTTCACCGTGTCGGTCCCGTTGTCGAACGGCGGACTGTCGATCACGAAGGCAGGCGTCTACCCGCTGCTCGTGAACGTGAACGGCACCCCGGACTACGGCGGTCAGGCGCGCATCGCCGACTCCCGCACGCTGCTGCCGGTGCTCTCGCTTCCGGCCGACCGTGCTCGCGCCCAACAGTGGACCGACCCCGGCTCCGGCGCCGACGCCGACCCGCTCCTCGGGCGCGACGGATCCATCGCGGCCGACGACTCGAGCCCGACGGCCTTCACCTTCCTCTGGCCGTTGGCCTCCCCTCCGCAGCAGGCGGCTGGAACCCTCGGCGGCGACACTGCAGACATGCGCTTGACCAGCGACGCGATGGCGTCTTCGCTCGAACCGGGGGGGCGTCTCGGGCAATCGTTGAAGGCGCTCGAGACCATCGTCGGCGTCTCCGACGGCGGTGAGCCGAAGCCGTCCGAGATCGACGACCGGGTCCGCAGCTCCATATGCATCGCCGTGGACCCCGATCTTCTCGTCACGGTGAAGGGGATGGCGTCCGGGTATGTCGTCTCCGACGATCCGGCGGATCCTGCCGCATCCACCCGCAGCGGTGAGGGATCGTCGACGGCGAAGTCGTGGCTCCAGCGGCTCGCGAAAGTCGCGTCGTCGATGTGTGTGACCGCACTCCCGTACGCGCAGGCCGGACTCGACTCGCTGCACCGCATCTCCGACTCCGCGCTGTCGGACGACGCGATCGCCGGGGGATACGACACCGTCGACGATCTGCTGGGGGTCACCTCCGTCCGCGGTCTGACTGTGCCGGCGGTCGGAACACTCACCGAACAGGGCCGAACCTTCCTCAGCGGGCGCGAGGGTTCGGGCGCCGCCGCAGTGGTGTCGACGTCCGTCGATCCCGGCCAGAGCGACCGCACCGGATCGTCGACGGTCGGTCAGTACCGCTCCGACGGATTCGCTCTCCAGACCTACGACCCCGGCGTCAGCAGTGCACTCGGTGCTGTCGGCGCCCACACGAGCACACCGTCGTACATCCCGGCGTGGCAGCGGGTCGACACCTCTGGCGAGTCGGACGTGTCGCGCAGGCAGACGGCAGCTGCTTCGATCGCCTTGCCGATGCTCAACGCCCCGACCCGCACCCCGGGTGAGGATCGGCCTGAGATCACCGAGGTGACGGGCCGCAGCGCGTTCACCGTGCCGCCGGTCTACTGGTCGCCGACGCCCGCTGACGCACGCGCGCTCCTCGACACAGCTGGTCTGATGGTCGCCTCCGGGGCAGCGAACCCGGTCCCGCTGAAAGACGTGGTGACGGGACTGGCGGACGCCAACTCGCGTGCCGATCTCGCCGTCCCCGGTGACGTGCCCCAGCTCGCTGCCAGCGGCTACCCGCTGTCGTCGAAAGACCTGACGATAGTTCAGCGCGACCTCCGCCTCGTCGGGCAGTTGGAGGACTCGTTCGCCACCGGTCACGATCTGCCGTTCAGTCCGGACGAGTACCTCGACCCGCTGCGACGTGACGTCCTTCGCGCGGTGTCGACGCCGGCGAGCACGGATCTCACCGTTTATCGTCTCGAACGCCCTCGGCGTCTGACGGCTATCGGGCTCACCCTCAGCCACGTCAAACAGTCGGTGTCGTTGCTAGACCCGAGCGGGCGTTACACCCTCGCGTCCGAACGCAGCCCACTCCTGCTCGTGGTCCGGAACGACCTCGCCCTACCGATCAAAGTGCGCCTGGACATCACCGCGCCAGACGAGATCAGCGTCGGCGACGTCGGCGTGGTCGAGATCCCCGCGCAGGGCACGCGGCAGTTGCAGCTGCCCACCCACGCATCCAGCTCGCAACCCGCCACTGTCCGGATCGCTCTCGTGACGAGCAACGACGTGCCGCTGAGCACGCCTGTCGACTTGTCCATCTACGCGAACGCCTACGGCAAGCCGCTGTTCTACATCACGATCGCGGCCGGCGTCATTCTGATCCTGCTGACCGCGCGGCGACTCTGGCACCGGTTCCGCGGAGAACCCGACCCGGCCGATGAGGACCGACCCGAACCCGACGAGCACGAACGTGAACTCGCCTCCGCCGGCTACCAGCAGCGCCTGGCCGCCGAGCGTGTTGTCACCGACACCCCGGAGCGTGAGAACCCCGACCCCGGAGAGCGTGCATGACGACCGAGCAGAAGCAAGAAGTCGACACCCCGTCCGACGAGAGCGTGATGCGGACCGGTGGGTCCATAGCGATCGCCACCCTGACGAGCCGAATCACGGGCTTCGTCCGCACCGTTCTCGTGCTGGCGATGCTCGGGCCGGCTATCTCCTCGGCGTTCCAAGCCGCCTATGTGCTGCCGAACATGATCGCCGAGGTTGTGCTCGGCGCGGTCCTGACGGCCATCGTCATCCCCGTGCTGGTCCGCGCCGAAGCTGAGGACGACGACGGCGGCGTCGGGTTCATCAACCGCATCTTCACACTCACACTGACCGTTCTCGGTGCGGCGACACTCGTTGCGCTGATCGCAGCGCCACTCCTCACCATGTTGAACGTGGGGGACGGAAAGGTCGACCGATCGCTGACGACTGCCCTGGCGTACCTGTTGCTGCCGGAGATCCTCTTCTACGGCCTGTCTGCCCTGTTCATCGCAATACTGAACATGAAGGGACTGTTCAAACCCGGCGCCTGGGCACCGGTTCTGAACAACATCGTCCAGATCACGACGCTGGTCCTCTTCTATCTGATGCCGGGGGACCTCACCCTCAACCCGGCACGGATGTCCGATCCCAAACTGCTCGTCCTGGGTGTCGGCACCACACTGGGCGTCGTGATGCAGGCGACGATTCTGCTGCCGTACCTGCGCAAGGCAGGCGTGAAACTGAGCCTCAAGTGGGGCCTGGACGACCGTCTCCGCCGATTCGGCAACATGGCCGTCGCGATCATCGGCTACGTCCTCGTCCTGCAGGTCGGCCTGGTCATCACCTACCGCATCGCCGCACACGCCTCCGCGTCCGGCATCTCCGTCTACGCCACCCACTGGCAGCTGCTGCAACTGCCGTACGGCGTGCTCGGCGTGACCATCCTGACTGCGATCATGCCGCGACTGTCGCGAAACGCTGCCGCCGACGACACCAACGCCGTTGTCGACGACATGTCCCTCGCGACGCGACTCACGATGATCTCGCTTGTCCCCGTCGTCGCGTTCATGACCTTCTTCGGTCCTGCCATCGGCATCGCGGTGTTCAACTTCGGCAACTTCGAGCAGGACACCGCGTCACAACTGGGCTCGGTCCTCGCCTGGGGCGCCTTCACTCTCATCCCGTACGCGATGACCCTCGTCCAGTTGCGCGTCTTCTACGCCCGCGAGGACGCCTGGACACCGACCGCGATGGTCCTCGGCATCACCGTGGTCAAGGTCGCGGCGTCGTATCTCGGGCCCGTCCTGTTCGACGACCCCGAACTCGTGGTCCGCTGGCTGTCGTTGTCGAACGGCCTCGGATACCTGGTCGGCGCAATCGTCGGTCACCTCCTGCTCAAGCGCACTCTCGGCGGCGCAACGATGACCGATGTGGCCCGCTCGTCGCTGATCACCTTGGGCGTCTCCGTCGTGACTGCCGGCGCAGTGTGGGGGATCGCCGAGGTCACCGGACTGCATCGCATGTCGACCGAGGCGGGCAAGGTCGGGTCTGTCGCTTATCTCGCGATCACCGCGATCGTGGTTCTCGGCGTGGTCTACCTGATGCTGACGGCGCTCAAGCTGCCCGACATGGTCGCGATCAGCAACACCGTGATGCGTCTCGTCGGACGCTTCATTCCGAGGCTGGCCCCGGCCCCGGAGCCCGAGGCCGACCGCGATTCGCACACCATGACCGTCCAGTTCCCGCGGATCTCCTCGGACGAATCCTTCCCGTACGCTGGGCAAGTAGATGTCCGACGCCGCTTCGACCGGGGTACGGCCACGTGGCAGGAGTATTCCGCGTACTCCGGCGGGGCCGCGGGGGAGACGACTGTCATTCCCGTCATCCGACCCGGGCGCCCGGCTCGCCCGCCGATGCGCCCGACCCCTGGGCCGTCGCAGCCCCAACGCCCTGGAGGAGTTCAACCGATGTCCGGACCCGACTCGGACGACGATCGTCGTCCGTCGACGGAGCCGACGCGGGCCATGATTCCGAAGGCGGACCCGCCCGTTCAACCGCGCGGGCCGAAGCTGGTCCCTGGCGCGGCCGTCGCGGGCGGTCGATACCGACTGCTGGAGCCGCAGGGCGGCACTCGAGGCCTCGCGTTCTGGCGCGCGAAGGACACCGGACTGGACCGCGAAGTCGGATTGACGTTCGTCGATCCACTGCAGGTGGCGCCGCCGATCAATCCCGGCGACCGCGATCCGCAGGACGAGGGCCCGCAGGCCATCCTCCACCGCACACGGCGACTCGGCCAGCTGCACACCGCAGGTGTGGCGCGAGTCCTCGACGTGGTGCGAAGTGCCTCCGGCGGCATCGTCGTCACCGAGTGGGTGAACGGCTCCACGCTGGCCGAAGTGGCCGCGACCGCGCCGTCGGCAACGGGTGCCGCGCGTGCCGTCCGGGCTCTCGCCGCGGGCGCCGAGGCTGCCCATCGTGCGGGCGCCGTGCTGTCCATCGACCATCCTGACCGCATCCGCATCAGCGCCGACGGCGACGCCGTGTTGGCGTTCCCTGCGATCCTGGCCGACGACGACAGGTCATCTGACGTCCGCGGACTCGGCGCGGTGCTGTACGCACTCCTCCTGAATCGCTGGACGCTCGACGGCGAGACCGGCAAGGAATTGGCGACCGCCGCCATCGCCCGCGGCCTCGTCGGCGGCATGCGCCTGGCCGATCCCGATCCTCGGAATCCCGGACAGCCGATAGCGCCGATACAGGCCCGCCAAGAGATCCCGTTCGAGATCTCGGCCGTCGCCTCCCGCGCACTCGAAGGCGACCGCGGCATCCGGACCGCCGCCACCGTGCAGCACGTCCTCGACCAGGCGACTGTCGTCGACCTGCAGACCGACATGCTGCCGCGGGTCGAGACGCGACAGCCACCGGTGTCGGTCGCACCCATCAGCCGAACACGCAAGGAACGGCTGATGGGCGAAGGCCAGGCGGGGAAGCGGAATGTCGCTCTGCTCGCGGGCGGCGCCTTGTTCATCTTGTTCGTGATCGTGGCCGTCATCGTCGCCGCCACCAACATGTTCGCCTCACCCGACGATGAGAACAACCTCGACTCGTTCCTGCCGAACTCCTCGTCGAGTGCAGCTCAGGCGCCCGGCCCGGACGGCGGATCGCCGATCTCGGTCGCAGCCGTCACACTGCTGGACGTGTCCGATCAGGACCCCGACTCGTCGAGCAACATCTCGAACGTTCTCACCGGCGCCTCGCCGGCGTGGAAGACCGACAACTATCGCGGTGCACAGTTCGCCGGTCTCAAGGACGGCCTCGGGTTGATGTTCCGGTTGAAGGCCCCGGGATCGATCAAGACGGTCACCATCGAGACGGCGACACCCGGCTTCAGCGTCGAGTTGCGCACGGCGCCCCGCAAGCCCGCATCACTCGACGCGACCACCGAGGTCGGCAATGGAACGGTCGACGCCAAGAAGGTGACGTTGAAGGTCGGGTCCCCGTCGAGCTCCGGCTACTTCATCGTATGGCTGACGTCGCTCCCGGAGAACGGCAGCGGGTATCAGGCCGTCATCAACCGCGTCACGTTGCGCTGACGATGGACGACGGCGCGGTCCTCTGCGACGACGGCCTGCTCCGCACTCCGTGGGGCGCAGTGCCAGGCATGATGCGCGAGTACTACGACACCGAGTGGGGCCTGCCCGTGGTGGGGGAGAACGCCTACTTCGAGCGGCTTTCGCTGGAGGGATTTCAGGCGGGACTGTCGTGGGCGACGATCCTCCGCAAGCGTCCCGCGTTCCGCGAGGTGTTCGCACACTTCGACGTCGAGACCGTCGCAGCCTTCGGTCCGGACGTCGTCGACTCGCTGATGTCAGATTCTCGGATCGTCCGCAACAGGGCCAAGATCGAAGCCACCATCGGTAACGCGCAGGCCACCGTGTGCCTGCGCGACGAAGGAGGGCTCGAAGCGTTCCTGTGGTCGTTCAAACCCACGCAGACACCGCGCCCCGTTCGGATGAGTGAGGTCCCGACCACGTCCGACGAATCAGTGAAGATGTCGAAGGCGTTGCGCAAGAGAGGTTTCCGATTCGTCGGCCCGACGACGATGTACGCGCTGATGGAGGCGGTAGGCATCGTCGACACTCATCTTGTCGACTCTCACCGCCGTGGCGCGTCCGGTGTCTGGCCCGCTGCTCCCGTTTCCTGAGCCGAGCTAGGACGACGTGGCCGTCGGCGCCCATCCCGGTGGTCCGAAGACGTATCCGAGTTTGTCGCGCAGAGTCGGGGCCGACCGGACGTCGCGCGCGATCGCCGCGTACTCGTAGGTCTGCAGGGTCCAGACGTTGAACGTGTCGACTGGTTTGGTGAGTCCGTAGTGGGGACGATGAAGCTCCGGCTGGAACGATCCGAACCACCGATCGAAAACGATGAAGACCCCGCCGTAGTTGCGGTCGAGGTACTCAGCGTCGCTTCCGTGATGCACACGGTGATGCGACGGCGTGTTCATGACGTACTCGAACGGCCGCCACATGCGATCGATGTGCTCGGTGTGCACCCAGAACTGATAGATCAGGTTCACCGCGTACGTCCCGAACACCACCGCGGGTGGAATGCCGAGGGCGGGGAGCGGTAGCCAGATGATCAAGCTCATCGTCGGATTCCACTTCTGCCGCAGTGCAGTCGCGAAGTTGTAGTACTCACTGGAGTGGTGCGCCTGGTGCGTCGCCCAGACCAGGCGCACACGATGCGCGATCCGGTGCTGCCAGTAGTAGAAGAAGTCGACTGCGACGAACCCGATAACCCACGTGTACCAGCCCGTGATCGGCAGCTGCCACGGCGCGACATAGGCGAACAACGCCGTGTAGACGGCCAACGCGACGATCTTCCCGAGTGCCGACGTGCCGATCGACACCAGACCCATCACCAGGGACGCCTTCGTGTCTGCTGCCGCGTACGCTCCCTTGCCGGGCCTGCCGCCGTCGTCGGACAGCTTCGCCGCCGCGAACAGTTCGAGGCCGAGCATCAACGCGAAGAACGGGATCGCGAGAACCGTCGGTTCGCGCATCGCCTCGGGCAGGGAACTCCACATTTCTGGAACGATAACGAGTCAGTTCTGTCGGGTCCACTGTGGAATATCATTGGCACGATGAGCAGCACTGTCGGGGGACGCACGTACGGTGGGATGACCGCCGAGGATCGGCTCGTTCAACGCCGAGAATCCCTGATCGCCGCCGGGCTGGAGCTGTTCGGTACGCAGGGGTACCCCAACGTGTCCGTGAAGCGGATCTGTGACGACGCCGGACTCACCCAGCGGTACTTCTATGAGTCGTTCCCGGATCGTGCAGCGCTGTTGGGCGAGGTGTACTCGCGGTGCGTGGACACGGCTCGTCAAGCGACAGTGACTGCTGCGGCGAGCATCTTCACCGATGCGGGCATCAGCGGGGGAGCGATCCCACCCGGCCTGATTCCCCGAGTCACCACCGAGGCGCTCGGCGCCATGATCCGGTGTTTGGCCGACGATCCGCGGCGCGCCCGCGTCATGATGATCGAAGTGGTCGGGGTGAGTCCCGAACTAGAGAAGCTCCGGCTGACCGCGATTCACGAATGGGCGTCGCTGATCGTCGGCATCGCCGTCGGCGACGATGCTCCGACTCCGCACCAACGTATGGCCGCGATCGGGCTCGTCGGTGCGCTCACTCAGTTGCTCGTCGAATGGCAGATGGCCGTCACCGACCCGATCACTCCGGAGATGGGACCGGAACTCTTCGACGTGGACGCGATCCACGCCGTGATGACCGACATGTTCACGTCCACCTATGAGCGGATATTCACGCCTTCGTGATCCATTGCGTGCGGATCCGCTCGGCCACCGCCTCCGCGTCCGGCACCACGAACAGCACCTCGGACCCGTCGCTGAGCGTCACGCACAAGCGATCCTGCTTGCCGCCGCTCCAGAACTTGCCCGTGCCCGGGGCCGTCCCGATCGCTGACACGTATCGGTGCTGGACAGCGAAGCGCGCGCCCTGCGCCCGCTTGCCCTTCGGCTCGAACACGATGTGCGTCTTCGTCAGCTCGAGCCGACCGGGTACAGCGACCATGCCCGCCGATCGGGCAGCAGTCCACGTCGCCAACGGCTGGTCTTCAGTC
Organism: Gordonia sp. PDNC005; assembly: GCF_016919385.1. Taxonomy (NCBI): domain Bacteria; kingdom Bacillati; phylum Actinomycetota; class Actinomycetes; order Mycobacteriales; family Gordoniaceae; genus Gordonia; species Gordonia sp. PDNC005. Next base: position 3,809,121 of record NZ_CP070351.1, read on the forward strand.
ATGGGTAGAGAGTACCGAGCGGTGGTGGCCACCTGCCCTGACCACACGTTGTGCGCACGGCGCTGGTTTGTCCATAGATCCGCCGCAATCACCCGCAAGAATCGGCGTGTTATCCACAACTACGCTGAAACAGCTAAATCGGACTATCGATCTGCCTAGTCTCAATCGCATGACTCGGGGGACGATCGATTCGCGCAGCGACTACCAATTGGTTCAGGACCACGCCCGCGGCGAAGCCTCGGCATTCCACGAACTGATCGCACGCCACCAGAACAAACTGTGGGCGGTGGCGTTGCGAACCACGGGAAACCACGACGACGCACCAGACGCGCTCCAGGACGCGCTGTTGTCGATCCACTGACGAGATGCAGGGAACATGACCCAAACACGCCGGGCGGAGACTCCGTTCTCGTCGGCATGTCGCAAGTTCGGTTCATTTAGCCTGCAAAACCAATGGTCAGAGCAGTAGATCTTCGTCAGATCATGCAGGTATTTGAACAACCTTCGGCCTTGGCCGTCTCTCGATCGGATGGCGACGTGCGTTCGACGACCGACGGTGGGTCCACGGCAGCGTGCGTGCTGGGATTAGATCCTCGAAACCAGGTCGTCAAAGTTCGACGGAATCGGATCACCCGACCGCAACCCGAGCTGCTCCATTACGCGCACAGCTTTCATGCAGTACAACAGATATCTCGCGGTCTCGATTGACCGGGATGCCCGCCGGCTCGACTCGACCGACCCACTCACGAACACAGGCGGCAAGAGCGGGACGCAGTCGGCCTCGCCGATCGACGAAACTCCGTGAGACTGCATCCACTCCGTTAAGGCCAGAGAGTCCACAGCCTCCAACATCGCCTGGCTCGGGAGAAGTTCGGTGAATCTCTGTAGATCGACCGTTTCTTCATTTGCCATCGACGAAGCGTCGAACATCCATACCGCGTTCGACCCTGCGCTTCCATGGGCCGGATCAATCCAGTACTGGATTCCCCGCCAGTCGCCGGCTATGACATGAACTGGACGATCGAGCATAGCGCCTACAATCGCCGACATATTTCCCGAGTTCTCGGAATCATAGACCTGAATCGCGCCACCGCCAAACGCAACATAGGCTTCTGCGCTAGATGAGTCTCCCGACTCCTTTATTGCCACTTAGATACCCCTTCGATCCGAGTTCAATCCGCCCACAAGATTTGAAAGCTCATTCTAGCAGCCTCTCACCTCCCTTCCAAATAATTTCGGCAATAATATCACCTTCCTTTAGGCCCGCCGACTTGATCGCATTGGATATACGAGCGCCCATGCTTTTGTTTACCGAGGCGTCCAGGAGCTGGAGGTTGTGCAAAGCATTGTCACCACCCAACTGAAGGTCGATAATATGGTCGACATTCCATCCATGCGGCACAAGAAACTTCCCGGATTTCCCCTTCGCAGAGTTCGTGAGAGACCCGAGAAAGTTCTGCTTGATCTGAGGGAATCCCGCTCTTGCTGGAGCCGTAACCACCAGTCCGCCATTTAGAACCGAATCGGCTCGGATCGCTGAAGTCTTCGCAATCTCTTGATCGATCTGGCTACGTGAGAACCGCGAAGGAGGCGGAGATATTTCAAGCACATGGCCTACAATTTGATCCACATGAGGGGTGCGGACGGCCGCGGAAAGCGCCTCGTCGACGGGCACATGACCGAGAATCGTGGCTCCTCTACCTGCGCGGATTCCTGATTGGACAGCCTTCGCGACAGCACCTCCAGCTCCGGGGATTGCGGCGACTGCTCCGGTGCCGGCGAGCATTCCCCATGCGTAGGCCGGAGCTGTATTCAGATAGTTTGGGTTGACTCCCGTGAGTGCCTCGAGGAGTATGTTCTCGCGGTTGGGATGGTTGTAGACGCGTGGTGTTCCGATGTTGATGCTGTTGTGCATTCCGTCGGACATCGAGTTCGGCAGGTACATGATGATGTCGCCGAGGCCACTACCCATCGCCTTCCACGTGTCCCAGGTTCCGTGCGGGCCGACGCCGACCAGCGATCGAGCTCCGTCCCATGCTCCTTCTGCAAAGTCGCCGAGGCCATCTCCGAAGCTCAAGTCCGTGCCGTCTGCGTGGGTGGCTCGGTCGGGCTCGGATTCTCCCGGCTTGAAGTGAAGTGCCCGGTCTGTCTCAAAGTTCGTTAGGATGGTGCTGCCGTCAGAATTGACGGTGAGTTGTTCGTCTCCCCTGTTGAGGACAATGGTCTGGTCCTCGCCGCTTTCGGTAAACTGTTGCGGGATCGCTTGGGCGATCTTTTCCCAGTCGTAGTCCGCATCCGGGTTGGTGAGGGTCGCAGCGATCGTGCCACCGGGCTTGAGGAGGACGTTAACGTCTTTGTCGGAGTACGCGCTGTTGTACAGGTGCCCTTCAGCGTCATAGTTGAGGGTCTGGTGCGTTTCGGTTATGTAGTCGTACTGACGGACAGTGGTTCCTGCTGACGGATTGAGAGGATCGTCGTAGCGTTCTTCACGCAGGATCTTCTCACCATCGCTGGTGAAGACTTCGGCGACTTGGCTGCCGTACTCGCCGGTGGAGAGAACGGTCTTGTTTCCTGTTATCGGGTCTGTCGTCTCCACCACCGGGCTGCCCGCCGCATCGTCGAATCTCCGGGACGGCATGAGTTGACCGTCGTCCCCACGGATCCACCCGGTACCGTCCTCGTTCCAGTACGGCCCGGGATCGTCGGCAGCAGCTATGGCCGGTCCTTGATTTTCGACAATATTCCCGTTCCCGTCACCGGTCTCCGTGTACACGGCGCCAGTCTGCGGGTTGGTCTGGGTCATTTCGTAGGGGAGGCCGTTCTCCTTGTTGAACTCCCAGGACCCTGGGGAGTCTGCGATCTGCGGACCTGCAATCGGCACTCCGAAAGTATTCGGCCGTGTCTCAGCCCCTACATTGTCAGGATATGCAGGAGGCGGTACACCCTCTTGTGCATCGGCGACGCCATTGGCGTTCATGTCGTCGACTGTGCACATATCGAGTGGATCGGCCAGGATCGGGAATAGTGCGTTCTCGGCTGGTTCGACGTGCTGGATCAGGTCACCGTTCTCATCGACTGTGTACCACGTCTTCTGCGGCCGTCCTGCGGCGTCGAAGGCCCACGGCCGCGCGACCTGACGGATCGCATTTCCGTTCTTGTCGTAGACGGTTGCCGACCCGTCGGGGTTGACCTTGGTGTAGCCGCCCTCGGGAACGTTCATCGCGAACCGATACGTCGTCGGGGACGACTCGTCGTGGATCAGCACCATCCGCGAGGGTCCCACAGTTGCCCGAGTTGACCCACCGCGCGAGAGCAACGACCGAGCCCGCGGACTAGCCGCCGCGACAGCCGCAGCACCGGCGATCGCCCACACCGGCAACGGAATCGACCCACCATCACCGTCTGAAGCCGGAGACAGGAACGCCTGATCCGAGGGAGACTGCTCCGACTGCTTCACCGGCACCCCGGCCGGTGCCTGCGTACGGCCGGGCGTCTGGCCGTTGTCGCTGGGCCGGCCTGGACGGTTCGGTGTGACCGTTGCCGGGGCCGGGGTCCTTGGACCTGTCGGTCCTCCGGCACGGTCGGGCCGGTTCTGGTCCGTAGGTTGGCCGCCGACGATCGGCGTGCCGTTACCGGTACCCGGTCCGGGGCCGACATCCCCGCCGATCACCGCACCACCATTGGACGTCCCCGGGGCACCCGGGGTGGTTGTTGGGGCGTTCATCGTCGGCGGCGGAGTGTAGGTCGGGACACTGATGCATGGCCAACTCGGCCCGTACTGAGCGCGCATCTGATCACATAACGCATCGGCCCGCGCATCACCACCGCCGAGACCTGCGGCCAGGATCGCACCGGTGAACGCTAACGTCCCTGCTCCAGCAGTTAACGCTGCTGCTCGACGTCCCACGCGTGAGTTGCTTGCTGTGGCCATGTCAGTTGCCCTTGCCCCGGATCGCACCCCACAGAGCGTCGACTCCGGCCCAGAACCACCGACCGCCGATCGACATCACCAGGAAGAAGCACAAGAACACCAACACGTTCCCGTGCTCGTCACCCCACCTACCGAGATTCGGCAGGTTGATCGCCGCCACCACCAGGATCGCGCAACCGGCGATCAACGCCAGCACGGACCACACCGACACCGACCGGCCCCCGCCTGAACCGCTGGAGTCATTCCCGCCACCGGCACCGTCGGACGGTTCACGCTCGGGGGACGCGCCCGCGGTCGGTCGTGAATGTCTTGGTCCGGCCGCGGTCGGTGACGGCGTTGTCGCCTTGGGTTCGGTCGTGGTCATGTCATACCCCCGTATGTTGTGATGATCGAAAGTCGAGATCGACGGCAAGCAGCGTCAGAGCAGGTGTGGCTCGCCGTACAAGTTGAACGTGTTGTCGTTGGCCTTGGTCGTCATCGCGACCCGCACATACGCGCGCACCGCAGGACGAGCACCGACGCAACCGGAGATCTCCACCCGCACACCCTCCAGCCGGGCACCGGCCGATGGGCCCTGCAACGGCTTCTGAGCAAACGGCACATCCACGGTGGCGCCGTTCTTCAACGACGTCGAAATGTTCGGCATCGCCTGCACGCCCAGCACGATCGCCGGCGGGTAGCTGATCGACATCTGTGCCGTCGGACCTCCAGTGATGCCCACGTTCACCCCGTCCATCTGCCACTGGCATGACACCTGGAACCCGGTCGACAACACCGCAGCATTCACCGGCGCACTCCCCGTGCCGGTTATCGTCGCCGATCCACGCAAGTCAAGGAACGCCTCATACGAACCATGTCCGCGACTGAGCGCCGGAACGCTCTGAATCCGCTCACCCGACTTGGTCAACGACACCTTCCACCCGTCATCAGACGTACGGGTGATCGTCTTGTCCTTGAACGTAGTGGCGGCGTCGGCGGACCCGACACCGCCGGTGCTAGCAATCAGAGCGCTACCGGCTAGAACGACGGCTGCGACAGTGCGCGATCCGCGCATGAACTCCCCCTCAAGATTTGATACACCGCCGAGAGAGCACCCGATCGCAACGTAGAAGGATCCCCCCGCAGAAACCCCCGACAGCCTGATCACGTCCCCACGCGGCTGAACTGGAACTATCGTGACATTACTGCGGCTTTACCTGTTTACAAGGTGATATGAGACAGATCACTAGTTCACGCTCGGCTATCGCCAGTGACATGCTGAGATTCCGAGCTCGTCCGTTAGCATCTATGCAGCAAATGCCCGATCCTCGTCAACCCTCCGGCCGAAGAACGAACACCGCCATGCAACGGCGCAAATACGAACCCATGGTCGAGCACAGAGTGCGTTCAGCTCTTGACACTCGGGCCGGCGTGCCAACAGCCATCCACTGTGGTTACAAACCCGACGGCCGTCCACTTGTCGTGGTCCAGTCGATGGAACATCGCCATCGGTGTGGCTCACCGACGGCCCGCCACTCAATCGGACCGGCGAAGGTGCCCATAGCTTTGGCCGCTGATCCGGATGAGTGCTGGCGCTCTGTTCGCGGACAGCTTTCAGAGATATCAACCGGGGACGTCCACGCGCCGCCAGCTCACAATCGCTGCGTCGGATCGGCCCGGCCCAAAGTCGTTTCGGTACGCGTGCCCGTCCTGATCACCTGACCCTGCTTCACTCCTGTGCCACATGAACCAGGGCTGAGTCGATCGCCGATGCCTGGGTCGAGATCGACGGTGCCATAGTCGCAGTTACGGGCGCGCGACGGCATCTCGACCACCACGTTGTGAACCCGTAGCCAGGTTGTCCACAGATTCGACCCAAACAACCAGTGGAATCGGCGTGTTATCCACAACTACGCTGAAACACGACTTGTCGCCCGTGCGGTGCGAGCGCCGTCTACTACCTGGGTCCGTCGAGCCAGTAAACAGCGCGAACGCGACGTTACCGTCCGTGGCGTCAGGTTCGACCGCGACCATCAGCACCGCTGGCGCGGTATCAGATGTAGGTGTGGTGCTTTCAGCCGCCGCGATTAGTCCAGTTCTGCCGACGCCGACTGCGAGGCCCGCAAGAATCGGCCAGGTGGGACCGCTTGAGCGCCCACCTAGGGCCGCCTTCCCGTGAGGCTGCAGTTACGTTGTTAACCACTTTCGGATTCGGCGGCCGTCGGGACCCACTTCTCTTGCGTATGCTGCCACTTCGGGGTCTCGTTCAGATATGAACTGAAGGACTCGATGGGAGACGACGAGGATTCCGCGGTGTCCTCGAGAGAAGTCGTCACGCATGAGCTTTCCCGTAACTACTAGAAGCGCTATCTCTGGGAGTATCACTTCGACTCCTTCTTCGGCGTACTCCCATACTTTCGCCGTGGCCGATCCCAAGGTGTAACCCGAGAACTGCATGGGCGCCATCTCCTCGGCGAATTTCTGGGTAACCGCGCAGTATCCGTATCGACCCATGATCACGTGGGTGCTCGTGTAGTCGAAGTAGAACTCAGCAGATAGAGCAGTACCCTCATCGGATTCTGAAGTCCTAAGGACATGCGCTGTGGGGTATGCATGCAATGCATAGAACCCCTTGCCTGGTTCCTGCTCGCTCAAATCATGCATCTAAAACCTCCAGTTTCATCGCGTCATTCATCCAGGCGTCAACTATATCTTCAAATATTTCCCGGATGGCGTCCACGCCAATCCCTTTCCTGATATTCGGATTGGATCGAATTTCGTCGATAGTTCCTTCAGCTACACCTAGCGACCTAAGAATATCGTCTGCCAGCTCGGTTCCGTAGATTGGGGGAGAGGGCACCATCATTCCTCCGATCAGGATGTCGATGAGGAGCTGTCCGAACCTTAGGCCGCGGCGTACCTCAGGGAACCTCTCCGGCGGTATCGGAGGCGCGCCCTTACCCGGTTCAATTCCCAGCGCCTCGTAGATTACATTCCACGCTATACGTACCAGAGATAGATGAATCTCGTTGTTGTCACTCATCCAGAATCCGCGCAGGTTCCCGGGAGCGTGTCGCTCCAGACTGTCGAAGAGTTCCGGAAAGGAGTCAAATATTGTTTGCTCAATTGCGTGATGAATCACCTTTCCAATTGGGCTGTTTCCAGTGAACTGCCAGTAGATAAAGCGGTAGTTATTGAGGACGAGCTTCGCTAGTTCATACAGTGGATCACCGGGCTCAGGTGCCGGAACCTCGCCTTGGGGAAGGCGAGGATTTTCCTGCCCTGTGTCGGCATCGGGGTCGCCGCCTGGTTCGTTTGGTGTCTCTCCGGTCAGAAGCGTGCGGATTTGGTCTACGATCTCGCCGATTCTTCCGGGTACCTCACGTGGTCCGACCTCATCTGGACCACGCCCGGGGCCGATTGGCGTGCGTGGTTCACCAAATGGCGGCTCGTCGTCCGGCATCTTCGGATGCTTCGGCGGATTCCAGGGCTTGATTCTGTCAGGTTCATCAAGATCCGGAGGCCGCCGTGTTGGGACCCCCTGATCTTCACCTTCGCCCGGCGACTGCGGATCTGGGCTTTCATCTGGACCTGTTTGGTCCGGCGTATCTCCTGGTGTCGTCGGACCCGGGTAGTCGCCTGGGCTATCTGGGCCAGGCGCATCGCCAGGTTGCTCATCCGGTCCGGGGTCGGGGCTGTCGCCAGGCTTCACCCTAGGTGATGGGGTGCGCGGCTCGATCCGATGTTTTGGAGTGCTCTCGCCCCGCTTCGGCGGTGTCTCAGGTACCAGCTCTCGGCCGAGAATCACCGCGAGCCGCATCATTTGCTCGGTCGTGATGCTCGATATCGTCCTGCCGTCCATCAACGCGTCGAGGATCTCCGGCTGGGCTCTGAGCAACTCCATCCCGAGCTCGTTGGCAACCTGGGCTGCCCTCGCCTGCCCATACATCGCGACAAACGCAGCCCACAAGAACACGAATGCTAGACCACTAATTGCGATCGGCCACCCGACCGGCTGTACGTCATTCTCAGGAGGAGCCGTGTTCGGGATGTTCGGCGACGGCGTGGGTTGGTTTCCGTACCCTCCGTCTTGGCCGGAGTCTCCGTTGTACGTACCGCCCGTCCCGCCAGTACCGGTGCCGGCTTGGTCTCCCGTGGTGGCTGTGCCAGATTGCGTCTGGTCGTCTGTTGTCCCGCCTTGATTGGACTGTTCCAGCTCGTGCTGGTTCTCTTGCTGCTGATTCTCCTGTTGGTTTTGCTGCTGTTCGTTGCGTTGCTTTTCCTGGCGTTCACTGTCGTCCTCGGTGGTCCCACTCGGCGCGATCGCGGTGTAGTTGTCGATCGCCGCGGCCGGTCTCCGTAGACGCGGTGCTGCCGGTCGCCGGGAGTATGCACCCGCAAGTGCGGCCGCGCCCCCAAGAAGCCACCAGACTGTCGGGACCTCGCCGTTCGGCTCGGGCTCCGCGGCTCCTGCTGTCTCAGTGGGCGCGGGCGTTCGAGCTGGGTTGTGCGGTGTGCGCCCGACATCGGGGGTTCCGACAGGTTGTGGTGTCTGCGGGACTACCGACGAGTCGGAGCCTCGTTGAGGTGACATTGTTGTCGTAGGGGACCGTGGATGGTCTGTTGTGCCGCCAACGATCGGAGTTCCGTCGCCCTGGCCAGGTCCTGGACCGGCGTTTCCGCCAATCACTGGTCCACCGTCAGAGGCACCGGGGGCACCAGGCGTAGCGGTTGGTGCGTTCATGGTCGGCGGAGGCGTGTACGTGGGCACGCTGATGCATGGCCAACTTGGACCGTACTGTGCTCGCATTTGGTCACACAGTGCGTCTGCATCGGCGGTTCCGGTACCGGTCAACCCCGCGAGTGCCAGCGTACCGGCCACCGCTGCGGCGCCAGTGACCGCAGCGAGCGCCGAGGCCCGGCGAAGAAGATAGTGTCCCCCCATCACCACCTACCTCAGTTCATCTTCGTTCGGACCGCGGCGGTGATCGCATCTATGCCGGTCCAGAACCAACGGCCGCCGATCGACATCACCAGGAAGAACACCAAGAACACCGGTACCTGACCGTGCTCGACGCTCCACCGACCGAGGTTCGACATGTTCATCGCTGCGGCAACGAGGATCGCGCAGCCAGCGATGAACGCCAAGACGGTCCAAACCGGAATCGATGAGGCCCCACCCCTCGAAGGAGCCCCTTGCTTCCGATCGTCGTCCGGTCCGCGGTCCTTCGCGTGCTGCGGCGCTCGTCGACCACTTGCCGCTTCGAGATCTGTCGTTGATGTCATTTGTCCCCCAAATGTGACGGTGAAAGAGTTGCGCTCGGCCGATGCCGACCGGGTAGCCGCGGTCAGAGGCGATGCGGTTTGCCGTACAAACTGAACGTGTTGTCGTTGGCTTTGGACGTCATAGCGACTCGCACATAAGCCCGAACCGAGGGACGCGCCCCCACGCATCCGGAGATTTCGATGCGCACGCCCTCCATGCGAGCTCCGGCCGACGGCCCACGCAGCGGCTTGGTCGCGAATGGAACGTCGACGCTGGTGCCGTTACGTAGTGTCGTCGAGATGTTCGGCATGACCTGCGCGCCGATGACAAGAGCCGGCGGATACGAGATCGACATCTGAGCCGTCGGCCCACCTGTCACACCCACGTTCACCCCGTCCATCTGCCACTGACACGCGACCTGGAAACCCGTGGTCAACACCGCGGCGTCCACCGGAACCGCGCCGGCACCTGTCACCGATGCTTCACCCCGCAGATCCACAAACGCTTCGTACGACTTGTGGCCGCGGCTGAGCGCGCGAACACGATCGATCCGCTCAGCAGACTTGGTCAGCCGCACCGTCCACCCATCATCAGAAACGCGCGTGATGCTCTGATCGGCGAATGTCGCACCGGGTTTGGCCTCAGCGGTGCCCGCTGACACCGCAGCCCCACTCGTGGCAGCGGCGACGACCAACGCTGCACCAAGAATCTGTCTACGCACGAGTGACCTCCATCGTTAAGAAACCGGTTTGCCGGTACGTTGCAGCACGGTAGCAGGTTGCCCGCAGTCCGCAAAGCTCTCCCACGCAACACGGCCATGACCCAGACAGCGTCCGAAACGTCAGCTAGGACGGGTGTTCGCTCGTCCGATGCTTCGCGAACACCATACTTGCTGCACAGCAGCACTTATGTGGCCTCGAAGCGCCACCGGTCCTCGTCATCTGATCAGTGTATTTCGGGCGTACTGCGCTTGCGTGTGGTGCCCGACTGGCCCCAATGTGTGACGCCATGACCATCGTCTCGAACCGGCACACCGGTATGGAAATCAGTCCAGAGCTCGGCTCACACTCGAGCACGATCGACCGGCGAACAGTTCATCGTCGCGCGATCAGCGAGGTTCTCGTGAGCAGTATCGCCCCTCTCCATGGGTGTGCTGACGGGCGTTTCGTCGTGTCAGCACAGCTGCCGCGTGCGCACGCGTACTTTCCACCCGTGGCAGGTCGGCACGATCCCATGCTTCTCGCCGAAGTGCTCCGCCAAGCTGTTATCGCTATCAGCCACGAGTTCCTAGGCGTCCCGTTCGGGCACCACTTCACGATGCAAGCTTTGAGCATCTCGGTGACCACGTCACCGTTTCCGTCATTTACCGAACCCGCCGACCTGGTTGTGGAGGTTGGCATCTCCAATGCCCAGACCCTCGACGATGGCCTGTGCGCGATCGATGTCGATCTGACCTTCATGCACGGCACCAGCACCATCGCCTACGGGTCCGGACAGGCTCGGATCTTTGCTCCGGCGGCGTACGCCAGACTCCGGCAACCGATCCTTGCCATCGAGGCATCGCACATGCCGATCGAGAATCAGGCCGGTTCGGATCGACCCGGCATCTGTGTGCTCGACGGCTGCGGCGCTGCGGGAACGTGGCGTCTACGCGTCGATCCGGGGCATCCGACCTTCTTCGACCATCCCAGCGATCATGTCCCCGGAATGCTCATCCTCGAAGGATTCCGGCAGGCCGCCCTTCAGCAAACGCAGAACGGGCACAACCTGCTCGCGACCATGAGCGCTCGCCTGCACCGCTTCGGCGAACTCGATCGAGAAACCACCATCAGCATCGTCAACGACACAGCACCTGGCGTACACCTACAGTGCCGTCAAGACGATCACCTGCTCGCCGAAGCCACCGTCACCTTCAGCCCGACCCGTTCATGAACCAGGTTCTCGACACGACCGGAACCAAGAGATCGCAGGCAACAACATGCGCCCTGTGCAGCCGCTACGGGCGTTACTGGTTGCCCGTCCACCTGGCGGCACGTATGGCATCCAGTGGCGTCGACGAGTCCGGGCGAACCAAGCCGGGCAACAGAAGGCCCCACATCTCATCGATACGCGCTTCCAGATCTAACCGACGACTGCGAACGTTCGACACCAGCTGAACGCCAGTGAACGCCGCAATAACGAAGCGTCCCAACGCGTCCGGATCCACCGTCGCCAACAAGTCGCCTTCAGCGATCGCCTGCACCGCCAACTCTCGGCACGCCGAGATCCAACCCTCGTACGGCCCCGCGGGACCATCCGCTGCGCTCTGTTCCAGAGTCAACCGAATACCCGCCGTGACCGCCACATCGTCAACGATCTGCCGGCCCATCTCATGGCACAGCATCACAATCTGCGCCAACGCAGGCGCCGCCGACCCAGCGATGGACTCAACAGCGGCGATCGACAACTCGTGCTGCCGGTCAATCACAGCCTTGGCCAAATCCTCCTTCGACTGGAAATGAAAGTAGAGCGCACCTCGAGTAACACCGGTCCTATCGACGATGTCATTGAGCTTCGCGCGCTCATACCCGAACTCGGCAAACACCTGCGACGCGCCATCAAGGATCAACTCGTATGTAACCGCTGCCCGAGCCTGTTTGACCATCACCACACCCTTCCACGCCCACTCGACACCGTCGGTAACAGCACGAACTCTAACGCCAACCTCTCCCGCCCCGCCCACGACAGGAGTTACCCATGACACAACGCACCGTAGTAATCACCGGCGCCACCGGGTTCGTCGGCAGCGCGATCACCAGGGCGCTCGCCGCACAACCAACCACCCGAGTCATCGCACTATCCCGAACCAGAACCTCACCCATCGCGAACGTCACCCCGGTCCACGCCGACATCACCGATCGCAGTGCCATCCGTGCAGCTCTACACACGGCCGACATGGTCATTCACGCCGCCGCCTACAGCGGGACCGACACAGAACGTGCAGACGAGATCAACACCAAGGGCACCCGAAACCTCGTAGACGCGGCACACTCACACCAGATCAACGACATCGTCTACATCAGCTCCATCGGCGTCCTCGGCGACGGCCCCTTCCAGGACGTTCCAGACAACGCCCCAGCACGCCCAGCAACACACACCAGCCTCACCCGCGTCCACGCCGAGAACGCCGTCACCGCGCACGGCGGCCTCGTCATCCGCCCGGCATTCACGCACGGCCCACACCCCAACTCGTTCACCGAAGGACTCCGACGAATCACCACAACCCTCGGAGCCGTCGTCGACGGCGGCACCGCCCGACAGTCCACAACAAGCGTCGACGACCTCGCACGGCTCGTAGCCCACATAGCGGCGGACGAGCTGCATCATGACGATCGCGGCAACAGAATGAACTGGTCGACTGGAGAACCAAAGACCATAGGCGAACTCATCTCCTCGCTCTGCCCATTGGTGCCTGCAGATCTCGGTGCACTGACCTACGAGCAAGCAGCGTCCAGAGCCCGTCACGTCGGACTCAGCGAGCGGGCTCTCAACCTTGTCGGAACGGAGCACACGTTCGATTCCGGTTCAGGCGGATCGGAGACCGCTATCTGACCACCGCGTTGTGAACCCGCGACCGGGTTGTCCACAGATTCGACTCAAACATGCAGCAGAATCGGCGTGTTATCCACAAATACGCTGAACCATCTAAATCGGACTACCGATCTGCCTAGTCTCATTCGCATGACTCGGGGGACGATCGATTCGCGCAGCGACTACCAGTTGGTACAGGACCACGCCCGCGGCGAGGCCTCTGCATTCCACGAACTGATCGCACGCCACCAGAACAAGCTGTGGGCCGTCGCATTGCGAACCACGGGAAACCACGACGACGCGTCGGACGCACTGCAGGAGGCGTTGTTATCGATCCACACTCGGGCTGACAGCTTCCGCAACGATTGCAGCGTATCGAGTTGGATGCATCGCATCGTCCTGAACGCTTCTCTCGATCGACTGCGCCGCGTCAAGCACCACAGTGCGTCCCTGCTGTTCGAGGACGACGAGTCACTCATCGATCCCCAGGACCACAACGCCGACATCGACTTGTCGGTGTCAATCGGCCGGGCCCTCGACGTCCTTCCCGCCGAACAGCGCGCGGTGATCGTGCTCGTCGACGTGTACGGCCACAGCGTCTGCGAGGCGTCACGAATGCTGGGCGTGCCCGAAGGCACGGTCAAAAGCCGGTGCAACCGGGCCCGCAAGAAGCTCGCGCTGGTACTGGGTCATCTGCGCGACGACGAATGACGATGCCAGCGACACGCCCGACCCGCTCGTAAATGGAACCCAAGTCCGGTTACATGCGTCCAACTGTTGAAGGGACCGAACAAGCGACGTGACGGCAGGCGGACAAATTCTGATGGAACACAACGGAGCGGTACGACGACCATTGGACGTCTCCGACTCCGAACCGACCGACAGCCCGAAGATCACCGCCGCGGTCGACGCGACGATCGCTGACCTCCGCTCGTTGAGGGATGAGGAGACGCCGGTACCTGAGGATGTCCAGGCCCGGATGCGACAGACCATCGCGAGCCTGACCCACCGCTGAACCTGAGCACCCCGGCCCGCCGGGAACATCAGCCCATATCCTTGTGTTGAACGTTGAGCCGCGCGAAAAGCACGCGCTCTACATACGCGACACGGAGGATAGATGAGCGACACCGACAACCAGATCCACGAACTGATCATCGTGGGTTCGGGACCCGCCGGCTACACGGCTGCGATCTACGCGGCACGTGCTGAGCTGTCGCCCGTCGTCTTCGAAGGCGTGTCGTTCGGCGGCGCTCTGATGACCACCACCGAAGTCGAGAACTTCCCCGGCTTCCAGAAGGGCATCCAGGGACCCGAGCTCATGGATGAGATGCGCGAGCAGGCGATCCGCTTCGGCGCCGATCTGCGCATCGAAGAGGTCGACACGATGCGCCTCGAAGGCGATATCAAAGAAGTCGAGGTCGGGGGAGAGGTGTACCGCGCACGCGCCGTGATCCTCGCAATGGGTGCCGCTGCCCGCTACCTCGGGGTTCCCGGCGAGCAGGAACTGCTCGGTCGCGGCGTCTCCTCGTGTGCCACGTGTGACGGCTTCTTCTTCAAGGAGCAGGACATCGTGGTGGTCGGCGGAGGCGACTCCGCCATGGAGGAGGCCACGTTCCTCACCAAGTTCGCCCGCAAGGTCAGCCTGATCCACCGTCGCGAGGAATTCCGCTCGTCGAAGATCATGCTTGAACGCGCTCGCGAGAACGACAAGATCGAGTTCGTCACTAACACTGCCGTCTCCGCAGTCAAGGGCGACGGATCCGTGTCCGAGCTCGAGCTGATCGACACCGTCACCGGCGAGACGCGCACCCTTGCCGCGACAGGCATGTTTGTCGCCATCGGTCACGACCCCCGCAGCTTACTCGTCAGCGGCCAGGTCGACCTCGACGACGAGGGCTACGTGAAGGTCGACGGCCGTTCCACGTACACCAACATCCCCGGCGTGTTCGCCTGCGGCGACCTCGTCGACCACACCTACCGCCAGGCGATCACCGCCGCCGGCAGCGGCTGCTCGGCCGCGATCGACGCCGAGCGTTGGCTCGCCGACCACGCCTGACAGTCCACCACTGATAAATAAGGAGCACTCCCATGGCAGTTCACACCGTTGACGTCACCGACGCCACGTTCGCGTCCGACGTCCTGGAATCAAACAAGCCCGTCCTGGTCGACTTCTGGGCCACCTGGTGCGGACCGTGCAAGATGGTGGCTCCCGTCCTCGACGAGATCGCCCGCGACAACGGCGAGAAGATCACCGTCGCCAAGATCGACATCGATGCCAACCCGGGAGTCGCCCGCGACTTCCAGATCATGTCAATCCCGACCATGATCCTGTTCGAGAACGGCAAGCCCACCAAGACCATTCAGGGCGCCAAGCCGAAGGCTGCGATCCTGCGGGAGCTCGCTCCAGTCCTCGAGTGACCATCGGGTCTCAATAGCCGACTTCATTTGTCGGCACCACCGGAGACCTGAGAGAATAGAGCGGTGCAGTGACGGCCGCCGATCTGCACAAGATCGGCGGCCGTCACCCTTTTGCGAGAGAGAAGTGGGGTTCTCCATGCCGGTATTGCGTCTGGGCGACCATGGCTCGGCAGTAGCCGAAGTCAGGGCGATCTTGGCATCACGGGGACTGCTCCCCGCCGCCCCGACAGCAGCGCCGAGCAATGAGCGGAGCCCGTGGTCTCCGCCAGAAGCAGTGTTCGACGCCGCCTGTGATCGGGCTGTCCGAGCGTTCCAGCAGGAGCGCGGACTCATCGTCGACGGCATCGTCGGACACGCCACGTACAACGCCCTCCGGGAAGCCTCGTACACGCTCGGCAGCCGAGTACTGCTGTACCGCCTCTCCGCCCCGATGACGGGGGACGACGTCGCGACCCTCCAGTCACGTCTACAGAACCTCGGCTACTACCACGGACTTGTCGACGGACTCTTCGGCGACGTCACCCACAACTCCGTTGGGCTGTACCAGACCGAGTACGGCCTCTCCTCAGACGGCATATGTGGACCGGAGACGCTTCGCTCACTCAACCGCCTCGGCACCCGCATCACCGGCGGCTCCCCGCACGCCATCCGGGAGGAGGAGCATGTCCGACGCTCCGGTCCCCAACTCACCGGCAAGCGGATCCTGATCGATCCGGGTGCCACCGACGACTCGGACGCAGCGATCCTGTGGGACCTCGCCTCGCGCTTGGAGGGTCGCATGTCAGCAGCGGGGATGGAGACCTTCCTGTCGCACGACGGCAAATCTTCACCCGACGACGATGAACGCGCCCGTGTCGCCAACCTCGCCGATGTCGACCTGATGATCTCGCTTCGCGCGGGCCATTACACCAACGATCATGCGAACGGCGTCGCGACGTTCTACTTCGGTAACACCCACGGCTCGTTCTCCACCATCGGCCGAAATCTGGCGAGCTACATACAGCGCGAACTCGTCGCGCGTACCGACTTCCTCGACTGCCGCACCCACGAACGCACCTGGAGCATCCTCCGACTCACTCGCATGCCTGTTGTTCTCGTGGAGGCCGGATACATCACCAATCCCCACGACGCGGCGATTCTGTCTGACGCCGCCGCCCGCGACACCATCGCAGAAGCGATCCTCGTCGCAGTGAAGCGCCTGTACCTTCTCGGCGAGAACGACCGCCCCACAGGTACGTACACCTTCGCCGATCTGCTCGAGGCAGAGCGAATCACACCGATGTAGTTCGACAAGTTTCCCGTGAAACAACGGCCCGGCTGAACTCAGCCGGGCCGTTTCTGTTGAGCACCGTTCCCTTACCGCTTGTCATCTCGCCGGGACGGGTCCGACAGCGATCGGTTGACGGTACCGACGGTTCGACTCGCTCCGCGGGTCTTGGGCGAGCCTACGAGAACAAAGGCACTCAACGACCAAGAGAGAGGATCGGTCAACGAGCAAGCTCGGCGAACTCTGCGTCCAGTTCACCCGGACCTTGATCCATCACGGCCGTTCATCGCCGCGGGAATCTACAGAGCATCAGCCGTGCTGCGACGTCTCCAGACTCAATCGACGCTGGGACCTGTCGTCCGGTGGGTGAAGCCGAAAAGGACCGGACAGCGTCGATTGATTCACGTGAAACATCCCACCACCAGCGGGCGCTTAGCGAATCAGCAGACGGGGGAGGGGAGGGGTGCAGGAGCCGCCAAATCGAGTTCGGCTTCAAGAACAAGCTTCTCGAGAGCTCGTTCAACCGCCGACTTCCATCCGAGCCCTTCGTCGAGTTCAAGACGCAAGCGAGGGAGATACAGATCGGGTGCCACAATCTCGAAGCCCGCGTCAAGCAAGAATGAGGTCGGCATGAGACAAACTTGGCAGGTGTCGGACGCCATGCCGCTACCGAGCATCAGGCCGACGAGGTCTTGTTCCAGCGGTTCCCGGCTACCGCTGAAACCAAACGCTTCAATGGCTCGAACGCCACGTCGGACGACATCACCGACGACCGCATCCACGAGGGTGTGGAGCGAATCCTCGAACCCGGGTTCAACACGCACAGTAGTCAACAGAACCGCGTCGGATCCGACAGGGCCGGTGGGGAACCGTCGAGCCCTTGGAACACGATTCGGAGGAGCGTAGAGCGCCGTGCCGACGACGTTCTCGGTGGTCGATTCAACGGCCACCTGACCGCAGGTACCCCACTCCAGGAGAAGTCCCGAGATCCAGGCTTCCTTGTCGAACTCGCTCTCCAGCGTTTCACGTGAAACGCCCGCGGATGGATCAAGCGACGCATCGCCGTCACCCTGGACCATCTCCCAGAACACGCAGCGGCGGGTGTGAGCCGGCAACGAATGGAACATTTCGAGTTCCAGAGGCGTCACTGACACACTCATCGCTGCTCCATTTCGGCGTGTTCTGGAAGTCCTGTCACTGTGACGTTTTGGACTGGTGCACCCGGATCGCTGCAAGCAAAACGAGTATTTCGGTCATCTACTTGGAGTCTGTGTTCTCCGCAATCACGGTGACAATGCGCTCAAGATCGTCGACAGAACCGAACTCGATGACGACTTTTCCCTTGCGCTTGCTCAGACTCACGGTCACCTTTGTGTCCAGGCGATCCGACAACCGATCCGCAACGTCCTGCAGACCAGGCATCTGCATCTGCTGACGCTTGCGCGGCGTGGCAGTCGGCACCGCACCATCGTGGTTGGCGAGTGTCACCGCCTCCTCTGTTGCACGAACCGACAGTCCCTCAGCGACGATGCGGGCCGCCAGCGCTTCCTGAGCGTCTGCGCCCGTCTCCAGGGAGAGAAGCGCCCGCGCGTGACCGGCCGAGAGGACGCCTGCAGCAACACGACGCTGAACGGGGATCGGGAGTTTCAGCAGACGGATCATGTTGGTGATCACCGGACGAGATCGACCCAGCCTGTTTGCCAGCTCCTCGTGTGTCACGTCAAACTCTTCAAGTAGCTGCTGATACGCGGCCGCTTCTTCCAACGGGTTCAACTGAGCACGATGAATATTCTCCAGCAGTGCATCACGCAGCATGTCGCCGTCAGGCGTCTGCCGAACGATCGCTGGAATGGCCTCGAGGCCGACGCTAGTCGCGGCGCGCCATCGACGCTCACCCATGATGAGCTGATACTTCACGCCTCCAACAGTGGGGGAGGGGAGCTCCCGCACCACGATCGGCTGCATCAGTCCGAACTCACGAATCGAATGCTCAAGCTCCGCGAGTGCCTCCTCATCGAAGACGGTTCGCGGCTGATGGGGATTCGGCTGTATCTGCGACGGCGGAATCTCGCGGTAAACCGCGCCCAGATCGTCGGAGCCTGATGTCGCGACGGTCGTGTCGGCCAGCGGGTCTGTCGAGACCGGAGAACCTGGGCGCGGAACTGCTCCGGACCCGCCGCCGATCACCACGTCAGCAGCCGCAGCACCCATTCGGGTGGTGTTCGTACCGTGCCCGTCTTCGGTAGGACCGGTCGGGATCAACGCGGCCAGACCACGTCCGAGTCCGCCACGACGCTGGACGTCACGCTGCTGTGCCATTACGCCAGACCTCCTTCAACCGCTGCACGCTGTGCCAGTTCACGAGACGCATCCAAATAGCTCATCGATCCACGTGAACCCGGGTCGTACTCAATGATCGTCATCCCGAAGCCAGGAGCCTCAGACACCTTCACGCTCCGGGGAATGATCGTCGACAACACCTTGTCTCCGAAGTGGCCACGGACCTCGGCAGCCACCTGATCGGCGAGCTTGGTGCGACCGTCGTACATGGTGAGGAGAATCGTCGAGACGTGCAGTTCCTTGTTCAGATGCGCCTGGACAAGCTCGATGTTCCGAAGCAGCTGGCCGACACCCTCCAGTGCGTAGTACTCACACTGGATCGGAATCAGCACTTCGCGTGCCGCCACCATTGCGTTGACGGTCAGCAGACCGAGCGATGGCGGGCAGTCGATCAAGACGTAGTCGATGCCGAGCTCGGCGAGCACGTCGTGATCCAACGCGTTGCGGAGCCTGCTCTCACGAGCGACAACCGACACCAGCTCAATCTCCGCGCCCGCGAGATCCAAAGTCGACGGCACGCAGTAGAGGCGCTCATTGGCGGGAGAGCGTTGGATGGCGTCTCGCAACGGCACATCGTCGAGCAACATCTCGTACACCGACGCGATACCGGGCTGACGATGATCGATGCCGAGAGCCGTGCTCGCATTGCCCTGTGGATCGAGGTCGATCACAAGCACTCCGAGTCCGTGAATCGCGAGCCCGGCAGCGAGATTCACGGCGGAGGTCGTCTTGCCGACGCCGCCCTTCTGATTCGCGACGGTCATGATCCGCGGACGTGCGGGGCGGGGGAGGGTACCGGTACCGCCGGGTGTCAGCACTTGACTGGCACGTTCAGCGGCCGCGGCGATTGGAGTGTCCCCATACTGCTGGGCCGGGGGAACGGACGGCGTTTCACGTGAAACAGAGGGTTCGTAGTGGGGCACCCCGGAGCTCCTTTTGTCGTTGCTTCCATTGTGCGCCCTGCGTCGAAATGACACCAATTCTCTATCGCTTCCTCTTGGCGCGACGTGCCGCCCGACGTGCTGCGGCGACGTCACTCGCGAGTTCCACTCTTGTCCCAGTGAGAAGAGTTGTCGGTTCGTCCAGCACATCGACTCCGCACTGAGACACTGTCAGATCTGCGAGCCCAGCCTTCCGAACCGCATCACGATCGCGTTCGATCTCGTCGGCGACCGATCGGCCCTTCAACGCCACCAGTCGGCCACCCACCTTGATCAACGGCGCCGACCAACCGGCAAGACGAGCCAGGGGAGCGACGGCGCGCGAAGTGACGATGTCTGCAGTTCCGACCGTCGCGACGATCGCCTTCTCCTCGGCACGTCCACGGATGACCGTGACGTTGTCGAGCCCGAGTTCCGCCACCACTTCGTCCAAGAATGTCGTACGACGAAGGAGGGGCTCGATCAGAGTAATCGACACGTGACGTTTTGCGATCGCAAGGGGGATGCCCGGCAATCCCGCGCCGGATCCGATGTCGAACACCGTCGAACCATCATCGATCACCTCGCCGAGCACGCCACAATTCAGGATGTGACGCGTCCACAACCGCGATACCTCGCTCGGTCCGATCAGTCCGCGGAGGACCCCTTCGTCGGTGAGCATCCGCGCGTAGCTCTCAGCCAGCTCGAGGCGGTCACCGAACACCTCGGCTGCACTCGCTGGTGTCGGCTCGCATTCGATCGCGGCTTGTTCGTCAGTCATCTGTCCCCGTTCGCTACTTCCGCGTTTCACGTGAAACACGGTGAATCACATGCATGTCATTCTCCCCTGTGAAACGAGAGAAGTCCCGGCCGGGTGGCCGGGACTTCTCAAAGCTCATGGGGGAGGGGAGTGGTCACTCTTTGATGACGACGACGCGTCGCTTCGGCTCCGCCCCTTCGCTCTCACTGTAGACACCGTCGACAGCTGCCACTGCATCGTGAACGATCTTCCGCTCGAACGGTGTCATCGGGTCCAACGACTCTCGATCGCCGGCATCACCGTCACGCACTCGTTCGGCGACTTCGGTGCCGAGGCGCGCCAGGCGATCCCGACGATCGGCGCGCCAGCGGCCCACGTCGAGCATCAGACGGCTACGATCGCCGGTCGCCTGCTGCACCGCGAGGCGAGTCAGCTCCTGAAGTGCGTCCAACACTTCACCGTCGCGACCGACCAACTTCGACAGATCTTTGCCTCCGTCGATGCTGACGATTGCACGATCACCGTCAACGTCCAGATCGATGTCGCCGTCGAAGTCGAGCACGTCGAGCAGCTGCTCGAGGTAGTCGCCCGCGATCTCGCCTTCTTCGACCAAACGGTCTTCCTCGTCGACCTCTTCGACGTCCACGTCTGGCTCGACGGGCGCCTGCACAGCGTCTCCGGTCATGGTTGTACCTCTATCTGTCTTCGGAAAAAGTTCTGGTGGGAAGAACCGGATCAGCGCTTGCGACCCTGTTTGTTCTTCTTGTTGCGCTTGTTGCCGGACTGCTTGGCGCCACCCGGCTTGTTCGCGGGGCGCTGCCCGGGGACAGGCTTCTTCGGCGCCTCGTCGACGGCGGTCTCAGTCTTCTTCGTGAGATCGGTCTTCTTCTCGACTTCGACGGCCTCGTCGACAACATGCTTCGTCTTGACACCCGGCTTGGCACCGGGTTTCGGGGCGTTGGCCTTGTTCCGCTCTTCCTTGGCGAGCTTGGCCTCTTCCTCTTCCTTCGCCATGCGGCCGAACACGATGTGCTGCTGGGCGTAGGTCCAGAGGTTGTTGCTCACCCAGTAGATGAGGATGGCGACGGGGAAGAACGGGCCGGTCACGAGAATGCCCAGCGGGAAGACGTACAGGGCGAGCTTGTTCATGATTCGCGTCTGCGGGTTGTCGGCAGCCTCGGCAGTCTGACGAGCGACCGACGCGCGCGAGTTCATGTGCGTCGCGATCGAGGCCACGATCATCAGCGGAACGACCACAAAACCGATCTGCCAGCGAGTGAAGTCAATCGTCCCACCGGGTTCGACGAAGGCTTTGAACTGCTCAACAGGCTCGGTGATGTACGACGACAGCGGAACACCGAAAAGGCGAGCATCGAGGAAGTTCGCGACCTGATCCGCACTGAACGCGTAGTTTCCCGTTCCGCGCGTCTCCGCAGCCGTCATCGCGTGGCTCGGCGCACCGAACGGCATAGCGGTTCCGGCACCCATGCGGTTGAACGAGCGCAGCACGTGGAACAGACCGATGAACACCGGGATCTGCATGAACATCGGGAGGCAGCCGAGAAGAGGGTTGAAGCCGTGCTCCTTCTGGAGCTTCTGCATCTCCTCGGTCATCTTGACCCGGTCGTTGGCATACTTCTTGCGGATCGCCTGCATCTGCGGGTTGATTTCCTGCATCTGCTTCGTCGTGCGGATCTGCTTGACGAACGGCTTGTACAGGATTGCGCGAAGCGTGAAGACCAGGAAGACCACCGACAGCGCCCATGCGACGCCGTCGCCGCCGGGAGTGTTCGGCGTCAGGTGGTCGAACAGCCAGTGCCAGACCCACATGATCCAGGACACCGGGTAGTAGATGAAGTTGAGCACGGCTCAGTGACCCCTATCTGATGACGACGCCGCGGCGTCGCTGGTGGAAAGCGTGGAGGGGACCGTTCTCCGGCACCGGGTCGTAACCGGGCTTGTGCCATGGTCCGCATTTGAGCAGTCGCCAGACCGACAGCACCGAACCCCAGAGGAATCCGTGCTTGGTCAGCGCTTCGACCGCATAGCCGCTGCACGTCGGCTCGAACCGACACGTAGGCATGCGAGTGGGAGAGATCCAGGTCCGGTACAGCTCGACCACAAAGATCAACGATCGACGAGGGAGCGAGTACAGACTGCGAAAGAACGTCATGAGGAAGAACCTGCCCGCGCGAACGCCTTCTGCGCCTTCGGGTGAGCGAATCCGGCCCGGAGTTGGGCGGCGAGTTCATCCGTCGACCGGGTTGCGATCGACGGGAACGCACGGAGAACAACAAAGGTCTCCGGGTTCTCAAGCTCCGGGCGGATCTGTGCGAAAGCGTGACGAAGACGCCGAGCGACTCGATGACGGACGACGGCGTTGCCGACCTTCTTCGAGACGATCAGGCCGAGCCACGGTCCGCCGCGGAGGGCGACGTCGGCACGCAGAGCGCTGGTGTCCGGCCACTCCACACCGACTGGTGCAAGGTGAATCACCAGATCACGCGCCGAAACCCGCACACCGGAACCCAGTGTGCGGGTGAAGTCGGATCTCGTGGAGATCCGCCTGGAGTCGGCAGTCACCGATCAGCGCGATCGGAGGCGCGCCGAATCAGGCGGTCAGCTTGGCGCGGCCCTTGGAGCGGCGGCCGTTCACGATGGCGCGGCCGGCGCGGGTACGCATGCGCAGACGGAAACCGTGCACACGAGCGCGACGACGGTTGTTGGGCTGGAAAGTACGCTTCCCCTTAGCCACTGGGTACTCCTAGGGTCGAAACTGCAGGTGGTCCTCGGCCCATGCTCACCTGCGCGGTCTCATCCCACAAGGAATGACCAGCAAGCGTGCTTGGGCGACCTTTCGAGACTACTCAGTGCCGCCTCACGAATCAAACCGCTCCCCACCAGGCTCGATCTGTCCCAGGAGAATTACAAGGGTGGAATTTGTTCACAGCTTTGTCCACAGATGTGGATAACTGTGTGGAGAAGTTAGCGTCTGCGGCGTCGTTCGTGGCACGCTTTACGCCTGAGAGTGACTGATGCGGGATGAGGGGACGCGAGATGCCGAGCGATCGGGAATCGTTCAACGATGTGTGGAACAAGGTCGTCGCTGAACTGACCGACGAGTCCGGTCTGCAAGGGGCGCAACCGCTTTCGCGGATGCAAAAAGCCTGGTTGTCGCTGGTTCAGCCGCTGACGATGACCGAGGGCTTCGCTCTCCTGGCCGTCCCGACACCACTTGTGCAAGAACAGATCGAACGCGATCTCCGCGACTTGATCCGGACGACGCTGAACCGCCACCTCGATCAGTCTGTGGACATCGCCGTGCGCGTCGCCGAACCACAGGAGGTGACACCCGCACCTGTGGAGAGCGTGGGGACACCGCCGCCGGCGGCCGACCCGACACCCTCGAATCAGTTCGCCGCTTTGAACTACTCAGAGCAGCCGACACAGGGCCCCCACCCGGGTCCGCGCGAGTGGACGACCTACTTCCAGGATCGCGATGTCGCGACACCCGCGGAGAGCAGCACCACATCGCTGCATCCTCGCTACACCTTCGACACGTTTGTCATCGGCGCGTCGAACCGCTTCGCTCACGCATCGGCGGTCGCCGTCGCCGAGAACCCGGCTCGGGCGTACAACCCGCTGTTCATCTGGGGTGAGTCCGGCCTGGGCAAGACTCACCTGCTGCACGCGGCAGGTCACTACGCGCAGCGGCTGTACCCGGGCATGCGTGTGAAGTACGTGTCGACCGAAGAGTTCACGAACGACTTCATCAACTCGCTGCGTGATGACCGTCGTGCCGTGTTCAAGCGCCGGTACCGAGACATCGACATGCTGCTCATCGACGACATCCAGTTCCTGGAGGGTCGAGAGGGCATCCAGGAGGAGTTCTTCCACACGTTCAACACGCTGCACAATGCGAACAAGCAGATCGTGGTGTCGTCGGACCGTCCGCCGAAGCAGTTGGCGACGCTCGAAGACCGACTCCGCACCCGATTCGAGTGGGGCCTGATCACCGACGTCCAGCCACCGGACCTCGAGACGCGGATCGCCATCCTTCGTAAGAAGGCGCAGATGGACAAACTCGCGGCGCCCGACGACGTGCTGGAGCTGATCGCGTCGAAGATCGAACGCAACATCCGCGAGCTCGAAGGCGCCCTCATCAGGGTGACGGCGTTCGCGTCGCTGCAGAACGCCGAGCTCGACCGTTCACTCGCCGAGGTGGTCCTGAAGGCGCTCATGCCCGACGACGGGTCGATCGAGATCAGTGCGGCGAGCATTCTGGCGATCTCCGCGGAGTACTTCGACATCTCGATCGAGGATCTTCGGGGACCCAGCAAGGTCCGCAACGTGACACAGGCCAGGCAGATCGCCATGTACTTGTGCCGCGAGCTCACCGATCTGTCACTGCCGAAGATCGGCGAGGCGTTCGACCGCGACCACACGACAGTCATGCACGCGGTCAAGAAGATCAACAAGGAGATGCCTGAGCGGCCGAAGGTCTACGACCACGTTCAGGAACTCACCGCGCGCGTGAAGCAGCGCGCGAACCGTTGACCCTCAAGTGACCAACCAGAGTTGTCTTCAAGCGTCCCGGCGCGTGTCCTCGTGTGTCGCCACCGGCGTGTCGCTCCTACAAAACCCCAGGTGCGCTTCGCCGACACCCTGTGGACAACTTGGTGACGACTACCCCGAAAGTTGTGCACAGGAGTTGTGCACACTGTGGATAAATATCGCCGTCCACAGGGGCACAGATTTGTCCACAGGTGCCGTCCATTCAGGTTCCACACGGCTCAGTGCCGCATGACCTGCGGCTACGACCGTTGTCCACAGATTTCACAGGCCCTACTACTACCTATATTTTCTTTCTAGAGATCTTCCTTTAAAAGTAGGAGTGTGGATGCACAGCTCCACACACTCCGGACCCCGTCCCGGCGGTGCACCAAATCTCACAGGTGTTGCGACCACCCACGGTGGTCGCTCTAAAGTGGGATTCATCGCGGCACTCGATGGGCCGCCAGGCTTCGCACAACCGTGCTCCAGGGCCGAACCAGCAGAAGGGCAATCACCGCTGATGAAGTTTCGTGTCGTGCGTGACGAGTTCGCCGACGCCGTCGCGTGGGTCGCCAGGAGCCTGCCGTCTCGTCCGCCGGTGCCAGTTCTTGGCTGTGTGGTCCTGACAGCGGGTGACGACGGCCTGCGTGTGTCGGGCTTCGACTACGAGGTCTCGGCAACGCAGACGATTTCCGCTGAGGTCGCCGAGTCGGGAAAGTCGCTGGTCTCGGGGCGGCTTCTCGCAGACATCACGAAGGCACTCCCGCATAAGCCCGTCGATGTGACCATCGACGGAAGCCGTGTCGCGATCTCGTGCGGCAGCTCCAAGTTCTCGCTTCCGACGATGCCCGTCGAGGACTACCCGGATCTGCCCGACGTTCCGGAGACCACGGGAACGGTCCCCGCGGAGCTGTTCGCCGAAGCGGTCTCCCAGGTCGCCGTCGCGGCCGGTCGTGACGACACCCTGCCGATGCTCACCGGTGTTCGTGTTGAGATCGAGGGCGACAAGGTGGTCCTCGCGGCCACCGACAGGTTCCGCCTCGCGGTCCGCGAACTGCATTGGGCCCCTGCGGAATCCGGTGCGTCCGGCGCTGCGCTCGTTCCGGCGAAGACGTTGTCCGAGGCGGCGAAGTCGGCGGGCTCGGATGCGACGGGAAGTGTGGAACTCGCCTTCGGCTCGGTCCACGCGATCGGCTCCGACGGCATCCTCGGCATCACGAACAACGCTAAGAAGACCACGACTCGACTGCTTGACGCCGAGTTCCCGAAGTTCCGTCAGCTGTTCCCGGCAGGCCACACGTCGGTCGCCACCGTCGAGAGCGCTCCGCTGATCGAGGCCATAAAGCGTGTGGCGCTGGTCGCTGAGCGCGGCGCGCAGGTCCGCATGGACTTCAGCCGTGACGCAGTCATGTTGACTGCCGGCGGCGACGAAGCCGGCAAGGCCGAAGAAGAGCTCCCCGTCTCGTTCTACGGCGAGCCGATCATCATCGCGTTCAACCCGACCTACCTGCTCGACGGTCTCGCGGCCATCGGCTCCTCGATCGTCGAGTTCGGATTCACCAACCCGGAACCCGACGGCAGCGGACAGCGTCGCGCCGCCGTGCGTCCCGCCGTGCTGCGGCCGGCGTCGGGCGACGATCCCTCCGCCGACGAATCCGGTCTGTACGCAGCGCCGGACAGCGAGTTCAGCTACCTGCTCATGCCGGTCCGCCTGCCGGGCTGACCTGCGCTCACCACGCCTGAAAGAGGATCTCACCATGCAGCTCGGACTTGTCGGCCTCGGCAAAATGGGTGACAACATGCGGGCCCGCGTCAAGGCCGCCGGCCACGACGTCGTCGGCTACGACCCACGTCCGGAAGTGTCCGACGTCGCCGATCTGGCTGGACTCGTCGAGGCTCTCGAGGCGCCTCGCGTCGTGTGGTTGATGGTTCCGCACGGTGAGGTCACGCGAAACTCGGTCACCGAGCTCGCCGGCCTCCTGGAGCCGGGCGACGTCGTGATCGACGGTGGCAACTCACGATTCACCGACGATCAGCCGCACGCCGACCTCCTCGCGGTGAAGGGCATCGGTTACCTCGACTGCGGTGTCTCAGGCGGTGTGTGGGGACGTGACAACGGGTACGCGCTGATGGTCGGCGGCAGCAAGGACGACGTCGCGAAGGTCATGCCGATCTTCGACGCGCTGCGCCCGGAGGGTCCGCGTGAGAACGGCTTTGTGCACGTCGGACCCGTCGGTGCAGGTCACTACGCGAAAATGGTCCACAACGGCATCGAGTACGGCCTGATGCACGCCTACGCCGAGGGATACGAGCTCCTCGACGCGGAGCCGCTCATCGAAGACGTCACCGGCACCCTCCGCGCCTGGACACAGGGAACCGTCGTCCGTTCGTGGCTGCTCGACCTCCTGGTTCGTGCACTCGAAGAGGATCCGGGCCTGTCCGAGATCTCCGACTACACGACCGATTCCGGTGAAGGCCGCTGGACTGTCGAAGAGGCGATCCGCCATTCGGTCCCCGCGAACGTCATCTCCGCCGCACTCTTCGCACGCTTCGCGTCGCGCCAGGAGACGTCACCTGCTCTGAAGGCGGTGTCTGCGCTGCGCAACCAGTTCGGCGGACACGCCATGCGTGACGGCTCCGGCGCCAGCGTGGGCGAGACGTCCAAGCACTGAGGGCGTTGGATCGCCGGTGTTCGTCCGGGAATTGAGTCTGCGCGACTACCGGTCGTGGCCGACCGCGGAGTTCACTCTCGCTCCGGAGACGACGGTGTTCGTCGGTCGGAACGGATTCGGAAAGACGAATCTGCTCGAGTCGCTGTTCTATGTCTCGACACTCCGATCGCACCGGGTGTCGGCTGATGCGCCGCTGGTCAGGTCCGGTTGTGATGCGGCGAAAGTATCGGCGACCGTCGAGAACGACGGCCGCGAGCTGACCGTCGACTTGACGATCGCGGCCTCCGGCGCGAACAAGGCGACGATCAACACTCGCCCGGTGCGGCGTACGCGGGAAGTCCTCGGGATTCTGCGGACCGTGTTGTTCGCCCCCGAAGACCTGTCCTTGGTGCGCGGCGATCCGGGGGAGCGGCGTCGGTTCGTCGACGAACTCGTCGCTCAACTCCGGCCGATCGCCGCAGGCGCCAAAGCCGACTACGACCGCGTTCTACGTCAGCGATCGGCGCTGCTGAAGACGGCGGGCGCCGCGATGCGCCGCGGCGAGACCGACTCGGTGTTGACCACCCTCGACGTGTGGGACGGTCAGCTCGCCGACCTCGGAGCACAGGTGACGGCGGCGAGACTGGCCGTGGTCCGGCAGATCGCACCCCACGTGACCGGGGGATACGCGTCTATCGCACCTCATTCGCGTCCTGCGACCATCGCGTATCGATCAGCTGCCGGCCTTGAAGTGGACGCATCCGAGGGCGGTGACGAGTCGATTCCGCACATCCGCGAGGTGCTCGCCGACCGTCTGGTGCAGATGCGGTCTAAGGAGATCGACCGCGGTTTGTGCCTGGTGGGACCGCATCGGGACGACGTTGAACTGGTCCTCGGCGACGAACCGGCGAAGGGCTTCGCCAGCCATGGGGAGTCGTGGTCGTTTGCGCTCGCGCTGCGGCTGGCGAGTGTGGAACTGCTCCGCGAAGACGGGGTGGATCCGGTGATCATGCTCGACGACGTCTTCGCCGAACTCGACGTCCGACGCCGCGAGAAGCTCGCCGAGTTCACCGCGGACACCGAACAACTGCTGGTCACGGCTGCTGTCGCGGACGACATCCCGGCGGCGGTCGGCGGCCGACGGGTCATGATAGGGGTGTCCGACGACGACGGACCGCGGCGCTCATTGGTCGTCGAGGACGATTCGATGAGGGACGATTCAGTGGTGGACGAGTCGAGCGGGGAGGTGCCTTCCGATGTCTGAGGACGATCCGCTCGCCGGGCGCAGCGGGTACGAGATGGCGCGGAAGGCGCTCGAAGACGCACGCGCGGAGGCCAAAGCCGCCGGGAAGTCGGTCGGCATGGGCCGATCCGCGCCGATGCGCCCGCGCCGATCCGGCGACCGGTCACGCCGTTCCTGGTCAGGGGCTGGACCGGACTCGCGCGATCCGCAACCGTTGGGCAGACTGACCGGCAAGATCGCGAAGTCGCGAGGCTGGGAACCGAAGGTCGCCGAAGGCACGGTGTTCGGCATGTGGCCGACGATCGTGGGTGAGGACATCGCGTCGCACGCGACGCCGGAGCGGATGGCCGACGGAGTGCTGCACATTCGTGCGGAGTCGACCGCATGGGCGACGCAGCTCCGGTACATGCAGGGGCAGATCATCGCGAAGATCGCCGCCGCGATCGGACACGGCGTGGTCAAGAGCCTCCGAATCGTTGGACCGCAGGCGCCGTCGTGGCGAAAGGGGCCCCGCCACGTGTCCGGTCGGGGACCGCGTGACACGTACGGCTGATCGCCGATTCAACGCGCCGGAACCGTTTTGAACGTCAACGGACTCGATGCAACCACTGATCGTCGCGCTACGAGCAAATCAGGGCTCGCCACACCCCTGCTGAGCGCGGCTGCTCAGTCGCCCTGCGGGTACACTGACAGAGACTTACTCGCGAGATGAACAGGAGTGGACCCTTCGTGGCCGACACCAGTAGCAACGAGCCGAAGAAGAACAGCAAAGGCAAGGCCGGCGAGTACGGTGCGGACTCCATCAGCATCCTCGAGGGTCTCGAGGCCGTCCGCAAACGTCCCGGCATGTACATCGGCTCCACCGGTGAGCGCGGTCTGCACCACCTGATCTGGGAAGTCGTCGACAACTCTGTCGACGAGGCGATGGCCGGACACGCCACGCGGGTCGATGTCACCCTGCTGGCCGACGGCGGAATCCGCGTCGTCGACGACGGTCGAGGCATGCCGGTCGGAATGCACGCCACTGGTGTCCCCGCTGTTGAGGTCATCATGACGCAGCTGCACGCGGGCGGAAAGTTCGACTCCGATTCGTACGCGGTGTCCGGCGGTCTGCACGGTGTCGGCATCTCGGTCGTGAACGCGCTGTCCACACGCGTCGACCTCGAGATCCGAAACAACGGATCGTTCTGGAACCAGACTTACACGTACGCAGAGCCCGGTCCTCTGGTGGAGGGTGCCGCGACACGCGAGACCGGAACCTCGGTGTCGTTCTGGCCGGACGCCGAGATCTTCGAGACGGTGAAGTTCAACGCCGAGACCGTCGCTCGTCGTCTCCAGGAGATGGCGTTCCTGAACAAGGGCTTGACGATCACGCTCACCGACGAGCGGATCACCGAGGCGGACGTCGAGGCTGCGCCGGACGTGGAAGGCGACGACAGCGCTGAGTCGATCAAGACCGCCGACGAGCGTGCGGAGAAGATCGCCAAGGTCAAGACCCGGACGTACCACTACCCGGACGGTCTGGTCGACTACATCAAGCACCTCAACCGCACCAAGAACGCGGTGCACAAGTCGGTCGTCGGCTTCGCAGCCAAGGGGACCGGCCACGAGGTCGAGATCGCGATGCAGTGGAACGACTCGTACTCCGAGAGTGTTCACACATTCGCGAACACCATCAACACCCACGAGGGCGGAACGCACGAAGAAGGCTTCCGCGCGGCGCTGACCAGCACTGTCAACAAGTACGCACTCGACAAGAAGCTGATCAAGGACAAGAAGGAAGAGCGTCTCTCCGGCGACGACATCCGTGAAGGTCTCGCCGCGGTGATCTCGGTGAAGGTCGGCGACCCGCAGTTCGAAGGTCAGACGAAGACCAAGCTCGGCAACACCGAGGTCAAGAGCTTCGTGCAGAAGGCGTGTAACGAGCACCTCGCCGACTGGTTCGAGGCGAACCCGGCCGAGGCGAAGATCATCATCCGCAAGGCCTCCGACTCCCACCAGGCTCGTGCCGCGGCCCGCCGAGCACGCGACATGGTGCGCCGCAAGACCGCGACCGACATCGGTGGACTGCCCGGCAAGCTCGCCGACTGCCGCAGCAAGGATCCGGAGAAGTCCGAGGTCTACATCGTGGAGGGCGACTCCGCAGGCGGCTCGGCCAAGTCGGGCCGCGACTCGATGTACCAGGCGATCCTGCCGCTGCGCGGAAAGATCATCAACGTCGAGAAGGCTCGCATCGACCGTGTCTTGAAGAACGCCGAAGTCCAGTCGATCATCACCGCGTTCGGCACCGGCATCCACGACGAGTTCGACATCGCCAAGCTGAGGTACCACAAGATCGTGCTCATGGCCGACGCCGACGTCGACGGTCAGCACATCGCAACGCTCCTGCTCACGCTGCTGTTCCGTTTCATGCGGCCGCTGATCGAGCAGGGCCACGTCTACTTGGCGCAGCCGCCGCTGTACAAGCTGAAGTGGCAGAAGGGCGCCGCACCGGACTTCGCGTACAGCGACCGCGAACGCGACGCACTGCTGGAGGCGGGCAAGGCCTCGGGCAAGAAGATCAACATGGCCGACGGCATCCAGCGCTACAAGGGTCTGGGCGAGATGAACGCCAGCGAGCTGTGGGAGACCACCATGGACCCCGACGTCCGTGTCCTCAAGCAGGTCACCCTCGACGACGCCGCCGCCGCCGACGAACTGTTCTCCATCCTGATGGGCGAAGACGTCGCTGCTCGCCGCAGCTTCATCGCACGCAACGCCAAGGACGTCCGCTTCCTCGACGTGTAGTCCTTCTCGGCTCGAGGACGACGAAGGCTTGTTGAGCCTTCCTGATCGTCGAGCAGAGTCGAGACACCGTCGAGACGCCAACTAAGAAAGTGAATCCATGAGCGACGAAACCGACCTGTCACCGCTGAACGGCGACGGAACCGGCGACCGCATCGATCCCGTCGACCTCGGCCAGGAGATGCAGAACTCCTACATCGATTACGCGATGAGCGTGATCGTCGGCCGCGCACTGCCTGAGGTCCGCGACGGCCTCAAGCCTGTGCACCGTCGTCTGCTGTACGCGTCGTTCGACGCAGGCTTCCGCCCGGAGCGCGGCTACGTGAAGTCGGCGCGTCCCGTCTCGGAGACGATGGGTAACTACCACCCGCACGGCGACAGCTCGATCTACGACGCGCTGGTCCGTCTCGCGCAGCCGTGGTCGATGCGCTACCCGCTGATCGACGGCCAGGGCAACTTCGGTTCCCGCGGCAACGACGGCGCGGCCGCCATGCGATACACGGAGGCTCGTCTCACTCCTCTGGCGATGGAGATGCTCCGCGACATCACCGAGGAGACGGTCGACTTCGTCCCGAACTACGACGGTAAGACCGAGGAGCCGACGGTGCTGCCGTCGCGTGTCCCGAACCTGCTGATCAACGGTTCCGGCGGCATCGCGGTCGGCATGGCGACCAACATCCCGCCGCACAATCTGCGCGAGGTCTCCGACGCGGTGTTCTGGGCTCTGGAGAACCCGGAGGCGGACGAGGAGAGCACCCTCGAAGCGTGCATGGAAGCCGTGAAGGGCCCGGACTTCCCGACGGCTGCACTGATCGTCGGAAGCCAGGGCATCAAGGATGCCTACATGACCGGGCGCGGCAGCATCCGCATGCGCAGCGTGGTGGACATCGAGGAGAACAAGGGCGCCACCCAACTGGTGATCACCGAGCTCCCGTTCCAGGTGAACCCCGACAACCTGATCGGCTCGATCGCCGAGCAGGTGAACGACGGCAAGCTCAAGGGCATCAGCAAGATCGACGACGAGTCGTCCGACCGCGCCGGCATGCGCATCGTGATCACGTTGCGTCGTGACGCTGTCGCGAAGGTCGTGCTGAACAACCTCTACAAGCACAGCCAATTGCAGACCAACTTCGGCGCCAACATGCTGTCGATCGTCGACGGTGTGCCGCGCACTCTGCGTCTGGATCAGATGATCCGCTACTACGTGGCTCATCAGATCGAAGTGATCGTCCGACGGACTCGTTACCGTCTGCGCAAGGCCGAGGAACGCGCGCACATCCTGCGTGGTCTCGTGAAGGCCCTCGACGCCCTGGACGAGGTGATCGCGCTGATCCGCGCGTCGGCCAACACCGATGCCGCTCGCAGCGGGTTGATGGATCTCCTCGACATCGACGAGATCCAGGCCGACGCGATTCTGGCGATGCAGCTGCGTCGTCTGTCTGCTCTCGAGCGTCAGAAGATCGTCGACGAGTTGGCCGAGATCGAGCGCGAGATCGCCGACCTGAAGGACATTCTGGAGCGTCCCGAGCGTCAGCGTGCGATCGTGCGCGACGAGCTGAAGGAGGTCGTCGACAAGTACGGCGACGACCGTCGCACCAAGATCATCGCCGCCGAAGGCGATGTGACCGACGAGGACCTGATCGCTCGTGAGGACGTTGTCGTCACGATCACCGAGACCGGGTACGCCAAGCGCACCAAGACTGACCTGTACCGCAGCCAGAAGCGCGGCGGCAAGGGCGTGCAGGGCGCAGGCCTGAAGCAGGACGACATCGTCGCTCACTTCTTCGTGTCGAGCACCCACGACTGGCTGCTGTTCTTCACCACGAAGGGTCGCGTCTACCGAGCGAAGGCGTATGAGCTGCCCGAAGCGAACCGGACCGCTCGCGGTCAGCACGTCGCCAACCTCTTGGCGTTCCAGCCGGAGGAGCGGATCGCTCAGGTCATCCGGATCTCCGGCTACGACCACGCCCCGTACCTGGTGCTCGCCACCCGCAACGGCCTGGTCAAGAAGTCGCGTCTGGACGCGTTCGACTCGAACCGCTCCGGCGGCCTGGCCGCGATCAACCTCCGTGGTGACGACGAGCTCGTCGGCGCACAGCTGTGCAGCGGCGACGACGATCTGCTGCTCGTGTCGAAGAAGGGCCAGTCGATCCGCTTCACCGCGGGCGACGAGGCGCTGCGCCCGATGGGCCGTCAGACGTCCGGTGTGCAGGGCATGCGATTCAACGACGACGACGAGTTGCTGTCGCTCAACGTGGTCCAGGACGACACCTACCTGCTGGTCGCGACGTCGGGCGGTTACGCGAAGCGCACCGAGATCAGCGAGTACACGCCGCAGGGTCGAGGCGGCAAGGGTGTGCTGACCATCCAGTACGACCCCAAGCGCGGCGAACTGGTCGGCGCGATCATCGTCGATCTCGACAGCGAGGTGTACGCGATTACATCCGGCGGCGGTGTGATCCGGACTCTTGCGAAGCAGGTCCGAAAGGCTGGACGTCAGACAAAGGGCGTTCGCCTGATGAACCTGTCGGACGGCGACAACCTGTTGGCCATCGCCCGCAACGCCGACGAGCCGGAAGAGGGCGCGGCAGAGCAGGAATGACGCCTGTTGCGTTTAGGGTGGGTGGTGTCACCCGTCCAGTGAGGAATTGCTTGTGAGCACACCTGACGACCAGAACGCCGACCGCGGCCAGGTCGTTCCCCCGTGGAAGCGGGGGGAGAAGTCCGCGTCGACCGGTCTGACTGCCGGTGAGATGGCCAAGGCCGTCTCGTCCGACGACGCTCGCCCCGCCGGCCCGGCTCCTCGTGGAGTCGTGTCGGGACAGCGTCCGTCGACGCCGTCATCGGGCCCGATCCCGACCGTCGGTCCGCCTGCTGCGACGCCTCCTAAGGCGCCGACGGGGCCGCAGCAGGCCGCACCTTCGGCCCCCAAGCCAGCGTTTGTGGAATCGGACACGCGGAACATCCCGCGCGACGATCTGGCGAAGAAGGACCAGCTGCCCGACCTCGACGCGATTCACCAGGTGGAGGCGTCGAAGGACGCGAAGGCCGCCGCTGCGCGCGCACAGTCGCAGACCATCCCGTCGCGCGCCATCGGAGTTCCGCTGCGTGCAGCGGTCCAGATCCGGCGCGTCGACCCGTGGTCGGTGTTCAAGGTGACCGGCGTGCTGTCGATCGCCGGCTTCTTCATCTGGATGATCGCTGTCGCCGTCCTGTACGGCGTCCTGGCGGGCATGGGCGTGTGGGACCAGATCAACGGCTCGTTCGGCGACATCATCGCGTCTGACGGCACCAGCAGCGGCTCCGACATCATCGGCACAGGCATGGTGTTCGGGTTCTCGGCGGGCTTCGGTGTGGTCGCTGCGATTCTCGTCACAGGTATCGCGACGATCTCGGCGTACATCTACAACGTGTGTGCCGACATGGTCGGCGGCGTCGAAGTGACGCTGGCCGACCTCGACTGAAGTAGTCGTCACTAGGTCTGTGACCTGCCGTTTTGGTACTTCCGGAATCGTCGGGTAACGTTCCATCTCGGTTCAAGGGCCTATAGCTCAGGCGGTTAGAGCGCTTCGCTGATAACGAAGAGGTCGGAGGTTCAAGTCCTCCTAGGCCCACCACGACCACCCGGCGATCGACTATCATGGTCGAAGCCACCCGGGGCCTTAGCTCAGTTGGTAGAGCGCCGCCTTTGCAAGGCGGATGTCAGGAGTTCGAATCTCCTAGGCTCCACAAGTAAGTAGACACACGGTCAGGCGCGGTACCGAGAGAATCGGTATCGCGCCTGACTCGTTGTGTGCACGTTCTGCCGCATCTCCTAGGCGGCGACGCGCGTGGCCCGGTGGGTGCACGCGGTCAGCGGTGAGGATCTGCGCCGTGGCTGCGACGGTTCTCGAGGAGTTCAGGCTCGGCTTCCTGTCGTTGCCGACGTTCGGGGATAGGCCGGTCGAGCAGATCGTGAATCATCTTGATCGGGCTGTGCGGTGGGCGGCACCGGAGCTGCCTCCGGTGATGGAGCGGGGGCACTGAAGTGGCTCAAGGGAAACCTCTACGAGCCGGAGCATCCGACATTGGTCTGGGGTGAGGCTCGCATGCCGAACATCCTGTACACGCCCCAGCTGTCGGTGGCGGGCGTTCTGGACTGGGAGATGGCGTATCTGGGCCACCACGAGGCCGACTTGGCCTGGTTGCTCTTCCTGGACTGGGCCTGCAGTGACTTCGAAGGGCATGCGTCGCTTCCGGGAACTCCGTAACGAGATGAGACGATCGCGCGCTACGAAGAGTTGACAGGGTGGAAGGTGCGGAACCTCCGCTTCAACGAGGTTCTGGCCGCGGTCCTGCTCGCGGTTCCGCTTGTGCGCCTGACCACCCATCTGCGGTTGGGAGCTGACGTGGACATCAATGGCTTCTGCATGCACCGCCTCGAGCAGCTACTCCCGCCGAACGCCTGAATGAACCCTGCGTCCGATTCTCCGGTGGAGTCAATCACTCGAGACGTTTGATTCGGGTCGAGTCGGGCAGAAGGCCGCACAGCAGGCCAGCTTGCCTCTCAGATGGATGAGACGTTCGAGACTCACTGAAGGAGCGGGTCTCCAATCGCCTGAAGCACCGACCGGCGGTACAGGCGAGAGTCAGTGCACCCGACGAGCGACGAAGTTCGCGGCGTTGTCGGTCATCCCGTTGACGGCGTATTCGCCGTGCACAGTGTTCGGTCGGCTGATGGGTCCGCCGTCGCAGATGTTGTCGCCGGGAATGCAGTACTCGCGAGTCATCGCGCGGTAGCGCGCACCAACGCGCATCGGAGGCACGCGGGCGTCACGGAACCAGCGATCTGCGGGACCGCCGAAGATCAGCACCCCTGCGACATGGCGCGCGACAGATCCCGCCAGCGGCGAGGGCACTTCAGTGAGGATCGGAGCGACGGCGTTCAGCTGATCGCTGACGGCGTACGTGACGACGG
Source organism: Gordonia sp. PDNC005 (assembly GCF_016919385.1). Taxonomy (NCBI): domain Bacteria; kingdom Bacillati; phylum Actinomycetota; class Actinomycetes; order Mycobacteriales; family Gordoniaceae; genus Gordonia; species Gordonia sp. PDNC005. The sequence goes on from NZ_CP070351.1 coordinate 3,845,761, forward strand.
CCGCCCCCTGCGAATAGCCGCCGACGACGATGCGAGTGGAGGGGCAGCGCGATGCGATCGCGCGCATCTGGCCCTGGGTGTCACGGACGCCGACGGCGACGGTCTTCAGGAAATCGATGCCCTCGGTGAACGCGTCGCTCGCCTGGTAGCGGACCGGGGAGACGCGGACCGACTTGCCGGGGAAGCGGTTCTGAAGCGACCGGTACATCGCCTGACCGGTGGTTCCCACCGGTGCGCCGGATTCCTGTGTTCCACGGGCGAACACCAGGTGAATATCGGCGCAGTCGGCCGCCGAGGCGGTTCCGGTTCCGGACGGGACCGTGACTCCTACAATCGACAACAGTCCGACCAAGACGATGAGCAGGCGCTTTGTCATGCTCTGCATAGTAGAGCGTCCTGCCGACAAATGCCCGCCATCCATCAGTCGGCGTTTGATCCGTCGAGTCGAACGGAAACAGCAGACCAGCGCTCGATCAGCAAACTCAACGCAATCCGAATGCGTGGATCGTCGAGGTCGACGCCGATCAGGTCGGCGATCGAATTCCGACGATTCCGCAGGGTATTCGGGTGAATGCCGAGCTTCGCTGCCGCGCGGGTCGGCTCTGCCGGAGATGCGAGGATTTCGCGAAGGGTCTGCACATAGGCGCTCGAATGGTCGGCGTCATGACGCGCCAACACGTCGACCGGGCTCGGTGCAGTCCCGGCGAGCGAGGCGACAGCGCGAGCGATGACAACCTCGTGCCACACGTCGTCGGATGTGGACGGAGTGGGAACCGCCCCTGCACGTTGCAGCACGAGTACGTCGATCGCATCGGCGCGAGAACGGGGGAGGTCTGCGGCGGCGACGGCCACCCGCCCTGCGGCGAGATGCGTGTCGGCCTTGGAGAGGGAGTGGGTCGTCGCGCTCAGCCACGCCCAACTCCCCGGGCGACGACCGGCCGCCGTGACCAGAGCCATCGGAATCCCGTCCACCTCGGTCAACAAGGGCTGGGACCATCCGGCTCGCCGCAGTGCGATCTCCCAGAGTTCGAGGCCGAATCCCTCGTCCGCCGAAGCGCTCCCAAGCGCGACGACGCGCCACGGCCCGTCCGGGAGTCGGTCCGACGCTTCGTCTCCGGTGATCAGGACCGATCGCAAGCGCTCTATGGTGACCCGCCGCGCGGCACCGAAGACGGCGCGCAGTCGGAGGAGATGCAGTGCGACCACTGACGTGGTGCGGACGAGCTCCGCGAGCTGTTCGTCGGACAGCGGGCCCGGGTCCACGACCCAGATCGATCCGAGCAGTTCTCGACCCGCTCGCACCGGGACGACGAGACGTTCAAGCACGCCGTCCGAGCCCGCGGCGACTCGGAAAGGCTCAGTCGCGGCGTGCAGGGTCCGGAACACTCCGCGTGAACGGAAATGCTTGACCACGTGTTCGGGCACTCGTCGTCCGACGATCGTCGAGATCCGGACCGGGTCGGCGGTGTCCTGCAGAGCCGAGTACGCCAGCACCCGAGAGAAGGCGTCCTCGATGGTCACCGGCGCCGACACGATCGCCGCAGCGGCATCGGCGAACTCGAAGAGCTCGCTGTAATCCACCGGGTGCGCAACGAGCGCTCCCGCCGAGCTCGTCGACTGGTCGAGCACACTGCGCACCAGCCACGCGAAATGGGTCCACGACACGATCGGCCGCAACTCGAGCACGGGAAGCCCGAGATCTGCCGCGACGGCGGCCACCTCGGGAAGTTCGGCGTATGGCGCCCGAAGCACCACTGCCGCGGCCTGTACGGCCTCTGCCGCCCGCAGAACGTCCAGCGCGGAGTCGGCGTCGTGTGCGCCGTTGCCGAGCAGCAGAGTTCCCGCGTCGTGAGACGGCAGGTCCCCGTCGGCGAGCAGCACGTCGGTCACCGTCCGTCGGACACCGTTTCCTGTCCGCCGGACGATTCCCTCGCCGAGCGACTCCGCCAACGTGTCGACGTCGATCACAGTGCCCTCACCACAGTTGAGACTGTACTCAACTGTGGCTAACGAACAGTGACTTCCATCACTTGAGGTCCGACACTGAGGTGACAGGCATCAGGCGACGAAGGGCAGGACACAATGAGCAACACAGGTCACCAGCGGCGGATCGCCGTCGTCGGAGCGGGCATGGTCGGACTGTCCACCGCGTGGTTCCTCCAGGAACGCGGTGTCGAGGTGACCGTCCTCGAGCGCAAAGACGTCGCCGCCGGATCGTCCTGGGGCAACGCCGGATGGCTCACTCCGGGAATCAGCACTCCGCTTCCCGAACCTGCAGTGCTCAAGTACGGGATCCGTGCGGTGCTGAGTCCGTCGTCGCCCGTTTACGTGCCGCCCACTGCCAACCCGCGTCTCATTCGGTTCCTCACCTCATTCGCGCGGCACAGCACCGCAGCGCGTTGGAAGACCGCGATGGACTCACTCGTCCCGATCAACCGAACCGCGCTCCCGGCGTTCGACGCCCTGGCCGACGGAGGAGTGGAAGTCGGTACGCGTGCCGCGGATGACTTCATCGCCGCGTATCGCACCGAATCGGACCGCGAAGTGCTCCTCGACGAGCTCGAACACATCAAGGCCGCCGGCCAGGACATCGGATTCGAGCTGATCAGCGGCGCGCGGGCGCGAGAGATCACCCCGGCGCTGTCGGAGGAGGTGAACTACGCGATCCGACTCGAGGGACAGCGGTTCATCGATCCCGGCGCGTTCGTCGACTCGCTCGCGGCGTCGTTCCGCGGTCGCGGTGGCGTGATCCGTGAAGGTGTTCGTGTCGACGACGTCGACGCGGCCGCGACAGGCGTTGTGCTGACCACCTCCGAGGGCGTCGAGCGATACGACGACGTGGTGTTGGCGACGGGCGCCTGGATCAGCCGGCAGGCCCGCGACTTCGGCGTTCGCGTGCCGGTCCAGGCCGGTCGGGGCTACAGCTTCAGCGTCCCGGTGGACACCGTTCCGACGAGTCCGGTCTACTTTCCTGCACAACGAGTGGCGTGCACACCGCTCGGTGACCGCTTGCGAGTCGCCGGAATGATGGAGTTCCGTGATCCCGACGCCGATCTCGACAGCCGCCGGATCAAGGCCATCGTCGACGCGGCGCGTCAGCTGTTGACGGGTGTCGACCTCGACGACCGCAAGGACGAGTGGGTCGGTTCGCGGCCCTGTACGCCGGACGGTCTCCCCGTGATCGGCTCGACCTTCGCTTCCAACGTGCACGTCGCGGGTGGTCACGGCATGTGGGGAATCACCCTCGGACCCGCGACCGGCCGTCTCCTCGCGGAGTCGATCGTCACCGGTACGACGCCGCGGGAGCTGGCGCCGTTCAACCCACTCCGCTGACGGAGGGCATCGCTGACGTCAGATGAGGATCCAGAGGTATGCGATGACACCGAGTACCAGGGCGAGCAGCCACAGGTAGCCCACGATGATCGCAGCGACGGCGAAGTGCCGCCCGATGGTGCCGTCACGGTCGATCTGGTTCCTGGACCGGTATCCCAGCCACAGACCGAACGGGAACGTGATGCCAAGGCCAGACAGCACGAGAGCGACGATCGACAGGTAGTTGATGTCGGCCTGTGCCGACGAAGTGGTTGTCGACGACGTCGAGGTGGGGGCCACCGGACTCTCCTTCGCGGGCGCGGGCGGTGAGGCGGGAGCCGCAGGCGACATGGGTCGCTTGGGTTCCGGCGCTGCCGAGTAGGCGAGCGAACCCGCTTGCTTCGCCTGGTCGACGGGTGGCTGGGTCGGTCGTGGCGGAGGCTGGTTGCCGTGGGGCGGACGGGGCTGCGGGGGCGGACCCTGCGGCGGGCGACCCGGCTGGGCCTGGTGCTGCGGCACGGGCTGCGCGGGGCGCGGCGGGTTCGGGCCCGAAGGCATCGGGCCGCGGCGCGGATCGTCGGTGGTCACGAGTACAAATTACCTTCCGCCGAGGTCGGACGGACCGTCGGACAGATCCTCGATGCGCGGAACTGTCGGCGACACCGGCGGATGCTCAGTGCGCGAACGACGCGCGACGACGACGATGCCTGTCACCAACAGGACGAGCGCAGAGCCGACCACGACGAGGAGTTTGTTGCCCATCACTCCAGGTTGCCAGGTGATTCGGGTCCACGCCAACCGCGTCGCCGCTGATAGGGGCCCGATCACATCGAATTGTCAGACGGACATGGTTTGATTGATGTCGTGAGTGAGCAGAACAAGACCGCGACCCTGCACACCAATCGCGGCGACATCGTCATCGAACTCTTCCCGAACCACGCACCGGTCACCGTTGCGAATTTCGTCGGCCTGGCCGACGGCTCCAAGGAGTACACGACCACCAACGCCAAGGGTGAGGCCAGCGGCCCGTTCTACGACGGCGCCGTGTTCCACCGCGTCATCGAGGGCTTCATGCTCCAGGGCGGCGACCCGACGGGCAGCGGTCGTGGCGGCCCGGGCTACCAGTTCAAGGACGAGTTCCACCCCGAACTCCAGTTCGATCGTCCGTACCTCCTCGCGATGGCGAACGCCGGACCGGGTACCAACGGCTCGCAGTTCTTCATCACGGTCGGCGCCACGCCGCACCTGAACCGTCGCCACACGATCTTCGGCGAGGTCAAGGATGCAGCGTCGCAGGCTGTTGTCGACGCCATCGCCGCCACCCCGACCGATCGCGCCGACCGGCCGGTCGACGACGTGGTGATCGAGAGCGTTGAGCTCTCCTGACTTGAACCAGGTCTGTTACCGACACACCGACCGCCCCACCGCGTTGTCATGCACGCGGTGCGGGCGGTCGGCGTGTCATGAATGCCTCCGTCCCGCATCCGTCGGTCAACACTGTGTCGACTGCGTCTCGCAGGACGCTGCATCGGCTCGGGTGACCTCGCCAACGCCCGCAGTCGTGTCGGCGAATGCCAAGCCGCTCGTCACCTACACGCTGATCGCGATCAACGTGATCGTGTTCGCCGCAGTGCTTCTGCAGGCGGGCGGGACAACGCTGCCCTACTCCTCGATCTATCGAGAAGGCGCCCTCATCAGCGGAGCCGGACTCGACGATCAGTACTGGCGGCTGCTGACCTCGGGGTTCTTGCACCAGAGCGTGCCGCACCTCGCGATCAACATGTTCTCGCTGTACATCATCGGCGCGGACCTGGAGAGAGCTCTCGGCCGTGGCCGCTATCTGGCCATCTACGTGGTGAGCCTGCTCGGGGGAAGTGCCGCCGTGATGGCGTTCCAGTCGGGCATCACCGCCACCGCAGGCGCTTCGGGCGCCATCTACGGTCTGATGGGTGCGCTGCTGATACTTCTTCTCCGCGTCAAGGCCCCGGTGCAGACGGTTCTCGGCGTGATCGCGATCAACATCGTCATCTCGGTGACCATCCCCGGGATCTCCCTCTACGGACACCTCGGCGGTCTGGTGTTCGGAGCGGCGGCCGCCGGTGCGGTCGTGTGGTTGCCGGCGCGACTGCTGCCTCCGGAGCGCCGGACCCAGGCGGCCGTCTCCCGCATCGGCTGGTACGGACTGGCGGCCCTCGCGGTGCTCGCCGTAGTCATCGGCACCAGCCTCGGTGCCGTCGCCTAGAGCCGGAGGTCTCTGCTCGTCGAACGGAGTCGAGGGTTCAGTCGACCGGGAAACCTGCGTCGGTGAGTGCCTCGACCACGACGGTCGGCTCGACGCCGAGATCCCATCGACCGAATACGAGGAGCCGGTCGTCGGGTAGGTCGATCACCAGCTGACGACTGCGCCCGGCGAGGCGGCGGGTCTCGAGGGTTCCGACGCGAACCACATCGCTGGCAGTCAACGACACGCGACCGGTGAGCGTCCGGACCACGATCCGCGGTCCCGGAAACAAGGACAGACGCGGGCGGCGGACCAGCGCGATCACGCCGGTCACGATGAGCCCGACTGCCGCCACCCCGATGAACACCATTGCGGGCGGTTCCGTGTACGACGCTGCAGCGGCCGCCGCTAACGCGATCCCGGCGCCGATCAAGGCGATGCCGGCCGCGAGCGGCGTCGACCATGAGGCCGACGGCGTCGAGTCATCCACAGTATTCATTCGTTATCCACAGGCGTTGTTCACAGGTGGGGATGAGTTACACACATGTAATTTCCACACTGGGGACAACACTGTGAGGTGTTCGCCCTCAGCGCCAGCCCATCGTCATCAACAGACCGACAACCATGAAGCCGAAACCGATCAGCATGTTCCATGGGCCGAGCTCGGCCATCCAGTTGAGGAACTTGCCTTCCGCACCCCATGCCTCCTGCGTGGCGCCCAAGTAGTAGACGAGCAGCCACACCAGGCCGATGAGCATGAGACCGAACATGACGGACTGGTACACAACTCCCGACGGACCCGCCTTCACCTTCACCGGAGTACGGCTGGCGCTGTTGACGGTGTAGTCGGTCTTCTTCCGGACCTTTGACTTAGGCATACCCTCTACGGTATCCCAGCTGCACCGCCAGCAGCGAAAACGATAACCTTGCAGGCGTGCGCATCCTCGTCATCGACAACTACGACAGCTTCGTCTACAACCTGGTCCAGTACTTGGGCCAGCTCGGTGTCGAGGCAGTCGTCTGGCGCAACGACGACGAGCAGCTCGCAGACCTCGAGGCCGTGGTCTCGGACTTCGACGGAATCCTCCTGAGCCCCGGGCCGGGCACCCCGTCGCGTGCCGGTGCGACGGTGCCGATCGTCGGCGTTGCGGCCGCAGCCGGGACTCCACTTCTTGGGGTCTGCCTCGGGCACCAGGCGATCGGTGAGGCGTTCGGCGCCACCGTCGATCGTGCTCCCGAGCTCCTTCACGGAAAGACGTCGCTGGTGAATCACGACGGCCGCGGTGTTCTCGCCGGGCTGCCCGATCCGTTCACGGCGACTCGCTACCATTCGCTCACCGTGCTGCCCGAGACGATCCCGGACGTGCTCGAGGTGACCGGGACCACCGACTCCGGCATCGTGATGGCGATGAAGCACCGTGACCTTCCGATTCACGGAGTGCAGTTCCACCCGGAGAGCGTCCTGACGCAGGGTGGGCACAGAATGCTCGCCAACTGGCTCGCCGTGTGCGGTTTCGACGTGCCCGCCGGCCGCGTCGACCTCCTCGAAGAGCAGATGGCCAAAGCTCTCGCCAACTGACTCCGCCGCGTCTCCTCCTGCTCGTTGCAGCGTGAGCAGAGAGGTCGAGCGGGCGAGGCGAGTCGAAAGCGCCTAGAACAGGCTGCCCTTGCCGACGACGACGGACACCGAGTCGGACTTCTTCAGGGTGTCGTTCGCCGCAGGCCGCTGGGACATCACTTTGCCGTCGTTCGGGCTGGCGAGCGGCACCTTCCGTTCGGTGATCGTCAGGGTCGTGTCGTCCCAGCCTGCCTGAGTCAAGGCGGCCTGGGCCTCCTCGGGCGTCTTGCCCCGCAGGTCGGGTACGACGAACATGTTTCCGCGCGAGATCATCACCTGCACGGTGCTGCCGACGCGAACCGATGTGCCCTCGCCTGGCGAGCTGTTGACGACCTGACCCGCGGGCAGTTCGGAGTCGGCGGGGACGAAGACCGGTTCCAGCTTCATCTGTGTGAGTGCGGTCCGGGCCTGCTTCTCGGTTTGACCTCGCAGGTCGGGGATCGTCACCTCTTGTGGTCCGGTGCCGATGTAGACGACCACCCGGCTGGTGACCGCGACGGTGGCGCCGGTCTGCGGGTTGGTTCGCACCACCTTGTCCTTGAGGGCCGCGGTCGAGTCGATCTTCTCGACTTTCACATCCTCGAACCCTTGGACTTTCAGCGTGTTCCGGGCGTCTTCGAGGGTCTTGCCGCGCAGATCCGGAACGGGATTCCGTTGCGGACCGGACGACACGTACAGCATGACCTCCGAGCCCTTGGGCGTGGGGACGTCGTTGCCGGGAACCGTTCGGGTGGCAAGGCCTTCGGCGATGTCCGAACTCGCCTCCTTCTGCTCCCTTACGTCGAAGCCCGCTTGTTCTAGGTTCGCTTTCGCCGCGTCGGCGGACAGGCCTGCGACCTTGGGCACGGCGATCGACGGTTGGTCAGGAGTCCAGGGCGCCCACGCGATGAGGCCGCCGACCAGCGCGAGGATGGCGATGAGTGCCACCGCCACCTGGAGGCGCCTACGCCGGTAGATCGGGGTCGGCTCGTCCTCGATCACTTCGGAGAGGCGGTGACCGTTGCGTCGCGGCGTCGACTCGTCGTCGGTGGATGCGAGCCGGGGCGCGTTGATGAAGTCGGTCTGCTCCTGGTCGGTGAGCAGCATGGGCGCGGACGGCTTGCCGCCTGCGAGCACCTTGATGAGGTCGGAGCGGAAGTCGGCTGCCGTCTGGTATCGGTTCGCCGGGTTCTTGCTCATCGCCTGCATGACGATCGAGTCGAGTTCCGGCGACAGACCCGGACGTACGGCGGACGGCCTGCGTGGATCCTCGTGGACGTGCTGGTGAGCGACGGCGATCGGTGAGTCACCGGTGAACGGGGGCTCGCCGGTGGTGAGTTCGAAGAGCACACAGCCCATCGAGTAGATGTCACTGCGCGGATCGACCTTGATGCCGCGTGCCTGCTCCGGCGAGAGGTACTGCGCGGTGCCCATCACGGCGGACGTCTGGGTCATGGTCGCCGACGTGTCGTCCATCGCCCTGGCGATGCCGAAGTCCATCACCTTCACGGCACCGGCCCGGTCGATCATCACGTTGGCGGGCTTCATGTCCCGGTGGACGATCGCCATGCGGTGCGAGAAGTCCATGGCGGCCGCGACGTCGGCCATCCACGTCATCGCCTGCTTGGGCGCGATGACACCGTCGTCGGATGCGCGGAGGATGTCGCGGAGGGTGTCGCCGTCGACGTACTCCATGACGATGAACGGGATCGGACCTTCGGGGGTCTCGGCCTCACCGGTGTCGAAGACCTGCACGATCGACGGATGCGTCAGCTTGGCGGCATTCTGGGCTTCACGGCGGAACCGCAGGTAGAACGACGGATCACGCGCCAGGTCGGCACGCAGCACCTTGATCGCGACGTCGCGGTGCAGCAACAGGTCGCGAGCGTACTGGACTTCGGACATCCCGCCGAAGCCCAGCGTCTCGCCGAGCTCGTATCGCTCGGAGAGGTAGTGCGGATCCAGGTCGCTCACAGCATCACGGCCTAATCGTAACGCCGGGGAGGATGGTGATCTCGCCGTTGTTCGACGAGGTCTTGGGGCTGGTCGACTCGTCGGTCGTGGTCTCGTCGGTCGTCGAGGAAGGCGTCTCCTCTTCGCTCGACGTCTCCTCGGTGCTCGACGACGTGGTCTCCTCCGAGGTCGTCTCCTCAGGGGCCTGCGTCTGGGTTTCGGTGACGGTCGGAGTTGTCGTCGGAGCCGACGGTTCAGTCGGGCTGTTGGTGATCCAGAACGCGATCAGTGCGATCGCAGCCAGGAGCAACAGCGCGGCGACTGCGGTGAGCACCTTGTGGGTGGTGCTCCACCCGTCGTCGACGGCGGGTGCGGCCGCTGTCGAGGGTCCGGTGGCCGGCCGCGGAGCGGGAGCCGCCGATGTCATGGCGCGCGTCGACGACGGGACAGGCGCGGGTACTGGCGCCACGCCGCCTGCGGTACGCGGACGCGGCGGACGGTGCCCGGCGCGGACTGCTGCCACGGCGTCGGCGAACTCGCCGCCGGTGGCGTAGCGCTGCTGAGCGTCCTTGGACAGTGTGATGTCGATGAGCTCGCGGATCGGCGCCGGCACGGTCGACGGCAACGGCGGCGGCGGATCCTGGATGTGCTTCATCGCGACCGTGATGGCGCCGTCGCCGAGGAACGGGCGCCGGCCGGTGAGCGCCTCATAGCCGACCACACCGAGCGAGTAGACGTCCGACGCCGCGGTGGCCTCGCCGCCCATCGCCTGTTCGGGCGAGATGTACTGGGCGGTGCCCATCACCATGCCCGTCTGGGTGACGGGTGCGGCGTCGACGGCCTTGGCGATGCCGAAGTCGGTGATCTTGACCTGACCGGTGGGTGTGATCAGGATGTTGCCGGGTTTCACGTCACGGTGCACGAGGCCCGCGGTGTGCGCTGCCTGCAGCGCGCGGCCGGTCTGCTCGAGCATGTCGAGGGTGTGCGTCAGCGCGAGTTGCCCCATCCGGCTGATCACCGAGTTCAGCGGCTCGCCGTCGACCAACTCCATGACCAGGTATGCGAGCGGGTCGCCACCGTTGCGGTCGGGGGTCTCGCCGTAGTCGAAGACGTTCGCGATGCCGGGATCGTTGAGGCGCGCCGTCGTCTGAGCCTCGGTTCGGAAACGTCCGAGGAACTCGGAGTCGTTCGAGTACTCGGCCTTGAGGACCTTCACAGCGACGCGACGTCCGAGACGGGTGTCGAGAGCTTCCCACACCTGGCCCATGCCGCCCGTGGCGATCAGTCGGACCAGCCGATAGCGTTCGGCGATGATGGTGCCGTTCTGCAGGCTCATCGAGCACCTCCGGTGTATGCGTTCATCACTGCGCGTCCAATCGGGGCGGCAACAACGCCGCCGTATGCGTTCTGACCCTGAGCGCCGTTCTCGACCATCACTGCGATGGCGATCCGGCTGTTCGAGCTGGGCGAGAACGCGATGTACCAGGCGTACGGCGTTTCACCGCCCTGCGCGACGTCGGAGTGCTCGGCTGTGCCGGTCTTCGACGCGATGCCCGACTGGGCGCCGCGGGTGTTCTGTTCGGACTTGATCATCATGTCCGTGATCGTGGTGGCCTCCGCCGCACTGAGCGGACGGTTGACGGTGGTCGGCGACGTGGTCGCGATGGTCCGGAGGTCTGCTGTCTGCAGTTTGTCGACCATGTACGGCTGCATTCGGACACCGCCGTTGGCGATTGTCGCGGCGATGACGGCATTCTGCAGGACCGTGAGCCGCACGTCGCGCTGCCCGATCGCGGACTGGCCGAGGGCGGCGAGGTCGGAGCCGATGTCGCCGACGGACGACTTCACGACGGACAGCGGGATGTTCGCCGGGTCGTCACCCACGCCGAAGTCCTTCGCGGTAGACGTGAACTCGTCGACCTTGTCTCCGGGCATCTTCTCGGACAGGAGCTGTGCGAACGCGGTGTTGCAGGAGTACTCGAACGCCTGCGTGAGGGTGACCGTCCCGTTCGACGAGCCGGGGCACGTGGATCCGCTGTCGTTCGAGAGGGTGGCGTCGCTGTCCGGGAGTTTCCACCGGGCGTCGGCCGTGAGGCGTGTGCCGGGACCGAGGCCGTTGGTCAGCGCGGTCGCCGTGGAGACCACCTTGAAGGTGGAGCCGGGTGGGTACAGCGAGCCGATCGCACGGTTGACCAGCGGTGAATGGGACTCGTCGGCGGTCAGTTCCTTCCATGCTCCTTCGGCCTTCGCGAAGTCTTGCGTGGCGATCGTGTTCGGGTCGTAACTGGGTGTGGACGCCATCGCGAGGATCTTGCCGCTGCTCGGCTCCATGGCGACAACGGCGCCGCGGCACGGGCCGTCGCACTCGGCGTTCGCGAGCTCGCGGTATGCCACCCGCTGCAGTTTCGGGTCGATCGTCGTGACCACGTTGCCACCGCGCGGGTCGCGCCCAGAGAACATGTCCATGAACCGCTGCGTGAACAGTCGGTCGTCGTTGCCGTTGAGGACGGCGTCCTCGGCGGCTTCGATGCCGCGGTCGGCGCGGTAGACGAACGAGAAGTAACCGGTGACCGGAGCGAACGCGCTCGGGTTGGTCGGATACTTCCGCAAGTACTTGAACCGGCTGTCGGTCGGAATGCTCTCGGCGATGACGGTGCCGTCGGATGCGACGATCAGACCGCGCTGACGCGAGTACTCGTCGAGCAGCACGCGCGAGTTGCGGGTGTCGTTGCGGAGATCGTCTGCGCGGAACACCTGAATCCACGTGGCGTTGGCCAGGAGTGCGACCACCATGACGATGGCGGCGATGGCGACGTTCCGGATGGGGCGGTTCATGCGCGCTTCACCACCTGCGTGGCCATCGCGTCAACGGGTGCGGGCTTGGCCTTCGGCGCGTCGGGTTCGCGAGCCGCGTTGGAGATGCGGATCAGCAGCGCGAGCAGGAGATAGTTGGCGAGCAGCGACGATCCGCCGTACGCGAGGAACGGTGTTGTCAGACCGGTCAGCGGGATCAGCTTGGACACGCCGCCGAACACGACGAACACCTGGAAGATGATCGTGAACGCCAGGCCTGCGGCGAGGAGCTTGCCGAAGCTGTCACGGACGGCGATCGCGGATCGGAATCCGCGGATCGTCAGGATCATGTAGAGCATCATCAGGCCGGCGAGGCCGACGAGGCCGAGTTCTTCGCCGAACGAGGTGAGGATGAAGTCGGTGTTCGCGAACGGCACGATGTTGGGGCGACCGGACCCGAGACCGGTGCCGAACAGGCCGCCGGTGGCGAAGCCGAAGAGGCTCTGCGCGATCTGGTACCCGAAGGTGTCGTACTGGGCGAACGGGTCCTGCCAGATGGAGACGCGCACCCGGAGGTGCTCGAACAATTGGTAGGCGACGGTCGCTCCGAGTGCAAACAGGGTGACGCCGAGCATCAGCCAACTGACCCGGGACGTCGCGACGTACAGCAGCACGAGGACGGTCGCGAAGATCAGCAACGGGGTGCCGAGGTCGTTCTCGACCGCGAGGACGCCGATTGCGATGACCCATGCGGCGAGCAGGGGACCGAGGTCGCGCAGTCGCGGGAAGTCGATGCCTGCGAACTGCTTGCCCGCGGTGGTGAACAGGTCGCGTCGAGACACGAGGAACGCGGCGCTGAAGATGATGATGAGGATCTTCGAGAACTCGCCGGGCTGGATGCTGAATCCGGGCAGGATGATCCAGTTCCGCGAGCCGTTGACCTCGGCCATCGAGGCGGGCAGGATCGCCGGGATCGCAAGGAAGACGATGCCGCCGAGACCGAGGGTGTACGCGTAGCGCGACAGAGTCCGGTGATCGCGGATCACGATCAGCGTCAACGCGAAGACGACGACCCCGATGAACGCCCACACCAACTGCTGGTCGGCGTTGTGCGTCCGTTCAGTCTCCTTAAGCAGCTCGTCGGCGCGAGCCGAGCCGAGGTCGAGACGGTGGATCATCACCAGGCCGAGCCCGTTGAGGGCGGCGACCGTCGGCAGCAGAATCGGGTCGGCGTACGGCGCGAACCGTCGGACCACAAGATGCAGAATCGCGCACAAGGCCGTGAACGCCGCCAGGAACTTGGCGACTTCGATGGTCAACGGCATGCCCTGGGCGAGTTCGACGATCACCAGTGCGGCACCGATGATCACGACGACGAAGCCCAGGAGCACAAGTTCGGTGGTGCGTCCTGCGCTCGACGGCGGTGACGTCGGGGGCGCGTGTCCGGTGGGGGCCGCTGTCATCCGCGCGCTCGACAGTTCTGGGTGTCGTCGGGTGTGCTGGTCGGAGCAGGGGTCGCCGTGGTCGGCTTCGGGCTCTCGGACTTCGTCGGATCACCCGGACGCGGCGTCTCGCCGGGCTTTGGTGTCTCCTCCGGCTTCGGCGTGACCGGCTCGGGGCACAACTCGGTGAAGGTCAGCTCGTCGCGGACGCGGTCCTGAGCGGCCTCGAGCGACAGGTTCTTGATGCTGTTCGACTCGACCGCTGCGCGACTGGCCTGATTGAGGTCGGAGACGCGCATGGGTGTGCACGCGGTGCCCTCCGGGAGGAAGGTGACCGACGGCTGGTCGACGGTCGGACTGTCGATGCAGACCACCTGATTGGGCTTCTCGACGCTGAAGAACAGCAGATTGTCGGGTGTGCCGCTGTGGATCTCGACGTTGCCGTCGGCCGAGGCGGTGACGAAGGTGCTGTTCAGTGCCTGCGAGCGGACCACGAAGAACGCGGTCACCAGGAGACCGACGAGCACGAGTGCACCCGCGATCACGAGTGGCCATCCCCACCGGCGCTTGTGGACGGGCTCGGGTGTCGCGGTGATCGTGGGACGCTGTGTCGCCGGGGCGGGCGGACGCAGGGCCGCGGCACGTCCGGCAGCGGTCTTCGGGTCGGGGACATAACCTGCCTGGTCGTCGTCACCCGCTGCGCCGCCGAGAATGGGGCGCGACTCGCCGTACTCGTCGTCGACGACGTCGGCGACCACCACGGTCACGTTGTCCGGCCCGCCGCTGCGGAGGGCGAGCTCGATCAGACGGTCCGCACACGCCTTGTGATCGGCGATGCCGCCGAGAGTGTCGGCAAGGGTCTCCTCGGAGACGACGTCGGAGAGACCGTCGCTGCACAGCAGGTACCGATCGCCCGCGCGGGCTTCGCGCATGATGAGCGTCGGCTCCACCTCTTGTCCGGTCAAGGCGCGCATGATCAACGACCGCTGCGGGTGCGAGTGCGCCTGTTCCGGGGTGATCCGTCCTTCGTCGACGAGGGACTGCACAAACGTGTCGTCACGGGTGATCTGGGTGAGGACACCGTCGCGGTAGAGGTACCCGCGCGAGTCGCCGACGTGGCAGAGGCCGATGCGACTGCCTGCGAACAGGATCGCAGTCAGTGTGGTGCCCATGCCGTCGAGTTCGGGGGACTGCTCCACCTGATGTGCGATTGCGGCGTTGCCGGCGTGAGTGGCGCGATCGAGGGCCGACAGCAGGTCGCCACCCGGTTCGTCGTCGTCCAGTGTGCGGAGCGCTTGGATGACCAATTGGCTGGCGACTTCGCCTGCGGCGTGTCCGCCCATTCCGTCGGCGAGCGCGAGGAGGCGCGCACCTGCATACACGGAGTCTTCGTTGTTCGACCGGACGAGGCCGCGGTCGCTTCGCGCGATATAGCGCAGGACGAGGGTCACGGGCGTAGCTCAATCACGGTCTTGCCGACCCGGATCGGGGTGTTGATCGGGGCTCGGACGGCGGTCGTCACTTTGGAACGGTCGAGATAGGTGCCGTTGGTGGACCCGAGGTCTTCGACGTACCAATCGTCGCCGCGAGGGGAGATGCGGGCGTGACGTTCGGATGCGTAGTCGTCGGTGAGGACGAGGGTCGAGTCGTCGGCGCGGCCGATCAGAACGGGCTGTGAGCCGAGGGTGATGCGGGTGTTCGCGAGAGCGCCGGCCGTGACGACGAGGTATTTGGCCGTGCCGCGAGAGCGACTGGTGCGCGACTTGCGGTCGGCACGTCCCCCGCCGAGCGGCAGTCGCCCGCTGGATGCCGCTGAGAGGTCGTTACGCATCGCGCGAATGATCGCGTACACGAACAGCCACAGCAGGACGAGAAACCCGAACCGGGTCACCTGCAACAGAATGCCCTGCACCTGCGCGTCACCTCCCTCACGAAGTACAACTCTCCCCATCCGGCGGACGCCGGGATGCAAACAACTGTCGGGGGACGCGAAGTTCCCCCGACAGCATCTTATGCGGTCTGCGCTACTGGAAGCGGACCGTGATGTCGGAGTGGCCGAGTCGGATACGGTCGCCGTTGGCGAGTTCCCAGCTGCTGACCTGCAGGTCGTTGACCGTGGTGCCGTTGGTCGAGTTGAGATCGGTGAGCATGGCGACCTGTCCGTCCCAGCGGATCTCGGCGTGGCGGCGCGAGACGCCGGTGTCGGGGAGACGGAACTGAGCGTCCTGGCCGCGACCGAGGACGTTCGAGCCCTGACGCAGCGAGAAGGTGCGGTTGCTGCCGTCTTCGAGGACGAGGGTGATGCCCGCCGGGGCGTAGCCGCCGCCCTGCGGTGCTGCGTATCCCTGATCGGCGTAGCCCTGCTGCTCGTACCCCTGCGGAGCGCCGTACTGCTGGTCGTAGCCACCCTGTGCCGGTGCCGCGTATCCCTGCTGGTCGTAACCGCCCTGTGCGGGAGCTGCGTAACCCTGGTCGTAGCCGCCCTGATCGGCGTATGCCTGAGGCTGCTGGCCGTAGCCCTGGTCGGCCGGCGCGGCGTATCCCTGGTCGTAGGCCTGCGGCTGTGCGTATCCCTGATCTGCCGGTGCCGCGTACTGCTGCTGGTCGTAACCCTGCTGCTGTCCGTAGGTCTGGTCGGCGGGAGCGGCGTAGCCCTGCTGGTCGTAGCCGCCCTGCTGCTGACCGTAGTCGTACGCCTGTGGCTGCTGCTGTCCGTATCCCTGGTCGGCGGGAGCTGCGTACTGCTGCTGGTCGTAACCCTGCTGCTGTGCGTAGCCCTGGTCGGCGGGAGCCGCGTACTGCTGCTGGTCGTATCCGCCCTGCTGCTGCGGTGCGTCGTACTGCGGCTGCTGCTGGCCATAGCCTTGCTGCTGGTCGTAGTCGTACTGCGGGTACTGTCCGCCCTGCTGCGGGTAGCCGGGGTACTGGCCGCCCTGATCGTTTCCGGGGGGATTGGTCATGGCTTGGGCTCCTCGGTGACTTTCTGGTCCCGGGGCCGCGGCGGACGCGGGAACCGGGCGTGGTGTGGCGTCGGGGTTGACGACGCCGTTGGTATGGAACTGTCCGGTGTGCAGTGACGGTATCTGATCGAACTCTACGACTACAGGACCATAAGTCTGCCACCCATTGTCACGGATGAAGTCCTCCAAATGGCGGGAGAAGATCTTCCGGTTCAATTCGTACTCCGTGGAGACGTGCTCCAGGTCGGATGAACTCAGCGAGACGATGTAGCTGTTCGCCACCAGGGAGGCGCCGTCGCCCAGGTGCTCGAGAGTGCCTTCGGCTTCCCGCTGAAGGCGCTGCTCGATCTCCTGGGGCGCCACGGAGCCGCCGAAGACGCGGGCGAATCCACCGTCTACGGCGGACTCGAGCTTGCGCTCGAATCGGTCGAGAAACTTCACTCGTCCGGACTCCCTTCGATGCTCTGTGGCGTGTCGGCGTGCATACCGTGCCTCTCGATGTTACCGACAGGTCAAGCTCGACGCTGCCCGTGTGCACCACCCGTATCTGGTGTCACACCTGTGGCCCGCGTTCCCTCGCTCGGTTCGGCGTTGTCTGCGCAGGTCAATTGTGGTCCCGTTGGGCGATTTTCGTCGTCCTGCCGCTGCGTGCTATCGTTTTTTACGTCCGAAAGGACATACGTCGAATGATCGACGCCGCGCGCGAGTGGCGGAATGGCAGACGCGCTGGCTTCAGGTGCCAGTGTCCTTCGGGACGTGGGGGTTCAAGTCCCCCTTCGCGCACAACGAGCGGTTCAGGTTGTGATCAAAAGAGAGGTCAGGTTGCGGAAATGCAACCTGACCTCTCTTTTTGTTGCTGCCGCCGATGTGCGCTCGGCATGTATTCGCTTCGGCGGGACCTGCGAGCGCTAGTCCCGAAGCCCGGTATGTGAGCGAATTCCAATGGGAGTCCGCGGTGTCGAGCACGCGGGATTCAGTTGAGGACTGGAGACCTACTCAGCTGAGCTCTGGAAACGAAAGAGCTCGACGATCTCAACATCCAGAGTTTCGGCGAGGTCAAACACGCGATCGAGCAGCAGGGAGTGCTTTCCGTGCTCGATTTCGACGTAGAAGGAGCGGTCGAATCCTGCTCGCTCGGCCAGTCGTTCCTGCGTCAGTCCGGCAGAAGTGCGAAGTGTCCGCAACCGTGCGCTGAACGCCGTTCGGCGGTCGGTGTGGTGGCGCAATAGTTGAGAAGCTTGGTGGTTTCCGTGGCATCGTGTCGACTGTTTGCGTGAATGTTGCGAGACTGTTGACGCGGAATCCCGTGTGGTGCTAACTTCCGATGAATGTCGGGTTTCCGGCTTGGGGGATTTATTCGTTCCTGTGCGCCTGACGTTGCGACGCTGCGTCAGGCTCGAACGTATGGCTCCTCCTTCGTCTTGATGGACTGGAGTGTGAGCTTGTGCGGTTGATGGTTCGAGTGATGTCTGCGATCGTCGCAGTGGCGGCGTTCGCCGCTATCGGTGACGGTGGTGTGGCGTCGGCTGATCGGTCTGTTCGGATTCCTGATCGGACGGTGGTCAAGCGGTCTGATGACGGGTGGTCGGTCCGGCTGACGAAGTCGGCGGAGAAGATCGTGTCGGTCCCGCCACTGTCACGGGGTGTGGGCTCCTTCGAGGCATTCCTCGACCTACGCGGAGAGGCTGAAATAACTGGTCAAGGCACTGTTCCGGTTGATGCCGCAGTCCTAACAATGGGGTACCAACTGTCCTGCCAATGGCAGATGAATGGCGTCAATGTCGGAATTTCCGGTGGTCCGACAGCGCAGGCATCGATCACCTGGCCCCCGGCGTTGGTCGTCGGTGTGCAGGTCATGCCGACGGTCTCGACGACCCTTGCCAACGGTGCCACCGTCGATGTGAAGTTCGGTCAGAAGGCACTGCGTGGGGCCCGCGCGGGTACCCGCGCCGAAGGCGTGCGGGTGGAGATCTCCGGGTGTGTGGGGGCTCGTCCTGCGGTCCGTGCCTATGTGCGTGTGTCGATGGCTACCGCTGCTAACGACAACACGTTCACCATGTACGGCTCACCGCATCTGCTGTAGCTGTGGGACTTCACGAGAGGATCGACATGACGTTGACCGACGATACGACGACTGTTGCTGATCATTCGCGGGCCAGGAGGGATGTGCGTGCGGATGATGACTCCACGGCTCGCGATGACCGGTCGGGGACCAAGGGCGAGGGTAAGTCGGTGCCGGTGGGCACGATGGTCCTGTTCTTGCTCGGATGCGGTGTGCTTGTCACGGCTGCGATGAATATCTCGAATCTGGGGCCGTGGGGAGAACGGCACGGCGAAGTGTGGGTGTTCCTCGGATTCTTCCTCGTGATGTCTATCGGTGGCCGGTGGTTCTGGGCAGGCATCGATGCAATCGTCTCGGCTCTTCGATCAGGTAAGGACGACTGAACTCATGGGGAATTGGGGGGAGATCCGACGAGGGTGGGGCATCCGACTAGCGGCAGTGGTTGGTGCGGTCGGTGGAGTTGGTCTGCTTGCGGGTGTTGTGGGCGCCGGTGGTGCGGACGCCGATGCGTTGTGTGCGCAGTTGAGGGCGCAGTACGGCCCGAGTTGGCCGTGTATCAGTGTGCCGACGAACACTCCGCCTCCGATGCCAGGGGTGACCACCCCGACGCCGGGTGCTCCTGGTGTGGACGGCGGTGGCCCGGTTCTTGGTGGTGATGCCGGTCCTGGTCCGGGCCAGGGTGATGGGACACCGATCGTGGGCGGCCCGACTCAGGTGCCTGGCCGACCGAGGGGACAGATACCTGCTACCCCCGCACCAGGACACATCGACGTCGGCGAACCGCCGGCCGGGAGTCGCCCGGCGGACCCTCCCCCTGGTCGGACGACCGCACCTGCGCCCGTGACGGTGACCGGCGACGAGTGGTCTGATCAGAATCAAGCATTGCAGCCGTCTGATGATGGCCGCGGGTACGTGCCGTTGCCGGTGTGGTTGATCGCCGGCGCTGCCGCGGTCGCCGTCGCCAATCCACGGGCCAGATCGCTGCTACGCCGCGGCGGATCGACACGAGCAACTGTGGGGCCCTCGCGGATGGTGCTAATCCACGATGAGTCCTCGCCGACGACGTATCGGTTTGCCATGAACGTCCCCGAGGGTGGCTACACCAAGGTCAACCCGGACGGGTCGGCGACGGTGTACGACAAGGACGGGAACGCGATCCGTCAGGTCGCGCGGCCGTGGGCCTTCGACGCCGCAGGACGACCTCAGAAGACGTGGTACACCGTTGCCGAGAATGGTGACTTGGTTCAGCACGTCGAGCCAGCCGACAATGCGATATTTCCTATCCTGGCTGATCCTACTGACTCTGCTTTGGGTAATCTCATGCTCGCGCCTGATCGCTCGGGTTCTCCTGATGCGGGGAATGCTCAGCAGCCGCAGTATAATCCGTACAATCCTCTTACTTATCCGCCGCCAGCTGAACAGGCCCCTAGTACTGGGCCAACAGAACAAGCTCCTAACGTGGGTACGACCGATACTGGCGATTCTGCTTTGGGTAATCTCATGCTCGCTCCCGATCGGTCGGGTTCTCCTGATGCAGGGAATGCTCAGCAGCCGCAGTATAATCCGTACAATCCACTTACTTATCCACCACCGACCGAACAGGCCCCTAGTACTGGACCAACCGATTCTGGCGATTCTGCTCTGGGTAATCTCATGCTTGCGCCGGACCGAAACTTTGACTCCAGCGACAGTGCTAACAGAGGCGGACCCCAAGACCAGCTCGCGTCGGGGCAAACTCTGACGTACTTCGACTGGCTCAAAACGGTCCAGGACGGGGAACGAATCGAGGGCCGAATCTACGAAGGGTCTGGTTCTGAAGGGTCTCACTTCTACTACCTGTTTACGAGGAACTCCGATGGGGACCTCGTGGAGATTCCGGTTAAGGGCACCGATCACGCAATTGAAGACGAGCTTGTGTACGTGCTTGCCGACGGCACTGGGCACACAGCGTCGGGCGATACAGCGATTGTCGACGACGCGGGTCATTGGTGGGTGCTGAGAACTAATAGTCAGGGCGATCCCACTCGTACTGCGGTTATCGACGGTAAAGAGATAACGATCACGACCGAGCAGGAGTTTCCTGACGGTTCTTACATTGAACGAGTACAGGGTGACGATATACCTGTCATAATTCGGAAGTTTGACCGAAACGGCGTGTTGATTGTTGAGCGTGAGCTCGATCCTGGCACGGTTGTCGACGATGGGCTGTTGGGAAAGACCGCGCTCTCGTTGGCGTTGCCAGGTGGCTTCTTGGTGCGCGGTGCTCGGCTATTGCTAACAATGATGCGGCGCGGAAACGATGGAGCGGTGCCCAAGGCGCCTAGCAATGTCCCGCGTGCTCCTCGTGCTCCGCGGCGTCCGGGGGCATCTGAGCGCAACAAGGAGATACGCGAGGTCCGGCCGGAGTATGGAACGTCGACATCGGAGGTTCTGTCGCGCGGGTCCAGTTCACTGAAGAAGGCAACGGATCAGATTGGTCGGGTTATACAGGGAGTGAACCGTCAAGGGGAAACGACCCCCGTACAGCCTCCCCCAGGCGCGAGCATGATGAGGCCCTCGCCTTCTCCGTCACCTGATGTGCAATCCGGCGACATACTGCTTGCGTTTGCCCTTGTTATCGGCATAGCGTGGACAGCAATAAAGAGATTGTTAGGAGGCGGTCGATGATCAACGACGATGATCTTGAGGTCTTGAAACGGGTATGCCAGTCAGCTACCAGTATTTCTTCCATGACCCCGCGGTACCTGGAATCACTTGTGTCGCGACCAAGTTGGGAAACAAATCTGATCGCTATGCAGGTAGTTGTCAAGCTAAATTTCTCACTGCTAATTGACGACGACTCGGCGCCATACGTGAACCTCGCGGTCTATCGAGAGGCTATGTACCCTGGCGTGTGTGACTTTCTCGGATGGGATCGGGAAGAGTTCGACTACCGTATGGAGCTATTCTTCAACAAGAATTCGACCGTCCCCACAAGGTTCGAAAATGAAGATGAAGATCAGGAGTACCGAGGCGTGGCCCTGCTTGGATGTGCGCTATTCGTGTTAGGAGTCGATGTGTGGGACGAGCGTGAATGGACTAGTACGGTCGATACTCTGCGCAAGGCGAAGAATGTTTGGTAAATTCCGACCCGTCCAGGACCTGTTTGTGGGCGCAATCGATTCACAGGGAATTCAGGAGCAGTTCTCGGGCGTATGGGCTCGTATTGATAGGGGTGATAGCCCGAGAGAATCGCTAGATACCTTCGTTGAGTGTCTCACTACCCCGACGGCGATGGCGCGCGGAGTTCATGCAGTTCTGAATATTCGATTGTTGAGAATTCTGCACGCGGCAAACTCCTATTCGGACGCGAGCGGATATTCTCCAGAGGTGTTGGCTCGTCTGGTGGTAAATGCGCTCATGCCCAAGATTCATGCGCTAGATACGGACATGTCTCCAGATGTGTACGAAAAGTTCATCTGCATGTATATCCGAAATGGAGGTCACGGTTCGATCAAGGATCTTGATTCCCTCGGTGAACGCGGCGTGTGCACATTGGCATTGGCATTGGCGTTCGGCCTACGCCGAGATGACAGCCTATGGGCAGACGCAGAGATCGCGGCAAACGACCCGCAGGTCCGTCGCGAATCGAAGAAGATGGTTCGGAGGTCTCGGTAATCGTCTGCTGATTCTCCAGCTACGTCGTGACGCATTCGGTTGGACTCGTGGTGCGTTGCTCTGGCAGGAAACGGTACGAATCTCGTTGTGAGACGCTCTTGCGCGCACCGATCTCGACGCCCGAACAGATCCAGGGGCCCGGTCTCGAAGAGGCGCGAGCACGCGCTGCGCACAGATCAACCCTCCGCGACAACTCTCCGGCTGGGCGCAGGTGGCACCAGCGTTCCCGACGACGGCGTCTCTGACGTCCGTGGCATGGTTCATGCAGACTGGTCATCCAGATCTATCGTTGGATGGTCGAGCGATTTCGCCGGTCGGCTGGTTGGCAGCGGGCGAAGACCCTGATCGGATCGTCGACATGATCATTACCGCATTCGTATATCACGCGTCGTGACCGCTACCTGGGGTTGGGCGGTTTTGGTGTAGGTGATTTCGACGACGAGAACCAGACCCAGCCCAGGCTTCAATAGTCACCGGAAACCAGAGCAGGCACGGGGAACAGGCGATCGACCGCCGTCCCGATCGCCACGCGGCGCGCAACGAGGCACCTGGCTCGTTGATCGGATCCGGTCGGGCCCTGGATGTTCTGCCCCTGATGAGTCAATTGACGAAACGAGGATGTCGAGCGGGTTTCAACGAGGATCGAGAATCTACCCCGTCGCTCGTCGCTGACTAGGCGACTTCGACATGGCCTTGCGCACACTTCGGCGACGACATCGTTCTGGAGACTGCGGGCGTAGCCGTGCGGTCCAAGCGCCAGTAAGGTATACAACCCGCCATGCTTAAGCGTTCGACATGGCCTGGGACAGGCAAACTCGAGCCGGGCGAAGGGCAGCCAGAGTTCCAGCCGTTGCCAACCGTCGAATGGCCTGACACACCGGACCACCCGTATCCGCCCGTCAACAAGCTGGGGGTTCCTTACCCGAAGGTAATAGATCCCCGGACAGGGATGCCGATTCCTCATCCGCCACGACCGAACATGGAGCGAGTTTCCCCGGACCTTCGCGCAAAGGGCGGATGGAGAAAGCCTTTCCTCAATGAGTGGATTAGCCGAGGGTATCCTGTGCCCGAGGGGAACCCGAATTTCGACGGGTGGGAAGTGCATCATATAATTCCGAGAGAATTCGGTGGAACGAATGACTTCAACAATCTGATTCCGCTGCCGAGGGAAATTCATAACATCTACAGTAGGTGGTTTGACCAGTATGGAAACTAGTGATGATAGGCGATCGGATATTGTATCAGTACTTGCGCGGTATCCTGCTGCGGATGAAAGGCAGCTGGGGGGGTACCAGTATGTCGTCGTCACGCAATATGCAGGGCCGGCCGAACTGCGTGACATAGAGAATGAATGGTCTGGACGTTCATTGCCGCAGGTGTTGGTGGAATTCTGGTCGCAGGTAACGTCTGCGGTCCTGCTTTTCCGTGAGGGCTCGGACGGTTTGAGGATTCTCTCGCCGACCGAAAGCCGAGTCGCTTCTGAGGGGATTTCGATTGACCATGAAGTTGGCGAGGAGTTCTTCCACGATGACGACTTCATCTTAGGTGAGTTTCAAGGGTATGATTGGCTCCTCGTCTTCTCGCCTGAAGAGGGCTGGATGGTTACGGGTGAATCGGGGGACCGCAGAGAAAACTGGGTACACCTGGGGTCGGGCATAGATCGGTTTCTCGAGGTATTTCTGCGGGTTGGTGGTACTGATGGTGATTGGGAAACGCCATTTGTCAACGGCAGCTACGGGGGCTGACCGGTCGTTTTTGGGAGTGGTGCGCTGGCCCTCCGTAATCCATAGACCGCTCACGCTCGTGCATTCTCATTTGCGCGGCGTCCGCCTGCGAGAACGCCCTATAGCAGGGGGATTCCGGGGGAAGCTCATGACCACATACAGCACAGCGTCGGTTAACCGCTAAGATAAGGGACCGCGCGATGTCCGTCGAACTCAATACTGGCGTATCGCCCCTCCAAGACACCTCTGCGGGTATCGGATATCCCCTCCGTTCACGTGGTAGCTCCGCGATCCACTCCGGTGCGTTGACTTCCCAGTCGACGATCACGAGACCACCTAACCTCTCCGAAGCTGTGCGCTCTTCGCCTTACTCACCAGCGGAACCACGAGCGTCGTGGCTCATTCTGTCACTGCCCTAAGACACCTCGGCGTCATCTGAACGCGGCTGGACGGAACTGCCCGGTCATCGGGGTGGTTCTGTTCGGTGTCGTCCTGCGGGTTGTGTTGGGGCGGCTGCCAGGAACGGCATGATGATGCGAAGCAATTGTTCGACTCGCGGTATGGCCATGATGCGGGTCAGAGCTGCGGTACCGACGACGCACGCGTCGCTTCCCGCTGATGAACTGTTCATGAGCGGAAACGGACGCCCAGGGCGTGGACGCTGTCGGTAGGTTGGTTGACGCAGTTCAGTGGCAGATGAGAGTGAGATGACCGTGGCGATGGCGCGGAACCCTACACCCCCGTGGTGGCTCAAGCCCATCAACAAAGTGATGATCCTGCTCGGTCGTCTGGGGGTGGGCGGCGACAATGGCCCGCTGATCTTGACGACCGTCGGCCGGAAATCGGGCAAACAGCGTCGGACTCCCGTGACGCCGATGACAGTCGACGGCCACCGGTACATCGTCGGCGGTTTTCCCGGCGCGGATTGGGTGCGAAATGCTCAGGCGCAGCCCGATGCGACCGTGGGTCTCGGGAAGCGATCGACGCCCGTCCGGTTGGTCGAGATGTCGGTGGAGCTGTCGCGACCTCTGCTGCGACAGTTCCCGACGTTGGTACCCACCGGAGTCGAGTTCATGCGGAGCTCCGGCCTGGTCACGGAAGGACGCCCTGACGAGTTCGAAGCCCTCGCCGGTCGATGCGCGGTGTCCGGATCGACGCTCGATAGGAAGGTCTCGGCCGCGATGGAAGTCGGTGGTCGGGGCTACCCGAGCCAGGGCGACGGGGTGCCGCGGTCTCCGTGTGCGCCATGCGGTGCGGCGTCGGAGATTAGACGGAGATCGACGTCTGTCAGCTTCAGGTCGGCTGCAGCGATGTTCTCGGCGACGCGGTCGGGATTCCGGGAGCCGGGGATCGGGACGATGAAGTCGCCCTGCGCGAGGACCCACGACAGGGCCAACTGGGGGAGACTCACGCCCCGAGATTCTCCGATCGCAGTCAGACGCTCGACGATCCCGAGGTTGCTCGAGTAGTTCGCCTTGTTCCACCACTCCATGAAGGTCCGGAAGTCGCCACGTTCGTAGCCTGCGGCCGGACGAGGTGCTCCGGTCAGGAAACCGCGTGCGAGGGGTGCATAGGCGATGAAGCCGATCCCGAGTTCGTCGAGCAGCGGAAAGAGCGGCAGCGCGTCTTGGGCGAAGATCGAGAACTCGGTCTGAAGAACTGAGATCGGATGAACGGCATGTGCTGCCCGGAGCGCGTCGGGTGTCGCTTCCGACAGCCCGAGGTACCGGACCTTGCCGGCGTCGACCAACTCGCCCATCACACCGACGACGTCCTCGATCGGGACAGCCGGATCGAGGCGATGCTGGTACAGGACGTCGATGTAGTCGACGTCCAAGTTGAGAAGGCTCGCATCCACGACGCGACGGATGTGGTCCGGGTGCGAGTCGACGCCGAACTGTTTTGTCATGCCGAACTTGGTGGCGACCGTGACGTTCTCACGGAACGGCTTGATCGCGCGGCCGACCAGCCGTTCGCCCGCTCCCCATCCATACATCTCGGCGGTGTCGAAGTGGGTGACGCCGAGGTCGTGCGCCCGGCGGATCGCGGCGACGGCTTCGTCGACGTCCGTGGTGCCGTAGCCGACGGCGACCCCCATCGAGCCGTATCCGATCTCCGACATTCGAAGGCCTTGGTTGCCTATCTCACGTGACTGCATCTGCTCTCCAGTTCGAACCGAACGGTTTGGTTTGACGGTAGGCCCGGGTTGGGCGAGAGTCAAACCGAACAGTTTGGTTGGTACTGTGACGCCATGCCGTCCGACAGTCGATCCGAGTCCACTCGCGACCGCATCATCGGTGCGGCGACCGTCGAATTCGCAGATCACGGGATCGGCGCGGCCCGGATCGATCGGATCGCGAAGGCGGCAAAGACGAGTAAGGAACGCGTGTACGCGTACTTCCGGAGCAAGGAAGAGCTGTATCGCTTCGTCTCGGCACGGGAGTTGGATGCTGTCGCCGAAGCGACCCGGCTCGATCCGGCCGACCTGCCGGCGTACGCCGGGCGTCTGCACGACTACTTCGTCGAACACCCGCACAGTCGACGTCTCATGCGGTGGGGAGAGCTGGAGTTATCGAGCACTGACGACACCGCACGGGAAACGGCGCGCAGAAAGACCGTTGTGCTGCGTGAGGCGCAGCACAACGGTCTGATCGATCCCACCTGGGATCCGTTGGACGTGCTCGTCTTCGTCAACCGTCTCGCGTCGGCGTGGGTTGACCAGCCGGGATTGCCGAGCATCGACACCGACGCGGGCGCTGCGTTCTCAGCGGCGCGGCGTCAAGCGATCGTCGACGCTGTCGAGAGGCTGTTCCCGGTCGGTGGACCTCCTGCTCAGACCACCGATTCCGACGCCTCGTCAGCGTCGAGTTGAGTCGAGAGGTACCGCTCGCGGGAGTCGTCGAGCTCGTCCATCCACGCGGTGTGGTGAACAGTCGCCATGGTTCCAGTCATCACCGAGGGGTACGCCTTGTCCCGGTAGGTGAGGATGTCGACCTTCTTGTCGGCCTTCCATGCGAGGAAGGTGTCGACGACTTCGTCGAGGTCGAACATCGGGTAGTCCGTCTGCTCGATGAGGTCGCGGATGTAGTCGGCCTGGAAGCGAACCGCGGCTTCGTCGGTCGCGACTGCCGCGTAGGTGGCCTTCCACTCGTTCATGTGAACTTGACGCTCCTCGGCGTCGGGGAGAGCGAAGCGTCCGAGGATCAGGTCGCGGACGAACCATGCCTGCGCGTCGAACATGTTGAACGTGAACCACTGATCTTGTGCGCCGAGGTAGTGCAGGCGCGGGTTCTTCTGCCATGTGACGCCGCGGTACAGGCCGTCGGGATAGAGATTGTTCGGGGAGTCGATGCGCGACTCGTGCGGCAGGAACGGGTAGTGGTGCAGGTATCCGGTGCACAGCACCACGGCGTCGAACTCGCGTGACGTCCCGTCAATGAAGTGGGCCACCGATCCGTCGAACCGCGCGACCTCCGGGACCTCGTCGACACCGTCGGGCCAGGCGAACCCCTGTGGCTGCGTCCGGTAGCTCATCGTGACCTGGCGGGCGCCCATCTTGTGCGACTGGATGCCGATGTCCTCGGCCGAGTAGGAGCCGCCGATGAGGAGCAGCCGCTGTCCGGCGAAACGTTCGGCGCCGCGGAACTCGTGCGCGTGGATCACCTCACCGGGGAACGTGCCGATGCCCTCGAAGTCGGGGACATTCGGGAACGAGAAGTGCCCGGTCGCGACGATGACCTCGTCGAAGGCCTCGGTGAGCGTCTCCTTGTTCCGCAGATCATCGACGGTGACAGTGAAGCTCTCCGACTGCTCGTCGAACTCGACATGACGCACGGCGTGTGCGAATCGCACGGAGTCTTTGACCCCCGACTCGACGGCGCGGCCGTTGATGTAGTCCCATAGGACTTCACGCGGCGGGTACGACGAGATGGGGCGGCCGAAGTGCTGGTCGAAGGTGTACTCGGCGAACTCGAGCGCCTCCTTCGGACCGTTCGACCAGAGGTTGCGATACATGCTGGAGTGGACGGGCTCGCCGTACCTGTCGGTTCCGGTGCGCCACGAGAAGTTCCACTGTCCTCCCCAGTCGTCCTGCTTCTCGTAACAGACGACGTCGGGCACGTCGGTGCCGCCTCGTTCTGCCGACTTGAACGCTCGCAGGGCTGCCATTCCGCTCGGCCCCGCGCCGATGATCGCGATCCTCTTCCGCTGCACGACTACCTTTCCAACCGAGAGAATCTCCCTCGGCTCACCGGCCCGTCAGCGGGCCGGAACCTGTTCTCAGGTCCATCTACTGTCTGTAGGGGCACTCGCTGAAGTCAAACTCACGCCGTTCACTAGGATTGGGAGGTTTGCGGCGGGACGAATGAGTTCACCGGGGGCGTCCCTGTGGGGTGCGAGTTCGGGTAGACAGGTCTACGAGCCGCCGTCGTCGACGGCGCCGCGAACGAGAGTGAGACCGGAATGTCGGAACGACTGATCACCATCGGCGGAATCGGACTGGCCGCGACCGGCGTCGCCCACTTCGTGGCGCCGAGTCTGTTCCACGGCATCACAGCGCCCGCGTTCCCCGACGACACGGCGAAGGCCATTCAGGTGAACGGCACCGCCGAGACGCTGATCGGCGTGGCGATCGCGGTCCCAATGACTCGGAAGGCGGGCTTTGTGGGCCTCGGTCTTTACGGCGCGTACCTCGCCGCAAATGCTGCGAAGGCGCGTGGATCGCGCTGAGCCTTTCGCGGTGACGGTTCCTCGGCAATCTGTGCTGACGCGGACAAGGATAGATACGTTCGAGCTGTGACATACTTTCGTATGTGAACGGTGTTGGTGAAGGTCCACGGGTTCTGATCATCGGCAGTGGGCCGGTCGGGCGCCTGCTTGCGACCTCGATCGTGCCGAATGCTCGAGTGGCTCTTGGAGTGCGAGAGTCTACGGGAATGCTCGACGTCAGGACGGTCCGTGCGAGGTCGCGGCTCCGCGGGATTCAGTCCCCATGTGTGCGACGCGTTGAACTGTGGCCGGTGGGCGGTGTCGACGCCGACGACTGGGACATCGTGATCAGCACGGCGCCGGTGACGGAACCGGACGTCACCGACCTGTTCCGCTCGGCAGGCCCGGACGTTGTCCTCGCCTCGGTCTCGCAGGTCCCGTCTGAGATCGAGGCATTGCGGGACGTGGCCGGTGAACGTCGGTGGGCGGTCATCACGCCGAACGTCTTGGCCCAGAACTCCGGTGCAGTCACTCAGTGGTGGCAGCCGGGTTCATCACGCTTCACTGTCGCCGAACCGGCGGGCGGCGAGATCGCACAGGACCTGTTCGGCGACGAGCGGTGGGTTGCAAGCGGTCCGGTGTCGTCGGGCCTCATCGCTGCCGCTGCGGTGATGCCGTTGGTCGCGGCGCTGCAGTCGGTCGACTTCCACCCGAAGGGCCGTCACCGTGCGCTGCGGTCGGGTGCTGCTGCCGCCGACGAGGCGGGTCGAGCGGTCGCGGCAGCGTACGGTGTCGACGCGCCGAGATCTGTGAGACCCGTCATCGCCGGGATCGGGCTGCGGGCGGTGGGCGTCGTGGCACCCGTCGACATCGACTTCTATCTCCGAGGCCATTTCGGGTCCCACACGCATCAGACGACGACAATGCTCGACGACTGGATCGTCCTCGGAGACACACATGGCATTCGGACCGAGGCGCTGGTGGCGTTGCGTGACGATCTGTCGGGCACGTCAGCCGGGCCGCCACAGAGGATGAACCCGACCAAACCATGAGATGGCAGACGTTTATCGACAGCCCACTTCGGTACGCTGCCAGACATGGTTGATGGAACGCGTTCGCGTCGGGCTGAGTATGCGGAACTCACGAAGCAGGCGATCCTGGAGGCAGCAGCCGACTCCTTCATCAACAACGGCTATGCCGACACCGGCTTGGACGAGATCGGTCGAGTCGCACGTGTCAGCAAAGGCGCGGTGTACCACCACTTCGCGGACAAGCCAGGACTGTTCGCGGCGGTCTTCGAATCTCGATGCAGTGCAGCGCTCGAGTCGATCGTCGAGGTGATGCCCGAGGGCGTCACTCCACGCCAGGCCATCCACGGAGCCATCGCGGCCGTACTCAACGCCTATTCGGCAGACCCTGAACTGCGAGAACTCTCTCGCCAGGCCGGACAGGCCATAGGGGAGGCTCGCCGTCGCGAGATCCAGCAACGGAAGTCGGTTCCCTTCGTTCAATCGATATTCGAGAACGCGTCTGCCGACGGATCGCTGCGAGACGGAATCGACGTCGCTGTCGCGGCGAGGATGGTCCTCGAGCTGGTATTCGACGGTGCCGTGACATATGCAGAGGACCCGGAACGTCCGGGCTACCGAGACCAGATGGAACAGGTGCTGGTTGCGATGGTCACGGGGCTGTTGTCGGACCAAGA
Organism: Gordonia sp. PDNC005; assembly: GCF_016919385.1. Lineage (NCBI taxonomy): Bacteria > Bacillati > Actinomycetota > Actinomycetes > Mycobacteriales > Gordoniaceae > Gordonia > Gordonia sp. PDNC005. Next base: position 3,875,894 of record NZ_CP070351.1, read on the forward strand.
CTCTCAGTAGCGCAGCAGGAGTCGCCGCGTCTGAGTCGGGACGTCTTCCGTCATCTCCCGGAGGATGGGATCAGGCGGTAGTCACCGAGGCTCGTGCGGCCCACTCTCAGGTGCACGAGGAGGCGGGCAGTCCGATCTCGTCGTGAGATGAGAGGAGACGCAATGGCGTCCGCATTGGCCGGAAAGACGGCGTTGATCACCGGCAGCAGTCGAGGGATCGGTCGGGGGATCGCGCAACGATTGGCGGCAGAGGGAGCCACTGTTGTGGTCAGCGCACGATCCTCGGGCGTGTCACCGTCGGTTCGTGCCGACACCGCGACGTCGTTGCCCGGAACGGTGGACGAGACGGCGGCGCTGATCGAGGCGGTCGGAGGCCGGGCTGTTGTGATCACCGCCGACATCAGCGATCCCACCGACAGGGAACGACTCGTGCGCGAGACCGTCGAGCAGACAGGTCGCTTGGACATCCTGGTCAACAACGCGGGATACGCCGATTACTCGGTGGTCTCCGACATGTCGATGGCGACGTTCGACCGCACGGTCGAGCACTATCTCCGGGCGCCGTTCGCCTTGTCGCAAGCGGCCCTTCCGCATATGCGGGCGGCCGGAGCGGGCTGGATCGTCAACATCGGATCGTCGACGGGACTCGATCCGATCCGTCCCTTCCGGGACTACAACAAGGATGCCGGAGACGTGATCTACGCGTCGATGAAGGCGGCGCTGCATCGATTCTCGCAAGGCCTCGCCGCCGAGCTGGTCGACGACAACATCGCGGTCAACGTCGTGGGACCGTCTACGGCGATTATGACTCCCGGCGCCGCAGCTCTGATTCCGGAGGGCTTCGAGACAGAGCCCGTCGAGTACTTGGCTGAGACGGTGCTCGCCATGTGTGTGCAGCCGGCGTCCGAGCGGACGGGGCTGGTCGCGTTCAGCCTCCACTACCCGTGGGACACCGAGCTGGACGTGCACAGTCTCGACGGCACTAGCGTGCTGCCGAGGCTCGAGCCGCCGTCGTGGTCGAATCCGAACATCCGTCCCGACGGCATCGGTGAGACGGTGGGCGCGAGGGTGTCGGTGGACTGATCCTCCGCTGGCCGCTCACGACTACTCTGATTCGATGTGACCACCGAGAAGGCCGCTGTGAACGGTCGACGGGCCGACATCCTGGCCGCTGCGGCGGCATTGTTCGCGACCCGCGGCATCGAGGCCACGTCGGTACGCGAGATCGGCGAGCGCGTCGGGCTGAACCCCGGCGCGCTGTACCACTACTTCCCGTCCAAGAGCGCCATCGCTCGAGACCTGATCACCGGGTACCTGACCGATCTGCTCGCCGACTACCGCGCGGCGGGGCTCGACGGTCTTGAACCCCGCCCAAGGCTCAAGGCGATCGTCGATGTCTCGCTCGCGACCGGAGCCGCTCGTCCCGACGAGACGAAGATCTATCACGCCGAGTTCCCCAACCTGCGGAGGATGCGCGACTACGAGCACGCCCGCGACGTGACCGACGAGATCCAGTCGATCTGGCTCACCGCGATCGAGGCGGGAAAAGACGATGGAACCCTTCGCCGAGACGTTCCGACGAAGGTCTTCCATCGCTTCCTGCGCGACGCCGTGTGGTTCAGCGTCTATTGGCGCAAGGACGACGAATCCTATCCTCTGGACGAGCTGTCCGATCACTGCCTCGCCGTCTTCCTCGACGGTATGGCGAACCGGCCCTCCTGACCTGACCAGGACTTCCACCCGGCGCGGCGATGTTCGCGTTCGGGCGGTCAGTCGTGCGCGCCATGCGGTTGAATGATCGTTCAAATTGATTCATTGATTGCTATTGACAAGTCTTTGTCGGTTTGGCGATGATGCCTTTGAACGATCATTCAATCGGGTGATCGCAACTGCACGACCAACCATGGAGAGGATGTGGTCGTCGTATGATCCCGATCGACCCCAACGCGTTCGCGTTCGATCTCGGACGGTTGCACCACGTCGGCGTTGTTGTCGCCGACATCCAGGGGGCAGCCGCCCACTTCGCCGAGATGTACGGCCTCGACATCACTGTCGGCGACGAGTCCGAGTACCGGTGCCGTGTCGACGGCGCAGAGCAGGTGACCGTCCAGCGTCTCGGTCTGTCCGTCCAGGGCCCACCGCACATCGAACTCTTGCGGGCGGTCCCGCAATCGTCGGTCTGGACTGTCGGTCCGGCGGTGCATCATCTGGGATTTGTCGTCGACGACGTGCCTGCCGCTTCGCGTGAACTGTCACGGCGCGGCGCACCGCTGTGGATGGGCGGCGAGCGTGACGGAACCTGTCCGGTCGGCACCGCCTATCACCGTGACGCGTTCGGGCTCACGATCGAGCTGCTCGACGCCGCGACCGAACGCAGGATCACGACACGCCTGTTCGGCGAGGCGGTGACCGCATGATGATGGCAGGCAAGACGGTCCTGATCACCGGAGCCGCGCAGAGCCAAGGACGAAGCCATGCCGTTGCGATGGCCGAGGCGGGTGCCCGTGTCATCGCCGTCGACTCGTGCACTCAACTCGACATCGTCGACTACCCGATGGGGACGCCCGAAGGGCTCGCCGAGACGGTCCGCCTGGTCGAGGCTGCGGGCGGACGCATCCACTCCGCCCGCGTCGACGTGCGTGATCGTAATGCGCTCGAGGCCGTGATCGAACACGGAGTGGACCTCTTCGGCGGACTCGACGTCGTGGTCGCCAACGCGTCGATCTGCACCGTTCAGCCGCACGACGAAGTCACGGACGAGATCTGGCAGACCACCATCGACGTCAACCTGACCGGCGTCTGGAACACCTGCGCGGCTGCCATCCCGCATCTTGATCTCGGCGGTGGCGGCAACATCGTCATCACCGGGTCAACGGGCAGCACGGTCGGTCTGCCGTTCTACGCGCCGTACGTCGCCGCCAAGCACGCCCTCGTCGGACTGTGCCGTTCCCTCGCCCTCGAACTGTCCGATCGTGGCATCCGCGTGAACATGATCAACCCGACCGGCGTCGACACCCCGCAGGGGCACTCCGCCGTGCTTCCGAAACTCCTGGAGCAGCGCCCCGACCTCGGTCCCATCTTCATGAACTCGCTGCCTGTCGACCGCATCGACGCCGTCGACGTGACCCGAGCCTTGATGTTTCTCGCGTCCGACGACGCCAGGTACATCACCGGCGTCACCCTCCCCGTCGACGCGGGCTCCACCATCCGCTGACAAACACCCGACACATTTCTCACCCCACACAGGAGACCTCCCATGACTCGAGTCATCTATGCCCGCAGCGTCCACGACGAGCGCGAGATCGAGGCCTGCCTCGAAGTGCTGCGCGGCGGCCCGTACGCCATGAAGATCGGCAAGAACGTCGCCGAGATGGAGAGTCGTGTCGCCGACCTCTACGGCAAGAAGCTGGGCTTGATGTGCAACTCGGGATCGTCCGCGCTCTATCTCGCTCTTGAACTGCTCGACCTGCCGAAGGGCGCGGAGGTCATCACCTCGCCGTTGACGTTCTCCACCGACGTGTCGCCGATCGTGCGCGGCGGATGGATCCCGGTCTTCGTCGACGTCGAACCCGACACCTACAACGTCGACGTGTCGAAGATCGAGGAGTTGATCACTCCGCGGACCGGCGCGATCCTGGTGCCCAACCTCGCCGGGAACGCCCCAGACTGGGATGCGATCCGCGCACTCGCCGACAAGCACGGCCTCAAGGTGATCGAAGACTCGTGCGACTGCATCGGCACCACGCTGCGCGGCACCAAGACGGGCTCGCGTTCGGACATCACGGTCACGAGCTTCGCGATGGCGCACATCATCACGTGTGCGGGCAACGGCGGCATGGTCTGCCTGGACGACGAGAAGCTCCGCGACAAGGGGCTCATGCTCCGCCGATGGGGTCGTCGCAGTGAGCCGCACCTGTTCGGCTCGGCCGGCGAAGGACGCGTCTTCCGGGAGGAACTCGACGGCGTCGACTACGACAACGACTTCATCTTCGACGTCCTGCCGTGGAACTTCGAACCGTCCGAGCTGGGCGCCGCGTTCGGGCTGGTGCAACTGAGCAAGCTCGACACCAACTACGCGCGTCGCGCCGAGATCTTCGAAGCGTTCTCCGAAGCCTTCGGCGCCTACCCGGAACTGTTCCGGCTGCCGCGTCAGCTCGACGGCTTTCACACCGCGTGGCTCTGCTACCCGATCACCATCCGCGAGGACGCGGGCTTCGCCCGTTCGGACCTGCAGGAGTCGTTGGAGTCGGCGGGCATCGACACGCGAACCGTGTGGAGCGGCAACGTCACCCGACACCCGATGATGCGGAACGTCGAATACCACATCCCCGAGGGCGGCCTCCCCAACGCCGACGAGGTGTTCGAGCGCGGCATGTCGCTCGGCATGAGCCACGGTATGAGCGACGAGGAACTCGATCACGTGGTCGCGAGCATTCATGCTTTCGCCGCTCCTCGGGTCCAGGCCCGTGTCTGACGTGGTCGTATTCCGTCACGCGGTGGTGACCGGGGGAGCGAGCGGGATCGGCGCGGCGGTCGTCTCCCGACTCCGAGACCGGGGTCTGGCCGTGACGGTCTTCGATCGGGCCGATCCGTCGGACCCGCAGGATGGCGTTCAGTACCTGTCCGTGGACGTCACCGATCGAGCCGCGGTCGAGTCGGCGATGGCGGCGTGCTCCGCAGGTCAGCCGACACCTGACGTGCTGGTCACCAGCCACGGGATCCGGGGAGAGTTCCTGCCTGCAGTCGATCTCGACCCGGACACGTTCCGTCGGGTGTTCGACGTTCACGTCACCGGAACTCTCCTCGTCGCGACCGCATTCGCGCGGCCACTGCTCGCGGCCAGGCGACCGGGTGCGATCGTCACGCTGTCGTCGACGACCGCCTACGGCGGCTGGGCGAAGCAGGCCGACTACGGAACCGCAAAAGCGGCCGTCGAGCAGCTCAGTCGCAACCTCGCGATCGAGTGGGCCCCGCACATCCGGGTCAACAGCGTCGCACCCGGTCACACCCTGACCCCGATGGTCCAGGAGATGATCGACCAGGGATACGACGTGTCCGAGGTCGAAGCCCGAAGTCCCCTCGGCCGGCTGTGTCGTCCGGAAGAGATGGCGCGCAGCATCGAGCATCTGGCGCTCGACGCGACCTTCGTGACCGGAGTGGCGATGCCGGTCGACGGCGGGTGGACGGCTGTCGGACGATGACGCCGTCCGGTACTCGAGCTGTCGGGGACCTCGTTGTGCCTGCCGTCGGCTTCGGCGCGATGACGATCACCCAGGTCCCCGGCTTCGATGTCGAGCAGGGGCGGCGGACCGTCCACACTGCGCTGGACGTCGGGATGCGATTCTTCGACACCGCCGATGTGTACGGACCGGCAGGCGCGGAGGCCGGCGTGAACGAGCTAGCGCTCGCCGACGCGTTGCGTACGTGGTCCGGTTCCACCGACGACGTTGTGGTCGCCACCAAAGGCGGGCACCTGCGGTTCACCGACGACACCTGGTGGATCGACGGCGGCCACCGCCACCTTCGTGAGGCGTGCATCGCATCCGTCCGGCGGCTGGGCCTGGACCCGTTGCCGCTGTACCTCCATCATCGGCCCGATCCGCAGTTGCCGTACGAGGAGTCGATGCTCGCGATGCGAGCCCTTTGGGACGAGGGACTGGTGCGACGAGTCGGGATCTCGAACGCGAACCCCGCGCAGATCGCGGTGGCGAGCCAGATCCTCGGCGATGCACTCGTCGCCGTCGAGAACGAATACTCCCCCGGATTCCGGTCGTCCGAGCCGGAGGTGGCCGAGTGCGAACGTCGTGGCCTTGCCTTCCTGTCGTGGGGCCCGTTCGGCGGAATGCGCCGTGCCAAATCCATGGGTGATCAAGGTTCGCCTTTCGAGACTGTCGCGCGCCGACACGGGGTGAGTGTCCACCGAGTGGCGCTCGCCTGGCAGCTCCACCGCTCGTCGGCGGTGATTCCCATCCCGGGCGCGTCCCGGCCGGAGTCGGTCATCGACTCGTTCGGCGCACTCGACTTGCCACTGTCCGCCGACGACATGGTGTTGCTCGACGGTCCGCCACCAGAGAAAGAGAACTGACCATGACCACGAATCCCATGAGCGAATTCCAATCATCAACGTCGACCGACGAGACAGTGCACGACCAGCACGGACAGGTGAGGCGCGTCGTCATGTCGAGTCTTCTCGGCACCGTCATCGAGTACTACGACTTCCTGCTGTACAGCACGATGGCGGCCCTCGTTTTCGGTCGGCTGTACTTTCCGTCGTCGAACGGGGCGGTGTCGACGATCGCCGCATTCGGCACTCTCGCGGCAGGTTACGTGGCACGACCCCTCGGGGGAATCCTGTTCGGACACTTCGGGGACCGGCTCGGCCGCAAGTCGATGTTGATCCTGTCGATGTCGTTGATGGGTGGGGCGAGCTTCCTCATCGGCGTGCTCCCGACCTTTCACACGATCGGAATCGCGGCGCCGATCCTGCTCGTCGTCCTTCGACTCGTGCAAGGCGTTGCGGTGGGCGGCGAATGGGGCGGTGCTGCGCTCATGGTCATCGAGCACGCCGAACCGGACAAGCGCGGCAGACTCGCCGGCATCATGCAGATGGGGTCACCGCTCGGTTCCCTCGCTTCCACGGTCGCCGTCCTGGCGGTGACCGCGTTGCCGGACGAGAGCTTCACGCTCTGGGGGTGGCGAATCCCGTTCCTGATCAGCGCGATCCTCCTCGCGATCGGTCTCTACGTGCGGCTGAGCGTGGTGGAGAGCCCAGTGTTCGCGCAGGCTGTGGAGGAGGCGTCGGCGGTCAAGAGCCAGAGGATTCCTGCGCTGCAAGTCCTCCGCCGGCCCCGAGCCCTGATCCTGGCGACCGCCGTCGGCATCGGACCGTTTGTCATGACCGCGTTGATCAGCTCGCACATCCTCGCGTACGGGCCCGCTGTCGGATACGACAAGTCGGATGTGGTCCGGACTCTGCTGTTCACCTCGTTCACGGCGTTGGTCTGCATTCCGCTCTTCTCTGCACTGTCGGATCGTCTCGGCAGGCGCACGGTCAGCCTGGCCGGAGCCGTCGGCGCGATCGTCTTCGCGTTCCCGCTCTATGCGATGGTCGGGAGCGGTTCGGTCTTCGTCTTGACCATCGGTCTGATGATCGCGATGGTCATGCAGAACGCCCTGTACGCGCCGCTCGCGCCGATGCTGTCGGAGATGTTCGGAACGGGTGTCCGGTACACGGGCGTGTCGATGGGTTACCAGATGGCCAGCCTCCTCGGCGCAGGCTTCACTCCGATGATCGCGGCGTGGCTGGTGGACCTGAACGACGACTCCAGCATTCCGTTGAGCCTGCTGATGGTCGCGGGCGCCGCGATCACCATCGCCGGCATCTCGCAGCTTCGGGAATCGCGCGGTCGCGACCTCACCTCCGAGATCTCGTCGACGTCGGTCTGACCTAAGGACCGGCGAGACTGCACCAGGCGCGGGCTTCGTCTTGGTGATTGTCTCAGCGACAAACGAGAGTCGGCACGTAGATGATTGTTGAGGAATGTCCGGCATCGCGTGCTTGACGGTCGCTCTGTGATTGGGGTCAACCCGTCGAGTTTAATCAACTGGCATCGATCCGGTAATGGTTTCGGGCCCTACGGAAGATGGCTTACATCCCTGCTTTCATAGGGCCTTTAGTCCCTTCGTGGTTGATTTCAAGTGCTACGAGGCACTTTAGCTTTCGGCTGCGACCAAATCGGGCAGAGCAGAGCCCGGTTTCTCTACTCACATCGCATGTGTAAAGCTCGGAGATAGGGGGAAATGTCGGTATCGGACGTTTGACTCCTTGTTATATGCGCGTGTTTGGTTGACGACGGTGGGGACGCCCTCCTTCATTCCATTCTTCAAGAAAGAGAGCACTTGCAATGCATATAAGAACGGGCGATGATTCCGTTACTCTCAGCAGGAAGCGCAGACTCCGAATTGGCGGCGTCGTAGCTCTGGGGCTGGCCGCCGCACTGGTTGCCCCGAGCTCCCATGCGGCGGAGGCCTCGGCGGCCGTAGCGTCAACGTCGCATGCTGCTGTCGATCAGTCCTCTGCGCACGTGGTGTCGGCGGCCCTCCAGAGCAAGGCGCCAACCGTCGGAAACGCAGTCGTCGCAGCGAGGGTTGCGTCAAAGCCGAGCTATTCGACGAGTAACGATCGTGTGCAGCAGGTGGCCGACGCGGAAGCCCAACGCAGCGCGGCGATTGGGGCGGCGATCGGCGCGAGCGCGGGCGCAGCTGTTGCGGGTGCTGTCGGCTGGCTTCCCGGAGCAGTCGTCGGCGGCTTCGTCACAGGCGTCGGGATCGGGGTAACTGCTGGTATCACCGGAGCAGTGATCGGCACTGCGGTCGGTGCAGCTCTTGGTTGTGTTGTCGGACTTCCGTACATCATTGTCGGTTGCGCTGTCGGAATGCCCATCGGTGCGGCTCTGGGCGGAGTGATCGGCGGCGCGGCGGGCGCCTTCATCGGTGGTGCTTACGGTGCCGTCGCGGGTGGCGTCGTCAGTGGCCTTCCTACCGGCGTGGTGGTTGCACCCATCGGTGCACTCGTCGGTGGAGCCATCGGTGCTGGACTAGGACTGTGGTTCGGCCAGACATGGGGGCGCGGCGAAGGTATGGACCGAGTCAGCAACGCGAAGTCGGCTGAGGCAGTGCGCAACGCGACTGCCTCGTCGGCCAATACGCAGCGAAACCCTGCTTCTGCTGTGGCGCCGACCGGTTCGCAGAGCAGCCAGGAGCAGGCGATTGCCTCTCGTGTCGAGGAGGCCGCCGACGTTGTCGGAGCTGACCTGCAAGCCGCTTCTGTGCAGCTCGAACGATCAATCGGCAGCGTTGCGAGGCAGGCACAAGCCGGGTTGAGCACTGTGCTCGACACCGTGAAGTAGGCAGTAGCGCCCAGGCGGCAACCCAATCCCGGACTGACTGCAGCGGCCCGGGATTGGGAGTCGCGGAACAGACAACTTCCCCGTATACCGAGCGAGAAATCCAGAATGGTTCCCCATAAAAGCCCGCAAACGAGCCGTGCTCTCACCGCGGCCGCGATAGTCGCCGTCGTAGTACCTCTCGGCGCGTGTTCCGGTCCTCCAGAATCATCGTCCACCGGACCGGGCTCCGCCGTCACCTCCGTCCACGACGTGCCGCCAGGGTACGTTCGCGCAGAACAAGCAGGGCTGCTGATCAAGATCCCCGAGCGGTGGACGCCGCTCAACGTACACGACGCAATGGCAGATCCGGATTCGGTAGCGCCTGAAGTGAAGAGACTGGCTTCGGAGCGCAACCTCACGATTGAGCAATACGTATCGCTGCTTCAGGGTGCGGACCTGGTGCTCTTCGGCCCCACTCAAAAAGAGGAAACGGCCACAGTCAACATCGTCACCGACGTGCGGTTGAAGTCCTTGCCGACGCCGGAGAAGGTCCGTCAAGAGCTCGTCGCGATCGGGGCTCCGACACCCCGCGCCGGCGTCACCACCACAAAGCTCCTGGGTCGTGCTATCTGGTCTTCAGTCTCCATCACCCCTACATCGCCGTCTGCCCTGTTCATTCTGACGGCGATCGGTCCGAACGGGCTGGTCACACTGACGGCATCGAGTCCGTCCATTGCGGAAGCGAAACGATGCGTCATGAGAATCACATCTCAGATGATCAGTTGGACGAAACCTTGAGGTGATGAGCGTGTGAAGAATTGGCGTGAGCATCGTTCAATTGGCGGTCGAAAGAATGGACACCTCCGGATCGTGTCAGCGTGTGAGGAGATCTCGAATGCCGGACGTGTGAGGAAGGTGTGTTCGGAACCATGACTGAACCTTGCGTAGGCGATGGCCGCGGGTCTCTCCGTTCAAAGACCCATCTTCTCTCCACAAGCGATCGGTACCCCTCCGTGGTCCTCCATGGACTTGAGGATGACGCGTCCGACGAGGTTGAAGCAGCTCTCCGCAGTCGAGGGATTCTGAAGTTCAGTCGCTTGGTCAGCATCGACGAGGCTCTGACCGTTGCGGAAGGCGAAGTGAATGTTGCGATTGTTTATGCGCCTGGGTCCAGAGGGGGTGCACTGGAGATCTGTCAAGGTCTTATCGCCAAAGACTTTCATTGCCTACTCTTGATTCGAGAGATCGATCCCCAGCTCGTGTTCCAGGCAATCGAGATCGGGGTTCACTCTATTGATCAGTCTTCGCTGCCGCAGGCATACGTCAAAGCGCGGCTCGACTCCATAATTCGCCGACGACAGATGATCGGGCCTCAAGTCGTGACAGCTCTGATGGAAGAGATTCAACGACGCGGGCAGCGGGCATTCCTCACTCGTGGTCTCTCGACGAGGGAAGTGGAAGTCGTCGAGCTGGTTGGTTTAGGTCTCTCGAATGGGGAGATCGGAGCTCGACTCGGTATCACGACCAGTGCAGTCAACCGAATGGTTACCGGAATCCGACACACATTGGAACTGTCCAGCCGAGACGATCTCATTCGGCGTGCACACGAGATGTGGCGGAGCCCTCGCTGAGGCAGGCCCCTTCCGGCCGTAACAACCGCTGATGTTTCAGTCTCTATGCGTCTCGAAACCGCGTTCAGCGAGAGCGTCGAGAACAGCCACGTCGCCGCGGTACGGCTCGTCGTCACGCGGCCAGTGGACGATGATGTCGGAGAAGCCGATGTGGGCTGCGCGGCCGGCCATCTCGTCGAATCGGCCGACTGACTCCAGCACGGACGCCGGTGCGCTCGCCAGATTCAGATAGGTGTCGATCGTTCGCCCGGTGGCGGCCGCGGTGTCGGAGGCGAGTGCGTGGTTGGAAGCGACTGCCGCGAACCAGTCGTCGAGACTGTCGGTCGACGGTCCGGTCGTCAACCAGGCATCGCCAGTCCTGGCCGCGAACCGAACCGACCGTGGCCCGTTACCCGCGAGGATCAGCGGCACGCGGGAGCGGACCTCCCCTCCGACCAGGCGCATGTCGCGTGCCGAGTAGTAGTCGCCGTCGGCGTCCACGTGGTCTTCCCGCAGGGTGCGGTCGAGCAGGAGTGTGAACTCCTGGAATCGGTCGACCTTCTGCTTCGGCGTCAGCGGTGCTTGGCCGAGCAGACCGTCGTCCGGAGTCCCGCCCGCGCCTAGGCCGAGCAGCAGTCGTCCGTCGGAGATGTCCACCATCGTCTGGACCTCGCGCGAGGTGCTCACCGGGTGACGGAAGTTCGGGGAGATCACGTACGTTCCGAGCTTGATGCGGTCGGTCACGCTTGCCGCCGCGGCGAGCGTCGGCGTGCAGGAGAACCATCGCGCGTCGGGCAGCCCGCCCCACACCAGGTGGTCGTACGTCCACGCATGGTGCAAGCCCATCTCCTCGGCTCGCTGCCACAACGGACGCGCATCGCGCCACGGCATGTCGGGGAGGATGCATATCCCGTATCGCATGGTGTCGAGACTAGCGCTGTCGGCAGGCTCGACACGAGATCACGCGCTACGCATCCCCCGATAGACGGCCGCTCCGATGAACGCCCCGAGATCGTGCGGGGTCATCGAGTGGTCGGAGTCCGAACCGAGAAGTGTTCGGACTGCGCCTTCTCCCGACGAGACCCAGAACTCGACGAGAGCGGAGAGCTTCCGTTCCGCATCGTCGGTTCCCCACGCGTCGAGCGTCGGGGCGAGCAACTGTCGGCACCGTTCGACAACGATCGCTCGGCCGCGGCCGAACAACTCGGTGACCTCAGCATCGGGATTGCCGTAGAGGAGTCTCCACGCCTGAGGTCGAGCGGCGACGGCCGCCAGTAGAGCCTGAAAACCCTCGATGAACACCGCTTCGGTGGCGTCGACCGCTCGTGCGCGCAGGATCCCCGGAAGTGCTTCGCCGAGGTACCGCTCTTCTCGATCGATCAGCGCCGCGAGGATCTCTGATCGACTCGAGAAACACGCATAGACAACCGGTCGAGTGACATCGAGCGACGATGCGATTGACGCGATCGTGACCGATGAGATTCCGTCCTCGTTCGCGATCTGCAAAGCCGCGTCGAGAATCTGGGGCCGGCGCCGATCAGGACCGAGGTGCTCGGCCCGGTTGCGCGAGCCGCCGCGGGTTCGACTCGACGTCACGCTCACCTCCGGTGCGACCTGACTCCTCCAACGATCTGCGGTCGAACACTACGCGACGGGAACGCCGTTCTCGGGTGCGGGTCCGCGCGAGGATCGGTAGATCTCCCGGGCGTGTGCGACGGTCGGCGTTGCTGCGCTGTCGGGCGAGGGAGATGACAGATGCTGCGCGTACAGCGCACCGGTCATCGGGCCGATCGCACGTCGGACCAGGCGACTCGTCAATTGGGGGTCGCGACGGAGCAGGCCTACCGCGGCGCGGACTGCCGGAGGATAGGCGGCGTCGACGATTGCGGAATGGTCGAATCCGCCGACCGTGCGCATCCATTTGGGGAGTGTCGCGATGGCGGCAGGCGCGACGATCCGGCTGCTCGCCCACACACGGGGACCCCGATCGATAGGTGTGTGGAGGAGATAGTGCATGCCCCGATGCGCACGTTCGGAGACGCAGAGTCCGGACCGAACCGCCTCGAAGTACTCTCGCACCTCGTCGCGATTGGTGGGGACGTCAGACGGGCGGCAGGTCTGCAGTTCGGCGGCGATCACACAGTCGGCCCAGTATCGCTCCTCTTCTTCTGCCGTGAGTCTGCCCGGCCCGTACATCTCGTAGCACTTGAGAACCGAGTGCCAGCCGGTCACGTGGATCCAGAGCTGTGAGTCGGGGTTGTTGGCGCTGTACCGGCGCCCTGTGATCGGATCGACTCCGGTCGACTGGGCGTGGACCTTGAGGAGATGGTCGGATGCGGTCACCGCCATTCTGCTGTCGCCGACGGCGACCACCAGAAAGTAGGCGAACGTGTGGTCCAGGCGCCCATACGGGTCCGTGTAGATCCCGCCGACGTCGGCGACGGATGCTGTCAGCGCCGGGTCGAAGTGCTCCAACGTGACCGCTCGCTGGAATCCGATGAGCGCAGTGGGGGACGTCCACACCTTCCAGGTGGGGGAGTCGGGACCGAAGAAGCCGTTGTCGACCTTTCGGAGGGGCATGGTCGGTGTGTCGAAGGCCGGCCGGTCGATGTGTGTGGTCATGTCTGCTCCAGTCGATTCAAGGGTTCATTGTGTAGGCGCCGGCGAGTTCCCTGGCCTGTCCCAGCACCCGCCCGGTCCGGTCGTCGTCGGCGATCGGGCGGCGGATGAGTTCGAGCGCTCTGCGCTGCTGGGCAGGAGTAGACGTAGGCTTGCCGTTCAAGGTCACCGCGTGGCGAGAGAAGTCGCGTACCAGCAGATCAAAGAGGTGATCCAGCACATCACGATCTGTTCCCAGGAGCCGAGCCTGCTCAAGGATCAACTGCGCATATGGGATCAACGTGAACAGCTCACCGAGCGCGAAGAGGAAATCGACATCGCTGCGCTGATCGGACGTCGGCGCGGCCGCGGCGAGCAGCGACTGGAATGTCAGTGCTTGGTCGAGGAATACTGCGACGTTCGGAATCTCCGAGAACTGCTCGAAGACCGGACGCCAATCAGGAAACACGATGTTGCCGAGACCCGAGCTCGGGCCCTGGTTGAACAGGAAGGTGTCATCGGCCGCGTCCCGGCGTTTTGGCACATCGGTGGTGGGTATGCGCGCGACCTCCTTCCGAAGGCGAGGGACGGCGGTTGCGGCGTGCCGACCCGCCCAGCGAAGTGCCCCGGCGACAGACGAAGTCGGTATCGCCGACGGAAGGCGGCCCAACGCCGCGAGCCCGATGTCGGAAGGATCGAACATGTATCCGGGCATGAACTTGAGGGCGAGGGCCATGTTCACGTGAACTGTTCCCTCGAGACGTGGCAACCCGAACATGGCCGTCAGCCCGACTGGGAAGTACATGTCGTTCTCGAATCCGCGCGCGGCGATGACATCAGCGATGTCCTCGTAGAGTCGTTGTCCGTTTCGAGTCACCGACATCTTCTCGATGGCACTCACCAGCAGGTACCGACGGTCGTCTCGATGCGCGGAGCGCATGTAGTCGATGGCGCGTTCGCTGTACAGCTTCATCCCGGCGAGGCGGGCGTAACTGTCCGCCACCAGACCCCGGACCTGCGGGAACTCAGTGACTCGGTGTCCGAACAGCACGCGCGAATCGGCGTGGGTGAGTGCCTCGTACATTGCGTGTTCGCACGCGCCGATTGCGCCGAATCCGAGATTGAACTTCCCGACGTTGACTGTGTTCATCGCCGCGTCGAAAGCCGCCCGACCGGTGTGGAGGATGTCGGCATCGTCGACGGGATAGTCCTCGAGGTCGAACGCGGCTACGTACATCTGCGAGTCGACGACGTTCTTGCGCAACTTGTACTCGTCGGCCCGAGAGTCCGCGGCGAAGAACATGTAACCGGAATACTCGGCATCCGACAGTCGTCGGTCGGTGCTCGACGAGTCGATGATCGATGCATCTGAGCGGCGACCGAATACCGAGACCATTGCCGCGCGGTTGCCGTTGCCGATGTAGTACTTGCCGCCTGTCGCGGTGAATCCGGCTCCGTTCGGTCGCGGCTCGAGGAGCATGTCTGTGGAGTACACGTCCGCGCCGTGCGCCCGCTCGGACAATCCGAAAGCGAAGATCTCGCCCTGCTCGAGAAGGATCGCAGCCCGTCGGCGTGCTTCCGTGTTCGTGCTCTGCCAGATCGGCATGAGTCCTAGGACGGTGACTTGCCAGACGTACCAATACTGCATTCCGTAGAAGCCGAGGACCTGACTCAGACGTGCGTTGCGTGCCGTGTCCCACCGCTTGTCCGGGTCGCCGTCCGCGAACTCGGCAGGCGTGAGGAATGTGGCGAACAGACGCTCTCTCTTCACGAAATCGAGGAAGTCCTGGTACCAGATCCGATCTCTGTTCTCAGCCAGCAGACGCTGCTTTCCCAGCGTTTCGAAGTAGTCGACGGTTGCGCCGAGCATGCGGCGGGTTGTGGCGTCGAACTCAGTGAATTCGCAGGTGCGGGGGTTGAAAATGTCCACGTCGCCCAATCTCATCGTAGTTCCTACGAATGTGTAGGAATCATTTCCTACGCGACTGTAGCATTGAGATCTGGAAATTTCAGTTGCCGACGGCTCGGAAATTCTGTACAAACGTACATGTACAAACGTACAGAATTGGAGGAGACGATGGCGAAGCACGATCCGCAGGCGCGACGTCAAGCGATCATCGAGGCCGCCGCCGACCTGATCGCCGAAGTGGGGCCGGGCAAATTGACTCATCGACTGGTGGCTGCCCGCGCCGAGGTTCCGTTGGGGTCGACGACGGCGTACTTCACCTCCATCGACGACCTCCGCCAGGCGGCCCTGGCCTTTCACGTCGAAGACATCGATCGCACCTTGAAACAGATCGGCGACGAGTTCGTCGCCGACCCGGCGGGTGCTCCGGATCGACTCGTCGACTATCTGTTCGACTACCTCTCAGATCAGCGGAGCGTCGCGTCTGCCGCCGCGCTCAACTCGACGGCCACATTCGACCCGCAGGTCCGTGAGCTGGCCCGACGGTGGACCGACGGCATGATCGAAGCGCTCGCCGAACACATCGGCCGCGACAACGCGCTCGCTGTCGCGATCATCTCCGACGGCGCGTGCGTGCACGCCGCCATCCGCGGTGCCCCCGTCTCCAAAGCCGACCTGCAACGAGCCTTTGCGCCCTTCCTGAATCACCCTGAGGACACCTGATGACCGACATCACGACACCACCAGCCCGACCGCCCATCTCGACCCGCCGCGCATGGGCGGCGACGATCACGCTCTCCATGAGCCTGCTCGTCATCACCATGGACATGACGATCCTCAACATCGCGCTGCCGACCATGTCGCGCGAACTGCAGCCGTCCGGAGAGCAACTCCTCTGGATCGTGGACGTGTACTCGCTCGTCCTCGCGGGACTCCTGGTCGCGTCGAGCGCCGTCGCCGACCGCTGGGGACGCAAACGACTCCTGCTGACCGGCTACACGATCTTCGCGCTGGCGTCACTGATGGTGTTGTTCGCTGACTCGCCCGGCGCGGTCATCGCGATCCGCGCGATGCTCGGCATCGGTGGCGCCATGATCATGCCGACGACGTTGTCGCTGATCAGAACGATTTTCACCGACACCAAGCAGCGCGCGATGGCGCTCGCGCTATGGTCGGCGATCGCTGGTCTCGGTGCGGCCATCGGCCCCCTCGTCGGCGGTGTTCTGCTCGAGAACCTCTCGTGGCATTCGGCGTTCCTCGTCAACGTTCCGCTGATGGTCCTGGCCATCATCGCCGGCGTGCTTCTACTCCCGGAGTCGGTGTCCGACAAGCCGGGCGCCTGGGACTGGCCGACCATCGGTCTGTCGTTCAGCGGCATGATCGCGCTGATGTGGTCGATCAAGAAATTCGGCAAGGAATCGAGTCTCGCCGTTCCGTCTGCGTGGATCGTCTTCGTCTTCGCCGTGGTCGCATTGACGGTCTTCGTCCGACGCAGCCTGCGGCAGGACGATCCGATGCTCGACGTCGGACTGTTCCGCAGCCGTCCGTTCACCGGCGGCATCGCTGGTGCGCTCGGGTCGATGTTCGCGATGGCCGCGGCTCTGCTGCTGCTGGCTCAGTGGCTGCAGAGTGTGGAGGGCAGCTCGCCCATCTCCACCGGCGTCAAGCTGATCCCGCTCGCGCTCGCCGCAGCAGGCGCATCGCTCATCGCTCCGAAGCTGGCGAGCATGATCGGTCCGCGAGCTGTCCTCGCCGGAGCCATCGGCCTGTCCGGGCTCGGCATGATCATGATCTACCTCATCCCAGGCGAATTGACGTACGCGTCGATCGTGGTCGCGTTGTGCCTGGTGGGCGCGGGTATCGGTTCATTGGCCGTCGGTTCCGTCCTCATCATGTCGGGTAGTCCTGAGCACCGAGCGGGGAACGCCGCGGCGATGGAGGAGACCTCGTACGAGGTTGGAAGCGTCCTCGGCGTCGCGATCCTCGGCAGCGTCGCGTCCGTCATGTACCGCGCCGACCTCGACTCGTCGGGAGAACTCGCCAAGCTGCCCGGTGAGTTGGCGGGTCCGGCACGTGAATCGATCGGCGCAGCCGTCGACATCGCGAACACCGTGGGACTGCCTGACGTCGCGGAGGCGGCGGGGGAGGCGTTCACCGAATCGATGCAAGTCACCAGCCTGGTAGGCGGCCTGATCATGCTCGGCGTTGCGCTGACGGTCTGGTTCGTCGTTCCGCGCGGAACCACCTTGGATGCCGACGCCGGTCACTGACCGCTGTCTAACCGCGACCGCTCAGCGGATCGACCCCGCTCTGGGGGTCTGTTCCCGCTGAGCGGTCATGGTTAGGCGAGCTTCGCGCCCCAGACCGCGCGGGCATGGGCCGCGAGAGTGTGGAACACGGACACGTCGCGAGTGGCGCGGGCAGTGAGGATCGCGCCCTCCAACCCGGACACCAGGACGGCGCCCGCGGTGGCGGCCTCGTTGGCGTCGAGACCGTCCCGGACGAAGGCGTCGGCGATCAGCACCTCGAATCGGCGGAACGCGGTCGCCGCCTCCGAGGCGGCGGCCGGGTACTCCTGGGCGCTCAGGGAGGCGGCGGCCAGCGGGCACCCGAGTCGGTAGTCGCTCTCGACCAGGAGGTCAGCCCACTGCCGAGCCCAGAAGTCGAGGGCGTCGAGTGTGGACATCTCGGCGAGGACGGCTTTCAACATGTTTCCGACCCCCTTGCCCGCGTCGGCGGTCGCGACGCGGAGCAGGTCGGCCTTGCCTTCGGGAAAGTACTGGTACATCGACCGACGGGCGACCTTGCTGTGCTCGAGGAGCTCGGACATCCCGAATCCGTCGGCGCCGCGACTGCGCAGGAGCAGCGTCGCCGACGTCAGCAGGCGTTCGCGTACGGGCGTCGTGGTCATGACCACAGCATAGCGATGTAGAACGATCATTCTGTTAGATTCGAGACATGACCCACGTCTTCGATGAAGCGACCGCCGTCACTGCGCTCGACACGGACACCCACACCGTCCGAGCCACCACACATCCGGCCTACAACAACATGGTCGGTCCGTTCGGCGGCATCACAGCTGCGACGATCGTCAGCGCACTGCAGAAGCACCCCGACGCTCTCGGCGACCCTCTCGCGCTGACCGTCAACTACGTCGCGCCCATCGCCGAAGGTCACTGGGACCTCACGCTCGTTCCGGTGCGCACCAACCGCACCAACCAGCACTGGACGTTCACCATCGACCAGCAGGAGCACACGGTCGCCACCGGTACCGCGGTGTTCGGCATCCGGCGGGACACGTGGACCGATACCGAGCCGGCCGCACCGCAGGCACCCGATTCCGACTCCGTCGAGGCCGTCGACTTCCCCGACTTCATCGCATGGGCGCGGAACTACGAGAAGCGTTTCATCGTCGGCGGGATGAACGATGGGGCGTTGGACGATTCGACGACCACCATGTGGATCCGCGACCTGCCCGAGCGGCCGCTCGACTTCGCGTCGCTGACAAGCATCACCGACACCTTCTTCCCCCGCGTGTTCCTGCGTAAGGGCGCCTACGCGCCGGCCGGCACGATCTCGCTGACCACGTACTTCCACGCCAGTGCGGACGAACTGGCAGCCCAGGGTTCGCGGCCCGTTCTGGCCACCGCGAAGGCCGCACGTTTCGCCGGCGGCCACTTCGACCAGTACGGCCAGATCTGGGGCGACGACGACGTGTTGCTCGCGACCACCCACCAACTCGTCTACTTCAAGGACGCTCCGGCCTGAGCATGGCTCGCCCAGTAGATTGAAACGCATGTCGCAGAAGTCGTTCCGGGCCGTCGGCTCACTCTTGGCCGGTGTTGCAGTCGTCGCGGTGCTGTCGGCGTGCAGCGAATCGGAGACCGTGGATCCCGCAGTGCAGCGTGCCCTCGACTCCGTTCTCACCGCTGGCGACTTCCCCGCCGGTTACAGCGTCGTCACTCTCGGCAAGGACGAGAAGAAGACGACCGTCGACCAGCTCGACGACAGTCGCCGCGACGCCGAGGTGACCCCCGCGTCGTGCAAATCGAGTCACGAGGCGCCATCCGATTCGGAGACGGGCAGTGTGGTCGCGGTCAACGGCCAGTCGACCCTCAGCCAATCGGTCTCGCGGTCGACGGAATCGGCGACCGGCCTGGTCGCAGCCGTGTCGGGCGAGTGCTCGAAGGTCACTGTGAAGGTCACCGCCGGTCCGGCCAAGGGCACAACCGCGATCATCACCAGCGCCGACGTGCAGCCCGCGACGATCGACGGGTTCGACGGAGTCACCTTCCGCCAGGTGTCGACAGTCGACGACGAGGAACGACAGGGACTCATCGGGCGATTCCAGGTGGACGGTTACCTTGTGACAGTCCAGGCAGTGAAGGCCGACGGATCGATGCCCGATCGGGCGAGTTTCGACACGACAGTGACGGCTGCGGTCAAGAAGGCCGCCCGCGCCTGAACTCTCCGCGTGACGAGATTGGCACGAATCGTGGACGACTGAACAGGCGACACACCCTGGCCCGTAATGTCTTCTCGGGCACATAACGCCCCTCACGTGAGCAGGAGTCATGGTGCGGAACATCTTCGGTAAGACGGCGGGCGCTGTGCTCGCCTGCACGGCGTCGATCGGCCTGGTTGCCGGTTGCAGCACGGACGGCGACGCAGTCAAGGGCGATGTGGGGTCGGCGGCGTCGACCACGCAGTCGGACGCGGACCCGGCGAAGGTCCGAGCGCTGGTCCTGACTCCCAAAGACTTTCCCGCAGGCTATGTCGCGCAGGAGATCCCGCTCAGCCAGATGGACGACACGCTCGACAAGCTGCGCGCAGCGACGAAAGGCGCGACCTTCACTCCGGCGTCGTGCGGCGATGTGAACGCCATCCCGGACATCGATTTCGGCAAGATCGGTCTCGCCGTCGCCACGAAGGGCATGACCGCCAGTCTCACGGAGATGGTGACAGTCGGTGGCACGACGGTCTCGAACTACCGCAGGCAGGTCACCGGTGAGTGCTCGACGATGACGATGACGATGGAGATGGAAGGCCAGAAGGTGACCTCGCTCGTCAAGCAGAATGTGCTCGACACGCCGAAGGTCGACGCGGACGACTCCATCGTCGTCGAAGCTGTGACCACCACAAAGGTTGGTGGTCAGACTGTCCAGACTCGCACTCTCACGGGTGCGGCGGAAGTCGACGGCTACCTGATCAATGTGACGGCTACGAACATGGTGCCGAGCGGGGATCCGGACCGCGCCGGATTCGAGGACCTGTTCACCAAGGCGGTCGCGAAGGTTGCGGACCAGGCATGACGAAGCGAAGTCTCCGCCTGTCCGGCGGACTTGTCGGCATCACTGCAGTTCTGGCGCTCGCCGCGTGCGGCTCGGACGACGCGTCGGGGCCGGCGATGCCGCAAGACCTCGTCTTGTCGGCCGACGAGCTACCCGCGGGCTTCGACGTGCAGGACGTGCCGAAAGACCAGATCATCGAGCTGGCGAAGCAGACTGCGGCGTCCGGCGGGAGCTCCGTGACGCCCGCGTCGTGCAAACAGTCGGGAGTGCTGCCCGACGACCTGACAGCCGACCAGTTGGGCATCACCATCGCCCAGCAGGGCACAGCGGCCACGCTCACCGACGTGGTCTCGGTGTCGGAACGGGACATCGCCTCCTTCCGCGCCGCGGTCACCGGCAAATGCGCGACCGTGAAACGCAAGGTCACCCGGGGTCCGATGGCCGGCCTGCAGGCGACCGTCACCACCAAGGTGCTCGATGCTCCTGCGGCACTCGTGGGCAAGGACGTGCTCGTCTACCAGCAGACGTCCACTGCCCGCTCGTCCGGTCAGAAGGTCGTCACCCGGACCTTGAGCGGCGTGGCCAAGGTGGGGGACTACGTCGTCCGCATCGAGTACGCGCCGATGGCCGGGTCGAACGCCATCGACCGCACGGCGTTCGATGAATCGTTCGCGCGTGCGGTCGACAAGGTGGCCGAGAAGGCCTGACGTCTGAGGCGTCAGATGACGCCGAGCGAGTTCATCGCGTCGGCGACCTTCACGAAGCCGGCGATGTTGGCGCCGGTGACGTAGTTGCCGGGGTCGCCGTACTCGTCGGCGGTCTCCAGACAGTTGCGGTGGATGTCGCGCATGATCGCGTTGAGGCGACCCTCGGCGTACTCGAAGCTCCACGCATCGCGCGACGCGTTCTGCTGCATCTCCAGCGCGGAGGTGGCGACACCGCCGGCATTGGCGGCCTTGCCGGGCGCGTAGCCGACGCCGGCGGCCTGGAGGACCTTGATGGCCTCCGGGGTGGTGGGCATGTTGGCGCCTTCGCCGACGATGATGCAGCCGTTGGCGACGAGCGCCTTGGCGTCGTTCTCGTCGAGCTCGTTCTGGGTGGCACAGGGGAGCGCGATGTCGGCGGGGACCTGCCAGAGCGAGCCCTCGGTTCCGACCTTGGTGCCGTTGCCGCGCAGTGCCACGTACTCGCTCAGGCGTGCACGGCGGACCTCCTTGACCTCCTTGAGGATCTCGAGGTCGATGCCCTTGTCGTCGATGACGTAGCCGGACGAGTCGGAGCAGCCGATCACGGTGCCGCCGAGCTGGTGGATCTTCTCGATGGCGTAGGTCGCGACGTTGCCCGAACCCGACACGAGGACCTTCTTGCCCTCGAACGTGTCGCCCTTGGACTTCAGCATCTCGTCGACGAAGAACACTGCGCCGTAGCCGGTGGCCTCCGGGCGGACCAGCGAGCCGCCCCACGAGACGCCCTTGCCGGTGAGGACGCCGGACTCGTAGCGGTTGGTGATGCGCTTGTACTGGCCGAACAGGTAGCCGATCTCGCGCCCGCCGACACCGATGTCGCCTGCCGGAACGTCGGTGTACTCGCCGATGTGGCGGTACAGCTCAGTCATGAACGACTGGCAGAAGCGCATGATCTCGAGGTCGGTGAGACCCTTGGGATCGAAGTCGGAGCCGCCCTTGCCGCCGCCGATGGGCAGGCCGGTCAGGGAGTTCTTGAAGATCTGCTCGAAGCCGAGGAACTTGACGATCGACAGGTTCACCGACGGGTGGAAACGCAGTCCGCCCTTGTACGGGCCGAGGGCCGAGTTGAACTCGACGCGGAAACCGCGGTTGATCTGAACGTCGCCGTTCGCATCGGTCCACGGGACGCGGAAGATGATCTGGCGTTCCGGCTCGCACATGCGGGTCAGGACGTCGACGTACTCGGGGTGCTTGGCGACGACGGGGCTCAACGAATCGAAGACTTCGCGAACGGCCTGCTGGAACTCGGGTTCACCGGGGTTGCGGCGGTTGACGACGTCGTAGATGTCGTGGAGCTGGGGGGCCCAGTCACTCATGGGGGTGGTATCACTCTCTGCTCGAATGAGAGCGACCCGCGGCATGCTTCGAAGGTCGCTCGGCCACGGCGATCCTCTTCGTGCGTGTGCGCCATTGAACACGTACTCGACCTACCGGACTATTCCGGGCGTCACTGTATCCATGTGTAACGATCTCGTGAAACCTTGGGCCCGCTTTTGTGCGATGTGACACGTCGGCGACATAAGGCCGTCATACCGCAGAAATGTGGTGTGTGGTGCGAGGGAATCCGCCGCCTGCCGCCGAAGTCGCGTTACCGTGGGACACGAGCCAGCTCCCCGTGTGCTTCCGGAGGTGTGTTGTGACCGATCCGATCACCGAGAACATCAGCGGATTCGACGAGTCCGCGTTCGATGCCGAGCTCGACGGGCGGTGGCGCGACTTCCGCATCCGACTGGCCGACTACCTCTCCGACCTCACCCGCGGATACCCGTTCAGCGTGTACGACGCCGTCGCCAATTGGACCGGCATGACGGCACAACTCGAAGCCGCCTACATCGGTGAGGACGGTCTGGCGTTGATGATCGAGGTGGGTCAGCTGTCGGCCGACGAGCGGGAACAGTCGGGACGTGTGCAGATGCTCCGTGACCGCGGTTGGTCTCGGGCAGACGACACCCTGATCCTCGAGTTCGAGCGCAGGCAGGTGGACGAGGCCGCGATCGCGATCGAATACGCACTCCGCGAAGTGTGGGGTGTCCCCGATCCCGCGTACCTCCTCGGCGACGAGAACGACATGTGGCGCGAGTTCAGCTGAGAGGTTGATGTCGCGGACAACAGCCCCAATGGTGAGGTGGTTCGTCCCGGTTCTCGGTGCGCGCGCCGGGGCATCGGCATCGGCCGTGACGTAGGTGTTGCACCCTCACCATTGGAGTTGTTGTCGCGCATCTAATTGAGGGTCCGTTCGGGCGAACGGGTCAATCCGGAAGCCGCGTTCACGCTGCTGCAGCTGCGGCCCGCGCAAGTGCATCGTCTTGTTCCGGTGATCCACCGGAGGCCCCAAGGCCGCCGATGAGTACACCGTCACTGTCAAACAGTGGAACGCCGCCGCCGACGAGCAGCAGGCCCGGCGAGTGAATGTGGTCGAAATGCAGGGCGGGCTTGCCGATCTCCAGGGGTGCTGCGAGCGCGGTTGTCGGCGCTTGGAACATGACCGACGTCCGTGCTTTTGCGATCGCAAGTTCGTTTGATGCCAGCCACGCGCCGTCCATCCGGGCGAACGCTACTAGGTTTGCTCCCTTGTCCAGCACCGCGAAGACTGCCTTCATTCCTTCAGCTTCGGCCGCTGCAACTCCGGCTGCGATCAGTCGACTTGCGTGGGTGAGGGTGATCTCAGACATTCTGGGTCCACTCCGTCTCTTGCCACTGCTTCGCAGCGTCGATGGTGGCTACGGGGCGCATGGTGCGGTACAGGTGGTCGTCTGCGGGGATGATCTCGACCATCGCATCAATCATTTCTTGCGGGTCGGCCTGGCCGACAAGACTGTCGCCGAAATCGGGCATAGGCACCACTGCTGTGGCGGCGTCGTACCACTGAACGTAACTCTCGGCTCCGGTGTCGTTGAACCCAGTTCCGAAGACTCCGGGGTTCACTGTCGCGACTTGGACGCCGTGGGGTGCGAGTTCGGCCTTCATTGATCCCGCGATCGCTTCGATCGCGTGTTTGGTGGCGCAGTAGACACCCAGGAACGGGACTACCAGGATTCCGCCCATCGACGAGGTCCACACGACCTTGCCGGACTTGCGAGCCACCATCTTGGGCACGATCTCTTGGACGAGGGCCATATGCCCGAACACGTTGATCTCGAATGATTCTCGTGCCCGCTGGAGGGGGATGTCGACGATCGACCCACCCTCCATGACGCCTGCGTTGAGCACGAGGACGTCAGGTGCGTACGTGCCGGCGTGGGCGATGTCGATCTCGTCGAGGAGGTTGAGCTTTATCACCTCAAGCTCTACACCTGCAGCTTCAGCGTCAGCGCGCAGGCTGCGCACCTGAGGCCAGGTCTCGGCCGCCGCTACGACTTTGTGCCCGGCACGGGCGAGTTCGATCGCGGCTCCGCGACCGAAACCCGAGCTGGCGCCGGTGATCAGGATGTTCTTCGACATGAGCTTCCTTTCGAGGATGGGCTTGCTCTGCCAACAGTGCCGTCCACTCGACCGAATGTCAATAACTAGTTAGTTACATACCCTGCGGGGTATTCTTGCGCGGTGCCACCAGACGCGACCCTGACCAAGCAGAGAATCCTCGAGGGCGCGCGAACAGAGTTCGCCGCGTATGGCTTGGCGGGCGCGCGTATCGACAGAATCGCGGAGAAGGCCGAGGTCAACAAGCGCTCGATCTATGCCCACTTCGGCCCGAAGGAGGAGCTCTTCGATCTTGTCGTGAGCACATCACTAGCGACGATGGCAGATGCAGTGCAGTTCACCGAGGATGACCTGGCGGGGTACGCCGTCAGGCTCTTCGACTACCTCCGCGCTGAGCCAAGCACTCTGCGTCTGACCACGTGGGCGAACCTTGAGCGTCCCACCACCACGCCCAGCGAGCATCTGACGTACCAAACCAAGGTCGCTGCGCTTGCATCCCGGTTCGGGCGGCACGCCACCGATGTTCTCGCGATGACACTTGGGCTGGTCACGTCCTGGGCCTCTTCGTCACCTGCTTTGATCGCAACCGCCGGGCCCGGAGGCGTGTGGACCGATGCGCGGCGAGACATGTTGTCTTCCGGAGTGGCGGCATTGGAGCGGAAGTTCGAGGTTCGCAGGTGACGCGGTGCCACCACTTGCGACGTTTGAGAGAGCTGCGAGCCGGATACTTGAGGCAGCCTGCAGTTTGACTCCGCCCGACGAACAGGTCATGACTATTCGGTGGGCTCCACCGACGTCTCGGTGCTCTCCGACGTGGTCGGACTGAGCGTCTGCCATGAAGCATTGGTCACTGCGACGCTCTCGGTGGAACCGACAGGCTTGACCCCCAGACCTGATCGCTTGACGACGAGACCGCCGAATTCACCGTCGACTGCGACAGGTCGGACGCGTCGAACTCGCGGCTGATCGAGTCACTGCACGTGGCGATGACCGTCGACGAGTCGAAGCTCGACGGCAGGGTGCACGTGACGCTGGTGCCGCCGGAGGTGAACGTCAGTGTTCCGATCGTGTCGCCGGTCGACGAGCTGAAGTCGGTCGGCGTCGTTGCGCCCGTTGTCTCCGTGGTCAGGACGGACGTGTCGGTGGGAGTGTCCACACCCGGCGTGGCACCCGGAGTCTCGACACCTGAGTTGACACCGGGGGTTTCGACACCTGGGGTCACGACCGGCGTCTCGACCGTGGTCGTGCCGTCGGACGCGACCTCGGTGGTGCTCGGAGAGGCTTCGATGATGGGCGCTCCGTTATTGTCCTGCGCGCGTTCGACAACGGCCCTCGGCGGGTACGTCGCTGCCGTCGACGGTGCCGTTCTGATCAGCGTCGCCTGCGGTGAACGTCGGAGCCTTGTTGAGCGCGGCCGGATCGGGGAGCTTCACGTCTGCCGGAGGAGCGGGCAGATCCAGATTGCCGCCGATGTTCAGGATCTCCGAGACCTCAGAGAAGACTGTCCGCTTGGAGTCCGCGTGCCGCGTGCGGATCGCCGATAGGCTGCAGGACGTGTCTTCTCAGTCCCGCATCGTGGCCGCTTCTGCGGTGATTGCCGACGGTGTGGTCCACCGCCCAGGTTGGTTCGAGGTGCGGGCAGGCGTGATCGAAGCCGTCGGGCAGGGGCGTCCCCCTGGTGAACCCGATCTGGAGTTCGCTTCCGGGACGGTTGTTCCGGGATTCGTCGACATGCATGTGCACGGTGGCGGCGGAGCGTCGTACACCGACGGTGACGCCGACCAGGTGCGAGCGGCCTCGGATTTTCACCGAGCGCACGGGACCACTACGACTGTCGCCAGCACAGTCAGCGCGAGCCCCGACGAACTCGCCGAGATCGTCGGACGCCTCGCTCCGCTCGTCCGTTCGGGAGCGATCGCAGGCATCCATCTGGAAGGCCCGTGGATCGCGCATTCGCGGTGCGGCGCCCACGCCCCGGACCGGCTCCGCAGTCCCGACCTCGCTGAGATCGACAACTTGCTCGAGATCGCCGACGGCACGATCACCATGGTCACGATGGCGCCGGAACTGCCCGGAGCTCTGGACGCGATCACTCGACTCGTCACGGCAGGTGTGCGGGTCGCCGTCGGGCACACCGACGCGACTTTCGCCCAGACGCAGGCAGCGCTCGACGCAGGTGCGAGCGTCGCGACCCACCTGTTCAATGCGATGGCGCCGCTCGGGCACCGCGAGCCGGGGCCGATCCTCGCGCTGCTCTCCGACCCGCGTGCGGTCGTGGAACTGATCGGTGACGGCGTCCACCTGCATCCATCGCTCGTCGCGCAGGTGCAGCAGAGTGTCGGAGCCGACCGGGTGGCGCTGGTGACGGACGCCATGGTCGCCGCGGGCATGTCCGACGGGGACTATGTTCTCGGCTCCCTCGAGGTGTACGTGCGCGACGGCGTCGCACGGCTACGCAGCACCGATGCGATCGCCGGGAGCACCGCAACGATGGACGGACTGTTCGCCCGGACCGTGCGTGGCCTCCGCGCAGCTCCCGACCCGATGACCGAGGACGACGCGCTTCTCGCAGCGTCCACGATGTGCTCGGCGACGCCCGCGCGGGTCCTCCGCCGTGATGACATCGGCGTCCTCGCGGTGGGCAGGCGCGCCGACTTCGTGGTCCTCGACGCCGACCTGCGCGTGATCGGAGTTGAGAAGAGTTGACCCGAACCCCGCGTCACACCTCCCACCAGGGGCATGTGCGCCGTAGGGTGTGAAAGCAAGCCTGTTCGGAACGGCCGGCGGGCTCGACAACGTCTCCTCGGAGGGAACCCCGATGACCGGCAAGAAGACTCTGCTCGCCCGCCTGGAGGAAGAGGTCAAGCGCCTCTCCAATGAAGTCGTCGCCCTGCGCGACACGGTTCTGGCGTACTCGCCGTTGAACAAGAAGGACGCGGCTCCTGCGCCCGCGAAGCCTGCACCGGCCAAGCCTGCCAAGAAGGCCGAGCCCGTCGCTGCCGCCAAGCCGGCCGCCGCCCCGGCCAAGAAGGCAGCTCCGGCGAAGTCGGCCGCGAAGCCCGCGGCGACGAAGGCAGCTCCGGCGAAGAAGTCAACTCCGGCGAAGAAGGCTGCGACCAAGTCTGCGCCTAAGAAGGCTGCTCCCGCCAAGAAGGCTGCTCCGGCCAAGTCCGCCGCCGCTAAACCGGCCGCACCGAAGCCCGCCGCAGCGAAGCCCGCACCTGCCGCGAAGCCCGCCGAAACAAAGCCTGCCGAAACGAAGCCGGCGCCCGCGAAGCCGGCCACCGCGGCCGCGGCCAAGTCCGTCGCCTCAGCGAAGCCTGCAGCGTCGCCGAAGCCCGCTGCGGCCAAGGCCGCGCCCGCGAAGTCGGGTGCCAAGACCGTCGCCGATCTGAAGGCCGAAGCCAAGGCCAAGGGTGTGAAGGGCTACTCGACCATGACCAAGGCTCAGCTCACCGAAGCCCTCAAATAACTCCCGCACGACTGCTTGTAACCACCGAATTCGCCAGAGAACAAGGAGGACCGGGGTTGTCCCAGGTCGTCAAGGGAGTCATCTCCCGAACCAAGAACGCACCGACCGAACTCGTGGACATCGTGATCCCGGACCCGGGCGCAAACGACGTCGTCGTGAAGATTCAGACGTGCGGCGTCTGCCACACCGACCTCGCGTACGCCACCGGCGGCATCAACGACGAGTACCCGTTCCTGCTCGGCCATGAGGCCGCCGGTGTCGTCGAGTCGGTCGGCTCGGGCGTCACTCACGTCGAGGTCGGCGACTTCGTCGTCCTCAACTGGCGTGCCGTCTGCGGCGAGTGCCGGGCCTGCAAGCGCGGCCGCCCCTGGTACTGCTTCGACACGCACAACGCGAGCGTCCCGATGACCCTCACCGACGGCACCGAACTGTCGCCTGCGCTCGGCATCGGTGCGTTCGCGGAGAAGACCCTGGTGCACGAAGGTCAGTGCACGAAGGTCGATCCGGACGTCGACCCGGCTGTCGCCTGTCTGCTGGGCTGCGGCGTGATGGCCGGCCTCGGTGCGGCGATGAACACCGGCGGCGTGTCGCGTGGCGACTCGGTCGCCGTGATCGGCTGCGGCGGTGTCGGCGATGCCGCGATCGCGGGTGCCCGCTTGGCCGGCGCGACGACAATCGTCGCCGTCGACCGTGACCCCGGCAAGTTCGCATGGGCCACCGAACTCGGCGCGACCCATACCGTCGACGCGTCGTCGGTGGACGACGTCGCCGAGGCGATTCGGGAACTCACGGACGGCAACGGCGCTGACGTGGTGATCGACGCCGTCGGGCGTCCCGAGACATACGAGACCGCTTTCTACGCTCGCGACCTCGCGGGCACCGTGGTGCTCGTCGGGGTTCCGACACCGGAGATGCGCCTGGAGATGCCGCTCGTCGACTTCTTCAGTCGCGGTGGTGCGCTCAAGTCGTCGTGGTACGGAGACTGCCTGCCCGAACGGGACTTCCCGATGCTCGTCGACCTGCACCTGCAGGGCCGGCTCCCGTTGGACAAGTTCGTCACCGAGCGGATCTCGATCGACGGAGTGGACCAGGCGTTCAAGTCGATGGAAGCCGGCAAGGTGCTGCGCTCGGTGGTGGAGCTGTGAGGATCGACCGGGTCGTCACTTCGGGCACGTTCTCGCTCGACGGCGGGACGTGGGACGTCGACAACAACGTGTGGGTGGTCGGCGACGACACCGAGTCGGTGATCGTCGACGCCGCGCACAATGCGGCTCCGATACTGGCGGCAGTGGGGGAGCGTCGGGTGGTGGCGATCGTGCTGACACACGCGCACAACGACCACATCGGCGTCGCGCCCGAGCTTGCCGAGGCCACCGGTGCACCGATCCTGCTGCACCCGGCCGATGAGATGCTCTGGGAGCAGACACATCCGGGCGTCGCGCACGGCGAGCTCGCAGACGGTCAGGTGATCGAGGTGGGTGGCGAGCGGCTGGAGGTGATCAACACTCCCGGGCACTCTCCGGGTTCGTGCGTGATCTGGTCGCCGTCGTCGAAGGTCCTGTTCAGCGGCGACACCCTGTTCCAGGGAGGCCCGGGCGCAACGGGCCGCTCGTTCTCGAACTTCGACGACATCATCGCGTCGATCCGCGACCGGATCCTGGTCCTCGACGACGACACCCGAGTGTGCACCGGTCACGGCGACGACACGACCGTCGGCGCTGAGGCGGGCGACCTCGCCGAGTGGATCAGGCGTGGTCACTGACCTGGCAGTGACGATGCGGTGAACAGGACTCTCGCAGCGGCGATCACGCCGCTGTCGATGCGCGGCTACAAGCTCGGATGGCTGCGCGCCGACGTGATCGCGGGCGTTTCGCTCGCGGCCGTCGCGATACCGGAGGCGATGGGCTACAGCTCCATCGCGCAGGTCCCGCTCGGTGCGGGCCTCTACTCGCTCATCGTCCCGGCGATCGTGTTCGCGCTCGTCGGCGCGTCTCGGCTGATGGTCGTCGGAGCAGATTCGGCGACGGCAGCGCTCCTCGCATCCGGCATCGCCGGTCTGGGGGTAGCGGGCTTGAACCCGTCGACTCCGGAGTGGCTCGCGTGGGCGGGCCTGATCGCGCTGGTCACAGGCGCGATGCTGCTGCTCGCGTGGGTCCTGCGGCTTGGTTTCCTCGGCGACTTCCTGTCGACCGCGGTCCTCACCGGCTTCCTCGCGGGAGTCGGCGTCCTGGTGGTCACCGAGCAGGTTCCGGGACTGCTCGGCATCGAGCGTGCTCACGGCAGTCACGTGTGGGGCAAGTGGGCGTTTCTCGTGACCCATCTCAACGACGTGCGGTGGCAGGCCGTCGTGTTCGGCGTCGTCACCGTCGTCGCATTGTTTCTCGTGAAACGTTTCCGTCCACAGCTTCCGATGCCGATACTCGTTGTCGTCGGCGCGATCGTGCTCGTCATGGCCTTCAATCTCACCGCCGTCCCGACCATCGGCGACGTCCAGACAGGCCTGCCGACCATCAGCTTCCCGGCGTGGAGCGCGGTGTGGGCGAAGGCTCCCGAAGTGCTGACCGTCTCGTTCGGCTGCGTCTTGGTGGTCCTTGCGCAGAGCGCCGCCACTGCGCGCAGTTTCGCGCAGAGCCACGGCGACCACGTCGATGTGAACCGCGACATTCTGGGACTGTCCGCGGCGAACGTCTCCGCGGCTCTCACCGGGTCTTTTGTGGTCAACGGGAGCCCGACGAAGACCGCAGTGCTCGACCAGCAGAAGGGTCGGACGCAGCTCGCCAATGTGACGATGGCGCTGACGACGCTCGCGGTGGTCGCGTTCGCGTCGCCGCTTCTCGCGCATCTGCCGGAGGCGGTGCTCGCCGCAGTCGTCTTCGTCGTGGGCGTCGAACTGATCCACCTCGGGTCGTTCCGCAGCATCTGGCGGATCCGCCGGGTCGAGTTCGGCGTCGCGGTCGTCACGACGGGCATGGTCGTCGGGTTCGGGGTGCTCACCGGCATCGTCACGGCGATGGTTCTCTCCCTGCTGCAGATGATTCACCGCCAGTACCGTCCGGACAGGTTTGTGATCGGGGTGGGCGACGACGGTCGGCGACAGTACGAGCCCGCGAAGCCCGGTCACCAGAGCCTCCCGGGGTTGATCGTCTTCCGGTACGACGCCGATCTCTTCTACGCGAACGTCGGCCGCTTCTCCGATGACGTCACGGCGCTCGTGAAAGGCGCGCCCGACCCGGTGAAGTGGCTGGTCCTGGACTGTTCCGCCGTGTCCGACGTCGACTATTCCGCCGCCAAGGCGATCAGCAGTCTCATCGGGTTCGTGCACTCGGTCGGTGCGCGTTTTGTCCTCGCCGGTGTGACGCCCGAGCTGCGCGAGTCGCTCGACTCCGCTCGGATCATGAGCGAGATATCCGCCGACCTCGTTTATCCAGGTGTCGGGTCCGCCGTCCGCGCCTTTCGCGCTGAACATGGCAGTCCCGCGTCGACGCCCGACACCTCCGGCACGGCTCAATGAACGAAAGAGGTCCTCCACCGCGGCGCGGTGGAGGACCTCCCGGGAGCAAGTGTCAGACCGACGCCTCGACTCCTTCGGCCTCGTCGACATCGGCGTCAGTGCGACGGTCCGATTCGCCGACTTGAGCGGCGACGTTCGGGCGGTTGCGCTTGAGCCACGCCCAGCTGCCGACGATGCCGACGACCGCGACGAAGAAGATGATCGCGACCCAGAAGCGGTTGCCCTCGGGGAACGGGTTGAAGCTCTTCCAGTAGATGAGGCCGGATCCGAAGGCTGCGAGGAGCACTGAGATGCCGATCCCGAAGCCGACCGACCTCGTGCGCATCGCGTACCAGCCTGCGGCCATGACCGTCGCGCCGTACGAGGCGACGAGCATATAGCCGGCGAAGGTGCCGAGCAGGGAATAGGTGGTCGTCGCCCGCGCCAGCAGTGCGCCGAGCACACTGACTATCAGGTAGATCGCGCCGAGAGTGAGGACAGCGGTTCGCGGGGTGCGGTGCACCGGGTCGACCCCGGACAGCGCCTTCGGCAGCATTCCGTCGCGAGCCATGGTGTACACGGTGCGGCTGGTGCCGGCCATGATGCCGAGGGTGGAGCCGAAGAAGCTGATCGCGACACCGGGGTTGATGAGGTGAGCGAGCCAGCCGACGTCGTAGTGCGTGGCGAGGATGTCGAGCGGAGCGTCGATGCTGTCCATGGGGACGTCGCGGAAGCCGAGGACGATCACGTAGGTGCCCGCAAGGTAGAGCAGGCCGCACGCGGAGACAGATCCGACGACGGCGAGGCTGATCGCGCGCTTCGGGTTGCGGGCCTCGCGACCGAGAGTCACCGCGTGGTCGAACCCGGCCATGGAGAACACCGAGAAGCCTGCGGTGGCCAGAATCGCGGCCATGGAGAATCCGCTGAAGTCGAACTGGCGGCTGTCGACGGGACCGCCGGGAACACGGACCAGAATGACGACGAACAAGATCACGATCACGATGAGCGTCAGGAACTCGATGAGGAGCAGAAGCTTTGCCGACAGCTTCACTTCGCGCAGGGAGAGTGCGGTCACCGCGACGGCGACGACGGCCGAGCAGCCCGCGAGGATCCACGGGTTGTAGGGCACGCCGAGCTTGCGGAGCCACGCGTCGAGGTAGATCGCCGCACCGAGCACACAGGCGGGACCTGAGACGAGCGACGACGCGAGGTGCGCGAACATCACGAAGTAGCCGGGGCCGCGTCCGGCCGCGCGGGTGGTCAGGCCGTAGATGCCGCCGGTGGTGGTGAACCTGCGAGCGAGCCAGGCGATACCGCCCGCGAACCCGAGGACCAGGAGGGATGTCACGGCCCAGGTGACCCAGCTGAGGGCTCCGACCTGCTGCATGATGACGCCGATGGCGAGGGCGAGTGTCGACGCGGGAGCCAGGATGCCGAGCGAGACGCCGAAGACGGCCCACAGTGGCAGCACTCCCTGGGGCAGATCTTCGGCCGTCGAGGTGTCGGTCGT
Organism: Gordonia sp. PDNC005; assembly: GCF_016919385.1. Lineage (NCBI taxonomy): Bacteria > Bacillati > Actinomycetota > Actinomycetes > Mycobacteriales > Gordoniaceae > Gordonia > Gordonia sp. PDNC005. Next base: position 3,908,825 of record NZ_CP070351.1, read on the forward strand.
CGTGGGTGGGCTGGTGGTCACGAATCCTCCATTAACTGAGCCGTCAGTCAGATGTCTAGAGAATGGTGAGCCCGCTCACCTGGAATGTCAAGAGATGGCGTGAATCACTTCGCGCCATCGCAGGTCAATACGCTGCGCGCGCCCGAGCGTCGTCGATCGAACGGTCAGGTCAGGTCACGATGCCGACGGACGATCACCGTCGCCGCGCGGACCGACCGGTCGCCCACCTGCAGTCCAGGCCGAAGCAGCCGAGCAACCGTGCGATCTTCGGCCACGTCGCCGGTATCGAGGACGTCGACGGCCTCCATGGTGCGGGCGTCAAACGTCGCGCCGGGCGAGGGGACTACAAGTACTCCGTGTCGCCCGCTGATCACCCGATCGAGCCCGGCGGCGATCGCTGCGAACGCGCCACGATCGGCGTCGTCGGCGCTCTCGGCGCACAGGGTTGCATCGATGTAGAGGCCGAACAGGTCGACCAGCAGGGGAAGGTCGGCGCCCGCGGCGGCGAGCTTGCCACGACTGCGGTCAGACTCGACGAGTCGATCGAGGGTCTGTGCCTGCCGGGCGATCACCCGAGCCAGGTCCTCGACACTCTCCGCAACCTGTGCGATGGTCGCAGACTCGCGGCCTGCATCGGACTCGGCATCGGGGCTCACGCGGTCCATAGTCGCATTGTGTCGGCGGTGCGGATTGTTCGAGGTGGATCATTTGAGCGGCCGCACAGCGTCGCCGCCGCTGTTACGATCCCCGATCGTGGGTGTATACGGAATCGACCTGGGAACCACCAACTCCGCGATTGCGACGATCGATGCCGATGGACGCCCCGAGGTGGTGATCGGACTGGGCGGCGCCCCGACCACGCCGTCGGTGGTCCTCCTCCCGAGCGCCAACGATCACATGGTCGGTGAAGGCGCCCGACGTCAGGCGCGCCTGGACCCCGACAATGTCTGCGCGCTCGTCAAACGGCGGATGGGCGACGCCGACTGGAGGTTCGTCGCCCACGGGCAGACATGGTCGGCACCGGCGATCTCCGCCCTGATCCTCAAGTCGCTGGCCTCCGACGCCGCTTTCGGCGGCGAGAAGGTGGAGCGCGCGGTGATCACGGTCCCCGCCTACTTCGGGGACGAGGAGCGACGTGCAACCGTGCAGGCGGGCACATACGCGGGCCTCGACGTGGTCGGTGTGCTGTCCGAGCCGATCGCGGCCGCGCTGTCGTACGGCTTTCGGCGCCTGACCGACACAACCGCCGCGTCAGGAAGCACCGACGAGACCGTCCTCGTCTACGACCTCGGCGGCGGAACGTTCGACGCGACGGTGATCGAACTGGCCGACCGCCGGATCTCGGTGCTCGCGGTGGAGGGAGATCATCAACTCGGCGGTGCCGACTGGGACGAACGCCTCGCACTCCACCTGTCCCGTCGGTTCTGCGAAGAGCATCCCGACGCAGAGGACCCGCTCGACGACTCGGCTGGTTCGCAGGCGCTGATTCTCGCCGCCGAGCGTGCAAAGCACGAGCTGACCGACAACGAGTCGACGACAGTCATCATCGCGCATGACGGGGCGCGGTCAGTGATCGCCGTGTCCCGAGCCGATCTCGAAGAACTAACTGCCGGACTGCTGAACAGGACGCTCGACCTCACGCAGGCGTGCGTCGCCGCTGCCCGCGACCGGGGCGTCACCAGGCTGAGTCGGGTACTGCTGGTGGGTGGGTCGTCCCGGATGCCCGCGGTCGCCCGTGAGGTCGGCGCCTCGCTCGGCATCACGCCGGAGCTCACCGACCCTGATCTCGCGGTGGCCCGCGGTGCTGCCGTGTACGGCGAGAAACTCGAGATCGAACGTCTGGTCGCCGCCGATTTGCGTACACGTGGCCGTCTGTCCGACGGTGCACCGCTGTTCACCGCCGAACCGGGCGACGTCGACGGTGCGTGCGCGCGGGTGGCGGCTGCGTTCGGGCTACCCGTTGCCGGTGTCCGACGGATGCTGGAGATCACCGTCGACACCGTCGTCTCCCGCGGTTTCGGGGTGCTCGCGGTGGGACGCAGCGGTGAAACGGAGGCGACCTGGCTGGTGCATCGCAATCAGACGCTGCCGATCCGGGTCCGTCGATCGTTCGGCACCATGCGAATGAACCAGGATCGAATCGAGCTGGTCGTCGTCGAACAGCAGGGGCAGGCCCTGTCGCCGCATCCGGAGGACGCGAAGGTGCTCATCGAGGGCAGCATCACCGACATTCCGTTCGGCTACGACGAGGGCAGCGAAGTCCAGGTGACATTCGAGATGGGCTTCGACGGAGTGCTGCACGTGACCGCGTTCCACGTCGAAGCGCAGATCCCGCTGACCATGTCGGCCCGGACGGGTGCGACGCTGTCGCAGGCCGAGGTGGCCCGCGAACTCGATCAGGTTCATCGCACTCGTCGACGCGACGTCTGAGCGCCGACGATGAGCAGTCCCGCGCTACAGCCCTTCGTCCCCAACGACTACCGCAAGCGAGTGCTGGCGGCGGTCGAACGTCGCGGCGGTCCCGACGCGTCCGACGTGTTCGAGCTGTACGACATTCCCGTCGAAACTGCCGGCGCACTGCCGGACGACGTGGTCGCGGCCCGCATCGACGAGGTGTGGGCGTTCTGGCAGAAGCACCGCGACCACCCCAAGTATCGGGTGCTCGTCGGTCGGCTCGTCGCCGAACACGAGACCCGGTCGGCGGCGCTGCGGTTCGCGGCGGCCAGAGCGGCTCAGGCGGGTGTGGTGGCCGCGCGCCGGGAGGTTCGCGATGCCGAACGGTATCGCCTGCTCGACAGCGCGATCGAACGCCTGCAGGACCGATACGGCGGAATCCCGACGTCCAAGCGGGCCGGTCTCGACGACGTGGGGGCGATGGGGGGACTCACCCCGGACGAGGTCGCGACGAGGCTGCGCCGATACCGAACAGTCGACGACGGCGCATCGACCCCACAGCCGTCGTCGGATTCGTCGAACCTGACTGACCGTCGACTCGAACAGATCGACGAACTCCTCGGCGAGTTCAACCGCCTGCGCGACGAGGCGCCGACACCGACACTGTTCGGTCTGCTGTTGCTGACGCTGGACGACGCCGACAACCGCGCCGAGGTGCAGGCGCGGACGGAATCGTTGTCGCAACGCGCTCGGGAACTCGGTGCCGGACGGATTCGTGCCGTGATCGACGAACTGCTCCTGCACGTGCGAGACGTGCTTCTCGGCGACCCGGCGACAGCGGCCGCCTACACCGACGCCATGACCGGCCGGATCGCGGACTTTCTGCGTCCTCGGATCCGGGCGGCCGTCCTGATCGAGGACGAACTCCTCGCCGAGGATCGAGACTTCCTGCGCCAGGAGGCGATCGAACGCGGCGCGGGCCCGGTCGGGGCGGGAAGGCTGATCGGGTCGATAGCAGCCGAGTTCGGCGCGACGGTGACATCCGGCGTCGCTGCAGCCCAGACGGCCGTCGCGCCGCGTCGAGACTGGGCCGAGCCGTTGCGTGAGGCGCGCGGGATGCTGCGTGAGGGTCGACCGGTGCAGGCGCGTTCCCTGCTCAAGCGCGCCCGACGCCTGGCGGGCGACGACGTCGACGCCGGTCGGCAGATCGAGGCGTTCGCCGACGAAGTCGACCGTGCCATCCGCGCCGCGCAGCAGCGATGGCAGCAGGCGGAGACGGACGTGGCGGCCGGTCACCACGCCTCCGCGCTGGAGACGTTGGAATGGCTGGCGCGCCATGCCGCCGACATCGACATCCTCCGTACGTCGGGTCCGGGACTCGCCGAGGCCCTCGAGAACTCCCGACGGTCGTTCGACGCCGCCCCGTCGGATGTGAACGCGGTGAGTCCCGCGGGCCTAGTGTCTGCCGAGAGGACTGCCGACGGCTCGATCAGGGTGAGTTGGCTGCCCTCGCCCGAATCCGACGCGAGTTACCGGGTCGTCCGGCTCACGCCAGACGGTCGACAGCAGACCGTCGGGCGTACTGCCGCAACCGAATTGGAGGATGGCGGCTCGCTCGACGTTGATGTCCCGGTATATGAGGTCACGACGATTGTCGACGGTCGACATTCGGTACCGGCCCGGTCCGGGGAGACTGTCGAACCGGCCGCTCCCGTCGACCGCCGGCCGCGAGTGCCCGACCCGGATCTGCCGCCTGTGGGCGGGGTGGCGGTGATCTCAGATCGGGCGACGTTCGTGTGGCCGCCGGGCGTCACCGAGGTGATGGTCGTCATGCGCGGAGACGAACCCCCGAACGCTCCCGACGACCCCCGCTCGACACCACGCAAAGTGACGATCACTCGCTACGAGCTCGACGGCGGATTCGTGATTCCGGCCGAACTGCCACGTCCATGCCACGTGGCGGTGGCGAGTTGTCGACGTGACCGCGACGGAGGTCTTGTCGTCGCGTCGTCGTTCGGTCCGAACGCTCGTGCCGTGGCGGCTGATGAGGGGTGATGATCATCGGCGCAACGTAGGCTGGTGGCATTCTTCGACACGGGTGGCCTCTGTCACAAATAGGACATCACCACCCGGTCGGTCACGTCCGAGCGGAAGGAGCCGTCTGAAGATGGCCATCGACTACAACAAGCGTCCCAATCCCCAGCCGGCCGGACCTGCCCAGCAGCAGCCTGCCCAGCCGCCGGTGTCTCTGCAGAAGCTGACGTTGACCAAGTCGGCGCCGAGCGTGTCGCTGACCAAACAGGGTTCGACCACCGGACACCTCCGGGTGAACCTGAACTGGACGCAGGGCAGAGGCGGCGGCCTCTTCCGCAGATCCAGCGGGGTCGATCTGGATCTGGCCTGCCTGTGGGAGTTCACCGATGGGACCAAGGGCATCGTTCAGGCACTCGGTAATTCTTTCCAGGCGCCCCGGACGGGGAATCCGGTCATCTATCTCGATGGTGACGATCGTTCCGGTTCTGTCACCGGCGGCGAGAACATGTACATCGACCTCGCGCAGTCGCAGCGGATCCGCCGGATCCTGATCTTCGCGTACATCTATGAGGGCACGCCCAACTGGGCGAGTGCGAACGGTGTCGTCACCGTGTTCCCGCAGAGTGGGCCCCAGATCGAAGTCCTCCTCGACGACGCGACCAACGGTGCCGTCTCGTGCGCCATCGCGCTGTTGGAGAACCGCAACGGCGAACTGGTGATCAACCGCGAAGTGCGCTACATCCGAGGCGCACAGGATGCCGTCGACCAAGCCTACGGCTGGGGAATGAATTGGAAGGGTGGCCGTAAGTAGCCTCAGTACGCCGCGCCTGCCCGCACGGCGTCGACGGGCACGATGTCGACGCCGAGCGGCATGAGCGAGATCGGGATCATCTTGAAGCTCGCGATTCCCAGCGGGATGCCGATGATGGTGATGCACAGAGCGATGCCGGTGGTGATGTGTCCGATCGCCAGCCAGATTCCCGCGACGATCATCCAGATCACGTTTCCGATCAACGATGCGGTGCCCGCATCGGGCTTGGGCACGGTGGTGCGCCCGAACGGCCATAGCGCGTATCCAGCGATCCGAAACGAGGCGATCCCGAAGGGAATCGTGATGATCAGGATGCAGCAGATGACGCCCGCGACGGCGTAGGCGACGGCCATCCAGAATCCGCACAGGACCAGCCAGATGATGTTCAGGAGTGTTCGCATGGCTCCATCATCCACTGCCGCATAAGGTTGCGACATGGGAAATCACCCTGATCGGAATCTGGGTCGTCGTGCCGTCTGGTCGGTGCTCACAACAGTGGTGCTCGTGGTCCGGGTGGTGGCGACGATCCTCGCGACATTCTGCGTGTTCGCGTGGATCGTCGCCGCGTTCCGAGACAGCCTGATGAACCCCTGGCTGTGGTGGGCGGTCGGTTCGGTGATCGCGATCGTCGTGAGCACCTACCTGTACAGCTACCTGCGGGTTCGGTATCCCAGTGCGTCGGAGCGCTGGGAGGAGTGACTACTTCCGGCCGGCCGCGATGATCGTGACCAGGCCGCCCGCCATGGCGACGTTCTTGAGGAACTGAACCTTCTGCTGGGCGCGCGCGGCCGGGTCGTCGTAGGTCCAGAACCCGTGGCCTGCGATTGTGGTCGGGACCAGTGACGCGAGGACCAGGCCCGCGGCGGCCCGCGGAGCGATCCCCGCGGCGATCAACGCGCCGCCGAACGCCTGCGCGGCGCCGTTGGCGCGGACGACGGTCTCGTTGTCGACGGGCAGTGGAAGTCTGTCGAGCAGTGGAGCCGCGGCGTCCACACGCATGCCGGGCGTCGTGGCGGCGTCGAAGCCGAGTTTGATGTAGGGGACGCCGGTCAGACCGCGGCCGACCGCGTGGAGCAGATTCATCTGTGGATTCCTCTCGTTGATGCCTCCGCGCCACGCGGACGGACCGGTCCAGTGTGCCTCAGCCCGCGCGCACCCGTTCTTCGATCGTCGCGCCGAGATCCGGGTCGATGTTGCGCCAGTACTCGAACGCCCGAAGCAGGACGGGTTCGCTCACTCCGTCGAGGAGATGTCCGGCGACGTTGTCGGCGAGCCGGTCACGTGCGGCGTCGTCGAGCACGTCGCGGACGAGGGTGCCGGGTTGGCCGAAGTCGTCGTCCTCGGCGTGATCGACGTACGCCGACCGCACGATGTCGCCGTCTGCGGCCCACTGCGGTTCGACCTGGCCGGGGTAGGTCGCGGCAGGTCCACCCTTGGAGTTCGGGGCGTAGACCGGGTCGCTCACCGGATCGATCCGCATTGCGCCGTCCTTGGAGTAACTGCGGACTTCGTTGTGCGGACGATTGACCGGGATCTGTTTATAGTTGGCGCCGAGCCGAGCGCGGTGGGCGTCCGCGTACGCGAAGACGCGTCCGAGGAGCATCCGATCCGGGCTGAATCCGATGCCCGGGACGGTGTTGCTCGGTTCGAACGCGGCCTGCTCGATCTGGGCGTGATTGTCGGTCGGATTGGTGTGCAGCGTCATCTTCCCGACCTCGTGCAGCGGGTAGTCGCCGTGCGGCCACACCTTGGTGAGATCGAACGGATTGAACCGGTAGTCGGCCGCGTCGTCGAACGGCATCAACTGGACCTTCAGCGTCCAGCTCGGATGATCGCCGGACGAGATGGAGTCGAACAGGTCACGGACGTGATGGTCGCCGTCGGCGCCGGCGAGGCGGTCGGCCTCGTCCTGCGTCAGGAACTCGACGCCCTGATCGGAGATGAAGTGGTACTTCACCCAATGCTTCACACCCGCGGCGTTCACCCACAGGTAGGTGTGCGAGCTGTACCCGTTCATGTGCCGCCACGTCTTCGGGATGCCGCGATCGCCCATCAACCAGGTGACCTGGTGAGCCGACTCGGGTGAGAGCGTCCAGAAGTCCCACTGCATGTCGTGATCGCGGAGGTTGTTGTCGGCGCGACGCTTCTGCGACCGGATGAAGTGCTGGAACTTGAGCGGGTCCTTGATGAAGAACACCGGCGTGTTGTTCCCGACCATGTCGTACACGCCTTCGTCGGTGTAGAACTTCAGCGCGAAACCGCGCGGATCGCGCCACGTGTCAGGGCTTCCTCGTTCACCCGCGACGGTGGAGAAGCGTGCGACCATTTCGGTGGTCGCACCCGGTTGGAACAGGGAGGCGCAGGTGTACTGCGACACGTCGGACGTGGTCTCGAACGTGCCGAACGCCCCGCTGCCTTTCGCGTGAGGTTGGCGCTCCGGGATGCGTTCCCGGTTGAACTGCGCCATCTGTTCGATCAGATAGTGGTCGTGCAGGACGATCGGTCCCGACGGGCCGACGGTCAGCGAGTGCTCGTCGCTGCCGGCCGGAGCGCCGGAGTCGGTCGTCGTGTAGTTGGTGGTCTCCTCGGACATGTCACCCTCCCGAGCGGTTGAGTGTGGGCTGTGGGGCCGAGTGATCCCGACCCCACATCCGACACTATCGATCGTTCGGACGACGTGCAGCAGTCTGTGGAGGCGAAGCTACTTCCCGCCGAGGATGCTGCCGAGGATTCCGCCGAGCGGGTTGTCCCCTCCGCCCTTGTTACCGGCCCCCTTGTTTCCTCCGCCGAGCACGCTGCCCAGGACGCTGCCGAGGTCGATCCCGCCGCCCTTGTCTCCTCCGCCGGTGTTGCCGCCGCCGAGGATGCTGCCGAGAACATCGCCGAGGCCGCCGCCGGAGGCTTTGCCGCCGCCCATCCTGCCGAGCACGTAGCTCAGGACGATCGGTGCGAGGAGCGGCAGGAGCTTCTTGACCAGCGACTGATCGACGCCCGCCACCGGGACGGCTCCGCTCACGGCCTGCGCGACGTCGCCGCCATCGTTCCCGAACAGCGACTGCACGAGCTGCTCGCCCTGTGCGACGTCGACGTCACCGGCATTGATCGTGCCGTCTGCCAGTGTCGAGTCCTGAGTTTCGAGTGCGGTGTCGACGTCCTCTCCGCGGTCGCTCTTGGCGGCCACCCCGGCGACGAGAGTCGGCACCACCTGCTCGGCAGCTGCTCGGACATCGGCCGGGTCGGCGCCGAGCTGTGCGGCGAGGTCGTCGATCGGGAGGCGGCTGATGAGGTCGTTCAAGTCGGACATGATCCTGCTTTCGTGCTGGCGGGCGACCCGCTCGGCGGCCCTATGCGTCGATGTTCGCACGGTGCTCAACCGTGCCGTCGTCAAACAGGAGGACCACGCGGTCGGCGCCTCCGGCGACCCGGTACACCCAAGCTGTTCCGGTACGACCGCGCTCGTCGATCCGATGGCGGCCAAGCACTCCCCGAAAGAGGAGACGATTCTCGTCGCAGTACGTCATCGCGGCCTGTTCGTACGCCGGCGCGGAGTTGAACCTCTGGCTGCGGCGTTCGGCAAGGGGCGGGTGCATGCGCTGCGCTCGGCTCGAGATCACCGACTCCATCTCGGACGCCTCGACGATCACAAGATCTGGATGCGCCAACAGCGAATCGGTGTTGGCACGTTCGAGTTCGGAATAGACAGCGAAGAATGCGCTGTCGAGTTCATGCAGGTCACCCGAGGTGCGCGACGCTGGTCGACTGCGGTGGATCGTCATGAAGCGCTCCCAGATCTCCATCGCGCGGGCGTGGCCGATGCTCTCCAGGCCCGAGCCGACACGTTGGAAGATCGCGAGGTCGGCTTCGCTCGCGTGCTGCTCGAACTGAGCGTGGCCACCGTTGGCGACGTTCGTGACGTAGAAGTCGACAGCATGGTGCTGCAGGGCCGCCGGGTTGATCTCGGTCTCCCGAACCAGAGCGAGCCGCAAGCCGTCGAGGTAGTCCGTGAGCGACACCATGACGGCCAACGGCTCGCCTGAATCGACGGCCTGCCGGGAGATCACGATGGCATCATCGTCAGTCGCGCCGAACCTCATGTGCTGAACGATAGCTGAAAGTCGACTTATCCGGTTGTTCGGCCTGAATTCACCCCTTGTCAGACATTCGCCCGGAGTTCTCGCTTCAGCAGTTTGCCGCTCTGATTGCGCGGCAGTTCGTCAACGAACGCCACCGACTTCGGAACCTTGAACGGAGCGATCCGCTCTTTCACGAATGCGATGAGGTCAACGTCCGACACGGACTCACCGTCCTTGAGCACCACCACCGCGGTGACAGCTTCGATCCACTTCTCGTCGGGTGTGCCGATCACGGCCACTTCGGCGACCGCCGGATGCAGGTAGACGGCGTCTTCCACTTCGCGGGACGCCACGAGCACACCCCCGGTGTTGATCACGTCCTTGATCCTGTCGACGACCGTGATGTACCCCTGATCGTCACTGGTCACGAGGTCGCCGGAGTGGAACCAGCCGTCGACGAACGCCTCCGCCGTCGCCTCGGGCTTGTTCCAGTAGCCGCTGCACAACTGCGGTGAGCGGTAGCAGATCTCGCCCGACTCGCCGATCGGAACGTCGTCGCCGTTGCCGTCGACGATGCGGGTCTCGACGAAGAACGCCGGTCGGCCGCACGACGCGGGCCGGTCCGCGTGCTCCTCCGGCCGCAGGATGGTGGCCAGCGGTCCGATCTCGGATTGTCCGAAGCAGTTGTAGAACCCGATGTCCGGGTACCGCTCGCGGAGTCGGTTCAAGACCGTGACGGGCATGATCGACGCGCCGTACTGCGCCTTCTTCAACGAGCTGAGGTCCCGCGTGTCGAGGTCAGGGTGATTCGCGAGCGGCACCCAGACCGTCGGTGCGAGAAACAGGGAGCCGATCCGCCGCTCCTCGATGAGCCGGAGAGCCTCGGCGACGTCGGGCTTCTCGATCAGGGAGACGGTCGCGCCGATCGACAGGTACGGAAGCATGAACACATGCATGCCTGCCGAGTGGTAAAGCGGCATCGCGATGAGCGGGGCGTCGTCGGCGGTGAAGTCGAGGCCGATCACCGACGACACGTACTCGTGGACGAGTGCCTGATGGGTCATCATCGCGCCCTTGGGGGCCGACGTGGTTCCCGACGTGTAGAGCAGCTGAGCCAAGTCCGTCGGGGCGACGGTCACGTCCAGGGTGGGGACCTCGCCGCTGGAAGCCGATGTGAGCAGGCTGTCGTCGGCATCGCGCAGCGAGATCACCGGCACGTCGCCCGCCACCTCGTCGAGGGTCGGGCGCAGAGCGGGGTCGACAAGCACCAGGGACGCACCGGAGTCGTCGAGCAGGTACGTCAGCTCACCCGCTTTGAGTGCGAAGTTGATCGGCACGTGCACCAGGCCGGCGCGGACGGTGCCGAGGAAACCGATCAAGTACGCGTCGGAGTTGACGCCGAACGCGGCCACACGCGCCCCTGGTTCGAGGTCGAGGGCGGTCAGCCGGGCCGCGGCGCGCGTGACGGCGGCGTCGAGCTGTGCATATGTCCAGTCGCGGTCGGCGAAGCGCACCGCAACGGTGTTCGGTGTGCGCGCGGCGGACCGGCGCAGAAGGGAATCGATCGTATTTACTCGGACGTCCACGTAATTCATGAAACCAGCGAACACGAGCGGCGCGAGGCGGTTTGGCGCGATCTGTGTGACGCGGAGGAGATCGAACGCTCGAGGGGGTCAGGCGTCGGCGATGAAGGACGCGGCTTCGTGGACGGCGTGGCGGGATTCCGGGGTGAAGTACGGGAACATCTGAAAGACGTGGCCTTGGCCGGGCCACTCCTGGAGGGTCGATGTCCCGCCTGCCTCGGTGATCACGCGGTGGATGGCGCGGGCGTCGTCGGCCATCACTTCGCGGGCGCCGACTTGGATGAGAGTGCGCGGCAGATCCATGTCGGGGGAGAGCTGCACCCGCATGCGCGGGTCGTCGGGATCGGCGTCTCCGGTGTACATCCGCAGAAAGTGACGTGCGGCGTGGGCATTGATGATCGGGTCCTTGACGCCGGAGTCCTCCAGCGCGCACGCCATCTGGAACGACGGGTCGTAGAGCGGGGAGAACAACACCATCGCGGACGGCTGCGGCAGCCCGTCGCGATGGTTGGCCGCGAGGAGATCGAGGGCGAGGTGGCCGCCTGCCGAGTCGCCCGCGACGACGATCTGCGAGCCGTCGAACCCCTGGTTCAGCAGCCAGCGGTAGCCGCGGATCGCGTCGTCGCCGCCGAGCGGCCACTGGTACTCGGGTCCGAGGCGATAGTCGACGGAGAAGGATCCGACGCCTGCCCGACGTCCAAGACGTGCAACGAGGCCTCGGTGGGTCCGCGAGGAACAGATCACGTACCCGCTGCCGTGGAGGTAGTAGATCACCTTGCGCCCGGTAGCGGGGTCGGGGATCCGGCCGCCGAAGGCAGGGTGCTCATGGACCCATTCGCCGTACACGCGCCCGGTGCCCGACCATTCGCGAACTGGAGAGATCCTTGTTCCACGTGGAACAGGGGACACCGCGGACAGTCCGCGGTTGACGCCGGGCCGCGCGGCGGTCAGCAGGGACGGCGCAGCAACTGCGCCGCGACCGAGGACAGCCATCATCGGCCGCGACGCCAGCGTGACGTAGTCGTTGAACGCGCGGGCGCGGAGCGAACCCCGCGACGTCGGGGGATTCTCGAGCAGGCTCACAGATCGGACTGTAACCGGGTTTTGCGCTGTCCGACGCCACCGTGCAACAATTGGTCTACTTAACTTGCTCGAAACATGGCTGCGGCCTGTTCGGCAAGGGGCCAGCAACGACGCTGAATCCCCGGAGACGCGCACATATCGCGTCGAGCACCGGGTTTCTCACGAAGTACGAACCGTACGCAGCGTCGCGTGCAGGAATGGCAGTTCCCATGATGCACTTGCCGGGGCCCACTGGCCTCTACGACCCGAACAACGAACACGACGCCTGTGGTGTCGCGTTTGTCGTCGACATGCACGGCCGCCGCAGCCGCGACATCGTCGAGAAGGCCATCACCGCACTGGTGAACCTCGAACACCGCGGTGCCGCGGGCGCCGAGCCCAACACCGGTGACGGTGCGGGCATCATGATTCAGGTCCCGGACCGCTTCCTGCGCGAGGTCACCGACTTCGAGCTTCCGTCGGAGGGCTCGTACGCCACGGGCATCGCATTCCTGCCGCAGGCCGCCTCCGACGTGGCAGAGGCCGTTGCGGGTGTCGAGGCGATCGTCCGCGAGGAGGGCCTGAACCTGCTCGGATGGCGCGAGGTCCCCGTCGACGAGAGGTCGCTCGGCGCCCTCGCCCGCGACGCGATGCCCACGTTCCGCCAGATCTTCCTGGCGCTCGCCGGGAGCGAAGCGAGCGGGAGCAATCAGGCCAGTGCCGATTCCATGGAACTGGAGCGCCGGGCGTACGTCGTGCGCAAGCGTGTCCAGTACGAGCTCGGCCAGAAGGGCGCAGGCCAGGACGGTCCGGGCCGCGAGACCGTGTACTTCCCGAGCCTGTCCGGCCAGACCTTCGTCTACAAGGGCATGCTGACCACCCCGCAGCTGCGGGACTTCTACGTCGACCTGCAGGACGACCGAGTCGAGAGCGCATTGGGCATGGTCCACTCGCGCTTCTCCACCAACACGTTCCCGTCGTGGCCGCTTGCACACCCGTTCCGGCGTGTGGCCCACAACGGTGAGATCAACACCGTCACCGGCAACGAGAACTGGATGCGCGCTCGTGAAGCGCTCATCAAGAGCGATGCCTTCGGCGAAGGCGCCCTCGAGAAGATCTTCCCGGTCTGCACGCCGGGTGCGTCGGACACCGCCCGTTTCGACGAGGTCCTGGAACTGCTGCACCTCGGCGGTCGCAGCCTGCCGCACTCGGTCCTGATGATGGTTCCCGAGGCGTGGGAGCGCAGCGAGACCATGAAGCCCGAACACCGCGCGTTCTACGAGTACCACTCAGCGCTCACCGAGGCGTGGGACGGACCGGCGTCCGTGTGCTTCACCGACGGCACCGTGATCGGCGCTGTCCTGGACCGCAACGGACTCCGCCCGTCACGCATCTGGGTCACCAAGGACGGCCTGGTGGTGCTGGGTTCCGAAGTGGGCGTCCTCGACATCGACCCCGCCGACATCGTCACCCGCACGCGTCTGCGTCCGGGCAAGATGTTCCTGGTCGACACCGCGCAGGGCCGCATCGTCGCCGACGAGGAGGTCAAGGACTCTCTCGCCGCAGAGCACCCCTACCAGCAGTGGCTCGACGAGAACCAGGTCCGCCTCGAGGATCTGCCCGCACCGCCGCACAAGCACATGGCGCACGACCGCGTCGCGCTGCGGCAGCAGGTGTTCGGCTACTCGAACGAAGACCTCAATCTGCTCGTCGCGCCGATGGCGTCGACGGGCGCCGAGGGCATGGGTTCGATGGGAACCGACACGCCGATCGCCGTGCTGTCGGCCCGTCCGCGCATGCTGTTCGACTACTTCCAGCAGCTGTTCGCACAGGTCACGAACCCGCCGCTGGACGCGATCCGCGAAGAGGTCGTCACCAGCATCGGCCACCGCATCGGCGGTGAGCGCGATCTGCTGAATCCGACTGCCGATTCCGCGAAGCAGATCGTGCTGAGTCAGCCGATCCTCGACAACGACGACCTCGCTCGCCTCGTCGACATCGACGGCGAGAAGACGGGATTCCCGTCGGTCCACATCCACGGCCTGTACCCGGTCGCCGAAGGCGGCGCCGGTCTGCGCCGGGCACTCGACGACGTCCGGAGCCAGGTGTCGGCCGCCATCGCCGACGGCGCACGCGTCATCGTGCTGTCCGACCGGGAGAGCGACGAGACTCTCGCTCCGATCCCCTCGCTGCTGCTGACCTCTGCCGTGCACCACCACCTGGTGCGCGAGCGGACCCGTACGCGTGCCAGCCTCGTCATCGAGTCCGGCGACGCTCGCGAGGTGCACCACATGGCGCTCCTCATCGGCTTCGGCGCCGCGGGCATCAACCCGTACATGGCGTTTGAGTCGATCGAGGACATGCTGGAGTCCGGCGCGCTCGTGCTGCCCGGCACCGAGGATCTCGATCACGCCGCTCGGTTCGCCAAGGCCCGTGCGAACTACATCAAGGCCGCGGGCAAGGGCGTCCTCAAGGTGATGAGCAAGATGGGCATCTCGACGGTCCCGTCGTACAACGGCGCCCAGCTGTTCCAGGTGATCGGCATCGCGCAGGACGTGGTGGACGAGTTCTTCACCGGCCTGAACAGCCAGCTCGACGGCATCGGTCTCGACGAGATCGCCGACGACGTCGCTCGTCGTCACGCCGTCGCGTTCACCGATCGTCCCACCGAGCGTGCGTACCGTGAGCTCGAAGTCGGCGGCGAATACCAGTGGCGCCGTGAAGGCGAGTACCACCTGTTCAACCCGGACACCGTGTTCAAGCTGCAGCATGCGACCCGCACCGGGCAGTACAGCGTGTTCAAGGAGTACACGAAGCTCGTCGACGATCAGGCGACCAAGCTCGGCACCCTCCGCGGACTGTTCGACTTCAACTTCGGCGACCGTGACCCGATCCCGCTCGACAAGGTTGAGCCCGCCAGCGAGATCGTCAAGCGTTTCTCGACCGGCGCGATGAGCTACGGCTCCATCTCGGCGGAGGCTCACGAGACGCTCGCCATCGCGATGAACCGTCTCGGCGGTCGCTCCAACTCCGGTGAGGGCGGCGAGGATCCGCGTCGTTTCAGCCACGACGAGAACGGCGATTGGCGACGCAGTGCGATCAAGCAGGTCGCCTCGGGGCGCTTCGGTGTCACCAGCCACTACCTGAGCAACTGCACCGACATCCAGATCAAGATGGCGCAGGGCGCGAAGCCGGGCGAGGGCGGTCAGCTGCCTCCGCACAAGGTGTACCCGTGGGTCGCCGAGGTCCGCGGCTCCACGCCGGGCGTCGGTCTGATCTCGCCTCCGCCGCACCACGACATCTACTCGATCGAGGATCTCGCACAGCTGATCCACGACTTGAAGAACGCCAACCCGTCGGCTCGCATCCACGTCAAGCTCGTCTCCGAGCTGGGTGTGGGAACGGTCGCCGCGGGCGTGTCGAAGGCCCACGCCGACGTCGTCCTGATCTCCGGTCATGACGGCGGCACCGGCGCGAGCCCGCTGACCTCCCTCAAGCACGCCGGCGCACCGTGGGAGATCGGTCTCGCCGAAACCCAGCAGACGCTGCTGCTCAACGGCCTGCGCGACCGCATCGTCGTGCAGGTGGACGGCCAGCTGAAGACCGGTCGTGACGTGATGATCGCCGCCCTCCTCGGCGGCGAGGAGTTCGGTTTCGCGACCGCGCCGCTGGTCGTGTCGGGTTGCGTCATGATGCGCGTCTGCCACCTCGACACCTGCCCGGTGGGCGTCGCGACGCAGAATCCGCTGCTCCGTGAGCGTTTCAACGGCAAGCCGGAGTTCGTCGAGAACTTCATGCTGTACATCGCAGAAGAGGTTCGCGAGCTGCTCGCGCGCCTCGGCTTCCGCACACTGCAGGAGGCGATCGGCCGGTTCGAGGCCCTCGACACCCGCAAGGCGCTGGCGCGGTGGAACGGGGACAAGGCGGGCAAGCTCGACCTGACGCCGATCCTGACCATGCCGGAGTCTCCGTTCATGAACCAGGACCTGTACTGCACCGGCACGCAGGACCACGGCTTGGACAAGGCACTGGACAACGAGCTGATCGAGTCGGCTCGCGCCGCGATCGACTCGGGCACCCGCGTGCACATCACCTCGCCCATCACCAACGTGAACCGCACGGTCGGCACCATGCTCGGCCACGAGGTCACCAAGGCGTACGGCGCGCAGGGCCTGCCCGAGGGCACCGTGTCCATCGACCTGACCGGGTCGGCGGGCAACAGCTTCGGCGCATTCGTGCCGCGCGGCATCACGATGCGACTCGAGGGCGACGCGAACGACTTCGTCGGCAAGGGTCTGTCCGGCGGCAAGCTGGTGGTCCGGCCGCCGCGCAACGCGCCGTCCGAGTTCGTCGCGGAAGAGAACATCATCGCGGGCAACGTCATCGGCTTCGGTGGCACCGCGGGCAAGATCTTCCTCCGCGGTGTCGCCGGTGAACGCTTCTGTGTCCGCAACTCAGGCATCCAGGCGGTCGTCGAAGGGGTGGGCGACCACGGCTGCGAGTACATGACCGGCGGCACAGTTGTTGTGCTCGGTGAGACGGGCCGGAACTTCGCCGCAGGCATGTCGGGCGGCGTCGCGTACGTCTACAACCCGAACGGCACCTTCGAGGCGAACCTCAATGCCGAACTCGTCGACCTCGAGTCTCTCGACGACGACGACCTCAAGGTGTTGAAGGACGCGTTGACCGAACACCGGGACGAGACGGGCTCGACGGTCGCGTCGAGGATCGTCGCCGACTGGTCGACCCAGCAGGGCCACTTCGTGAAGGTGATGCCCCGCGACTACAAGAGAGTGCTCATCGCCATCGATGTCGCTGAGCGCACCGGACGAGATGTGAACGACGCGATCATGGAGGCGGCTCGTGGCTGACACCCGAGGTTTTCTGAAGCACACCGAGCGCGAGACGCCGACCCGTCGGCCCGTCGACCTGCGCCTGATGGACTGGAAAGAGGTCTACAACGACTTCGACAAGTCCACCCTCAAGACACAGGCCAGCCGCTGCATGGACTGCGGTGTCCCGTTCTGCCACAACGGATGCCCGCTGGGCAACCTGATTCCCGAGTGGAACGACCTGGTCTACAAGGACCGCTGGGACGCCGGAATCGATCGTCTCCACGCCACGAACAACTTCCCGGAGTTCACCGGCCGACTGTGCCCGGCGCCGTGTGAGGCGTCGTGCGTCCTCGGCATCAACCAGCCCGCGGTCACGATCAAGCAGGTCGAGGTCGAGCTGGTCGAGAAGGCGTTCGACGAGGGAACGGTCACGCCGATCCTGCCGTCGGAGAAGACGGGCAAGAAGGTCGCCGTCGTCGGCTCGGGACCTGCCGGTCTCGCTGCTGCGCAGCAGTTGACGCGTGCGGGCCACGATGTCACGGTGTTCGAGCGGGCCGACCGCATCGGTGGTCTGATGCGGTACGGCATCCCCGAGTTCAAGATGGAGAAGCGGTTCATCGACCGCCGTCTTGAGCAGATGGAGGCGGAGGGCACGGTGTTCCGCGCCGGTGTGAACGTTGGCGTCGACGTGACCGTCGACGAGCTCCGCTCCGATTTCGACGCGGTGATCCTTGCGAACGGTTCAACGATCGGCCGTGACCTGCCGATTCCCGGCCGCGAGCTCGACGGCATCCATCAGGCCATGGAGTTCCTGCCGCAGGCCAACAAGATCCAGCACGGCGACACGCTCGACGATCAGATCACGGCCACCGGCAAGAACGTCGTCATCATCGGTGGCGGTGACACCGGAGCCGACTGCCTCGGCACGTCGCTGCGCCAGGGCGCCAAGCAGGTTCACCAGTTCGAGATCATGCCGAAGCCGCCTGTCGCGCGCGCGGAGTCGACCCCATGGCCGACGTACCCGCTGATGTACCGCGTGTCGTCTGCCCACGAAGAGGGCGGCGAGCGCGTGTACAGCGTGAACACCGAGGAGTTCACCGGTGAGAACGGCAAGGTCACGAGCCTGAAGGCGCACGAGGTGACGATGGTGAATGGCCGTTTCCAGAAGGTGGAGGGAAGCGACTTCGAGCTCGAAGCGGACCTCGTCCTCCTGGCCATGGGCTTCGTCGGACCCGAGCGGAACGATCTGCTCGACAAGATGGGCGCGACGTACGACGCTCGTGGCAACGTCGCTCGCGGTGACGACTTCGGCGCCGTCGGCCTGCCCGGTGTGTTCGTCGCAGGCGACGCCGGTCGCGGACAGTCGCTGATCGTGTGGGCGATCGCAGAGGGCCGCTCGGCCGCTTCTGCTGCCGACCGCTACCTCACCGGCTCGACGCTGCTTCCTGCGCCGATCGTCCCGACCCTGGTCGCTCAGCGGTAGCGACGATCTCTCGCTCCTCGAGCGACGATCTCTTGTTCCTCGAGCGCAGTCGAGAGGTTCGCGTGTAGATCGTGACCCGTATGTGGTCACGATCTACACGCGAAATTCGTTTCGGGGGTCAGCGAACGAGTCGGGCGACCGTGTCGAGACGGGTCACTCCGTCGTCGGCGAGGAAGTGACCCGCGCCGGGAACGACGAGCGACGTCGTCCCGAGGAGATCGGCGAACTCGTCCGACGCGGCGGCGTCGACCACCGGATCGTTGTCTGATCGGAGCACGTGTCGGCCGATGATCTGGCGGCCGACCGATGCCACGTCGATTCCCGAGAGGAAGGCGGGCAGGCCGGACTCGATGAAGGCGTCGAGGTCGGGCTCGCCGACTGGCTGCAGCATCCGCGCGAACGGGGCCACCGCCACGAACCCTCCGAGACGATGACTCGGGGACAGCGTCGCGCCCAATGCCCGTACAGATGCGACGCAGCCAAGGCTGTGCGCGACGATCACGGTCGTCTCGTCGACGGTTCCGAAGGCGCTCACCAGAGCGGAGGTCCACTGGTCTTCGCGGGGGTTCTGGGATTCGGGGAGGGCGATCCTCTCGGCGCCGACGGCATCGGCGAGCCAGGGAAACCAATGGTCGTCGACTCCCGCTCCGAAGCCGTGGACGATGATCACGCGGTTGACGGTCATACCCTGACGGTAGAGATTGACGTCGGCGTGAAGGTCAAGCCGACAGCGGCGCGAATGCGGGGGAGTCCATGAGGATAGGGGAGTTCGCGGAGCATGTCGGGGTCACAGCCCGAGTGCTCCGGCACTACGAGGACGCGGGGCTGCTCGAACCGTCGCGGACGTCGAGCGGGTACCGGGACTACGGTCCCGAGGATATCGGCACCGTGGCACGCATCCGCCTGATGATCGAGGCCGGCCTCAACACCGCGACGATCCGGCAATACCTGGACTGTGTCGAGTCGGGGAGCGACGGGACGTCGGTCGAGATGTGCCCAGCACTCCGCGGCCAGTTGGACGCGGTGGCGGCGCGACTCGACGACGACGCCGCGCGCATCGACCGGACGCGAGCAGGCATCGACCGTCTGACCGGGACCGACCACTCAGTCGCCTGACAGTTCGCGTGTAGATCGTGACCACATACGGGTCACGATCTACACGCGAAAGTCTCGTCGGCGGGACGGCTGGTGCTACCTCCCCAACGCTCTCTTCCAGGAGACGCGGGAGCCGGTCATGAGGACCGAGCGGCGATAGATCTGACCGGAGATCCAGACCGCGAAACCGGTGACCAGCGCCATCAGAAGTGCTGATCCGGCCACTTCGACCCAGTCGCCGTAGCCGGTCGCGACGCGCATCGGGACGACGGTCGACGAGAACGGCGGAATCCAGGCGAGCACCCGCATCACCCCGGAGTCGGGAGCGCTGATGCCGAAGATTCCCGCGTACATGGCGCCCATGGCGACGATCATCAGCGGCCACGCGGCACTGTTGATCTCCTCCTGCCGTGACACCATCGCGCCGGTTGCGGCGTACAGCGCTGCGAAGAACAGGAAGCCGAGGAGCAGCCATATCATCGACACGCCGACCATCGAGTAGGCGACGTCGGGGATCGTGAGGAGTCCGGTGGCGCGTGCGGTCACCAGCCCGACGGCGGCGAGGACCAGGGTCGATGCGATCTGGACGATCCCGATTCCGAGGATCTTGCCCCACAGGAGCTGGGCGGGCTTCACCGTCGCGAGCAGGATCTCGACGATGCGGGACACCTTCTCCTCGACGACCCCGACTGCGACTGCCATGCCGCCGCCGAAGATCACGAGGAACATCAGGATCGTTCCGACGTAGGAGAGCGCGACTCGTTCACCCTGCGCAGGCGGGACGTCTTTCGTCCGTTCCACCGACACGGTGGTCTGCCGCTGAATATCCGCGGGGTCGACCCCGGCCTTGGCCAGCGCCGCTGCGACGGCCGAGGACGAGACGCCGCTCTTGATCGCGGCCTCGACTGTCGTGTCGAGCGTGTCCTCCGAGAACACACGCAGTGTGCCGTCGGGCTGGGCGACTATCGCTGCCGTCACGTCGCCGTCGGCGGCCTTGGCGCGAGCGTCGGCTTCGTCGACGATCCGGACGGTGATGCCGAGTTGTTCGCCCGTCGCGGTGATGGCGGCTTTCGTCTCAGGGTTCACTCCCTGCGTGGCGACGGTCTCGACCTTCGCGTCGTCGTCGCCGACGAACTGCGATGCCACCAGGCAGCCGACGACGGCCACTACCAGCATGATCACGTTGGTGATGATGAACGAACGGGTCTTGACTCGCGTGGTGATCTCGCGTGCCGCGATCAGGCGGATCGTCGTCCAGGACGACGCTGGTTCTGGAGCGCTCATACTGCGGTGACCACCTCTCGGAACAGTTCGGTCAGGTCGGGTGTCTCGGAGACGAAGCCGTGGACTGGTCCGGTCGCCAACGCCGCGGACAGGATCGCCTGATCGTCGTGGTTGCCGTCCACTCGGAGGACCGTGGTCTCGGCGTAGTCGGCGCTGATCACCCCGGGGACGCCGTCGGCCCACCCGACGGGCGCCGACGGCGCGTCGACGCGGAGTCGGAGTCCACCTGCCGAGCGCAGATCGTCAACGGCTCCGAGCGCGCGCATCCGCCCCTTGGCGATGATGCCGACCCGGTCGCACAGCCGCTGGACCAGCTCGAGCTGGTGGCTGGAGAACAGCACAGGTACGCCGTCGGCCGCCTTTTCGACGATCACTTCGCTCATCACGTCGACGGCCACCGGGTCGAGACCGGAGAACGGCTCGTCGAGGACGAGGAGGTCGGGGTCGAAGACGAGGGCCGCGGCGAGTTGCACGCGCTGCTGATTTCCCAGGGAGAGGGCGGCGACGTCGTCGTCGACTCGGGTCGCGATGCCCAACCGGTCGGTCCAGTAGGCGGTCCGCTCGGCGGCCTCGGATGCAGACAGCCCGTGCAGGCGAGCGAGGTACGTGAGCTGGGGGCCGACCTTCATCTTCGGGTACAGCCCGCGTTCCTCCGGCATGTACCCGATGCGTCGTCGGGTGTCGGAGTTGATCAACGTGCCGCCGAAGCGCACCTCGCCGCGGTCGGCGGCGAGGACGCCCAAGATGATTCGCATGGTGGTCGACTTGCCCGCGCCGTTCGATCCGACGAAGCCGAACACTTCGCCGGGTGCGACCTGGAACGTCATGTCGGTGAGCGCGGTCAGGTCGCCGAACGTCTTGTCGAGGCCGGCCACCTCCAGACCGGCAGAGGCGATGGGTGTCATGGGTTCCCTTCGTTGAGGTCGCGTACGTGAGTGTCGTCGAACAGGGCGTCGACGGAGTCTTCGAGGTCGGGATCCTCCTGCCACCAGGCGTACAGGACGGACGGCGCCGCGCGAGCGACGCACAGTACCCACCAGATGAGGATCGCCGCCGAGTACACGACCTGGTACGGGACCAGACCGTCCTCCGCGTTGATGACCGATCCGATGAGGATCCCGTACGGGAGGACCAGCAGGGGGATGCTGACGGTGAGGCCGAGCGACCGGGCGGCGTTGCGTCGGGCCAGCTGGCGTTCGTCGAGGACGAGCTGGGGGCCGTCCGCGCCGCCGCCGGTCATGTAGCGCAGGCAGAGTGTGCCGGCGATGGCCGCCAGTACGAGGATCAGCCATAGGATGAGGAACCCGAACCACCAGATGACGCCGACGGAAGCGCAGCCGGCGGCGACGATGAGCACCGTCACGGCCGCCGCGACCTGCCGGCACCGCCGTCGAGTCCGCCACGCTTCGAAGCGGGGACCGTGCCGCGCGAGGTCGGCGCTGTAGTAGTCCGCGCGCCACTGTTCCCATCGCCGCCAGAACGGCTCGCGAGTCACCCTCGGTACACCTGGGCCGACAGCGGGGCGAACTCTGTCCGGGAGAAGACCGCTTCGACGGGGAGGTCGAACACCTCGCAGATTCGCATGGCCAAGTCGAGGCTGGGGTAGTAGTCGCCGCGTTCGATGGACCCGACCGATTGGACGTTCACGTCGATTCGTCGGGCGAGTTCGGCTCGGGACATTCTCCGCTCGGTGCGCAGGACGGCGATTCGGTTGTGAATCGCTCTGCGTTGGCGGGCTGACATGACACGATCATTGTGAATTCACAACAACATGTCAAGAATCGTGCAGCGTCGAGAGAGGTGTCGTCGACGTGAGGTCGTGGATTCTTCCAGCTGCAACCATCGCTCTGACCTCGGTCGTTCCGACAAGCGGGAGATCTATTCCGAATCGCGGAATCCATGGGGAATGTCGGTTGTGTCAAATACGAATGAATTGTTGGCGTTCGGAGTCTGTACGGAAGGTCGACTCACTGTGAGTCGAAGCCGTGACCGAGTGCAAAAACGTGCCAGAGAAAACGACCTGGCCTGGCACTTCATTGCCGTCGGGCAGGTCGGGTGCGGGCCTCGGAGCACACCTCGGCAAGTGCCGAAAGGGCATTCTGCGAGCCATGGCCAGTCGTTTGTTCGGTGGATAGGCTCACGCCCTGGATCGGACGGATCCCCGCGACACTCGCATCACCGGTCGCGGAATCGCACACCAGGAAAGGCAATTCGTGAACGAGAAGCTCATCGCCGGCTACCGGCAGTTCGCCTCCGCCGACGAGTTCGGCGCGGCCTCGGCTGCAACCCCGGCCATCACCCCGACCATCACCATCACCGTCTCCGTCGCGTCCGCAGTGTCGGGATGGCAGACCAACGAGCACGGGTGCTGATCATGAACGAGAAGCTCATCGCCGGCTACCAGACCTTCGCCTCGACCGACGAGTTCGCCGGTGCGGCAGCATCGATCGACACTCCCGCCATCTCTCCGACCCCCGCGACCCCCATCTCGACCCTGTCGGTCGCATCGTTCACCAGCGGCGCCACCACCTACACGATCGGCTGCTGATCATGAACGAGAAGCTCATCGCCGGTTACCGGACCTTCGCCTCGGCGGACGAGTTCGCGGGGGCGGCAGCAGCGGTGCCCGCCATCACCCCGACGATCACCGTCAGCCTGCTCTCGGTGGGTTCGGCGTCGGCGGGAGTCTCCGTCGCGGCCACCATCGACCACGGTTGCTGACCTGATCGACACCTGATCGGAGTGTGCGGGGGCGGAGCCACGCCGCCCCCGCACACGACCGTGATCGTACTCAACCATCGAAAGGACGAGATCGACATGACGACAGAGACGGCCGTTCGGCCCGACGCAGTGAGCAAGCTGCTCGCGATGTCGGACATCATCACGCCCATCGCCATCCGGGCCGCGGCCACCCACCGTGTCGTCAGTGGTCTCGCCGCCGGTCAGACGGTCGCGGAGATCGCCGCCGACCGTGGACTCGACGGCGACGTCCTCGGCATCCTCGTCCGGTTTCTCGGCGAGATAGGCATCCTCGACGGCGACCCCAGCGCTCCCGCACCCACCGAGATCGGCGCGATCCTCGCCACCGCGGAGGACGGACTATCGCTGACGGGCATGCTCGGATTCGCCACCAAGTCTCTCGTCGCCCTCGACCACACCCTCGAGACCGGACGGGTCTCCGCCCTCGGTCTGTTCGGGGAGGACTTCTGGACTGCGCTCAGCCGCGACCGTGCGAACCTGCCGACAATCGAAGCGGAACTCGCCCGCGGCACCGCAGAGTACGACGAGGACGTCCTCATCGACGCCGTCGACTGGTCCAGCGCCGCGGCTGTCGTCGAGATCGGTGGCGGCGGAGGGCAACTGTTGAACCGGATTCTCGACGCGGCGCCCGAGGCGGTCGGCGTGCTTCTCGATCGGGGGCTCGTCGCCGAGGCCAGCGCCCAGCTCAATGCGCGCGGTCACAACGCCGACCGTGTCAGTGTCGTCGATCAGTCGTACTTCGACGAGATCGTGCCACGAGGCGACGTCTTCGTCATGTCCGCGGTGCTCGCCGATTGGGCCGATGAGCAGGCAGTTGCCCTGTTGCGGCGCTGCCGGGAAGCGGCGCAACGCGACGGTGCCCGGTTCATCCTCAGCGAGGTCACACTGCGTGCTGGGACGGCCCGCGAAGAGCTGTACTACCGCGCGATGGTCACCGTGCCCGTCCGCGAAACGGCAGAACTACTCGAACTCGGGCGCCGAGCGGGATTCGTCGACGGCACGGTCCTCGCCGAGACGCCCGCCAGGTCGGTCATCGAGTTCGTCGCGCCGTGAAGCTGCTGCTGGTCGTCACCGGTTCTGCGACCGCCGCCCACGTGCCCTACTGGATCAACTGGATCGCGATGCACCGCCCCGGCCACCGGGTCAGAGTGCTGGTGACCGAGGGCGCACGACGATTTGTCACCCCGGCGAGTCTCGCGTCGGCAGTCGTCGACGAGGTTCTTGTCGACGCGTGGGACGCGGTCGACGACAGGCCGGTGCACGTGGAGTACGCCGCCTGGGCCGACGGCGTGATCGTGTACCCGGCGTCGCAGAACTACCTCGCGGACCTGGCGTCCGACCGTGTCGACCGACCGTCACTGCTGACTATCGCTCTCAGCACCGCGCCGGTTGTCGTAGCACCGGGCCTACCGCCGGGCGGACTGGCCTCGCCGGGTCTGGTCCGGTCGTGGACGACGCTAGAGGAGCGCGGCTCCGCGACGGTCCTCTCGCCCGTGCCCGGCGTGAGCAAACACGATCCGACACTCACCTCGTGGGCGCCGGGGGACTTCACCGCGGCCGTCGCACTTGTCGAACCAGACCCGGAGCGGGTGGGCCGGACCGTGTTGCAGACGGACCTGCTGCGCACCGAGATCGACGACGCCGACAGCGGCGGCTGGACCTGGACGCGGACTCCGGGCACCGCGGCGCCAGCGCCGTTCACCGCACACTCGTCGCCGGAGTTCGCGGCGGTGCGCCGGTGGATGCCCGACGGTCTGCTCCTCGGGTCGGCCGTCGAAGACAGCCGCGTCTATACGGCACCCGCGCCCCGAAGCGTGGCGGGCGCACTGATCGACGACGGTCCGAGCGCCGTCGCCCCCGCCGTCCTCGAAGCCGTCGGCGCCTCGCTGCGCGAGCTGCACAGCACCCCTACCCCGGAGAACATCATTCGCGGGTCCACGAGGGGAGTCGACAGGCTCGTCAACTGGCTCGACGGGCGCGGGCTCGCGCCGACAGCCAGGGTGGCACGCGAACGCCTGAACGTGCTGCCCGGAGACGTCGCGGCGGGGCTGAGGACCGTCGTCTCGGCCCTGCTCGACGCGCCATCCGTACTCTGCCACGGCGCTCCGACACTCGGCTCGGTCGTGCTCGCCGGCGAACGCCCGTTGCTGCTGACCGGCGAAGACGTCGCGGTGGCGCCTGCCGACACCGATCTGCTGTGGGTGGTCGGCGAACTCGTCGAGTACGGACTCACCTTCGACGGCGCGGACAGCGGATGGACGGCTCACGTCGACGCGTTCCTCGCAGGATACGGCGGGTCCGGCCGAACGTCGGTGGCCGACCTCGCCGCAGTCCGCATCGCCCTGCACCTGCACGACTACATCGTGTACGTCGGTTGGTCGACGACGGAGTTCGACCGCTACCACCGGATGATCCGGTACCTACTGGAGAACGGAGACTCCCGATGAGGGACCTCGCCGCCGTCGACGAACGACTGTCCGCGTTGGGGCTCGGCGCCTTCGACGGTGCCGTCGAGACCAGCCTCGGGCGCAACAAGAACTTCCACGGACTCGCCACCACCGGGCAGCGACTGTTCGTGAAGTGGTTTCAACGTGACCCCGGCGGTGAACGATTCGATCGAAACCATGCGTTCGAGGCGACCGGGAGTGCAGTGCCGCGACGCCCGAACCTGATCCTCGACGACGCCGAACTCGGGATCGCGGTGTACGAGTACATCGAGGGCGTGGAGACGGCCACCCTGGCGGCGCGTGAGGATCGACTCGGGCCTCACCATGCGGCGGCGATGGGCGCACTGGTGGCGCAACTGCACGCCGTCGAACCTGTCGGCATCCGCCGCCACCGCTATGCGATGCCGCCGGACCTGCTCTTCGACGCGATGCCGCTGGAGATGTTCCTCGGTGCGACCGGGGCCGAACTCGAGATGTGGCGACTGATGCAAGGCGATCCGGAGATCGTCGAGGCGATCGCGACTCTGCGTCGCGTCGAGCACCGGGAGGACTACCGCACCGTCGTCGTGCACGGCGACCTGCGCCTCGATCAGTTCCTGGTCAAAGGCGACGATGTGCTGCTCACCGACTTCGAGGACGTCCGCATCGGCGATCCCGCCCGTGACCTCGGTGCGGTTGTCGGTGAACTGCTGTACACGGCGGTGATCGGGATTCCGGGCCGCCTCGCGGAACATCTGCCGTACGGGGCAGTGGTCGGACACGCCGACATCCTCGCCGAGGGGTCGTCGGCGGTGGAGGAGCGACGGCCGCTGATCGCGGCATTCATGGCGGCGTACCGAGAGCACGGCGGCGAGGTCGACGCGCGGACCGGTGAACGGATCATGCGGTTCGCAGGCTGGCACATGCTCGACCGGATGCTGGTGATGTCCGAGCGTGCCAACCTGATCGATGCGGTGACCCGTGGCGCCGCAGGCATCGGCCGCACGATCCTCGTCCAACCGTCGGGGTTCCTCGACCTGCTGTCGGAGTCGGCGCATGCACATTGATCCCGGATGCGAAGCAGTGCTCGACGCAGTGACCGTCGACCCGGATGGTCGTCGTGCAGACGTCGGCGGAACGGTGCTCGAAGCCGCCAGCGCACGCGAGTTGGAGGGACGGATGGCGGGGGCTCTCTACGAACGCTTCCACGCCCGGAAGATCACCGACGACGTGGACGACGACTTCTCCCATCTCCGTGACTTCGGCTTCGAGCGGCGTCTCGCCGAACCGGCGGCCGACGTCACGACATGCCATCGTGTCGACGTCGTGGAGCGGACGGACACCGGGGGAGTCGCCCTTATCGCGGGCGTGCGGGTGGCGCTGACCGTCGATCAACTGGCGTCGGTCGTCACCGACCGCGGTATCCAGACACTGCGGACCCCCGCGTCTCGACCCGCCTTGTCCCCGGGATTCTTCCTGGTCAGAGCGGCACCGGGGGAACGCCCGCTGTCCGGCCCGTTGCTCCGGCTGTACATCGGGCTGGCCGATGAGGAGGCGGGAGTCCGCGCGTGGTCACTGCTGCTCGATCACCTCGGTCCGGCGTCGTACGGCTGGCAGGCGAAGGTGCTGTCGAACCCGGCGCACTACCCGCGCACCGACGGACTCGTCGTGTACCTGGACTCCACCGGGTGGGGCGGCCTTCCACGCTTGATCCGCGAGCTCGACGCATCGGGTGTGGCGTCCGGCGAGACGTCGCACTACGTGCATCGACCGGCGTCGGGGATCGGCGTGGCGTTCGAGCCGCGGGACCCGAGGCCAGACCACGCCGGACTCAGTTTCGGGCAGCATCGGAGCCGAGTGATCGGCCACGCGCTCGTGGCAGCGGCCCTCGCGGGTGACTCTCGCGACGAACGCAGGTCGCGAGTTGTCGGAGAGCTGCTCGGCGCCAACATCGACCCGTCGTCCCTGGCGCGGAATCTCGGTTCACCCGCTGTTGCAGGCGTTGGGATACCGGTGTGACGGGCGATCGAGTGGTCCGATCGGGGCACGGTGGACTGCGGGTGGTCGCCGAGTCGAGGAACGTCGGCACCGTCGCGATCTCGGTGTGTGTCGGGGTCGGGTACCGATCCGATCCGGTCGGAGCGGACGGGCTCGCACATCTGACCGAGCACACGATGTATCACGGCGGACGGGGAAAGACGGAGCACGCACGGGCACTCGCCGCGGTCGGCGGGGTGTACGGCGCCAACACGCTGCCCGACACCACTGAGTTCTTCTGTGCCGCACCCGCGTCGTCGGTCGACGACGTGCTGCGGTTGGAAGCCGAGCGGATGCTCAACCCGCTGTTCGACGACGGGAGGATCGACCGTGAACGGGACATCGTCCTTCATGAAGTCGCCACTGTCGCCGCAGGTCACAGTTCTCCAGACCCGGCGTGGACCGATCAACTGCGGGCCCACGGACTGCCTCCAGAACTCACTCGCGACGGATTCGGCAGCGGCGACGGGTTCGGCGCCCTGGATGCGGCGTCCGTCGGTGCGTTTCATGCGCGGAACTACGGCTCGGATGGCACCGTGATCGGCGTGGTGGGCCCGGAGGACGCCCACATCCTCGCCGATCGTGTGCTCACGGCGTTCGCCGAACTCCCCATCGGGGGAGCGGCCCGGCCGACGGTGGCCGAAGCCCCGCGACCAGCGGCGCTGACCTCGCGCACGATCGCCGACGGTGAGGTCGTGGCCGCATCTGTCCTGGCACCGGGAGGTGCGGTGGAGACCGCGGCGCACATGATTCTTGGACTCATGCTCGCCGAGCATCGGCTGGCGGCGACGGTCGGTCGGCACGGTCCGTTCACCGCGGACGCCCCCGACATCGTCGCCGTCCGTGCTGCTTCGGCCGACCGCACCGGGGCGCTCGAGCGGTTGGTCTCCGCGTTGACTGCCGTCGTGGACAGGGTCGGCGGGCCGTCGCCACTCGACCGGGCGCGTACGCGCGCGCGACTCCTGCACGGCGGAGCACACCAGGTACCTGTTGCGCGGGCCCGTTCGTCTGCCCGAGGTCTGCTTCTGACCGGCCGGCCGGATCTGGAGGACCGCCTGTCGAGCGCGCTGGCTCGCGTGGACGAGAACAACGTCGCCGCAGCGGCGAACGACCTGCTCGGGGCGCTCCGATGACCCCACACGTCGACGTCGACCGACATGTCGTCGTCGCAATCGGGCCGGGCGACGACCTCGGTGTGGTGCACATCGTGGTCCATCTCCCGGAGGACGTGGACGTCGACGCGGCGCTGACCGCCGTCGCGTCCGGCTCCCGCTTCGCGGCGCTGTCGATGCGCGGGTTCCTGGTCGGTCTCGCTCGGCGCGATGGAACGGTCATCGCGACCTGCACCGCCCCCGCCGCCGACATCGTGTGGGCGGCCGAACAGCTCGACGCCGCTGTCGACGACCTCCCGACGATGAACGTTCCGGACACGACTGGCCCGGCTTCCGCGAACGAGTCCGTCGCGGATCTGATCCGGCGTCGGTTCGTTCACGACACGGCGCTGACAGGGGACGACCGCCCCGCATGGCGTGTCGTCGTGGAATCGCGACGCGAGGTGATCGTGGTCGCACCGCGGTTGACCTACTCGGGCCGGGCCCGGATCGCAGCTCTGGGGCGGGACGTCCCCGCCCCTGCGCGCCGGCTCGTCGTCGGTCTGACGCCGACACCGACACCGCTGACGTGTGCCGCCGAGAACGTGCCGTCACTCACCGTCACACACCTGCTGCCGACAGCGCCGACCACGTCGATGACGAATTCGGTGCTGGTCGCGGCGGTAGCCGGGTTCGCCGGCGCCGCGCTCGCAGACCGGCTCGGACGTCAACTCGGCGCCAGCTACAGCGTCGACGCCGCGCTGCGCTTCCACGGCGGCCGTCAACTCATCCAAGTCAGCGTCGGGATGCGCGAGGGAGAGGTTGATCTGATCCTCGACGAGGTCGCATCCTTCTTCGACGACGCACCGCGCCGTCTCCACGTGCCGGGACTTCTGGAGGCCGCCCGCGGGCATGTCGCCGGGGCGTTCGCGGTCGCGGCGTCGACAACCCCCGGCCTGGCGGACGCGCTGCTGTCGTTTGTCGTGAACGGGCTGCCCGCAGATCTGGTTGTCAGTGCACCGGCCGCGGCGGCGCGGGTGCATGTCGACGACGTCTGCCGACATTCGCGTTCGCTCTCGTCACGCACCTGGGCAGCCGTGCTGTCCGGACGAGGCGTCGCCTCCCCTTCCACGTTCGACGATTCGAGGACTCGATGACCGCACACTCCGTGTTCCTGCCGCTCCAGCCCGCCGACACCGGGGCCGCGATCCTGTTTGCGCGAGTGGCGCGTGACCACTCCGCCGCACGACTTTGGTGCGGTCAATCGCTCGCGATCGAGACCCAGGACATCTTCGCGTACCTGTCGGGCCTCGGCTACGGGTTGCCGTTCGGATCGGGCGTCGAGTTGATGCCGCTGCGCCATCCGTATCTGGCGGCCGCCGCCGCGCGATCGACGGCGCTCCTCTCAGGGCACGACTTCATCGCAGGGGTTGGCCCCGCGGCGACAGTGTTTCGCGACAGCATCGGTGTGGACTACCGATCACCGCTGCGAGCCACTCGTGAGTACCTCGCTGCGATGCGGGGACTGCTGGACGGCCACGGTTACGACTTCGGCGGACCCGGTGGGCCCGCAGTGCTCGCGCCGGTGGATGCACCGCCGGTGCGCATCGGGGTCGGGGTTCTGGGGAGCCGAATGGCGGCAGTCGCTGGAGAGTTCGCGGACGTCGCGGTCACGTGGCTCACGCCGCTGGAGTACTTGAAGGGCACGATCATGCCGATCATGGCGGACACCGCGCCGGCTGACCGCACGCCGTCTGTCTCGGCGGTTGTTCACTGCGCGGTGGCGCGTCCGGGACGAGACCTGGCGAAGACCGTTCAAGCGGTGGTGGGGGCGCACCTGTCGCTTCCGCATTATGTCGGGATGCTCAACGCCGCGGGTGTTCCCGTCGACGCTGCAGATCCGGCGCGTGGCTCGCAGGAACTGCTCGACCACGATGTGGTGCTCACCGGGACCGCGTCAGAGATCGCCGCCGGCCTTCAGGCGTATCGCGACGCCGGGGTCGACGAAGTCGCGGTGAATGTCGGCGGCGTCTACCTGACCGAGGGACCTGCCGCCGCCCTCGCCGACCTTGAAGCGATTCTCGACGAGGGCTAGGCGGAGGCTACTTCTGCTCGGAGCGGGTGGCGACGGGGATTGTGCCGAGTGCGGCGAGCACGAGGACGCCGAACACCGCGGCAAGAGCGAGCTGTGACTGCACGGCCAGGATGACCGCGACGATCGCGAAGATGACGGCCGCGAGCAGTCCTGCGACGACGGGAACCTTCATGGGGTGCCTCCAGAGAATCGATCGGTCATTACCTACTCAATTGTTGTGTTTTCCCAACATCGAACGCAACCGCAGAATCAGGTTCAGTCGGTGAACTTTCGGTGACTAGCGGACGGCGATCACGCTCATGCTCCGCCGGAAACTGTGAATTCGACCTCTTTCAGGGACCGCTCGCTAACACAAACGTGGCTCCGCGACGATGATCGAGATGTAGGTAAGTTCCATGTCTCGGGGAGGAGACACACATGCAGTCGAGCCGTCAGCGGCGTCGCCCGTCCTTCATCGACTTCGTTCGCAACCTGTCCGGACGTCGACGCGCCGCCAGTGCGCTCACCGAAGGCAGCGAACGTCTCGCTACCACCGCCGAGCTCATGGTGTTGCGAGTCGGACGCTGATCCCGCCGATCTCCACGACGTCGCCCGCCGTCAACTGACGGCCGCGGCGCGTCTCCACCTCGCCGTTCACCGACACGAGTCCGTCGCCGATCACGATCTTCGCGTCGGCGCCCGTCTCGATAAGGCTGGCAAGTTTGAGGAACTGACCCAATCGGATCGAGTCGTCCCGGATCTCGATTTCATCCACGTGACCATTCTGCCCCGTGGCGTGAGCAGTGGCCCGTCGGCACGACTACCGTCAGCGCTATGACCGACAGCCGCACCGTCAGAAACCCGGCCGACCTGTCTTCTCGTGAGGCCGCACGGCAGGCGTCTGCGGCACGGCGGGCGGTCGCCTCCGTCGGCCGCATCTCGCATCCCAGCGGTTTTGGACACACAGTTCCGCAGCGTGCAGGCGCGATCCTCGGTTTCTTCGCGATCGTGTCGCTGCTGTCGGCGATCATTCCGCCTCTCCACCGCTTGCTCCAGGTTCCGCGAACGTATCTCGACGGATACGTCTTTCCAATGCCGGGCGCAAGCCTGGCCTGGATCGTCGCGCTCGGTCTGATGGCGGTGTCTCTCGGACAGCGCAAGCGGATCGCCTGGTGGATCACCGTCGCGTTCCTGACGCTGTACGCGACGGCGAACTTCCTGGTGGTGCTGATCGGCCGCTCGGACCGTCGCTGGCACGACGAATGGGTGCCGTCCCTGATCGGGCTCTGCATCGATCTGCTGGCGCTCGGGGTCTTGATCGCGTCGTACCGCCAGTTCACGACACGTGTGCGACGAGGCGCGATCATGGCCTCGCTGGGTGTGCTCGTGACGGGATTCGCACTGGGGACGGTCGCGGGCTGGGGACTGGTGACGATCGCACCCGGAACCCTGCAGAGCCATGAGCGACTGCCCTACGTGTTCAATCATGTCGTCGCGTTCTCGACGCTTGAGATGCGCCGCCTCGGAGATCACCACAGCAACTGGACAGTCAACTGGTTGCTCGGTCTGTTCGGAGCGCTCGCCTTGATCGCCGCCGCGGTTGTGCTGTTCCGCTCGCAACGCTTGGCCTCACTGATGACGGCCACCGATGAACGCCTCATCCGGACCCTGCTCGAAACGTACGGCGAAGACGACTCGCTCGGTTACTTCTCCACGCGCCGCGACAAGGCCGTCGTCTTCTCGCCGGACGGTCGAGCCGCCATCACCTACCGCGTGGAACTGTCGACCGCGGTTGCAGGCGGCGATCCCATAGGCGATCCCGCCTCGTGGCCGGAAGCGATCGCCGAGTACATGGCTCTCGCCGAGAAGTACGGTTGGCATCCCGCCGTTCTCGGCGCGAGCACCGTCGGAGCCAGAGCGTACGAAGAAGCCGGCTTGACCGCCCTCAACATCGGCGACGAGGCGATCCTGTACGTCGCCGACTACTCACTGTCCGGCCCCGAGATGAAGAACGTCCGGAACTCGGTGTCGCGTGCCAAGCGTGCCGGTGTGACCGTCCGCATGCGTCGCATGAAAGACGTCGCCTGGCCGGAGGTCGGGGACGTAGTGCGGCGCGCCGACGAGTGGCGCGACACAGATGAGGAACGCGGCTTCGCGATGGCGTTGAGTCGCATGGGCGACCCCGACGACGGGGAGTGCCTGCTCGTGGAGGCCGTCGAGAAGGAGGGGACGCCGGAGGAGCGGGTGATCGGCATGCTGTCGTTCGTCCCGTGGGGCCGCACCGGTGTGTCCCTTGACCTGATGCGCCGCGACCGGAACGGCCCGAACGGTGTCGTCGAGACGATGGTGTCGGAGTTGGCGCGCAACGCCGAGAGCGTCGGCGTCACGCGGATCTCGTTGAACTTCGCGGCGTTCCGCGACTTCTTCGAGAAGGGCGACGAGATCGGCGCAGGGCCGGTGATGAAGGCGTCGCACGGTGTTCTCACGTTCTTCTCGCGGTTCTTCCAGATGGAGTCTCTGTACAAGTCGAATGCGAAGTACCGCCCCGCATGGGTGCCGCGGTACCTCTGCTACGAGGACGGTCTGTCGATTCCGCGGGCCGGGCTCGCCTCCGTGACGGCCGAGGGTTTCGTCCAACTGCCCGGCCGAAAATGGCGAGACCTTCAGTACACGAAGGGCGAGCCGTCGGTCCCCGCAGGCGTCGATGTGGACGAACTGATCGCGGACCTGCACCGCTGCGCTGCGGCCGCTGCGACGCCGACGGTCGTGCGACCCGAGCAGGTGCGCGTGCGCCTGGCCAAACTCGATCAACTCGCAGACCAGGGAGTGGACCCTTATCCGGTGGCGCAGCCGCCGTCGCACCCTGTCGCCGCCGCGGTCGCCGAGCCGATCGGCACCCGCGTCTCGGTCGCGGGACGCCTGACCAGACTGCGCGACTTCGGCAGCGTCGCATTCGCCCGTGTCCACGACTCGTCGGGGGAGATCCAACTCCTCGTCGAACCATCGAGCGTCGACGGCCCCGACTTCGCGTCGACGTTGGACCTCGGGGACCTGATCGGTGCATCAGGAGTGATCGGGACCAGTCGCACAGGCGAACTGTCCTTGATCGTCGACTCGTGGCGACTCAACGGCAAATGCCTGCATCCGCTTCCGGACAAGTGGAGCGGTCTGACCGATCCCGAGGCGAAGGTACGGCAGCGTTACCTCGATCTCGCCGTCGACCCGCGGGCCCGCGGCCTGCTCGTCACCCGTTCGGTGGTGGTGAAGGCTCTGCGCGATCATCTGTCCGACGCAGGGTTCCTCGAAGTGGAGACGCCGATACTCCAGCAGGTGCACGGCGGTGCCAACGCCACTCCGTTCCGCACTCACATCAATGCCTACGATCTGGACCTCTACCTGCGGATCGCGCCCGAGCTGTACCTCAAACGGCTGTGTGTCGGCGGGATCGAGAAAGTCTTCGAGCTGGGACGCAACTTCCGCAACGAGGGCGTCGACTTCTCCCACAACCCGGAGTTCACCAGCCTCGAGGCGTACGCCGCGCATCACGACTACCTGTCGATGATGACGTTGACTCGGGACATGATCGTGGCCGCCGCGACAGCCGCGCACGGCAGCCCGGTGATCTACCGGACCGGCGAGGACGGCGTCGTCGACGCGGTCGACGTCTCGGTGCAGTGGCCGGTCAAGACGGTTCATGGTGCCGTGTCGGAGGCGGTCGGGGTCGAGATCACCGCGCAGACCAGCGTCGCGGAGCTCACCGACCTGTGCCGCGGTCTCGACATCGCGTTGCGGCCGGACTGGGACGCCGGGCACATCGTCCTGGAGATGTACGAGCATCTCGTTGAGGATCGGACCGAGTTCCCGACGTTCTACATCGACTTCCCGACGTCCACGTCGCCGCTCACGAGGGCGCATCGCAGTGTCGACGGAGTGGCCGAACGTTGGGACCTCGTCGCGTGGGGCGTCGAACTCGGCACCGCCTACACCGAGCTCACCGATCCCGTGGAACAGCGACGGCGCCTCACCGCGCAGTCGGTGAAGGCGGCACGCGGCGACGCCGAGGCGATGGAGATCGACGACGACTTCCTCACCGCACTCGAATACGCCATGCCGCCGACGGGTGGCCTGGGCGTGGGAGTCGACCGAGTCGTCATGATGATCACCGGCACCTCGATCCGCGAATCCCTGGCCTTCCCTCTCGCCAAACCGCAGTGACCGATTCACCCGAGAGCTCACCTCGCTCAAAGGCGCAGGGGCAAAGCCAGCTCAAGGGACGGGGGAACTGGCGACGAGGTCGAACTCGGCGCGGCCGAGGCGCTCGCCGTTGACCTGAAGCTCGATCGCGTGCCGCCCAGGGTGATACTTCCGGGTCGTGATCACTTTGAACGAGTGGCGGCGGTTGATGTCCAGGACTTCGCCGGGCGCGAGGGTGCACGTTGTGAGTTTGAAGACCTTCTCGGTCTGCTTGCCGTTGGCCTTGCGGTGATGGACGACGTAGTCGATTGCGACACGCGCATCGTTCGCGCCGACGTTGCGGACCGCAGCGGTGAACCCGAGATCCTCGCCGATCCGCACGGTGCCGCCCGCCGTCCGGGGGCCGTCGACCTCCACGCTCACCGGCCCGAAGCCGAGAATGGCGAGGGCTGCGGGGTCGCCGCGCTTCACGAGGGTGCGCAGTGCGTGGCGGACGGTGGCTGCGGTGGTGTCGTCGGGGTCGGCCATCCATCGCTGCGCCGTCTCGACGACCAACTCGGGCGCGTGGCGGCTGACGTCGTTGAGATGGTTGGCGACTGAGCGTCGGACATAGTCACTCGGATCTCGGTAGAGAGCGTCCAGGATCGGGATTGCCGCTGCCGGGTCGGTGATCACGCCGGGTATCCGGGTACCCCATGGCAGATATGGGCGAGTGCCCTCCGATGCGAGACGTCGGACGTGTTCGTCGGTCGACGTCGTCCACCCCTGTGCGATCACCAGGCCGCGCGACAAATCGTGTCGTAGCAGAGCACGGATCGCGAACTCGGACGTCAGACGGCCGGTGAGTGTCGCGAGCATCGCCATCGCGTCGTCGAAGGCCTCCGCGCTGCCGTCGCCGACCGCCCGATCGGCGACGGCAGTGCTGACCGGCCACACCATCCACCCGGTGAGCCGAGGGCTCTCCACGGCCGCCGACACGACGGTGGCGAGGATGGGATAGTCGCCGGGGACGGCATCAAGCAGGGCGTCGCGCAGGAGGTCGGACCGCTCACGCAGAGGCAGTCCGTCGAACCGGCCGGCAGCGGCTCCGACTCCGGAGAACTCGGCATCCGGTGCCGCCCCTTCCAGCACCGCCTGCAATTCACGGGCGACATCAGGACCGAGGAGTTCGTCGGCGGTGGGCATGACCAATATTGTGCCGGGACGGTCTGACAAGTCGCGAGGCCGTCACCGTCGGTGAATGTTGAACGAGCGCAGGCGCGATTCACCCGACCGGCCGCGGTGGCCCTTCGCGAAATGTGCACCGCACACAAGGTGCGGGCGTCCATACGGCCTCGTAGGTCCGCTCAGGTGCACATTTCGCGGTGATCGGACGATGCGCGGCGAAGCATCACATATGACTCGCCGGTAACAACGCTTAGACTCGAGGTCATGACCTCGCTGAACTTCACCCCGACCGCAGACCTCGTCGATGAGATCGGCGCCGACGTGCGCAGCTGCGACACGCAGTTCACCCAGTACGGCGGCAACCGCGAGTTCGTCGGCACCGTGACGACCGTGCGCTGCTTCCAGGACAACGCGCTGCTCAAGTCGATCCTGTCGGAGCCCAACGAGGGCGGCGTGCTCGTCATCGACGGCGACGCATCGGTGCACACCGCGCTGGTGGGCGACATCATCGCCGAGCTCGGCCGGTCGAACGGCTGGGTCGGGATCATCGCGAACGGCGCGATCCGCGACGCGAAGACGATCGGCGGAATGGCGATCGGCGTCAAGGCGCTCGGCACCAATCCCCGCAAGTCGACCAAGACCGGTGCGGGCGAGCGTGACGTGCCCGTGGAACTCGGCGGCGTCACCTTCACGCCCGGCGACATCGCCTACTCCGACGACGACGGCATCGTCCTTGTCGCGCAGGCCGACTGACCGGCCCGGACAAGCCTCACCGAACACTGACACCCTCGAACAAGGAGCAGTAATGCCGAAGCCGTCACCCGACTACTTCGCTCGCCTCGCCGCGCTGATCGCGATCGACGGAGAGCGTCCCACCAAGCCGGTTCTCGAAGCGTTCAGCGGCGCCGAGATGGCGACCATCCCCGTCGGCACCGCCGACGACATCGAACTGGCCGTCGCGCGGGCACGTGCGGCTCAGGTCCAGTGGGGCGCGCAGTCGCCGCAGAGCCGTGCGAAGGTCCTCAACCGATTCTCCGAACTGGTGCACGACGCCGCGCAGGAACTGATGGACATCGCGCAGGCCGAGACCGGCAAGGCGCGCATCTACGCGCAGGAAGAGGTCATCGACGTCGCGCTGACCGCTCGCTATTACGCGCAGCAGGGCCCGGCGATGCTCGCCGATCAGCACGTTCAAGGCATGCTGCCGGGTGCCACGGACGTCCGCGTCCGGTACCAGCCCAAGGGAGTCGTCGGTGTCATCAGCCCGTGGAACTACCCGTTGACTCTCGCCGTGTCGGACGCGGTTGCTGCGCTGATCGCGGGCAACGCCGTCGTCATCAAGCCCGACAGCAACACCCCGTACTGTGCGCTCGCCCTCGCTGAACTCCTGTACAAGGCGGGACTGCCGCGAGAGCTGTTCGCCGTCGTCCCCGGACCCGGATCTGTCGTCGGTCAGGCGATCGTCGCCACCACCGACTACCTCATGTTCACGGGCTCGTCGGCCACCGGTGCGACCCTCGCGGCGCAGGCGGGCAAGCGTCTCATCGGCTTCTCGGCCGAACTCGGCGGCAAGAACCCGATGATCATCACCGAGGGCGTGAACATCGACGACGCCGTCGCAGGCGCCGCCCGCGCGTGCTACTCCAACTCGGGCCAGCTGTGCATCTCGATCGAGCGCATCTACGTCGAACGGTCGATCGCCGACGAATTCACCTCCAAGTTCGCCGAGCACGTCAAGAACATGACCCTCGCGGGCACGTACGACTTCAACGCCGACATGGGCTCACTCGCCTCCGCGCAGCAGATCGAGACCGTGCAGGCGCACGTCGACGACGCCGTCGCCAAGGGCGCCAGGGTACTGGCGGGTGGCCGCAAGCGTGCCGACCTCGGCCCGTTCTTCTACGAGCCGACAGTCCTGGAGAACGTGTCGGACGAGATGACCTGCTTCGCCGACGAGACCTTCGGTCCGCTCGTGTCGATCTACCCCGTCGACTCGGTCGACGAGGCTATCAAGCGTGCCAACGACACCGAGTACGGTCTCAACGCCAGCGTCTTCGCAGGCAGCACCGCGCAGGCGCAGAAGATCGCCGAGCAGCTCCGTGCGGGAACCGTGAACATCAACGAGGGCTACGCCGCCGCGTGGGGCTCCACTGCGGCGCCGATGGGCGGCATGGGTGTGTCGGGTGTCGGACGACGCCACGGCCAGGAGGGGCTCCTCAAGTACACCGAGCCGCAGACCATCGCGACCCAGCGCGTCATCGGACTGGACGGCATCAAGGGAATCCCGCAGGGTCTGTTCCTGAAGCTCACGCCGACACTTCTCCGTTCGTTGAAGTACCTGCCCGGCAGGTAGTCAGCGCGGCACGTCGACGGCGCTGACACCGGGGATCACACTGATCACGGTTGGCGGCGCCTGGTATTGCTCACGAAGCACAGACACGGTCGCGACGACCGGCCCGGCGCCGGTGGTCGCGACCGCTGTCGTCGGGAGGGGCGACGGGTAGCCGGTGCTGCCGGCGACGGTCTTCCAGTGTCGGAGGTTCAGGTGCCCCGTGGCCCCTGTGCGCAGGTTGTGCCACTGCACCCGCAGGTACCGGTAGCTGTACTGGTAGTGACGACTACTGTGACTATCGCCACGGTAGCGAAGTCCGTTAGTCCGTTCGGACTACAACGCTGACTTCGATCAGACGCGACGCGCGACGTACCTGGCGCCGGCGTCGGTCATGCCGTTGACCGGATACAGCAGATGCATGGCGTTCGGTCCACCCAGGCGGGCACCGTTGCAGATGGTGTCGCCGGCAGCGCAGTAACGCACCGTCTTGCCGCGGTACGCCCGGCCGACGTGCATGGTCGGGGCCTTCGCGTCGCGCAGGAAGCGATCCGACGGCGGACCGAACAGGACGACGGCCTTCACGTGCGGTGCGATGGAGGCGGGGAGTGGTTTCGGCGTGTAGCGCTGGTAAGCGGCGTAGCTCGGCGGCATCCGCACGTCGTCCGCGACCGCATAGGCGGCCAGGGCCGCACCCTGTGAGTACCCGCCGACAACGATGTCGGTCGAGGGGCATGCGGCGGCGATCTGCTTGATTCGACTCTGCGCCGACTTCACCCCGTTGATGAAGGTGTGCGCGAACGCCAGCTTGTCGCGGAAGTCGCTGCTGGCCCGGTAGGAGACTGCCTCGACGCGGACGCGCTTTCCCGGCAGTGCCGCGCGGACCGAGCGTTCGAACGCGATCCCGGTGACACCCAGGGGCGGGGCCGTCTCGGCGGTTCCGCGCGCGAACAGGACGTGGACGTCGGCGCACTTGGGGGCCGCGTCAGCGGGCGCCGGCAGGGCTGACGAGACACCCGTGAACGCGGAGGCGGCCAGGACACTGCAGACGATCAGTCGCTTCAGCACACGGCCATCGTAACCACGCGAACGTCAGGCCGGGTGGACGTTGAGGCGCGCGAGCAAGTCGTTGTCGATGGCTGTGAGCTCGTTGTCGATGGCACGCTGAGCCGATTTCCGCTGCGCAGGGGGCATCGTGTCGGCGGCGTCGGCTGCCACTAGAAGGTTGTCGAGCCTGCCCGTCATCGCGTCGACGAATGCGCGTCCTTCGGCGGTCGTCTCGGCCGCGGCGACCTTCTGAGCGGATTCGCGTGAGGTCGCGATTCGGGCGCGGAGGGCGGCGCTCGGGCCGCCGAACTGCGTCAACACCGACGCGGGGACACCTGCGCGCTGTGCTTGCAGCTCGGTGAGCTGAGCGCGTGCCGCGACCGCGGCGCGATAGGCGATCGGCACCACGATCGGCGCCGCCAGACGGCCGACGGCGAGATAGCGCTTCATCTTCGTCGTAGTGAAGAACGCCGCCTCAGCTGCGGCCTTGCTCTGTTCGGCGACCGTCTTGGCTTCAGCCGCAGCGACCTTCTGCTGTGCTTTGGCGTCGGCCTTGATCGTTTTGCGTTCCTGCTTCTGGGCGCGCTTATGGAACTTCTGCTCCGTGCGGAGGTCCTTCTTGCGCAGTTTGCGTTCGGCCGCGGTGGACGCTTTCGCCTCGGCCTTGGCGCGGTACTTGATCGCCTTCTCTTCGCCCTTGCGGATCTTCTTCTCCGCCTTGCGTTCCGTACGCTCTTCGCGCACCGATGAGAGCAGTCCCATGCCCGGCCTTCCGTGACGAAACTCGACACCTGCAAATGATTGTCTCCAGCTTTGCATAGTCTCGTGGGGTAGTGAATCACTCGGTCCGCCGTGGGCCGGGGTGTCGATGTGATGTGGGGGTGCAGCCGTGAGTTCTGCCGTTCTGGGGGCGCGGAACCTCACCGGCTGCGAGCATCGCCTGGCGCTCGACTTCACCGAGCACGGTGACGCCGCGGCGTCGGACACCTCGCCGGAGGCCCGCAGGCGGATCGAAGCGGCTCAAAGCCATCGCGATCACGTGATCAACACCCTGCACGGATTTCAGAGCGACCGATCGTCGTCCGACGTCGTGACGGTGGAGGCGGGGGCGCATCGCGAGCGGGTGGAGCAGACGCGCCGGGCGATGGAGGCCGGAGCCACGTGGATCTTCCGCGCCGCGCTGCCGACTGACGTCGAACGTGGGAGACGCGGGCACGCCGAGGCGCTCTTCCGGCTCGGCGACGGCTACCTGCCGATCATCGTCGTGAATCACCGGGTTACGACGCTGGTCAGC
This sequence comes from Gordonia sp. PDNC005, assembly GCF_016919385.1. Taxonomy (NCBI): domain Bacteria; kingdom Bacillati; phylum Actinomycetota; class Actinomycetes; order Mycobacteriales; family Gordoniaceae; genus Gordonia; species Gordonia sp. PDNC005. Next base: position 3,949,898 of record NZ_CP070351.1, read on the forward strand.
GGGGAGCGGCCCGCGGACGCGCCGCCGCCGACACTGCGCACCTCCCCGTTGTGGGGTTGGCATCCGGCCGTCGACGCCACGCGATCGGCCCGTTCGCAGCGGCGCGACGTGATGCGATTGGCTCACTTGACAGCGATGCTCGACGATCTCGATTGGGGTACGGCCGACGCTGGTGCCAGAGTCGGCGGTCTCATAGGTCTGGATGCGGACTGCATGGTCGCAGTGTCGTTGGATGCGGCGCTGGCCGAGTACGCAGCCGAGTTCGAGCGTCGCCACGCGATCGCGGAGGGCAGCGTGCCCACGGTAGCGCGACGAGTCGGCGAGTGCCGTAGCTGCCACTGGTGGGCACGGTGTGAAAGCGAACTGGCCGATCGTCGTGATGTGAGTCTGGTGGTCGGCGGGAGCCAGGCCACCGTTCTGCAAGAAGCCGGCATCGCGACGTTCGACGCGCTGGCGGACTACCGCGGAGATCCCCCAGACGACTGGCCGGCGGCAGTCCCGTTCGCCGACGCGATCGTCTCCGCCGCCAGCTGGGTGGACGACATCCCGCTCGTCCGGCGACTCGATCGGCCACGCCTGCGCCGAGCAGACATCGAGGTGGACGTCGACATGGAGAGCTACTCCGAACGCGGCGCCTACATGTGGGGAACGCTCCTGACCGACAACACCGATACCTCACGCGAAGTGCGCTACCTGCCGTTCGTCACCTGGGATCCGCTGCCGACTCTCGACGAGGGGCGTTCGTTCGCCGAGTTCTGGAACTGGATGGCGGCGGAACGACGCGCCGCGCGCAAGGCCGGAAAGACGTTCGCCGCGTACTGCTACTCGCAGCAGGCGGAGAATCGGTGGCTGCGCGGCAGCGCCGACCGATTCCACGGTGTGGTTCCCGGGGTCCCGTCGCGAGCCGAGGTCGACGCGTTCATCGGATCGAAGGAATGGGTCGACGTCTTCGAGGCTGTCGGCAAGAACTTCGTCTGCCCACGCGGAAAGGGTCTCAAGCGAATCGCACCCGTGGCGGGTTTCAACTGGCGCGACTCCGAGGCGAGCGGAGAGGCGTCGATGGAGTGGTATGCGGCAGCAGTGGCCTTGGACGGCGCGGCGTTCGACGAGTCTCAACGCGCGCGTCTGCTCACGTACAACGAAGACGACGTTCAGGCGACAAAGGTGCTGCGCGAATGGATCTCATCCCAGGAGGTCCTCGAACTCCCCACCGTGCGAGAGGTCCTCACACGCCGCGCCTCAGCGAGTGCGGGCCCTACTTCGCAATCTGTGTGACGCCTTCGGCGGTCTCGTCGATCTCGGCGCGTGCGGCGGCCTCCGCGGCACGACGGCGGTTGGTGGAGATGATCCACACGACGCCGAGGGCGGTGATGACCAGAGCGCCGACGATAGTGAGGGCCGCGACCAGCGCAGACGCGCCGGTGAGCCCTTCGACGATCAACCAGACCGCAAAACCGAAGAAGAGCACAGCGGCGCCGAGTGCGATGGTGCGCTCGGGCAGATGCCTACCGAGCGTGCGTCCCACGATGATCGCCAGGGCGTCGGCGGCCACCATGCCGACGGTGGAGCCGATCCACACGCCGAGCCAGTCGTGGTCGGCGGCGAGTGCGATCGTCGCGAGCATCGTCTTGTCGCCGAGTTCGGCCAGCAGGAACGACGACATGACGGCGAAGAACACCGACCGTCCCACACGTCCCGCGCGGGATGCCTCGTCGTCGTCCAACTCGTCGCCGCGGACCGTCCACAGTCCGAACACCAGCATGGACAGGCCGCCGACGATCGACATCAACTCGGTCGGGATCGACAGACCGAGGAAATGTCCGAGGAACACCGACGCGGCGTGCACCAGGGTCGTCGCCGTCAAGATCGCGGTCAACACCACCCACCAGCGGTAACGCAGGGCAAACGTCATCGCCATCAACTGGGACTTGTCGCCGAGCTCGGCGACGAAGATGACGGCGAAACTCAGCGCCAGGGCAGCGAACATACCGCCACGTTAGGGTGACCTGCGTCCCACAATCAACTCACCTGCGGACCCGCATAACCGCAGGTGGGCGGCCCTGATCGGCCTGTTCGGGCGGCCGAAACCTCGTGTGCGGATCGGGCGGATCGCCCACCAGGCACAATGGTGCGGTGACCTTCCCTGCAGTCGACGACCGCCGCGTCGTCACCGGGCCCCTACGACCGATCGAGATCGCGTCCATCGCGATCTTCAGCGGTCTCACCGTGGTGCCGGCCGTGATCGTCGCGGTCGTGCCGATGGCCGCCGCCCTCGGATTCCTCACTCCCGTCCCGATTGCGCTGCTCGCCGCGCGGACGCGCCTGCGGGCCGTGATCGCAGCCGTCGTCACGACGGTCGCCGTCACTTTCGCCGTCGCCGGACTCGGCACCGCTTTCGGAGTCGCGGTGACGGCTGTGATCGGCGGAATCGTCGGTGAGGTTCGCCGTCGAGGCGGTGGCCTGATCGTTCTCAGTGCACTGTCGGTGTTCATCGCCCCCGCCATCGCGGGCATCACGGTCTTGTTGATGTGGGTGCTCAAACCGCTGCGGACGCTCGGCCTCGAGGTGTTCGACAATGTCCTCGCAGGTATCGCGAAGACGCTTCGCGCGGTCAAACTGACCGGTGCAGGAGACGCCGTCGAGAGCTTCTCCGGCAATGTCGTCGACAACTGGTGGCTGTGGCTGTGGATCCCCGGCGCCATCGGTACGTTCCTGACGTTGATCCTGGCAGGCTGGTGCCTCGGCAAGGTGCTCGATCGCCTCGCCGATGTGAAGCTCGACGACACGCTCGAGGCCGCGCACATCGTCGATGACAGTGAGCCCGACCCGTTGCCGCTGCGGGCGGTCGGCGTCGGATACCGCTACCCGGGCACCTCGCGTGACGTTCTGACCGGCATCGACCTGGAACTGCATCCGGGTGAGTTCGTGGCGATTGTCGGAGCGAACGGGTCGGGGAAGTCGACGCTCGCGAAGCTCGTCGCCGGAGTCGAACCGACATCGGGTGCCGTCCGACGGCCGGGCGCGCCCGGCCTGGGTCGTCGCGGCGGCACCGCGCTCGTCCTACAGCGGCCGGAAGCTCAGATGCTCGGCTCGCGAGTGGCCGACGACCTCGTGTGGGGCCTCCCGGACGGCGACGTCGTCGACGTCGAAGGCCTCCTCGCCGAGGTGGGACTGGCGGGTCTCGGCGACCGGGACACGTCGGACCTGTCGGGCGGCCAGCAGCAGCGTCTCGCGGTCGCTGCGGCGTTGGCCCGCGGACCGCGACTGGTGATCGCCGACGAGGTGACGTCGATGGTCGATCCCCGGGGGCGCGAGGAGTTGATCGGCATCCTGGCCGAACTCCCGCGCCGCCACGGCATCACCGTTGTACTGATCACTCACCGTGATTCGGAGGCCAGGGCCGCTGACCGCATCGTGCACCTCGCCGACGGCCGAGTGGTTGCTCACCATCCCGAATGGATGCGACCGGAGCAGAGCGCGCCCGCACTGGCGTCCTCGCACGCCGGAGGGGAGCCGTTGCTCGTCGTCTCCGATGTCGCACACACGTATCTGCAGGGATCTCCCTGGGAGGTGACGGCCCTGCACGATGTGAACCTCCGCGTGGACCGCGGCGACGGGGTGTTGATCGTCGGCGGAAACGGGTCGGGCAAGTCGACGCTCGCCTGGATTCTCGCCGGACTGAGCAAGCCGACCTCCGGCGATGTGCTGATCGACGGCGAACCGATCGCGGACAACGTCGGCAGCGTCGGGCTCGGCTTCCAGCACGCGCGTCTGCAGCTGCAGAAGGTGACCGTCGGCGACGAGATCATGGCGGTCGGCGGAGAGAGTGTCGGCACCAGCGAAGTGGGACGGGTCCTCGACCTCGTCGCACTTCCGCGTGAGTTCGCTGCGAAACGGGTCGACTCCCTGTCCGGCGGCCAGATGCGCCGAGTGGTCCTGGCGTCGTTGATCGCGTCGGACCCCGACGTCCTGGTCCTCGACGAGCCTCTCGCCGGCCTCGATCCGCAGGCCCGCGAAGAGGTGCTGGGCGTCCTCGCTCGCTTGCGGGACGACGGCGCGACGATCGTGATCATCTCCCACGACCTCGAATCTCTCGATCGGGTGTGCAACCGCCGCGTCGAACTCGCCGCGGGTGTCCTGGAAGGCGGTGCATGACATGCAGATCCCGATGCTGCGTCAGATCCCCGGCGACTCCGTCGTCCATCGCCTCTGGGCGGGAACCAAACTGCTCATCGTCCTGACCCTCGGTCTGATGACGTGGATCCTCCCGTCGTGGCCTGCACTCGGTTATGTCGCCGTCTGCATGATCGTGTTCGCCCTGCTCGCCGGGATCCCGGTCGGTGCGCTGCCGCGACCGCCGTGGTGGTTCTGGGCGGTCATGGCTGTGGGAGTCGCATGGTCGTGGATCGCCCGAGGCAACGACGGCGGGCTCACGGCGCTGCGCGCTGTGCTCCTCGGACTGGTGGTTCTGGCGATGTCGGTGCTGGTCGTGTGGACCACACCGGTCGCCGAGCTCGCTCCGGCGATCGCCGTCCTCATGCGTCCGCTCAAACTCCTGCGCCTGCCCGTGGACGAGTGGGCCGTGACCATCGCCCTGTCGTTGCGGGGGCTGCCGCTGCTCATCGACGAGATGCGTCTGCTGTGGGCGGCTCATCGGCTCCGCCCGAAGTCGAGCGCGTCATCGGGGCATCCGTCCGCCGAACCGTCGATCCTGGACATGATCGTCGCGGCCATGTCGTCGGCGATGCGTCGAAGCGCCGAGATGTCGGAGGCGATCACCGCGCGCGGCGGCACCGGGCGGCTCACCGCGTACCCGTCCCGGCCTGGAAGGCTCGACGCGATCGTGCTCACCGTGTTCGTGCTGTTGTCCGTGGGAGCGGCCACCACGGCGATCATCCTCCTCTGACCGCCGCGCGGCGATTAGCTGGGTGTGTGCTGTAGCTTGTCGGGTGTTCAGATAGTGTCCCATTTGGACCGACTTCGCGGGGTTGCGACGTCAACGAGCTTTGGGGGACAGAATGAACGTGTGGAAATACCTGGGTCGATACGCACTCGCCTACGTCGGCATGATCGTCGTGCTGGGAGTGATCAGCGCCTTCGTGGATCTGACGGCGTCGATGGGCACGGTCGCCCCGGTCGTCGCGGTGATGTTTCCGGTGAGCAGATTCGTTGTCGAGTTCCGGCGCGTCCCGGACCCGACCGAGCGGCTCAGTTTGAGCGTCGCGTGCATCGGGTTCTTCGTCCTTCTGCAGATCGCCATCCTGATCGGTGCAGCCCTGGCGTACCCCGACGCGGCGTCGGAAGTTCTCGACCGACCGGGTATGGCGGTTCTGGTGCTTGGACTAGGTGTGGTGCTGCCGGCAGTGGCGATGTGGTTGATCATCCGCTACATGCCGCCTCGATTCCTGCGGAACCTCGAGAAGTCCGAGGCGAGGAAAGCGGCACGTCGAGCACGATGACATGAGTCTGCGACCGTACATACTCCGGTACACGCTGACTGCCACAGTGCTGTTCAGCGTGTTCCTGCTCGTGAGTTGGGCGGTCCTCTGGCCGTTGGCGGGCTTCGGTGGACTCCTGGCGTCCGCGCTGGCCGCGGGGTACACGATCAACACGTTCCTGACCACGGAGGGCAGAGCGCCGTCGGGCTCCGAACGCCGCAGCCTGATCGCCGCGTTCATTGTGGTGTCCGCCTTGCTCGACGTCGTGCCCCTCGTCGTCTACGCGACCGCGGTGAACGGCGGGGCGGACGACCTGCTGCACCGACCGGCGATCACCCTGGGCGTCGGCGGTTCGTTCCTGTGCCAGATGGTCTGGATCTGGCTTGTGGTCCGGTTCTACCCGGACTTCCGCCGTCAAACCGAGACGGAGTCGGCGCGCAGGTGAGCAAGAACGGTCAAGCGCGGCACCGGGGGTTCGGTCGATACTTGATCGCATGACCGACCACCTGCGGACACTCCTCGACGCTGTGCTCGACGAGAGCAACGACGGCCTCGACGACATGGCCGCGGACGTGTTCTCCTCACCGTTCCACTTCGCGCGGTCGGTCCGGGCGGGTGCAGGAGAGTCGCCGGTCGCCCTGCGGCGACGCGTGATCCTGGAACGTTCCGCCTGGGAGCTGCAACGTGGCGCCACCGTCACCGACGCCGCCTTCGCGGCGGGGTACTCGAGTGTTGAGGGCTTCAGTCGGGCGTTCTCCCGAGCCTACGGGCACCCGCCGACGGCCATGCCCCCGGCGGGCCAGGCCGGACATTGGCTCGCGGCCCCGAACGGCATCCACTTCCATTCCCCGACCGTCCTGTACGTCGACTCGAACGAGAGCGGACTCGCCGAGGAGTCGGCCGGCGACGTCGTCTCCCTGCAGTGCAGGCACGACGTCGCCGACATCCACGCCCTGCTGAACGCCGCCGACGCCTTGACGGCACCCGAGCGAAGTCGTTCGCGTCTTGTGGGCAGCACGTCGCGGACCTGGGACGGTCCCGACGAGTCGCTCGACCAGGTGCTGTGGCACCTCGTGGTCAGCAAGGAGCCGTGGCTCGCCACCATCGAGGGTGGGCCGATGCCCGACCTGACGCCCACCTCCGACCTCAAGACTCTTCGGGCCCGGCACGCCGCGAGCTCGGTCCGCTGGCTGGCGATGCTGCGGGACGTCACGCGACGAGGCGCGTGGGCCGACTGGATCGTCGACGCCCTGTGCACTCCGCCGGAGTCGTTCCGACTGTCGCAGATCGTCGCGCACGAGCTCACGTTCTCGGCGCACCGCAGGCTCCTCGCGCGCTGGATGCTGCACGACGCCGGAGTGGACACCGGCACACCAGACCTGGACCCCGACCCCATCATCTGGCAACGACGACTCACCGGAGGAACACCACGATGACCGACTACGTCTTCTACACCGCATCCACCCTCGACGGCTTCCTCGCCGACGAGAGCGACTCCCTCGATTGGCTGCTCTCTCAGTCGATCGACGAGGACGGTCCGCACAACATCAATGAACTGATGGCGGCGACCGGGGCCATCGTGATGGGACGCACGACATACCGCTGGGTGGTGGACCACATCGCAAAGAGCGGTGAGGAGTGGATGTACAAGGATCATCCGACGTTCGTCTTCACCCACCGCGACGTGGAGGCGGTCCATCCGTCGATCACCGTTGTGGCTGGTTCGCCCGCCGAGCACCGCGACGCCCTCGAGAAGGCCGCGGGCGACCGGGCTGTGTGGGTGGTCGGCGGCGGCGACCTCGCAGCCCAGTTCGCCGAGAACGGGATGCTCGACGAAATGCTCGTCTCGTTCGCGCCCGCCACCGTGGGCTCCGGGCGACCCCTGTTTCCCCGAGCCTTCGACTTCGAGTTGCTCGAGACCGCCCAGAACAAGGCATTCCTCATCGGCCGATACCGGGTGGTCGGCCCGCGAGGGTAGGCCCCTTTCGCCGGTCAGCTGACAGCACAACGGCGGCCGCCCCGAAGGGTGACCGCCGTTGTTTCAGACAGATCAGGCCGGAACGATGAGTCCCGAGCCCTGGGTCTTCGCGCGAGCGAGTCGCTCGGAGGCGTCGTCCCAGTTCACGACGTTCCACCAAGCCTTGACGTAGTCGGGCTTGACGTTCTGGTAGTCGAGGTAGAAGGCGTGCTCCCACATGTCGAGCATGACGACCGGGATGAGGCCCACCGAGGTGTTGCCGCTCTGGTCGGTGAGCTGCTCGATGACGAGGCGCTGACCGATGGTGTCGTAGCCGAGAATGGCCCAACCCGAGCCCTGCAGGGTGGTGGCCGCACCGGTGAAGTGGGCCTTGAACTGCTCGAAGCCGCCGAAGTCGACGCCGATCTGCTCGGCGAGGTCGCCGGTGGGCTCGCCGCCGCCGTTGGGCGAGAGGTTCTTCCAGAAGATCGAGTGGTTGGTGTGACCACCGAGGTGGAAGCTCAGGTTCGCCGACAGGCCGTAGACCTTGTCAGCGATGGTGCCGTCTTCGCGTGCCGCGGCGAGCTTCTCCAGGGCGGTGTTGGCGCCCTTCACGTAGGTGGCGTGGTGCTTGCTGTGGTGCAGCTCCATGATCTTGCCGGAGATGTGGGGCTCAAGGGCGCCGTAGTCGTAATCGAGTTCGGGCAGGGTGTAGTCAGCCACGATGTTCCTCTCAAAGATTCGCGAAAGATCCGTACTGGGTCCAGTCAACAACATTTCCGCAGACCGGTGGTTATTGCAACAGATCAGGTCACCGTGGGATTCCTTCCACCGCCTGTGCCGTCGATGGCCGTAGCCTGGTCGCATGAGCCTGTTCGATCGCCTGATGGCCGCTTCCAACGTCAAGACCGCGATGGTTCCCCGCGACCGTGCACTGCCCGGCCGCTCCACGCCATTGCCGCTCCGGGACGAGAACATCGTCCTGCACAATCCGATGCGAGGAACGGCGTCGTCCGACGGCGGATACGGCCCGGCCGGAGTCGGCGACTGGGGACCGGATCTGCGGGCGATCGTGCTTGCGGGCGGATGTTTCTGGGGTGTGGAGGAGATCTTCTGGCAGCAGCCGGGCGTCCACACCACGGCAGTCGGGTACGCGGGCGGGTACACCCCGAATCCGACGTACGAGGAGGTGTGCACCGCACAGACCGGGCACGCCGAAGCGGTCCTTGTCGTCTTCGATCCGGCTCGGACAAGCGCGAAGGCTCTCATCGAGTTGTTCTTCACCTCGCACGACCCGACGCAGGAGATGCGTCAGGGCAACGACATCGGCACTCAATACCGGTCGGCGGTCTTCACCTTCGACGACACCGATCTCGATCTGGCAGTCGGCGCCGTGGAGAAGTTCGGCCCCACGCTCACCGAGGCGGGATACGGTCCGATCACGACGGAGATCTCGTCCATGGCAGACGCGGGCGACGGCGTCTTCTACTATGCCGAAGACGTCCACCAGCAGTACCTGCACAAGAATCCGAACGGGTACCGCTGCCACGTGTCGACCGGGTTGACGTTCCCCGCCTGATGCCGGAGGCGATCACGCTCGAGCAGTGGAACCGGACCCTGCTCGATCGCCAGCATCTGCTCGAACGGGTCGACGACGACGTCGTCGAAGTGGTCGACCGGATCGTCGGCCTGCAGTCGCAGGATCCGCAGGCGGCGTTCTACGGCCTCGCATGTCGGGTTGAGGGTTTTGATCCCGCGAACGTCGACGACCTCCTCCTCGAGCGCGAACTCGTCCGCATGACGCTGCAGCGTGGGACGGTTTTTCTCGCCGACGGACTCGACGCGCGGTGGATCCGCGAGCTGATGCAGCCGATGCTGTCGTCGGCGGTCGAGACGAACCACGGCCGCAGGCTGGTCGACGCGACCTCGGACCAGGTGACCGAGCACGCTCGTGATCTGCTGGCGGACGGTCCGCTCAGTGCCGCCGCCCTTCGAGCCTCGCTTGCCGAGCGATGGCCTGACGAACCCGCGTCCGACATGGCCGCGGTCGCGCGCCTTCGGCTCCCCGTTGTGCAGACGCCGCCTCGTGGGCTGTGGAAGAGGTCCGGCAGCCCGACGTACGCGCTGCTCGACGACTGGATAGGGGAGGGCGAGCCGGCCGTCACCGGAGACGAGGCGCGACGCGACCTGATCCGTCTTTATCTGCGTGGGTTCGGTCCGGCGTCGGTCGCCGCCGTGCAGACGTGGTCTGGCCTCACCGGGCTCGGACCGGTCATGGCGGCGATGGAGGCGGACTGGGAACTCACGATCTACACCGGTCCGGGCGGTGAGACGCTGTATGACCTCGACGGACTGCCGATCATCGCGGGCGACGTCGCCGCGCCCATCCGGTGCATCGCTCCCTACGACAACCTGATCGTCGCCAACGCGGACCGTATTCGGGTGGCCGACCCGGACCTCTATCAGGCGCTGTGGACGCCGAACGGACAGTTCCCGGGGTTCGTGCTCGTCGACGGGCGCCTGGCCGCGACGTGGAAGCCCGCCAAGGACGGTGTGGCCCTGACAGAGCTCCGTGATCTCACCCGCGACGAACGCGCGGGCGTCGAACGTGAAGTCGACGCGGTCAGGGCGATGATCGAGTCCTGACCGGTTCCCACATCCGGGTCGCTACGCTCCGGTTCTCGGATTCCGCGCGGAGATGAAGTATCGGCGACCCGTGGGGTCGGCCATGACGACTTGATCGTGACGACGTTCCACGACTCTCGCACCCCAGTCCTCGTGCCTCTCCACTTCGACCGGAAGGTTGCTCGCAGCGACGTCGAGGTACGTGGCGCCGACGGCATCGTCGGACCGGACGAGCAGAACTTGCAGGGAGAGGTCCGGATCGCGGGTCAGGGTGTGTCGGTCCACGCCTCCCGGGGCGTCCTGGCCGGTCAGTGCGGTCCAGAAGGCGACCTCGGCGTCGAACTTCGCCGTGGGGACGTCGTAGCAGATCTGATCGATGATGCTGATGGTCCCGCCGGGCCATCTGATCGGGCGGGCACGCCGGTGCTCGCCCGCCCATTCGACGAGGCAGAAGCGTCCTCCTGCGGGTGACGCCATCACTCGATGTGTTCCGTAGTCGGCGATCTCTCGGGCTCCGAGGGCGCGGGCCTCCAGCGCGGCGGACGACGGATCGTCGACGTGCATGTCCAGGTGGGTGCCGCCGGGACCTGCGGTGATCCGCTGGACCCTGAGGTGAGCGTCGCCGTTGAATGGGTCGAGGGATGCGAACTCCTTCGACGGTCCGCGGGGCGGCGAGACGGTGCTTCCCGAGATCGCGCGCCAGAAGGTGACTTCCGATCCGAACTCGGCGGCGGGGAAGTCGAGAAACGCGGTCAGCCAGCGAACGTGCACGCCACGATTCTAGAGTGCGGCGACCTGAACGGGTGAGGGGCGTGGAGGCAGCTGTCAAGTCGTCCTGGAGAGTTTCGGTCGGCGTGTTATCCCCAGGTTGTCCCCAACTGTGGATGTGGACAAGTGGATGAAATCTACTTGGCGGTAATGCGTCGGCGTGGTGCCGTGGGTCCGAATCTGCCGTGAATTGGAGACGCCAGTCACAGAATTGACCCCGTTTTCCTAGGTCTATCCACAATTCCACAGGGTTGTCCACAGGGCGTCCGAGCCTGTTGGTGAATGCCGAACACCCTGTGAACGGAGCTTTTCATAGCGCCTGTGGAAATCACTATGCAGGTCTGCATAGTTGCGTACGAGCCGCCGGAGTGTTGTTGCGCGTGTGTAGCTGGCGCACCTGGAATCGACAGGTGTGGAAAACTGGAAAGCGTGAGCATGGGCGACATCGAGTCGGTGGGCGTCACCGAACTCCCGGACGACTTCACCGACGACCCGGAACGGATCCTGCTCGATGTCCGCGAGGACTACGAGTGGGACGAGGCGCACGTCCGCGGGGCGCTCCACATCCCGCTCGGTGAGGTCCCGGGACGCATCGACGAAATCGACCTCGATCGTGAACTGTTCGTCGTGTGCCGGACCAGTGGCAGGTCGTACCGGATCATGGAGTATCTCCTCAACCGCGGCATCGACGGCACAGTCGTGACCGGCGGTATGGTGGCCTGGATCGGTGCGGACAAGCCCGTCGACAGTGGGCCGGACGCTCCGTGACCATGCCGGCGAACCTCGACATCTGCCCGTCCTGCCGCATCCAGGCCCCGCACCGGGAAGGCCGGACGATCTGCCCCCGCTGCGGAGGGCCGCTCACCCAGTCCGCGCCCTCCCGCCGGCCGCCGCCTCCGCCCCGTCGGCCCGCACTGCGGTGGACCGCGCACCGCCCGCGTGAGGCGATGCCGGCACCGCGCGGCCCGAGGCGTCCCGAGAAGGGGCCGACGCCGTCGTACGCGTACAACCCGGGCTGGGGACTGCTCGACGTCCCCGAGAAGGTCGTCGAAGTCGACAGCCGGGTGCCGGCGGCGACCGCAGCTCTCACCCGTGCCATGGAACTGACGTGCCTGATTCTCGGGGCCGCCGCTGTCGTCCACGGCGCGCGCTACGTGATCGCCGTGGTGAATCGAACCCGCCCGATCCCGGCATGGATCGATTGGCTCAGCAGCATCGCAGTCCTCGTCTTCGGCGTGATGTCGCTGATCGCCGTCGTGGTGGCGATCGTGAGTTTCGGCCGATGGGTCCGCGAGATCCGAGTCCGCAGCTTCGCCGCGGCCACATTCCTGGATCCGCGTCCCGCGTGGGTGGTGTTCGGATTGACGGTCACGCCGTTGGTCAACGTCATCGGTGCGCCCTGGATGCTGCATGAGGCCGCCCGAGTGACCGATGCCGACGACGGCAGGCTCATGCGGATTCGGCTGAGGCTGGCGGTTGCCTGGGCGCTCGTCAACGGGGTGGCCGTACTCGCGCTTATTTACCGGGTGGGGGCGTGGAGCACGAACTCCCTGCAGGTGGACGCCGATGCTCTCGCCCTGGTGACGGCGTCGTTCGCAGTCTCGGCGGTCTTCGCACGGTGGGCCGTCACGCGGATCGAACGACTGGCGGGGTCACACTCCGACGTCGAGGAGCGTCCGCTTCGGCGGTTGGTGGCGGCATGAACGCACGCGACGTCTCCCGCTCGGGCAAACCCGCCGTCGTCGCGCACCGCGGCGCGTCGGGCGAGATGGCCGAGCACACGCTCGCCGCATACGAACTGGCACTGCAGCAGGGGTCTGACGGCCTCGAATGCGACGTCCGGCTCACCGCCGACCACGAACTCGTCTGCATCCACGACCGGACCATCGAACGGACATCGGACGGTGTGGGTGTCGTCAGTGAGATGACCCTCGCGCAGCTCCGCGAGCACGACTTCGGATCATGGCACAGCGGAACGGCGGCCCAGGTCTTGACGCTCCGGGAGCTGTTGACGCTCACCCTCGACTGGCATCGGCCCGTGCGACTGTTCATCGAGACGAAGCATCCGGTCCGCTACGGCAGCCTTGTCGAGACCGCGCTGTTGGAGATGCTCCACGAGTTCGGCGTGGCGTCCCCGCCGTCGGCCGATCACAGCAGGGCCGTCGTCATCTCGTTCTCGTCGGCGGGCGTCTGGCGGATCCGGCGCAGCGCGCCGATCCTCCCGACCATCCTCCTCGGCGACACCGCACGCATCATCGGGGGAACCGCCGCGACCGCGGTAGGCGCGACCGGTGTCGGCCCCTCGATCGAGACTCTGAGGCTGCACCCCGAGCTGGTCGACCGTGCCGCCGCATCCGGCCGCGTCACCTACTGCTGGACGGTCGACGAGAAACCCGACGTTCAGCTCTGCGCCGACCTGGGTGTCCGATGGGTGGCGACGAACCATCCGGCACGAGTTCGGGACTGGCTCGTCACCGTCGACTGACCGCGGTCGAGGCTCTGCGACACTGGTACCCATGGCAAAGAAGAGCAAGCGCGGCAGTGGTCCGCGCCCGGGTAGCAATCGCGCGGAGCGGGTAGCCGCACGCAAGGCCAGGCAGGCCGCGTCGTTAGAGGCCCCGGCCCGCCCGTTCGAGGGTCTCGCCGCCGAGTGCGACCTCGTCGCGATGCGGTCGTTCATCGCGTCGGCCACCGCACAGGTGACATTCGCCGACGGCTTCGGAGCAGCCCACGAGGCGGACTTCGCCACCGTGCTGCCCGGCGCGGTGTTCGCCGACGTGCGCGAACGGCCGACGGGCGCTCAGGGTCTGGTCGCTCTGCAGACCGACCCGGAACCCGCCGATCTGCGCGCGTCGCTGTCGGCCGCCCTTGCGTGGGCGGGCAACGCGGAGCCCGGCGCCGAGTACACCGGCGACGTGGTCGAGGCCGCGCTCACCGACATCATCGACCCGGCGGCGTCGCTTGAGGTGATCGTGTACGAGAACTTCGACTGGTGGTTCGCCGAGGGGGCCGAGCCCGACCCTCAGGTCAAGGCGATGCTGCAGCGCGCCAACGACACGATCCTCCCGACTGCGCGGCTACACCCGGCCAGCGGCGTCGGAGCACCGTGGTGGGTCGACGCAGGCGAACGCGCCCATCTGCGGTGGGTGCGCCCCGAAGACGAGGAGTCGCTGATGAACGCACTCGCCCGTGTCCACGCCGCCGGAGCGTTGACGATGGGTGAGAATTCGCGTTTCGCCGGCTCATTCCGTACCCATGGTCTGGTGGTTCCGGTGTTCGACCTCGACGTCGAAGCGCACCACGAGGAGTGGCACGACGGTCTTGAGGCACTGGACGCCGCACTGACTGAGGCGCTCGCCGACACGTCGGATCTCACGGCCGCCCAGCGGTCGTCGCGCGCCGGCATCATCGGCCGCCAGGTGACCCTGCGCTGATCTGATTCGTCCGACCATCACCGCTCAGCGGGAGTAGCGCTTCCACGAGGCCTACCGCCGCTGAGCGGTAACGGTTAGACACGTCGTGACGGTCGTCGATGGACTTCAGCGCGGATAGCATCAAGAATCTTCGCGGTCGTCTCCGCGGTCTGGAACATGACCTGCTTGTAGGTGAAACGCAGCGGCGTGTAGCCGAGGGCATGCGCGTCGACATCGCGAACCCGGTCGGATTCGAAGTGCTCCCGGTCGCCGTGGAATCGCCACCCGTCGAGTTCGATGATGAGCCAGTCTCCGACCAGGATGTCGACAATTCCAACGCCGGTTATCGTCACTTGAATGTCGAAGTCGACGTTGAGGCTTCGCAGGAATAGCCGGATGACAGTCTCCGGGCCCGACTCTGCGCGACCGTCACATCTGTCGAGTAGTTCGCCGATTCGCTTCGGCGCGTCCCGGAACTGGTACTCGAGCTGGTCGCGGGTCATCAGCTTCTTGTTCAGGATCGAGTCGCACGCCACGATGAAGCCGGTGTCGTCGAGACAGCGTGCGGCGTATTGCAACGCGGTCTCGACGTCGTCGACCGCGCCGTACTCGGGCTCTGGCCGACCGAAACGTCGGCAGAACGGTCCACGAAGATTCTGCACACCCCAATTGTTCGCGCGAACGTGAAGGTCGTGGTGTTCTGGGACCCACACGTCCCATCGTCTGAGCGCCGAAATGCAGCTGAGGACTCCTCCGCGTTTCACGGCGCGGACGGTCTCTCCGGGCGGGTCGCCGATCAAGTACCACCCGCGCCGGAGCCTGCGTGCACTGCCGTCTCTGATGAGCTTCGCGAATCCGGCTCGGCCGAAATGCCTGCGGAGTTCTTGTGCGGGGTACACCCCGGTCGGGATCGAGTCCATGCTCGACACTGTCGCCGACGAATACGCCCGAATCCGACGGCCGCGAGAAAGTGGACGCTCTGTGGAGGACTGGAGACTTGTCCACAGAGTCACCTGCGCGTTCAACCATCACCGCTCAGCGGGAGTAGCGCCCCCACGAGGCCTACCGCCGCTGAGCGGTCATGACTAGACCGGACTCAGAGGTTGCCGCCTGCGGCGATGGGCGCCGACACGTCGTTCTGGCCGGTTTTGCTGTTGAGTTCGCGCTCGACGAAGTTCTCCAGGTCGAACAGGTTTCCGTTCGCCCGCTCCGCAATGGTCTGCAGGGTGGTCATCGAGGCGACCTCTTCGACCTGCTCCTTGAGGAACCATTGCATGAACTGTTCGCCCAGGTAGTCGCCGCTCTCGCGCGCCGAGCTCGCGAGGTCGACGATCTGCTGGGTCACCTGCTTCTCTTGAGCGAGCGCCAGAGCGATGGGTTCCCGGTACTCGCTGAACTCAGTGGCGGGAGCCGAGGCGGCCGGCACCTTGACGTCGATGTCGCGGTCCAGGAAGTACTGCACGATCATCATCGCGTGATTGCGCTCTTCCACCGACTGCTCGTAGAAGTGCTGCGCCATCTGCGGCATGTCGTGCGCGGCGTACCAGACGGCGAGCGCGATGTACTGCTGTGAGGCGGAGAACTCATTGCTGATCTGTTCGTGGAGCAGCTCTTGGAACGGGGTACGCGCGGTGTCGGTCATGCGGACCAGATTAGCCGAGTGGTGACCCGTCTGAACTGCTCAGCAGCTCCTTCGGTACCTCGACGCCCTTACTGACGTATTCGAAGAACGTCGTGGTGGTCGATCCGGGGATCAGGGAGTCGCCGTCGTCGGTCACCTGGTCCCCGTCGGTCGGGACGGTTGTGGTGAGCGGATCCCGCAACTTGTAGGCGAGCCATGCGAGATGCCACAGGTGGTCGCCGTCGGCGACGGTCACCGCGTCGACGGCGCCGTTCGCGAACGGGATCAGCCGGAACGGATTGAGCAGGACTCCCGGGCTGGTGGCCTTCGACATCAACGCGGCGAAGAACTTCCGCTGATTGACCACACGCTCGAGGTCGGCGTTCGGGAAGGCGCGAGTGCGAACCAGGCCGAGCGCCTGAGCGCCGTTCAACTCCTGGCAGCCGGCCTTCAGTCGGAGGCCTGCCTTCGGGTCGCGAAGCGGCTTGTTCAAACACATCTCGACACCGCCGACGGCGTCGACCAGGCTGTCGAAGCCGCCGAATCCGATCTCGATGTAGTGATCGATGTGGACCTTGCTGAACTCCTCGATCGTCTGGACCAGCAGTTTGGGGCCGCCGGTGTTGAAGGCCGAGTTGACCTTGTGACTGCCCTGGCCGGGGATAGGGACATACAGGTCGCGGGGGACGCTGATGAGCATCGGCCGTCCCGACGTCGGGAAGTGCGCGAGCATGATCGTGTCTGTGCGCGCGCCGTCGCTGTCGCCGGTGGCGAGCTTGTCCTTGTCGGCCTGGCTGAGGCCGGACCGGGAGTCGGTGCCGACGATGAGCCAGTTGGTGCCCGGCGTGTCGCCGATGCGACCCGAGTAGTCGGCGAGCGCGTCCACTCGATTCAGCTTGGTGTCGTAGTAGAACAGCAGGGCCACCGGCGTGAGCAGCAGGACGAGCAGCACGACAAGCGCGATACGCAGCCACCGACGCGGCCTCCGCCTGCGGGGCTTCTTCGTCGGGGCCGCCGCGGGTTTCCCTCCGCGAGGCGGCTGCGCGGCCGGCCGCGGCTCGGGCCGACGGGGCGGTGGGCCCGGCGGGCGTCGCCGATCGTCACGCGGGACGGGTTGGGGTTCCTGCCGCGGCGCGTACCCGGGGCGGCCCTGAAGCCTGTCGTCTCCGCCCGCGGGGTTGTGTCTGCGGGGCTGGGACGGCTCCTGTGACCAGGCGAGCGGCGGTCGATACGGCTCCTGGCGAGGCGGACGCGGCCGCTCGCCTCGAGGCGGCGGCCTGCGCATCATCGGCGGCTCAGGCTGGTCGTTCATCCTGGCAACCGTACCGGTGACACCTGGCCGAAACCTGAGTCTGTCGGCTATTCGACTGCCGCCACCCCGTCGGAGAGCGCCACGACGACGGCGCCCCCGATCGCGGCGACGAACGCGATAACCATGACCGATCCCCACCCCGCGCGGGCCGAATCGCCCAGTAGAACGGCGCCGACGACGCCCGGGATCACGGTCTCGCCAACGGCGACGGCGGCCGCCGCGCCCGCGACCGCCCCGGTCTGCAGTGCTGCGGTGAACAGATAGAAACCGCCGGCCCCGCACAGCACCACCGCGTACGCGGCCGGGTCGGTCAGAATCTCGCCGGGCCGGAACGGATCGACTCCCTCGACCACGCGAACGGCGACGGTCATCAAGCCGAACAACACCCCTGAGGTCATCGCTGCAGGCAACGCCGTGCGTCGGCCTCCCGCGCGGACCGCGATCAGCCCGCCCGACAGCAGGACGACGCCGACGATGAGCAGGCCCCAGTGCAGCGCAGCGCCGGGATCGTCATGCCCCTCGGCACCTGCGGTGAGGCCGAGGATCACCAGTGCGAGCACGGCGACGGTGATGCCGAGCCGGTCCCGCCGCGACAGTGTCACACCGAGCACCACGGCAGCGAGCACGGCGGTGACCAGCAGGTTCGAGCTGATGATCGGCTGTGAGAGGAACAGTGGCAGCGTCCGTGAAGCGACCGCGGTGCACACGAAGCCGACGGCGTCGAGGGCCATACCGGCTAGGAACACCGGATGGATCATCGCTGCCAGGGGTGATGCATCGGCGCTCGCCCTGGCGGCAGCGTGCGCCTGCATCACCGACGCTGTTCCGAACGCGAGAGCGGCGGCGATCGCAGCGATCACACCGACAGTCACGCCGGTACCGCGTTACTTGGGGGTGATGACGTCGACTCCGACGAAGCGCGCGAGCTCCTCCGGCAGCTTCACCGATCCGTCGGCCTGCTGATGGTTCTCCAGGATCGCAACAAGCCAGCGCGTCGTGGCGAGTGTCCCGTTGAGTGTCGCGGCGGTCTGCGCTTTGCCGTTCTCGTCGCGGTACCGGACCTGTAGACGGCGCGCCTGGAAGGTGGTGCAGTTCGACGTCGAGGTCAGCTCACGGTAGGTGTTCTGGGTCGGGACCCACGCCTCGCAGTCGAACTTGCGGGCTGCAGAGCTGCCGAGATCTCCACCCGCGACGTCGATGACGCGGTACGGGACGTCGATCGCGGCGAGCATGTCCTTCTCCCACGCGAGGAGACGCTGGTGCTCGGCTTCGGCGTCTTCCGGCCTGCAATAGACGAAGCCCTCGACCTTGTCGAACTGGTGGACGCGGATGATGCCGCGGGTGTCCTTGCCGTACGAGCCGGCTTCACGGCGGAAGCACGTCGACCAGCCTGCGTAGCGCTTCGGGCCGTCGGACAGGTCGAGGATCTCGTCGGAGTGGTAGCCGGCGAGCGGCACCTCCGACGTGCCTACGAGGTACATGTCGTCGGCTTCGAGGTGGTACACCTCGTCGGCGTGCGAGCCGAGGAATCCGGTTCCCTGCATCACCTCGGGCCGAACCAGTACGGGCGGGATCATCAGCGTGAAGCCGTTGGCGGTGGCCTTGGCGGCCGCCATGTTGAGCAGGCCGAGCTGGAGTTGTGCGCCGAGGCCGGTGAGGAAGTAGAAACGCGATCCCGACACCTTGGCGCCGCGCGCCATGTCGATGAGGCCGAGGCGTTCGCCGATCTCGAGATGATCCTTCGGGTCGACGATCTCGCGGGGCTCACCCACGTGCTCGATGACGACGTAGTCGTCCTCGCCGCCGGGCGGGGTGGCCTCGGAGACGATGTTCGAGATGGCGCGCTGGCAACGAGTCGCGGTCTCGTCGGCCTCACTCTGACGGGCGACTGCGGCCTTGACCTGCTCGGCCAGTTCTTTGCCGCGCGCGAGCAGGGCAGCCTTCTCGTCTCCGGACGCCTTGCCCACCTGTTTGCCGAGGGCCTTCTGCTCCGAGCGGAGGGCGTCGGCCTCGGAGATGGCGGCACGACGGTCCACGTCGGCCTGCAACAGCTGGTCGACGAGCGCCGGGTCTTCGCCGCGAGTGCGCTGCGACGCGCGGACGAGGTCGGGATTATCACGCAGGATCTTCAGATCGATCACACCTCGACCCTACTAGGAAGACACAGGCTCAACCGACCAGGCATGATGGATGTGATGACTTCCGACAGCGACAACGGCGGGGACGGCAGCGAACTGCTGCCGTCGTTGGACGACGCCGACGAGTTCAAGACACAGCCGGTCGAGGGCGACGCCTCCGATCAGGCCGACGACGCTGCGCCCGACACGGACCCGGCGACGCTGCGAGGCCCACGCCATCGACTGCGGTTCGTTCTGGGTGCAATCCTGGTCGGCGCGGTTGTCGCGGGAGGTGTGCTGTTCGCGACGGACGCGTTCGCCGAAGGCGGCGGAGTCGGCTCGACCGAGATCGGCGAGAGCAGCACGATCGACGACGATTTGAGTCGTTCGGAACCGGGCGACTGCTTGCAGTGGACCGTCAACCCGCCCAGTAAGGCGAGCACCGTCGACTGCGCGGACCCGCACCGTTTTGAGGTCGCCGGGACGCTCGACACCTCGGCCTTCCCGTCGTCGGAGTTCGCCGCTGACGCGCCGTGGCCGGGGGAGGAGCGATTCGCCTCGATCCGTGACGAGAACTGTCCCGCGGTCGTCGACCGTTACCTCGGCGGCGGCCTCGACCCGGCAGGTCGGTTCTCCGTCGGACTCATGCGTCCGGGCCGCTCACAGTGGGAACGCGGAGCTCGCGTGCTGCGCTGCGGGATCGAGCAGGCGGGCGCCAAGGGAGTCCAGGAGGAGTTCACCGGGCGCGTCGCCGATGTCGACCAGTCGTTCGCGTGGCCTGTCGGCACGTGCATCGGAATCAACAAGGAGACGCGGGAGCCGACCGGCAAGGTGGTGAACTGCGCGGAGCCGCACGCCTTCCAGACGACGGGCGTCATCGACCTTTCTCAGCGGTTCGGGGGCCGAAACTCGGGCAAGCCGTGGCCCAACACGCAGACGCAGAACGACTATCTGAAGCGCATCTGCCCGTCCCAGACGAACAAGTTCTTCGGTGGAGCCGACAAGTTCGCCGACACCACGTTGAACGTCCAGTGGTCGGTCACTGCCGAAGTCGGCTGGCTGACGGGCAGCCGCCGCGTGGCCTGCTACGTCGCCCTCCCCGACCGTGGTGGCTTCGCGACGCTCGTCGGCGACGCACGGCAGGGCGAACTGCTGATCAACGGTCGTGTTCCGGTGCCTCCGAAGAAGGGGCCGCCCGGCCGATCGCTGGGAACTCCGGTGCCGCTGCCGCCTGGCTACAACGTCGACGACCGGGAGATCCCGGCCCCGGCCGGCTGAGCCATGCCCGTCGTGATGTCGAACCGTGAGTTCGAGAACCACGTCGGAGACGCGCTCGACCTGTTGCCGACCGAGTTCACCGACGCGATGTCGAACATCGCGATCCTGGTGCGGCCGTACAACTCGGAGGAGCCGACCCTCCTCGGGCTGTACCACGGTGTCGCACTCACCGAGCGAACCTTCGACTACCAGGGTTTTCTTCCCGACACCATCGAGATCTACCGTGAGCCGATCCTGGCCATGTGCCACTCCGCAGACGAAGTGCGACACGAAGTCGCGGTGACCGTTCTCCACGAAGTCGGCCATCACTTCGGCATCGACGACGAATGGCTCCACGCCAACGGTTGGGGATAGTGATGGCACCGTTGCGTGACGACGCCGCCGAGCTTCCGCGCCTTGCTTCATCGGTGCGCGGTGTTCTCAACAGCTCCACTGATGCAATGATCGTGCTGGTCGGTGCCTGGTGCTACCGCTCAAGCGTTCGCTTCGATTTCGAGATGACCAAGCGCGACGGCGTCGGCCTGGTCGAGTCGCACGGGTTTGGGCGGCCGCCACACGATGTCGAGGACGTCCTCCTTGCGTTCGAATGGTCAGACGGGAGCGTGTCGTCGAATCTTCCCGGACGGGGCCGCGACGGCGGTCTGAGCTCGGTAGGCGGAAGCAGCGGACCGCATCGGGGGCGAATGGGGTTGGTTCTCGATCATCTGCCGCCGCCCGGAGAGTTTCGGATTCACAGTCGTTGGCGCAGGCGGGGACTTGTCACACGAGCGAGTGACTTCTCGGCCGACGAACTCCGTCGAGCGGCTACCGGAATTGCCGTGGAAGATTCATCCGTCGATGGCGACGAACCCGATTGGTTCGAGGCTTATGCGTCACAGCTTCCGGAGTCGGCGGCGTCTCAGTCGCGCTGTCGACCGTGGATTCCGGACCCGGAATGACAGTCAGCCCATCGGATCGACGACTGCGCCTGGAGTCGGGAGATCAGCGGAGCCCCAACGCTCGACCACCCAGAGTCCGTCGCGGTATTCGAGATCAACCGACCCGGTGTTGGGCAGGTAGTTCTCCATCGCGAACTGCGGGTCGATCTGGGAGAGGTGCGCAGCGATCAATCGGATCGCCGCACCGTGCGAGACCAGGTAGACGTCGCGGTCCTCGCCGACGATGAACCGCTTGGTCAGGTCGTCGACGGTCGGCAGGTAACGCTCCCTGAGCATCTCCAACGATTCGCCGCCGGGCAGCCGCGCGTCGATGTCTCCGTGATGCCATCGGGTGACCACGTCGTGGAACACCTCGTGCGCCTCACGGTCCGAGCGGCCTTCGAAATCGCCGACCTGGATCTCGTGGACGCCGTCGACTGCCACCGTGTCGCCGTCCCACGCCGACGCGATCATGTCGGCGGTCTGCCGTGCTCGGTGAGCAACGGAATGGGCGAGCACCGCTCCTCTGCCGTCCTGATTGTCGAGTCCGAATCGGACTCCCTGGCGGGCGCCGAAATCGGTGAGGGACGCGCCGGGGAGGGCGGTGTCCAGAATCTTCATCACATTGGACGTGGTCTCACCGTGCCGGACGAGGTGTAGTCGTGCCATGTCAGTCGGTCCCTTCCAGCAGTCGTGCGAACCAGTCGTGCGATTCGCTGTGATCCGGCGGCACGTCGGGGATGCCGCGGTCGATGGGCCATGAACCGAGATAGATCACGCGCTCGGATCCGCGGTGCAGGGCGCGCAACGCCTCGCCGACGGCGGCGTCGTCGATGTGGCCGCAGGCGTCGAGGTAGAAGCGGTACTGACCGGGAGTGCCGGTACCCCGCGGGCGCGACTCGATGCGGGTGAGATCGATGCCGCGCGTGGCGAACTCGTTCATCGCGGTCACCAGGGAGCCGGGAACATTCGGCAAGTCGAGGATCACGCTCGTGCGGTCTGTGCCGGTCGCCGGTGTCGGCCGCCCGGGCGGCCCGATCAGCAGGAATCGGGTGACGGCGTCGTCGGAATCGGCCATGTGCTCGGCGATGGGCGTCAGACCGTGCAGCCTTGCGGCGGCGGCGGTGGTCACGGCGGCGTCCGCTCGACCGGCGGCTACGTCCGCGGCGGCGCCCGCATTCGAAGTCGCGATGACGAACTCGGCGTTGTCGAATCGCTCACCGACACTCCGCCGGACCTGAGCGGATGCCACCGGGTACGCGGCGATCGTCCGGACTGCGTCGTCGTCGATGGACTCACGCGCGGCGATGGTGAACGCGATGTCGAGCGACACTTCCGCGTACGCCTGCACGCGCCGTTGCCCGTCGCGCGGGACGAGGGCGTCCATCGTGGCGGGGACGGCGCCTTCAAGCGAGCTCTCGATCGGCACACAGCCGAAGTCGGCCGCGCCCGAGCGGACCGCGGCGATCACCGCGAGAGGACTCGCCAGCGGTGACTTCTCGACGGTCTCCTCGTGCGGCGCCCTTGCGAGGATCTCGTCGAGAGCCATCTCGGTGAAGGTGCCTGCGGGACCGAAGTAAGCGAAGACTGGCACGTGGTCCACAGTAACCGAGCGCGGCGGGGTTCGGCCCGGCGTGATCGTCACCGTTGACGCGCGCCCCGACGCGCACTAAGTTAGGGTCACATTACTTAGGGTTGCCTATCAACGATTCGAGGAGTGCAGATGCCGAACGGTCCCCTGCAGACCATCGCCGCGCCGTGTGACGCCGAGCAGATCCAGACGGCCTGCCGTCGCGCGACGGGTGGCACCCTCTCGGTCGACGGCTCCGACGCGGCCTGCGACTCCGCCACGATGATCCACCTGTTCGAAGGTGACGCGTTCCTTCTGCTGGCCGACGATGCGCCCGCGATCGGAGTGGCCCACGGCGACGGCGAGTCGTCGGCTGTGCTCGAGGTGATCGACACCGCTCCGCTGCAGCTCCGCGAACGAGTCCGGTCGCTGATCTGGCTCACGGGAAAGCTCTTCGAGGTGCCCGCCGACATGCAACGTGACCTCGCGGTTGAGATCGCCGGGGATCATCCGGACGAACGGCTCCTCGACATCGGGCACGGCTACACGATGATTCGAATGGCGATCGAATCGGCGGTCATCGCTTCCACCGCGGGCGCTGGTGCGGTCCCTGCAGAGGCTCTCGCCTGCGCTGAGCCGGATGTCTTCTGGGCTTTTGAGAGCGACTGGCTGGCGCACTTGGAGTCCGATCACGCCGATCTGGTCCATCAGCTCTCGAGGCGCTTTCCTCCTGCGCTCCGTACCGGTCGTGTGCGGCCGCTGCGGTTGGACCGTTTCGGCATCACCTTCCGCATCGAGACCGCCGACTCCGATGAGGACGTTCGCCTGCCGTTCAGTCGACCTGTCGCGCGCGTCGCCGACCTCTCGGCGGCGCTCCATGCTCTCGCACTTCACCCTTCTCTCGATCACCTGATGTGACGCGCAAACTTGGGCGGCTCTTCTTGGTCTGACAGCGGGAGAAGTCGCCAACGTTCGTGTTCCCC
The DNA here is from genome assembly GCF_016919385.1 of Gordonia sp. PDNC005. Taxonomy (NCBI): domain Bacteria; kingdom Bacillati; phylum Actinomycetota; class Actinomycetes; order Mycobacteriales; family Gordoniaceae; genus Gordonia; species Gordonia sp. PDNC005. The sequence continues at coordinate 3,973,897 of NZ_CP070351.1, forward strand.
TGAGGGCACTAGAGTCGAACCGTGCGAGTGGAGGATCCGAGGCAGCGGCGGGCGATCGTCGTCGAACTCGTCATCGTCGGGATCCTGACCTTCGGCTTCTCGGCTCTTTCGGCGATCCTGTCGCTGATCGAGTCGCAATTGGGCGCGGGCATCTCGGAGACGACGGTCGCGCTGAATCCGGCCGAGTCGTCGTCGGTTGTGATCGACGTGATCCAGCAACTGATGCGTGCGGCCCGCCTGCTCGCGATCGGGGCGCTCGGCGCATATCTGCTGTGGCGCACAGGAATCCATCTCAAAGAGGTCGGTTTGGGGCGGCCGTCCAGGCGTGACCTTGCACCGGGTGCCGGGCTGGCGGCCGCCATCGGGATACCGGGCCTTGTGCTGGTCGCCGCGGCGTCGGCCCTCGGCCTGAACGGGCACCTGATCCCCGCGCCGGATGGGAGTCCGTGGTGGCGGATGCTGCTGCTCTGCCTGATCGCGGCGGGCAACGCGGTCGCCGAAGAGGTCGTCGTCGTCGGCTACTTCATGACCAGGCTGCGGCAGTTGGGAGTCGGAGAGGGAGTGACGCTCGTGTCGTCCGCCGTGCTGCGCGGCGGATATCACCTCTACCAGGGAGTCGGCGCAGGAGTCGGCAACGTCGTGATGGGCCTGGTGTTCGGGCGTTGGTATCAGAAGACGAACCGTCTGTGGCCGCTGATCATCGCTCACGCGTTCATCGATGTGATCGCGTTCGTCGGGTACGCGCTGCTGGCCGACCATCTCGGCTGGCTGGGATTGTGACCGGAGCGAAGAGGGGGGGAGCGCGGCGCGGATCAAGCTGGGGACAGGCCCCGCGATCCTCGCCGCGCTCCAACGATCCGAGCAGCTCCCTCCCAAGAGCCCCGATTCCACCCGGATCGAGCTTTGTCTGCCACCGCTCCTCTCGGAACCAGGCGGCTTGTTGTGAGACTTCACAGTCTCACAACCGACTGAACGAACCTATCATGCGAGAATCGGTCGCGCATAGGGCTGGTGTGACATCCGGCGTTGTAAACGTGCCTACCGGGCACACATACTGCTAAATCAGTCGGAATCGACCGCAATGCGAATTAGAAGATCGGCCAGCAAATCGACGACCATCTCTCGGTCGGGGCGCGGGTCGGCCGTCGCCCACCGATGAACGACGGCCGTCATCGACCCGATGAACGCCGTGGCGCTGTAGTCGATCGGCTTCGACGTAGTGCCCGGCAGAGAGGCGATCATCGTCCCCATGTACTGGGCCCACTGGTCTCGGCTGAGGATTCGGTGCGACTCCATCGCCTCGGAGATCCCGCCGATCTCGATGAACGCGCAGCGCACGATCCGCGAATCTTCGGCAACTGCGTCGAGATAGGCGCGCATCGCGTTCTGCGCGACCCCGTAGACATCGGTCTTGTCGCTGTCGGCGATGGCCCGCGACACCCGGTCCAACGCAGTCGTCTGAATGCCCTGATAGATCTCGGTCAGCAACTCCTCGCTGCCGGAGTACTCCTCGTAGAACTGGCGTCGCGAGAGGCCCGCCTCGGCGCACAGCGCGGAGATCGTCACCCTGGCGAAGCCGAGAGTTCCGAACAGTTCCAGGCCGGCGGCCTTGAACCGTGCCTGCCGGTCGGCACGACGATCCTCCAGCGACTGCCCGCGATACGAGCGGGCTGAGGGTGGGGTCGGATCGTCGGACGTCACGGGAGTAGTTCCTATCAGGACTGGACGCGCTCGGACCGCAATTCGTGGCCTTTTGACGTGAGGCAGCGCCCGCTGGTGAGGTCCCACTGCCATCCGTGCAGGTTGCAGGTCAGCTTCTCGCCCTCGACGACGCCGAACTTGCTCAGATCCGCCTTCAGGTGCGGGCACCGACGCTGGATGTTCCAGCCGTCGAGCTCGATGGACGCGGAGTCGTCGTGGGCCTCGTTGAACCAGCCGTCGGCGTACGCGATCCGTTCGTCGGTGAGGCACTTGAAGAACGTGTACAGGTACTCGTTGTAGCCGCCGATGCGCCACGTTGTGAAGCGGGTCGACAGGAAGATCGTGTTCACCCAATCCGGCTCGTTGTCACGCAGCACGGTGCGAACGAGCTCGGGGGCGATGCGGAAGCCGTACCGGTACTTGCCGTCGCCGTCCTCCTTCATGCGCACCACGCGCTTGGGGAAGTCGAGCACAAACGTTTCGTCGCCGACCACGATGCCGACCGGGTATCCGATGCCGTCCGAGATCAGGTCGGACGCCGCCATGATCGGCTCGAACAGTGCCTTGAGCTGCGGCAGCAGCGGCTCGCCGTCGGCGTCGGCCCATGTCGCCTTCTCCGCGGCGATGATCGGCGCGAACTTGGCCTTCATGGAGTCGAGGTACGCCTTCTTGCCCTCGCCGAACACCTGCTCCGGCGGGTACGGGTGCGAGATCTCGAGCAGTTCGTCGGCGCGGAAGTCGGCCTTCGAGCCCGACACCATCATCAGGCCGCGATGCTTGACGCCGTCGTCGGTCCCGTGGATCCGCATCTGCTCCAGGAAGTCGGCCTGGTCGGGGAAGATGCTGGCCTTGTCCGCATCGCTGCCGGTGTTGAAATCGTTCAGGACGTACAGGTCGTCGTCGAGGAACATCGGCGGACCGGCCGACGGGACCACCCACGTCGCCCCGACCTGTTCGATGTACGAGCGGGCGCGGTCCATGCCGCGCTGACGCTTCTGCATCGCGAAGTTCGCCTTCGACTTCCGCGGGATGTCGTAGACCATCGGGTACCAGATGGCGCCCGAGTACTGCAGCAGGTGGACGTCGACCCGGCCGAACTCTTCGCGGACCACGTCGAGATCGATCGGCCGAGCATCGTTCATGTTGAAACAGACGGTCTCGCCGTCGTCGACGATGAGTCCCGAGTCTCCGATCGGGCCGTCGGCCGGTGCGCGCAGCGCGATGATCATCACGTCGAGATCACCCTTGGGGCCGGAGACGCGATGCTTCTTCGAATCATCGGTCTCGACGAACTTGGTGAACCCGAGGCGTTCCAGCTCGCGCTTGAGGTCCGGCACGGGGTAGTCGGGGAGCAGGACGGTCGCGTCCTTGTTCACGTTCTCGAGCAGGTTCTTCTCGTCGAAGTGATCGCGGTGGAGATGCGAGACGTACAGGTAGTCGCAGTCGCCGATCGCCTTCCAGTCGAGCTCGGTGTTGTCCGGGAAGGGGATCCACGACGCGAAGTAGGCCGGGTTCACCCAGGGATCGCACACGATGGAGCCGGCCGCGGTCTGGATGTGGAATCCGGCGTGGCCGATGCTGGTGATCTGCACGGGGCTTGTGCCTTTCGGTCGAGACTTTCACCTGCTGGTTGGGCGGTGACGAGCGCAGCGAGGAGGCGAGCGCGCACTCTGGCAGACGCGCTCGGCCGGGTCGAGAACGACGTCTGCGACTCCTCCTGCACTAAGGATATCGCCGAGCGGGCCGGTTCCGTCCGCCGCCGGTGGGACCTAGGTCCCGTCAGGCGCTGATTCCGGCGGTCAGGATGGCGGCCAGCTCGCGGTACGCGTCGGCGTCGTCGAGGCCGGTAGCGTCGCGTACCGCGCCCTGTTGGATGCGGACCATCGTCGTCGCGGCCAGATCTGCGGCGAACGTCGCGTGCACGTCACGGAACTGTCCTGCGGCAACGCCCGCGTCGATCAGGTCTTTGACGCGACCCGCGGCGATGCGGGTGTTCTGTTGGTATGCCTCGCGCGCGGGCGGGAAGGCCGCCACATCGGCGAGCCACTGCGGGGAGGCGCCCGACAAAGCGCGGCCGACGGCGGAGAGATACACGGTGATCTGCTCGCGTGGGTCCTCGGAGCCTGCGACGGCGGCCTCCACGTCGTGCGTGGCACGGCGGAAGAAGCCGATCGTTGTTGCGCGGACGAGCTCGTCCTTGCTGGGTGCCAGGTTGTAGAGCGTGGATTTGGAGCACTTGAGGCGAGCCGCGATCGCGTCGAGGGTGAGGTGGGTGAAGCCCTCGGTGAGGAACAGGGCGAGGAGGTCGTCGAACAACTGGGCGTGGCGCGCGGTGGCGAACGTCGACGAGGTCATGGCATCACAGTAGTACTGGCGAAGCTCTTGTAGTACTGCCACGACGGCAGTACTCTGATCGCAACTTCAGTACTGTCCGATCTCGCGAGGAGCCCCACCGTGCCTGCTGACCGTCTGCTGCCGACCGAAGAGGCACGCGACCTCATCGACTTGACTCGTGACATCGCCGACAAGATCCTGGCACCGATCGTCGATGAGCACGAGAAAGCCGAGAAGTACCCCGACGGAGTGTTCGAGACCTTGGGCGAAGCCGGACTGCTGAGCCTGCCGTACCCGGAGGAGTGGGGAGGCGGAGGCCAACCGTACGAGGTGTACCTGCAGGTTCTCGAGGAGATCGCATCCCGCTGGGCGGCTGTCGGCGTCGCGGTGAGCGTGCACAGTCTCGCCTGCCATCCGCTGTTCGCCTTCGGAACCCAGGAGCAGAAGGAGCGCTGGCTGCCGGACATGCTCGGCGGTTCGACCATCGGCGCGTACAGCCTGTCGGAGCCGCAGGCCGGATCCGACGCGGCGGCTTTGACGTGCAAGGCGTCGAAGGTCGACGGCGGGTACTCGGTCACCGGTGAGAAGGCGTGGATCACCCACGGAGGCGTCGCAGACTTCTACAACCTCTTCGCGCGGACGGGCGAGGGGTCGAAGGGCATCTCCTGCTTCCTCGTCCCCGACGGCGTCGACGGACTCACCTTCGGTCGACCGGAGGAGAAGATGGGACTCACGGCTGTGCCGACCACGTCCGCACGCTACGACGGCGTCCACCTTCCGGACGAGCGTCGGATCGGCACGGAGGGGCAGGGCCTGCAGATCGCGTTCAGCGCCCTGGACTCGGGCCGGCTTGGCATCGCCGCGGTCGCGACCGGCATCGCACAAGCCGCGCTCGACGAGGCCGTCGCCTACGCCAAGGAACGGGAGACGTTCGGCCGCAAGATCATCGATCACCAGGGCCTGGGCTTCCTGCTCGCCGACATGGCTGCCGCGGTCGACTCGGCACGAGCCACCTACCTCGACGCCGCACGTCGCCGCGACGCCGGACTCCAGTACTCGCGAAACGCGTCGGTCGCCAAGCTCGTCGCGACGGATGCCGCGATGAAGGTCACCACTGACGCCGTCCAGGTGCTCGGCGGCAACGGGTACACGCGCGACTTCCGACCCGAACGGCTCATGCGCGAAGCCAAGATCACCCAGATCTTCGAGGGCACCAACCAGATCCAGCGACTCGTCATCAGCCGTTCGCTGGCGTGACCCGTTCGTCTGCGGGCGCCGTCGGAAGCAGCGTCTAGGCTTGTCCCATGGAACCCGTGTACGCGTCTGTGATCTCCACCGCCCGCATGTTGTGGCTCGCGCAGGGCCTCAAGTTCGACATCTCGGGTGTCGAGAACGTCCCCGCCGACGGACCCGGAGTGGTGGCCTTCAATCACACCGGATACCTCGACTTCACCTTCGCCGGCATTCCCGCCTACCTGCAGGGCCGCCGGTACGTGCGGTTCATGGCGAAGAAGGAAGTGTTCGACAACTCGGTCGGCGGCCCGATCATGAGGTCGCTCAAGCACATCCCGGTCGACCGGGCCAACGGAGCGCAGAGCTATCAGGACGCCGTCGACTACCTCAAGCGCGGCGAACTCGTCGGCGTGTACCCGGAGGCGACGATCAGCCGCAGCTTCGAGTTGAAGTCGTTCAAGAGCGGCGCGGCCCGGATGGCACTCGAGTCCGGTGCTCCGCTGGTGCCGACCATCGTGTGGGGCGCGCAGCGCATCTGGACCAAGGGCCACCCGCGAAGCATGGGTCGCAACGGTTACAAGATCATGGTCGGCGTCGCCGAGCCGATCGCGCCCGAAGGCACACCGGAGCAGCTGACGGCGCAGCTCCACGAGTCGATGCGCGCGAAACTCACCGAACTTCAGGACAACTACGGCCCGTATCCGCCCGGCGAGTTCTGGGTGCCCGCTGCTCGTGGTGGCGGCGCTCCGACGCTTGAGGAGGCGAACGCGATGGACGCCGCGGACGCGGAGGAGAAGGCCCGCAAGCGCGGAGAGTGAGATGGAGCCCGTCTACCGCACGCTCGAGCTGATCGCCACGTCGATTCACGGTGTGCAGGGCACGCGGCGCACCTACACCGGTCTGGAGAACATCCCCGCCGAGGGCGGGGCGGTGATCGCGGTCAATCACACGGGCTTCACTGACTTCATGCCGCTCGGCCTGGCGCTGCGGCAGCGTCGTCGGCGGGCACGGTTCATGGTGAAGTCCGAACTCATGGACATCGGCATCATGCGGTTCCTGGTGAAGCACTGCCGCGCGGTTCCAGTCGACAGGTCGGCCGGCGCGGACGCCTACCGCGTCGCCGTGGACGACTTGCGGTCGGGTGAACTCGTCGGCGTGTACCCGGAGGCGACGATCAGCCGCAGTTTTGAACTCAAAGAGTTCAAGACCGGTGCAGCCAGGATGGCACTGGAGGCCGGTGTCCCGGTGATCCCGGTGATCGTGTGGGGCGCGCACCGGCAATGGACCAAGGGCACCGCCCGCCGTATGGGACGACACCGCATCCCGATCCGCGTCGACGTGGGTGAGCCGATCCACTTCGACTCCGGCGGTGATGTGCACGACGCGACCGCCGCGATGCATGAGGCGATGGCCGAGCAACTGCACCGCGTGCAGTCCGACTACAACGATGCTCCCGCAGGTGCGGACTGGGTGCCCGCGCGTCTAGGCGGGTCGGCTCCCACCCCTGAGCAGGCACTGCTCCAGGAAGACGCCGAGGCTGCGGAGAAGGCGGCCCGCCGGGCCGCGAAGCGGGCGAAGAGCCTCGAGAAGAAGCAGGGGAAGAAGTGACCTTCGGTCCACCGACCATGATCGCGTCCGACGTCGACGGGACCCTCATCGTCGGCGATGACGCGATCTCTGCGCGCACCGTCGACTCCCTGGTGCGGGCCCGCGCTGCGGGCGTCGAACTGATCCCGTCGACGGGCAGGCCGCCTCGCTGGGTGCCGCCGATCACCGATCAACTCGCGGACACCCCCGCGGCCGTGCGGTTCGCGGTGTGCGCGAACGGCGCCATCGTCTACGACGTGCTCGCCGATCGGATCCTGCACGCCGCCGAGTTGGCCACCGACGTCCTCGAGACCCTTCGCGACATCTGCATGCAGGCCGTGCCCGGAGCGGGCCTGGCCGCCGAACGGGCTGGGACGTCGGCGCACGACGCCGCGACGTCGTCGTTCGTCGCGACCGCCGGCTACCAGCACGCGTGGCTCAACCCGGATCACGTCGAGGTCAGCGACTCCAGACTCGTCGAGGCGCCCGCGGTGAAGCTCCTCGCACGCAAGCCGGGCATGTCGTCGCGCGAGATGGCCGCGGCCGTCACGCCCCTTGTCGGCGACCTCGCCGAGGTGACGTTCTCGATCGACACCGGGCTCATCGAGCTGTCGGTTCCCGGGGTCCACAAGGCGGCGGGCCTGACGTGGCTGCTGGCCAACACCGATGTCGACGGGGATGCGTCGATCGCGTTCGGCGACATGGCGAACGACGTCGAGATGCTGCGCTGGGCGTCGCACGGTGTGGCGATGGGCAACGGCGATCCGCTCGCTCTGGCCGCCGCCGACGAGGTGACCGGCTCTGCCGCCGACGACGGGATCGCGCGCGTCCTCGACCGCTGGTTCTGACGCTGACGCCCTGGTGATCGGCAATCGCCGGGCAACATTCGAACACTCGTCCGACAACCGTGACGCGCTTGTGACCGCGTGAGCTTGTCGTGCGGCACAGATCTTCACTACTGTCACAGGAGTCCCACTAGTCACACGGGCCCCAGGAGCGCTCCCGGGGTTCCCGCCCGAAGGGGTTCCGCAGTGCCCAACGTCCGTCCCAGTCGTACCAAGAAGCGAACGCTCACTTTTGCAGCGCTGGGGTTGGCGCCTGCGCTCCTCGCCGGCGGTCTTGTCATCGGCGGATCCGACATGCTCGACAGCGATGTCGGCCTCGCCGCAGACAGCAGCTACGTGCTCGACGGCCACGGCCACGGGCACGGCCGCGGACTGGGTCAGTGGGGTGCGTACGGCTACGCCAAACAAGGCTGGTCGGCGGATCGAATCCTGCGCCACTACTACAGCAACACCACCGCGGGGAAGGTGGGCACTGCCAGTGAGGTGACGGTCTCGCTCAGCGAGAAGTCGTCTGTCAGTGTCCATGCGGCAGCGGGATCGCGAGTAGGCGGCCAGACGGTGGCTCCCGGACAGGCCGTCAGCCTGTCCGGGGGTACCGCCACCATCACCCAAGGGTGTGGAGGCGCCGTCGTGAAGACCGTCCCCGCCACGCAGGTCGACCCGGTCAACACGGCTCCGAACCGACCGGCCAACGAATTCCTCACCTTCTGCTCGAGCGGTGACAAGTACCGCGGTTCCATCGGCACCGCGGGCGGCAAGGTGATCAACAAACTCCATGTCGACGACTACGTGAAGGGTGTGATCCCGAAGGAGTCGGTCCCGTCGTGGGCCGACACCGGCGGGTTCGAAGCGCTCAAAGCGCAGGCCGTCGCGGCTCGTTCCTACGTCCTGTCCGGTCTGCAGTCGGGCCGCGCGATGGACAACACGCAGTCGTCGCAGATGTATCACGGTGCATCCGGCGAGGATCCGCGCACGTCCCGCGCCGCCGATGCCACCGCGGGACAGATCCGCCTGCTCGGCGGAAAGCCCGCCCTCACCGAGTTCTCGGCGTCCACCGGCGGATTCACCGCGGGCGGCCTGTTCCCGGCAGTCGAGGACAAGGGCGACTCGCTTTCGCCGACCCACAACTGGACGGCCGAGGTCAGCGCGGGCAGCATCGCGTCGGCCTTCGGTGTCGGCTCGCTCAAGAGCTTCGAAGTGATCGAGGCCAACGGGCTCGGCGCGGGAAGCGGACGTGTGGTCAAGGTCCGAGTCGTCGGCACCGCCCGCACCGTCGAAGCCAGTGGAAACGACGCTCGCGTGAAGTTGCAGCTCAAGTCCGACTGGTTCTCGATCAAGGGGCAGAAGTCGATGCCCAAGATCGTGAAGCCGGCGGTGGCTCCGCCTGCCGCGGGCGGCGGTCTCCTCGACCTCGGTCCGATCGGCGACGTGCTCAACCAGGTGATTCCCGGCCTGTCTGCGCTCGGTTCTCCCGACCTCGAAGCGATCACCGCGCAGTTGCGGCCGATCATCGAGCAGATCATCGCCCAGGGCACCGCGGCGCTCGGTCTGAAAGCCGATTCGCTCAAGGGCCTGGTGAGCGAGGAGAAGAGCGACAACTCGCAGGGTTCCACCGGCACGGTCAGTGCCCTGCAGCTCATCACCGACGGCCGTGGCATGCACGGCCTGGTGCAGGTGCTGCAGAACGGGGTCCTGTACTTCAGTCCGCTGACCGGTGCACACGCGCTCTTCGGTGACGCTCTGACCGAGTTCCTGAACGCGGGCGGCCTGGCGAAGCTCGGCTTCCCGACCGTCGACGGCTTGAAGTAGCCGGCATTCTTCGTCTGACCATCACCGCTCAGCGGGAGGACGCCCTCACACGGGCCTACTCCAGCTGAGCGGTAATGGTTGTGCGGACGAGGGGTGACGCCCCAGCGTGAGATGCGTTATTCCGCGGCCGTGCTCGGCGAATACTCAGCTTCGGTCGGATAGGCTGAACAGCCGTGACGGACAACAATTACGATCTGATCGTCGTCGGCTCCGGGTTCTACGGCCTGACCGTGGCAGAGCGAGCAGCGACCCAGCTCGGCAAGCGGGTGCTCGTCCTCGATCGACGTGACCACATCGGCGGCAACGCGTACTCCGAGGCCGAGCCGGAGACCGGCATCGAGATCCACAAGTACGGGGCGCACCTCTTCCACACCTCCAATCAGAAGGTGTGGGACTACGTCACGCAGTTCACCGAGTTCACGGGTTACCAGCACCGCGTGTTCGGCCTGTTCCAGGGCCAGGCGTACCCGCTGCCGATGGGTCTCGGGTTGGTCAACCAGTTCTTCGGCAAGTCGCACACACCCGACGAGGCGCGTGCCCTCATCGCTGAGCAGTCCGCCGAGTTCGACTCCAAGGACGCCGCGAACTTCGAGGAGAAGGCGATCAGTCTGATCGGGCGCCCGCTGTATGAGGCGTTCATCAAGGCGTACACCGCCAAACAGTGGCAGACCGACCCGAAGAACCTCCCGGCGGGCAACATCACTCGCCTCCCGGTTCGCTACAACTTCGACAACCGGTACTTCAGCGACACCTACGAGGGACTGCCCGTCGAGGGCTACACCGCGTGGCTGGAGAACATGGCCGCAGACGAGCGGATCGAGGTCCGGCTGTCCACCGACTGGTTCGACGTCCGCGACGAACTCCGCGCCGCCAGTCCCGACGCACCCGTCGTCTACACCGGCCCCCTGGACCGCTACTTCGACTACCGGGCGGGTGAACTCGGCTGGCGCACCCTCGACTTCGAGACAGAAGTGCTGCCGACGGGCGACTTCCAGGGAACGCCGGTGATGAACTACAACGACGCCGAGGTCCCGTTCACGCGCATCCACGAGTTCCGTCACTTCCACCCGGAGCGCACGAACTATCCGACCGACAAGACGGTCATCATGCGCGAGTTCAGCCGTTTCGCCGACCAGGGCGACGAGCCGTACTACCCGATCAACACCCCGGACGACCGCGAGCGTCTCGCCGCGTACCGCGATCTCGCGAAGGCTGAGACGGCGGAGGCCAAGGTGCTCTTCGGCGGACGCTTGGGCACCTACCAGTACCTCGACATGCACATGGCGATCGCCAGTGCACTGACAATGTTCGACAACACGCTGGCACCGCATCTGCGCGACGGTGCGCCGCTGGCGTCGGAAGCGGAGTAAATGAGCACCACCACCAAAGCCGTCAGCCTCCTGCAGCGCGTCATCTTCCCGCGCCAGGGAGAGCCTCTGGACGTGCGGTCCCTCTATTTGGAGGAGGCTGCCACCAACAGCGGACGAGCCCACGCGTCGAGCCGCACCAGTGTCAGCCTCGGCTCCGACTCGGAGGCCAGTTTCGCGACGTACTTCAACGCGTTCCCGGCGTCGTACTGGCGACGCTGGAGCACTCTGACGTCCGTCGTGCTGCGAGTGGAGCTGCGTGCCGCCGGGAGGGAGGCGAGCGGGGCAGATGTCACCGCGCCTGCTCGAATTGATCTGTACCGCTCGAAGATCGACGGTTCGCGCATCGGCATCGGCGGCGACCTCGTCGAGATCGACCCGAAGACCGGTACCGGCGTCATCGAGCTGGAGACCGACCTCGGTCCGTTCGAGGACGGCGGGTGGATCTGGTTCGACGTCACCACCGACTCGGCCACCGAGATCCTGTCCGCCGGTTGGTACGCCACCGTCGAACCCGAACACGGCTCCAACAATGTGACCGTCGGCATCCCCACATTCAACCGGCCCACCGACGCCGTCGCGGCGTTGGCCGCGCTGACGTCCGACCCGCTGGTCAACGATGTGATCGACGCCGTCCTGATGCCCGATCAGGGCACCCGCAAGGTGAAGGACGAGCCCGGCTACACCGACGCCGCTGACGCGCTCGGCGACCGCCTGCACATCTTCGACCAGGGGAATCTCGGCGGATCCGGCGGCTACTCGCGCATCCTGTATGAGGCGCTTCGTCTCACTGACAGTCCGTACATCCTGTACATGGACGACGACATCATGATCGAGCCGGACTCGATCCTGCGTGCCCTTGCGTTGTCGCGGTTCGCGAAGAGCCCGATGCTCGTCGGCGGTCAGATGCTCAACCTGCAGGAACGCAGCCACCTGCATTGCATGGGCGAGGTGATCGATCACCACAAGTTCATGTGGACGGCCGCACCGTTCGTCGAGTACGACCACAACTTCGCGAAGTACCCGCTCACCGATCGGGAGAACTCGAAGAACCTGCATCGACGCATCGACGTCGAGGGCAACGGCTGGTGGATGTGCATGTATCCCCGCGAGGTCGCCGAGACCATCGGGCTGCCGCTGCCGCTGTTCATCAAGTGGGACGATTGGGAGTTCGCGCTTCGCGCCGCCCGCGCCGGTTACCCGACCGCGACGGTCCCCGGCATCGCGATCTGGCACATGGCGTGGAGCGACAAGGACGACGCCATCGACTGGCAGGCGTACTTCCACCTCCGCAACCGACTCGTGGTCGCGTCGATGTACAAGGACGGCTCGATCGACGGCATCCTCACCTCGATGGCCAAGGCCACCGCCAAGCACCTGATGTGCCTGGAGTATTCGACGGTCGCGATCCAGAACGAGGCGATCCGCGACTTCCTCGCAGGTCCCGATCACATCCGATCCATCTTGCCGACGGCTCTCGGCAAGGTGGCCGGGATCCGCAAGCAGTATCCGGACGCCGTCGTCCTGCCGTCCGCTCAGGACCTGCCGCGTACCAGCGGCGAGGCCACCGCGCTCGGTGTCAACGCGCCCCAGGGCGCCGTCGCCAAGGTCAAGACGCTCGCCAAGGTGCTGCTGAACAACGCTCGCCCCGCCGATCCGCGCCATCACGAGACACCGCAGGCCAATTACCCGCCGATCGAGGCGCGCTGGTTCTCCCTCGGCCGGGTGGACGGTGTCACCGTGACCACCGCCGACGGGCGTGGAGTGGTCTACCGGAAGCGCGATCGCGACACGATGGTCGAACTCGGCCGCGAGTCGGCCGAGCTGGTTCGTGAACTGCGGGAACGCTTCGACGAGATGCGCGTGGAGTACCGCGCCGCACACGACGACCTGGTGAGCAAGGAGAGTTGGGCACGTGTCTTCGGAATCGATTGATGTGATCGGCCCGGCGTCGGGGGAGGCCGCGGCGCTCGTCGCGATTCAGGCCGCCATCGGGGACCGGCCGGGTGTGCTGCCCGCCGCTCGCGCCCTCTCCCATTTCGGGGAGCACTCCCTCGGCTGGTTTGCACTCGCCGGAGCGGGGGCGCTCGCCGCACACCGCCGTGGTGACCTGGTGGCCCGTCGCCGCTACGTCGAGGCGGGCGTCGGAGCGTTCACCGCACACGCCGCGTCGGTCGTCATCAAGCGTGTGGTGCGCCGCAAGCGCCCGAATCACCCCGACATCAACATCGGAGTCGGCACGCCGAGCAAGCTGAGTTTCCCGTCCAGCCATGCGACGTCCACCACGGCTGCGGCGATCCTGCTCGGACGAGCGGCAGGCCTGCCGCCCGCCGCGCTCCCCGCGCTCGTGGTCCCGCCGATGCTCGTTTCACGTTTGGTGCTCGGTGTCCACTACCCTTCCGATGTGACTGCCGGAGCACTCGTCGGAGCGCTGACCGCAGGCGCGGTCATTGCCGCAGACACGAGAATCGAGGAGCAGTAGATGAGCGAGGAGCCGATCGAGACCGGTGTGGCCGGTCCGCCGAAGAACTTGGCCTCCGGGCTGATCAAGGCGTTGCGTCCCCGCCAGTGGGTCAAGAACGTCCTGGTGCTGGCCGCGCCGATGGCCGCGGGCACCGACACCCTCACCGACGGTGGCAAGATGGCCTCCGTCGGCATCGCCTTCGTCGCGTTCTGCCTGGTCGCGTCGTCGATCTACCTGATCAACGACGCCCTGGACGTCGAAGCCGATCGCCAGCACCCGACGAAGCGATTCCGTCCGATCGCCGCAGGTGTGGTCCCGCGCAACCTGGCCTTCGTGCTGGCAGCGGTCCTCGCCGCCGGCTCGATCGGCATCTCATTCGTCGCCAACTGGCAGACGGCCGTCACCATCGCCGTCTACCTGGTGATTCAGCTCGGATACTGCTTCGGGCTCAAGCACCAGGCCGTCATCGACATCTGCATCGTGTCGTCCGGCTTCCTCCTGCGCGCGATCGCCGGTGGCGTCGCTGCCGAGATCGCCCTGTCCAAGTGGTTCCTGCTGGTCATGGCCTTCGGCTCGCTGTTCATGGCGGCGGGCAAGCGGTACGCCGAGCTTCAGCTCGCTGAACGCACAGGCGCCAAGATCCGCAAGTCGCTCGAGTATTACACCACTACGTACCTGCGTTTCGTCTGGACGCTGTCGGCCACCGCCGTTGTTCTCTGTTACGGACTGTGGGCGTTCGACGGCACGCAGGGCGACAACGTCTTCTACGCGATCTCGATGGTGCCGTTCACCATCGCGATCCTCCGATACGCCGTCGACGTCGACGGCGGTCAGGCGGGCGAGCCGGAGGAGGTCGCTCTCGGCGACCGCGTCCTGCAGGCGCTGGCCGTCGCGTGGGTCGTGCTCGTAGGTGTGGCCGTTTATGCCCCGTTCTGACACGGCCTCCGAGCAGGCCGCAGGTTCTTCACGTGCACGTCTGATCGCGCCGATCGCGAGTTTCTCGATCGGCGCGATCGTCGTGACCACACTCTTCGCGATCGGGGCGTGGCAGCGCCGGTGGATCGCCGATGACGGCCTGATCGTCCTGCGGACCATCCGGAATCTGCTGGCGGGCAACGGTCCCGTGTTCAACGCGGGGGAGCGGGTGGAGGCGAACACGTCCACCCTGTGGACGTACGTCATGTGGTTCTTCTCGTGGATCACCGGCGCCGAGCACACCGAATACGTGGCTCTGTGGGTGGCGCTGATCCTGTCGGTCACAGCGATTCCGCTGGCGATGTACGGCACCGCCCGCCTGTACGGCCGTCGAGTGACCGGCCCCGGCGTCGGACTCCTCTTGCCGCTCGGCGCAGTCGTGTACATCACGATCCCGCCTGCGCGAGACTTCGCGACCTCGGGTCTGGAGAACGGTCTGACGATCTTCTGGGTCGCAGCTCTGTGGTGCCAATTCCTGGCGTGGGCCCGTCGGCGCGACGCCGAACCGACGCGCCGCACTCGCGCGGCGTTCTTGGCGCTTGCTTTCACCGCGGGACTCGCCCCGCTGGTCCGCCCCGAGGGTGCGGTGGTCGGCGTGCTTGTTCTGCTCGTACTGTTCTGCTCGCCGATCGGCTGGAAGATGCGCGTCGCGATGACAGCGGTCGCGGGAGCTCTGCCTGTCGGCTATCAGATCTTCCGGATGGGCTACTACGCCGTCCTCGTGCCGAACCCGGCGATCGCGAAGGACGCCAGCGGCGCCAAGTGGTCGCAGGGCTTCACCTACCTCGGCAATCTCTTCTCGCCGTACACGCTGATCCTCCCGGTGATTCTCGCCGTGGTCGTCGGCGTCCTGCTGGCCGTTATGGCCCGTGCCGACCGACTCTCTCGCGATTCCCTCAGTTCATCGAGCGTGGACGAGACGCCTGCTCTCGACGCCGAGACGCCCGAGATCCTCGACACTCATGAGTCCGCCACCACGCGGGAGCGGGTCGCTTCGTTCTGGGCCTCGTTCTCGTCAGGCATGCAGTCGCAGCGCACGGTTGTCATCACGATGCTGCTCGCGGGAGCGATTCTCAGCGTGTACTGGCTGCGCCAGGGCGGCGACTTCATGCACGGCCGCGTCCTGCTGACGCCGATGTTCATCCTGCTTCTCCCGGTGATGGTGGTGCCCGCCGTGCTGCCTGCGACTGTCCGGACTCGCAGTGGGCAGCTGCGTCTGGCCGCGGCGATCGGCATCGTCGTGTCGTGGGGCGTCACCGTGTGGTGGGGCGTCTCGGCGCACGAGAAGGTCCTGTCGAACGCTCCGATGGACATCGGGCGGGACGGCATCGTCGACGAACGGCGCTTCTACGTCACCAACATGGGCAATGAGAACCCGGTGACGGCGGAGGACTACCTCGACTATCCGCGTATGCGGGCGATGGTCGAGCGGATCAACGAACTGCACGCCACCGGCGGCATCATCCTGCCCTCGGCCAACTACGACCAGTGGTATGTCGCGAAACTGCCGGACAAGATGCCGGAGGGCAAACCGCGTGAGGTGACGGTGTACTTCCTGAACCTCGGCATGACGAGCATGAACGCGCCTCTCGACGTCCGGGTGATCGACCAGATGGGGCTGGCCTATCCGTTGGCCGCCCACACGGCCCGCCTGCCCGACGGGCGGATCGGGCACGACAAGAACCTGCCGAGTTCATGGGTCGTCGCGGAGAGCGGCGGTGTCAGTTCGGGGACGGGTCTTCCCGCGTTCATCCCGAAGCGGGAAGTGATGCTGGCGAAGCTTGCACTCACATGTCCGGACACTGTCGACCGGTTCGCGTCGTACAAGGACACCTGGAGTTTCACTCGCTTCCGCCATAACCTCCGGCAGTCGGTGGGCTTCAACAGCTATCGGATCTCGCGGGTGCCGGAATACGAGATCGCACGCTGCGGGCTCACGATGCCCGACGTCGGGAATGAGAAGTAGCAAAGTGTTACATGAGCGCCAGATAAGTGACACATGGAACAGCGGCTTGCTGACGATGATCTCGGAACGGTAACGTCAGCTCTCGATCAGTCGATAGAACTCAGTAGGAACCACCGCTTCGGTGAGGGTTACGAACGAGTGGGCCTGCCCGCCCAGCTCCTGTGAGACGGCTCACATGGTGTTTGGGAAGGTGTGTCGCTCTCGATAGACTCCCGTCTATCCGTTGCGGATGTGGCGTGTGTGAATCGTGAGTCGGCATGGGTCGACAGCGGCGCGCAGATGGAGATTCCATCGAAGCGCCGGAACAACGTTAGGGAGATTTCAAGTCAATGCGTGAAGCGAAGAGCACGCGGCGCTACGGTCGCAAGGTGACCGCAGTCGTCCTCGCGGTCGTCACCGCAATGGGCCTGATGGGTACCTCGATCGGCTCGGGTAAGGCCGACGCGGCCCCGGGCTTCCAGGAGTTCTGGATCGATGCCTGTGGCATGCCCACCAACGGCGCCTTCGGCAACAAGTCGATGGCTCCCGGCAAGGTGAAGGTCCGCGCCTGGAAGAAGGCCGGCAATCAGCGCACCGTGATCCTGCTGGACGGCATGCGTGCGCAGTACGACCGCAGTGGCTGGGAGATCAACACCAACGTTCAGAACTTCGTGAACCGCGGCGTCAACGTCGTGGAGCCGGTCGGTGGCCCGAACAGCTTCTACACGAACTGGGACGCTCCCTCGAACTTCAACGGCCAGAAGAAGCGCTACATGTGGGGCTGTGTCATCGACAACCGCCTCGTCCCGGCGCTCCGCTCGCGTGGCTTCAAGGGCAAGGGTGGCAAGTACGCCATCATGGGCCTGTCGATGGGCGGCGGCGCCGCTCTGACTCACGCCGCACAGCGTCGTGACCTCTACTACGCAGCCGCATCGCTCTCGGGCTACAACTGGCTGACCGCTCCGGGCATGCGCACCGCTCTCCGCATGGCGATGCTCGACGTCGCACCGGCGCCGTGGAACGTCGACGCCATGTGGGGCGCTCCGTGGAGCCCGCGTTGGGCCCAGAACGACCCGACCATGCTCATCAACCGCATGCGTGGCCTGAAGATCTTCGTCGGCTCGGGCAACGGCCTCTTCGGTCGCTACAACTACCCGCAGAACGTCATCGACGACTTCATCAAGGGCACCCCGCTGGAGCTCCTCGCGTTCACCCAGGCCAAGGCCTTCGAGGTCAGCGCACTGGTCCAGGGCGTCCCGACCATGACCTACTACGCCAACGGCACCCACGCGTGGGGCTACTGGAAGGACATGGCGTGGAACGCGCTGAACCGCGGGTTCTTCCGCTAGTCGCCTAGACACGCTCGTCGAGAATGCCCCCGCACATCAAGTGCGGGGGCATTCTTCTATCCGCGCTCCCTTCGGCCGCAGCTGCTCCCTCCACGGCGGGAGCGGATGTCGTGGGAGGGAGCGGATGGCAGGGCTGTGGACAACGCAGGTGCGCTTCCCGCGAGTTCGGTGTCTACTTCGTCGCATGTGGCCGACGGATCAACACGGGATTGTTCAACGCGACGCCGCACTGGCGCGCGGAATCTCGACGCGACGCGTCGACAATGCAGTGCGGTCAGGTGCGTTGATCCTCTTGGCCCGCGGACGCTACCTCCCCCGTGAAGCGCTCGCCGACGTCGACGCCCCGCGCGACGAGCTGTACCGATACCGGAGCATCGCGTCGGCTCTCGGGTCCGGGCGCCCTGTTCTCAGTCACGACTCCGCTGCCGCGGTCCTCGGGCTGAAACTCCTCTACCCGGATCAGAACAACGTTCACGTGACGAACGGCAGGAAGAGCGGAGGCTCACGACGCCCGCAACGGAATGTCCATGCCGGGCTGCTCCCGGATGACGACCTCGTCGACGTCGACGGGGTACTCGTGACTGGGCCGGCGCGGACCGCCGTCGATGTCGCACTCGCGACCGCCACATTCCCTCAAGGGCTGACCGCCTTCGATGCCGCGCTCGCCGCCGGGGTCGATCGTGAGGATCTCCGCCGGATGCTCGCAACATCGCGTCGCGGCGTCGGCCTCGCCCGCCGGGCGCTCTCGTTCGCCGACGGCCGGGCCGAGTCGCCCGGGGAGTCCTGGAGTCGTGCGCAGATGATCGAAGCCGAGCTCCCCGTCCCCGATCTGCAGGTGGAGTACGTCCTCGCGTCCGGAAAGACCGCACGATGCGATTTCGGGCTCGACGACATCTTCGTCGGAGAGTTCGACGGCCTTGTCAAGTACCGCCGATCGATGCGCGCCGGCGAATCGCCGGAGGACGTCGTCATCCGCGAGAAGATCCGCGAGGACGAACTCCGAGACCTCGGCCTGGACGTGGGGCGCTGGGTGTGGCGAGATCTCCGCCAGACGACGATGGTCGCCAAGTTGAAGCGCCGCTACGACCGGCTCGGTATCCGGTACTGACATATCCGCTCCCTCCCACGACATCCGCTCCCTCCGCAGAGGGAGCGGATGCAGCCGGAGGGAGCGGATGGGCGGTCGAAGTCACACGGGCGGATGTCTAGCGCCGCCGACCAGCGAAATCGAGACACATTAGTCACACAATTCACACGCGTCACAGCGTGGCGCGCACAAAACCCTCGACCGGACGTGTAGAAATTTCTCAGGAACCTTCGTCATGAGTATTGGCGAGGGGAGAAGACCCGGTCCCTCGAGGAGCACGTAGTGAAGATCTGGAAGACGACGGCGCCGCGCAAGGCCGTGGCCGCAATCGCGGTCGCGGCGAGCGCATCGCTGGCGCTGACGGCCGCGCCCGTCCATGCGACGCCTAACCCTGCTCCCACCACGCAGGTGACGCCGAAGAAGAAGCCTGCGCCGAAGTCGAGCGCCAAACCTGCTGAGAAGGCGCCGCCCGCCAAGCCGGCACCGCCTGCGACGGTCAAGAAGGTCGCCTGGTACTCGTCGCATCGCGTGGCAGTGTGGGTGCACTCGCCCGCGATGAACACCGACATCCAGGTGCAGCTGCTCCTGGCGCGCGACTGGTTCTCCAAGCCCGACATGAAGTTCCCGCAGCTGACCATGCTCGACGGTCTGCGCGCGCAAGATGATCAGAACGGCTGGATCATCAACACCAATGTCGAGCAGTTCATGGCCGACAAGAACGTGAACGTGGTGCTCCCGGTCGGCGGCGAGTCGAGTTTCTACACCGACTGGAAAGAACCCGACCGCGGCAAGAACTACAAGTGGGAGACGTTCCTCATCCACGAACTGCCCACGATCCTGGAGAAGGACTGGCGGTCCACGCAGGTCCGCGCGATTCAGGGCCTGTCGATGGGCGGCACGGCCGCGATGATGCTCGCCGCTCGCAACCCGGGCTTCTACAAGTTCGCAGGCTCGTTCTCGGGCATCCTCCAGATGACGTCGTACGGCATGCCCGAGGCGATCCAGTTCGCCCTGCGCGACGGCGGTGGGTACGACGCGGCGAAGATGTTCGGTCCGCCCAGCGATCCCGCGTGGAAGGAGCACGACCCGTACCTGCTCGCCGACAAGCTCCGCGGCACCAGCCTGTATATCTCCTCCGGCAACGGAGTCGTCGGCCCGCACGACAAGCCGTCCGACATCCCGCTCCTCGCCACCAACTACTCGGGCGTCGGCCTCGAAGTGCTCTCGCGGATGACGAGCCAGCAGTTCGCGTCGAAGCTCAACAAGCTCGGCATCAACGGCCAGGCCGTCTACCGCCCGTCCGGAACGCACACGTGGCCGTACTGGCAGTTCGAGATGGTTCAGGCCTGGCCGCAGGTCGCGGGGGCCCTCGGGTTGTCCGGCGACAAGGTCGCGTGCGTCGTGGGCGACGCCTTCAAGAAGGCGCCTCAGGTCAGGGGCCTCGGCGGCTGCCTCACCCCGGAGTACGCGGTCCCGGGTGGACGCGCACAGGACTTCCGAAACGGCCGCATCTTCACCGGACCCAAGGGGCCGCGTGTGGTCGGCGGGGCGATAGGCGGGGCGTACGTGCCCGCGATGGAACGCCTCGGACTGCCGACCAGTGACGAACTGACCGGCCGCGACGGCGTCAAGTTCAACACCTTCGAACGTGGCAAGATCACGTGGACTCCGCAGGCCGGGGCCCGCGTCGAGTGACGCCGACCACCCCTCTGGCCGGATTGTCTGAACAACGCCTGAGAACTACCCGTGGCTTCGGCACGGGAACCCGACGAGAGGCCGGAACAGATGAACTCGGCCGGTAAAGTCTCGAGCATGAGTGTGAAGTTCTTACGCGTCCTCGCCACCGTCGGCGTCCTCTTGGTCGGGGCCACCGCGTTGGCGGCGTGCAACGACTCCACGACCGCCAGCGCCCCGATCGGCACCGAGGCCGTCACCACGACGTCGATGAACGCCTCCGATTCGGCGGAGGCGGCCTCCGAGGCGTCGAAGGAGGCCGAGTCGGGCGCGTCCAACGCGAGCGTCTCGGTCCCGGCGACAAGCCCGGACTCGTCGACCAAGGTGCCGAAGAACTTCCCCGGCGGCGTCCCGACACCCACCGGAGTGAAGCTCTCCGACAAGGAGAAGGCTTACCTCGCCGAACTCAAGCGCAAGAACGTCTCGTTCATGGGCGACTCGGACAACAACGTCGCGCTGACCATGGGTGCGTACGTCTGCTCGCAGCGCGCGCAGAAGACCGACCCGACGATGATCAAGGCGTACATGCGCGCCGCGATCGGCCCGATGTCCAAGAGTGAGGCCGACGCGGGCGTCAAGGCCGACAAAGTGATCGCCGCGGCCGACGAACACCTCTGCTGACCGCGTGAGCGCCAACCGCAAGCCGCGGCGCAGGATCGGTAAGCTCCTGCTCGTAGTCGCGCTCCTCGGGCTCGTCGCGATCATCCTCATCGCCGCACTGATCTTCCTGTGGCTCAAGCCGACGCCCGCACCGCCCGGTGGTCCCACAACACCGCCGACCAGCACCACGAAGCGGCCGACCACTCAGCCGGCCGACTGCTCGAAGGTCTTCGCGCTCGTGATTCCCGGCACCTGGGAGTCGAAGTCGGACGACGATCCGTACAACCCGACCGCCAACAAGCGCTCGTTGATGCTCAAAGTCAGCTCCAAGCTGCGTGACGATTTCGGCGAGTCGACGGCTGACGTGTACACGCTTCCGTACAAGGCCAAGTTCCGTAACCCGGCCAATCTCGGGGACCGACAGGCCACCTACGACGATTCCCGAGCACAGGGCAAACGTCGGGCCGTAGCCAAGATCAAGGCTGTCAACGAGCACTGCCCGCTGACGAAGTTCGTCCTCATGGGCTTCTCTCAGGGCGCCGTCATCGCGGGCGACCTCGCCTCCGACATCGGCAACGGTCGTGGACCGCTGTCCGCGCAGGATGAAGATCTTGTGCTCGGAGTGGGGCTGATCGCCGACGGTCGACGCCAGTCCGGAGAACAGAACGATGTCGGGCCGAGCCCGGACGGCGTGGGCGCAGAGGTGTCGATCGGTGGGCTCGGCAGGCTCGTTCCCGGGACGACGATGACCGGAGCGCGCGCAGGCGGTTTCGGGACGCTCCGCGATCGGACGTATTCGATCTGTGCCAAGGGCGATCTGATCTGCGATGCACCGACTGTGACCAATCCGGTCAAGGCGATCACGGACTTCGCGAACGCCGTGAACAATCCGGTCCACGCCATGTACGCGACCTCCAAGTACTGGAGTTATCAGGGTCAGACGGCCACCGAGTGGATGCTCGGCTGGTCGGGTGATCTGATCAGAGGAACACGGTAGCGGGGCGATCGCTCGGCGAGACGTGCCCGCAGGTTTGGGAATCGACGGTGTACCTGCGGTAATCTGCTCGGGTTGAGGCCACGGCGTACCTGCTGGGGCGAGGACCTGAGCGAGGAGAGGCGTACGTGACCACACCGGACTCGTCTACGCACAACGCCGACGGACTGCGTAAGTTCCGTTTCGGCGCGGGCGGCGAAGGAAACAAAGACGAGGGCGGCGCACGCAAGTTCGTGAAGCTCGCGCAGACCGCTGAAGAGTACGGGTACGACACGTTCGCCATCCCGGACCACCTGGGCAATCAGGTCGGGCCGCTCGCTGCACTCGGTGCACTGTCGCAGGCGACGGACACGATCCGCCTGGCGACCTCCGTGCTCGCCAACGGCTTCCGCCATCCCGCCATCCTGGCGAAGGAGGCGACCACCATCGACGTCCTGTCGAAGGGTCGCCTCGAGCTGGGCGTCGGCTCGGGTTGGATGAAAGAGGAGTTCGACAAAGCGGGCCTCGAGTTCGGCACACCCGCCGAGCGGATCCGCAAGCTCGACGAGTCGTTGACGATCCTCGACAGGCTCATGCGCGGTGAGACCGTCGACTTCGACGGCGAGTTCTACCAGATCAACGGCCTCCAGGGCACCCCGCGTCCGCGTCAGGGCCCGCGCCCGCCGATCGCCGTCGGCGGTGGCGGACCCAGGATGCTCGCGCTCGCCGCGAAGCACGCCGACATCATCTCGGTCGCCACCGGATCGACCAAGGACGGCCGGATGCGTCTGTCCGACATGACGATCGAGAAGACCGCGGAACGTGTCGACCGGATCCGCCAGGCCGCAGGCGACAGGTTCGACCAGATCGAACTGAACTGGACCATCGCGACGATCGTCATCACCGACGATCGTGAGGCGACTGCAGAGATGGCATTGCAGGCGATCGCGAGCGGTTACCCGCCGAATATCGCGGTCGACGCGGAACTGACCGTCGACGACATCTTGGCGTCCCCGTACCTCGCGTTCGGAACGTTCGAGGAGATCGCGGAACAGATCCGCGAGGTGCGTCGGCGCACCTCGATGAGTTATGTCGGGATCTTCCCGACTCAGATGGATGCTTTTGCACCCGTCATCCCTATTCTCCGAGGAGAGTAGAATCAACAAGGTTTTAGGTGCGCTGGGGGGCGGTTCACGCGGTTCGCGTGTGACCGAGCACGGAACGATGGCACACGGACCGCGGTTCGACACTGCGGACACAGGAGTTATTGGATGCTGAACACGGAACTCGAGGGTTTCTTCGACGAGAACGGCCAGATCCGTTTCCCGGACGATGCGACCCTCGTCGACTACGTCGAGCAGAACGTGCGGATGCACGCTGACACGCTGGCCTACCGCTTCATGGATTACAGCCGTGAACGCGACGGCGAGGCGATCGACCTCACCTGGGCCCAGTTCGGCAAGCGCCTGCGCGCCGTCGCGGCCCGCCTGCAGCAGGTCACGAAGCCGGGTGACCGTGTCGCGATCCTGGCACCGCAGTCGCTTGAGTACGTGATCGGCTTCTTCGCCGCGCTGTACGCCAGCAACGTCGCGGTCCCGCTGTTCAGCCCCGACGAGCCGGGACACACCGATCGCCTGCACGCCGTGCTCGGCGACTGCCAGCCGACGGCGATCCTGACGTCCACCAAGTCGGCCGAAGCTGTCCGCGACTTCTTCTCGGACCGTCCGGCGAAGGACCGTCCCCGTGTCATCGCAGTCGACGCCGTGCCCGACTCGGTTGGTTCGTCCTGGACTGCACCGGTCCTCGGCGTCAATCACGACGTCGACTCGGTCGCCTACCTGCAGTACACCTCCGGCTCCACCCGCGTCCCCGCCGGTGTTGAGATCACCTACCGCGCTGTCGCCGCGAACTGTGTGCAGATCGCCCAGTGCATCAACATCGACCGCAACTCACGCGGCGTCACCTGGCTGCCGATGTTCCACGACATGGGCCTGGTCACGGTCATCCTGCCTGCGCTCGGCGGCAAGTACGTGACGATCATGAGCCCGCAGGCGTTCGTCCGACGCCCCGGACGGTGGATCCGCGAGCTGGCGGCCGTCGACGACCATGCCGCGACGTACGCCGCGGCGCCGAACTTCGCCTACGAGCACGCTGCCGCACGCGGTCTGCCCGCGGAGGGTGAGGATCTCGACCTGTCGAACGTGATCGGCCTGATCAACGGCTCGGAGCCGGTCACTGTCAGCTCGATGCGCAAGTTCAACGAGGCGTTCGCGCCCTACGGACTGTCGCCGAAGGCGATCAAGCCCTGTTACGGCATGGCCGAGGCCACTCTGTTCGTGTCGGCGACTCAGCGCGACGATGCGGCGAAGGTCAGCTACGTCGACCGGAACGAACTCAACGCGGGCCGTTTCGTGGCCGTCGACCAGAACGATCCCGAGGCCGTCGCCCAGGTGTCCTGCGGTCAGGTCGCGGTGAGCCAGTGGGCCGCGATCGTCGACCCGGAGACCGGCACCGAGCAGGCCGACGGCAATGTCGGAGAGATCTGGCTGCACGGCGTCAACATCGGCCAGGGCTACTGGAACAAGGCCGACGAGACTGTCGAGACGTTCCACAACAAGGTCGACGTCCCTCTTGCGGAAGGCAGCCACACCGAGGGAACCCCGGCCGACGCGCAGTGGATGCGCACCGGCGACTACGGCGTCTGGTACGGCGGCGAGCTTTACATCACCGGTCGTGTGAAAGACCTGGTCATCGTGGACGGTCGCAACCATTACCCGCAGGACCTCGAGTTCAGCGCGCAGGAGGCCAGCCCCGCACTGCGTCCCGGTTTCGTCGCCGCCTTCGCAGTGCCCGCGAATCAACTGCCCGCAGAGGTGTTCGAGCAGGGCCACAGCGGCCTCACCTACGACGCCGACGACGCGTCGGAGCAGCTCGTTGTGGTCGCCGAGCGAGGCCCGGGCCGTCGCACCGACCCGCAGGAAGTGGCCGACACGGTCCGCGCGGCAATCGCCGGACGGCACGGTGTCATGGTCCGCGACCTGCTGTTGGTCCCCGCAGGTTCCATCCCGCGCACGTCGAGCGGAAAGATCGCGCGCCGCGCGACCAAGGCCGCCTATATCGACGGAACGCTGCGCGGCGGATATCAGCAGACCGCGTTCCCGGACGCAGGCGAATAGCGAGAGAACTCCCGAATGCGAGCCCGGTACGACCTCGTTCAGAGGCGTACCGGGCTTGCGTGCTACCAACGATCGAACCGATCAGTAGGCTGGTGAACGATGTCTGACAACACAACACCCGAGTCCCATGACGACACCGCAGGCGAGACCGCGGGCGACATGACCGTCGAAGAACTGCAGGACTGGCTGCGCGCATGGGTTGCGCAGGCGACCGCGCAGCCGATCGACAACATCGCCGTGGACCGGCCGATGGAGGAGTTCGGGTTGTCGTCCCGCGACGCGGTGGCACTGGCCGCCGACGTCGAGGACCGGACGGGTGTCATCCTCACCGCCACCGTCGTCTACACGCATCCGACGATCGCGTCGCTGTCCAAGCGCGTCATCGAAGGCGACCCCGACGAGGGACTCGACGTCGACACGGACCGCTTCTGGGAACGTGAGCGCGACCGCGACGACGACATCGCGATCGTCGGTCTCTCGACTCGATACCCGGGCGCGGGCGACACCCCGGAGTCGACGTGGCAGGCGCTGATCGACGGAAACGACGGGATCTCCGACCTCCCCGAGGATCGGTGGACCGAGTTCAAGGCCGAGCCGCGTCTCGCCGAGTTGATCGAGAAGGGCAACGTCCAGGGCGGCTATCTCGACGACGTCAAGGGCTTCGACGCCGACTTCTTCCAGATGAGCCCGCGCGAGGTCGAGATGGTCGACCCGCAGCAGCGCCTGGCACTGGAGCTGACGTGGGAGGCGCTCGAACACGCCCACATCCCGCCGAGCGACCTTCGCGGCGGCCAGGTCGGCGTGTTCATGGGCACCTCGACCAACGACTACCAGTTGCTCGCGACGATGGGACTCGGCGACGGTGCGAGCGAGACCGCAGCGTACGCGTTGACCGGCACCGCGACATCGATCATCGCGAACCGCGTCTCCTACTTCTTCGACTTTCACGGCCCGTCGATCGCGCTCGACACGGCGTGTTCGTCGTCGCTGGTCGCAGTGCACGAAGCTGTTCGCAGCCTCCGCAACGGCGACTCTGACGTCGCCATCGCCGGCGGCGTGAACATGCTGATCACGCCTGCCGCGACCCTCGGCTTCGACCAGATCGGCGCCATGGCGCCCAACGGCCGCATCAAGGCGTTCTCGTCCGACGCCGACGGCATGATCCGTTCAGAGGGCGGCGGCGTGTTCGTCCTCAAGCGGATGGCCGACGCCCGTCGTGACGGCGACACCGTGCTCGCGGTGATCGCGGGCAGCGCCGTGAACTCCGACGGACGGTCGAACGGCATCTTCGCGCCGAATCCGGAAGCTCAAGTGGAGGTGCTGCGTTCGGCGTACGCCGACGCCGCGATCGATCCGCGAACCGTCGACTACGTGGAGGCGCACGGCACCGGAACCGTGCTCGGCGATCCCATCGAAGCCGACGCCCTCGGGCGTGTGGTCGGTCGTGGACGCGAGCCCCAGTCCCCGATGCTGCTGGGTTCGGCGAAGACGAACTTCGGGCACATGGAGTCGGCCGCGGGCGCGGGAGCGCTCGCCAAGGTGGTCCTGTCGTTGCAGAACGACGTGCTCCCCGCGTCGAAGAACTACGTGGGCCCGAATCCGTACATCCAGTTCGAGGCCACCAATCTCCGCGTCATCACCGAGTCGACGGCATGGCCGCGGTACTCGGGGCACGCAGTCTCGGGTGTCTCGGGCTTCGGCTTCGGCGGAACCAACGCGCACGTCGTCGTGCGCGAGGTCTTGCCGTCCGATCTCGTCGAGGCTGCGGCCCAGGAATCCGTCGTGGCGGAGTCGACGCCCGTCGACGCCTACGACGATGACGACGACGAATACTTGACCGAGGCCGAGCGCGCCGTGCTCGCCGCACAGGCGCCGAAGAAGATCGATGCGGCGCCGGTCGCCGAAGTGGATCCGGCCGAGGGCTTCGCACCCGCCGCCGTTCCCGGGGCCGTCGTCCCGCTCGTGATCTCCGGTTTCCTCGCGTCCCGCCGCCGCAAAGCCGCCGCCGATCTCCTCGAATGGCTTGAGGCCGATGCAGGCGCCACGCCGCTCGCCGACATCGGGCGTGCGCTCGCGCACCGCAACCACGGTCGCACCCGTTCGGTCGTCATGGCCCGTACGCACGAGGACGCCGTCAAGGGGGTGCGCGCCGTCGCCGAGGGCAAGGCGCTGCCATTCGTCTACACGTGCGACTCCCCGGACGCCGCGTCGGCCGTGTGGCTGCTGTCGGGCTTCGGTTCGCAGCACCGCAAGATGGCCAAGCAGCTGTACACCGAGAACCCGGTGTTCGCGAAGTACGCCGACCGGGTGGACGCGATCATCCAGAACGAACTCGGCTACTCGATGGTCGAGATCTTCCTCGATGACGAGCAGACGTACGCGATCGAGACCGCGCAGATCGGCATCTACACGATTCAGGTGGCGCTCGCCGACACCATGCGGCACTACGGTGCCGAGCCGGGCGTGCTGGTGCCCCACTCGATGGGTGAGGCGTCCGCCGCATACATCAGCGGCGGCCTGACGCTCGAGGACGCGACCCGCGTGATCTGCCAGCGTTCGCGCCTCATGGGCGAGGGCGAGGCGATGCTGACCGGCGACGACGTCCGTTTCATGGCGCTCGTCGAATACAGCGCCGAGGACATCAACGACGTCCTCGTCGACTTCCCCGACCTGGAGATCTGCGTGTACGCGGCTCCGACGCACACCGTCATCGGCGGCCCCGGACCGCAGGTGGACGCGATCGTCGCCCGCGCCGAGGCGGAGGGCAAGCTCGGCCGCAAACTGCAGACCAAGGGCGCGAGCCACACGTCGCAGATGGATCCGATTCTGGGCGAACTGTCGTACGAGCTGACCGGCATCACGCCCGCTCGGCCGACGGTCGGCTTCTACAGCTCGGTGGACCGCGAGGTGTTCTACCGTCCCGGTCACGAGCCGGTCCACACCATCGAGTACTTCCTCAAAGGACTGCGCCACAGCGTGTGGTTCGCTCAGGCGATCGCGAAGTCGGTGGAGAACGGGCATCGCACGTTCGTCGAACTGTCGCCGAACCCGGCAGTCCTGATCTCCGTCGCTGCGACGACGTTCGGTGCCGGAGTGCACGACGCCGAGCTCATCGAGACCTTGCGTCGAAAGGAAGACGAGAGCTACGGCCTGGTCAACGCGTTGATGAAGCTGTATGTCCACGGTCATCCCGTCGACGTTGCTTCGCTGTTCGGCAGTGGGCAGGGTGCCAAGTTCGCGGACATCCCGCGCACCCGTTTCGAGCGGAAGCCGTACTGGCTGACCGCAGTCCTGGCGAGTGGCTCGGGCACCGGCACGATCCCCGGTTCACACGTCGGTCTGCCCGACGGCCGCCATGCGTGGGAGGTCAACGCGTCTGCGGTCACCGATCCGCGTGAACTCGTCCTCGCCGCCGCGAAACACGTCCTCGGCTCCGACGCGAGCGTGGCCGCGGCCGAGTCGGCCGCCCCGTTCCCCGCATCGGGCACTGTGACCACAACGTTCACCGCACATCCGGGCGGCGGCGCGATCACCGTTCACGCCGACGCGACCGGCGGCCACGCGCTGCTGTTCTCCGCGGCGGTGACCGGCTCGGCCCCTGTCGCAGCGCCTGCGGTCGAATCGGCTGAGCCCCGTGCCACCGTCGCCGCTGACGACAAGGTCGTCGAGGAGCCGGAGATCGTCGACGACATCGGGGCGGGTGCCAAGTGGAGTCCGGACTCGGGCGAGACCGTCGGCGACCGTCTCGCGGTGATCGTCGGTGAGTCGATGGGCTACGACCCGGAGGATCTGCCGCGCGAGATCCCCCTGATCGAGCTGGGACTGGACTCTCTGATGGCGGTCCGCATCAAGAACCGCGTCGAGTACGAGTTCGACATCCCGCAGCTTCAGCTGCAGGCCATGCGCCAGGCGAACCTCGGCGACGTCGAGAAGTTCGTAGCCTTCGCCGTGACGCACCGCGATCAGCTCGACGACCTGTCGTCCCGCACCACCGATGGCGGCGAACTCGACACCGCAGCCCTCAACGCGTACATCGATGAGCAACTCGCGAAGGATGCGGAGGCGCCCCAGGCACCGCAGCCTTCATCGCAGGTTGAGCCGGTTGCGAGCACTAGCGAGGAACCGAGCGCCGTCCTGAACGAGCGCAGCGAGTCGAAGGGTCGAGACCAGGCGACAGACGCACCCGAGCAGATCACGGCGACGGACACCCCGGCACCCGACCCCGTCGACATCCACAGCCAGTCCGCTGCGGCGGAAGCTGCGGGGACGGACGTTCCGCCGCGCGATGCCGCGGAGCGTCTCACGTTCGGTGCGTACGCCGTGGTGACCGGCAAGTCCGCGGGTGGCATCTTCAACAAGCTGCCGGTTCTCGACGAGGAGACCGCACAGAAGCTGACCGACCGTCTCAATGAGCGGACCGGTGGTGAGGTCGACATCGAGGACGTCCTCGATTCGGAGACCATCGAGGAGTTGTCCGACTACGTCCGGCAGCAGATGGACGACGCGGCCGACATCGATGGATTCGTGCGTTACCTGCAGGTTCCGTCGAAGGACGGGAAGCCGCAGCACGTCTTCGACACCACCGCGGGCGATCCGACTCCGATGCTGGTGTTCCACCCGGCTGGTGGAAACACGTCGGCGTACGAGGCGCTGGTGAAGCGTCTGCCCGACGACATGCCGGTCATCGGCTTCGACCGAGTCGAGGGAACCATCGAAGAGCGGGTGAAGCAGTATCTTCCGAAGCTCCGCGAGATCGCTCCGCACGGTCCCTACGTGCTCGTCGGGTGGTCGTTGGGCGGTGCGCTCGCCTACGGCGCCGCACAGTTGCTCATCGAGCAGGGCGAAGAAGTTGCGTTCGTCGGTCTCATCGACGTCGTCCGCCCGCGCGAGGATGTCGCCGACACCCCGGAGAACAAGCGAGCTCGGCTGGAGAGGTGGAAGGACTTCGCCGTCCGCACCTACGGTCTGGACGAGAACATCCCGATCCCGATGGATCGTCTGATGGCCGCTGACGACAACGAGCAGTTCGCGATCATCCTCGAGATGATGTCGATGTCCGACCAGAAGATTCCCGGCGGAATCATCGAGCATCAGCGGACGTCGTTCATCGACAACCGTGTCCTCACGAACATCAACCCGTCGCGCTACGACGGCAAGGTCGTCCTGTACCGCGCCGACAAGATGCACGACGGCGCGATCGAACTCGAACCGCAGTGGGCGGTCATCGATGAGGACGGCCGTTGGAGTGAGGTCGTGGACGATCTGGAGATCCTGCACATCGGCGGCGATCATCTCGGCATCGTCGACGAACCGCATGTGGCGAAGGTCGCGGCCGATCTGGCTCGTCGTGTCGCCGACTTGAGTGCTGATAAGTAGAACTGGAGACGCCGTGACCGATACGACTGCCGCAAAGCTCGCCGACCTGCGGGCGAAGCTGGAGCTTGCGAAGGAGCCGGGTGGCGACGCCGCGATCGCCAAGCGCGCCAAGAAGGACATCCTGTCGCCGCGAAAGCGTTTGGAGCTGCTGTTCGACGAGGGAACGTTCGTCGAGGTCGGTGCGCTCGCCAAGACACCCGGTTCATCGGAGACGGGCTACGGTGACGGTGTCGTCACCGGTCACGGCCTGGTGAACGGGCGTCCGGTCGCCGCATTCAGTCACGACCAGACGGTCATGGGCGGCACGGTCGGCGAGATCTTCGGCCGCAAGGTCGCCGGACTCATGGAATGGGCAGGCAAGCTCGGCTGCCCGATGGTCGGCATCAACGACTCGGCGGGCGCGCGCATCCAGGACGCGGTGACGTCGCTCGCGTGGTACGCGGAGATGGGACGTCGCAACGACTTGCTGTCGGGACTGTCGCCGCAGATCTCGGTGATCCTCGGCAAGTGCGCCGGAGGTGCGGTGTACACGCCGGCGAACACCGACATCCTGGTCGCTGTCGAAGACAAGAGCTACATGTTCGTCACCGGGCCGGACGTGATCAAGCAGACGACAGGTGAGGAGATCTCCGCCGAGGACCTCGGCAGCGCCCACAATCAGGCGCGGTGGGGGAACATCCACCACGTCGCCGAGGACGAGAAGGCCGCCTTCGAGTGGGTGCGCGAGTACCTGGAGTACATGCCGTCGAGCACGTTCGAGCAGCCTCCGGTGATCAACCCCGGTCTCGAGCCGGAGGTCACCGAGTCCGATCTCTCGTTGAACGAGTTCATGCCGGACAACGACAACGCCGGCTACGACATGCGGGACATCATCCTGCGCCTGTTCGACGACGGTGCATTCCACGAGGTCGGTGAGCTCTTCGCTCCGAACATTCTCACCGGCTTCGCGCGCGTCGACGGGCACAGTGTCGGCATCGTCGCCAATCAGCCGAGCGTCATGGCGGGCACGATCGACACGGACTCGTCGGAGAAGGCGACCCGCTTCGTCCGCATCTGCAACGCGTACAACATTCCGCTCGTGTTCCTGGTGGACACGCCCGGCATCCTCCCCGGCCTGGCCGAGGAGCAGAAGGGCACGATCCGTCGCTCGGGCAAATTCCTGTTCGCATACGTCGAAGCCGACGTTCCGAAGGTGACCGTGGTGCTTCGCAAGGCATACGGCGGCGCCTACGCGGTGATGGGTTCCAAGCAGCTCGGCGCGGACGTCAACTTCGCGTGGCCGACGGCCAAGATCGCGGTGATGGGTGCTGAGTCGGCGGCGGCGATCCTGACGCGTCGTCAGACGGAGGGATTGAGTGCACATGACGCCGACAAGGTCCGGCAGGACTTCATCACGTTCTACAACGCGATGATGGCCACGCCGTACCTGGCTGCTGAGCGCGGTTACGTCGACGCCGTCATCGAGCCTGCTCAGACGCGTCTGCAGCTCCGCAAGGCGCTCGCGCAGCTCCGCGACAAGCAGGTCATCCGGAATCCCCGCAAGCACTTCTTGATGCCGATCTGAGTTCCATGTCGGTGGGTCCGGGCACACTGGGCCAGTCAGCTGTTTTCTCGAGCGAGGGGTCGGGCCCGTGTATTTCATCGTTGTGAAGTTCAAAGTGAAGCCGGAGAGTGTGGAGGGATTCCCCTCGGCGGTGGCGGAGTTCACCTCAGCCACTCGCGCAGAACCGGGGAACCTGTGGTTCGAATGGTCGCGCAGTCTGGACGATCCCAACGAGTTCGTGCTGGTCGAGGCGTTCACCAACGACGGCGCCGGTCCGCATGTGACGAGTACTCACTTCGCGGCGGGTCTCGAGGCGATGCGGCCGCATCTCGTCGAGACGCCGCGCATCATCTCCCGTCAGGTCGACGGTGACGGCTGGGACGCGATGGGCGAGCTGCAGATCTAGGCGTGCCCTAGCCGACGACCTGTCCGAACGCGGCGCCGATGCCGTAGGTCACGGCCATGGCGACGGCGCCGCCGACCACCATCCGGACCGTGGGGCGGACCGGTGAGCTCTGTCCGAGATACGCGCCGAGGGCACCGGTGGCCGCAAGCGCTATGAGCACGGCGACGAACGTCACCGGAACACGCCAGCTCTCGGGCGGTAGCAGGATCGCTATCAGCGGGAGCAGCGCACCGACCGTGAACGACACCGCAGACGACACTGCGGCCTGCCACGGATTGGTCAGATCCTCGGGGTTGATGCCGAGCTCAACCTGGGCGTGGGCGGCGAACGCGTCGTGCTCGGTGAGTTCTTCGGCGGCTTCGCGCGCCGTCGTCTCGGACAGGCCTCGTGCGATGAGCATCTGAGTCAGCTCGTCGAGTTCGTCCTCTGGCTGGTTCGCGAGTTCCCATTTCTCCTTTGCGAGCAACGCGGCCTCGGTGTCCCGCTGTGTGCTGACTGAGACGTACTCGCCGAGTGCCATCGACACGGCGCCCGCCGCGAGTCCGGCGATGCCCGCGGTGAAGATTGGGCCTCGTTCGGCGGTCGCCGCGGCCACCCCGATGACGATGCCCGCAGTCGACACGATTCCGTCGTTCGCGCCCAGTACTCCGGCGCGCAGCCAGTTGAGCCGGTTCGCGAGGCCGCTGGCATGCGGTTCGTGCGGGTGCGTGGCGTCGTCGGTCGTCATGCGTTGATCTTGTCCTCCGCAGAGGGCGGCGACAAGCAATGCGAGGCTATGCGAACTGGTCGACGGAGAGTTTCACGGCCATCACCACGACGACTACCAACAGCGCGTATCGAACGATCGCGGTTCCCCGCCCGAGGACGAGTCGGGAACCGAGCACGGAACCCGCGACGTTGGCGATCGCAAGGATCGCCCCGAGCAACCACATCACATGGCCCTGGGATGCGAAGACGATGAGCGCGCCGACGTTTGTTGCGGTGTTGGCGACTTTGGCCATGGCCGCGCTCTGCAGGAAGGTCTGATGGAGCAGGGCGGTGAGGGTGATGATCAGGAACATCCCGGTGCCTGGACCGAACACGCCGTCGTAGAAGCCGATCACGCCGAGCATCCCGAGTGCGACCGCGAAACGGCTGCGCGACACGGGCTCCGACGATTCGTGCGTCGCGCCGAACTGGGGACGGAACGCGACGAAGGCGCCGACGGTCACCATCAAGACGATGACGAACGGCCGCATCACGTCGGAGCTGACGGCGGACGCGGCGAGTGCGCCGATCACCGCGAACCCACCCGCGATGGGGACGCTGACGGCGACCATCCGGCGGTCGACGTCCACTTTGCGCAGATACATGAACGCGGCGGTGGCCGTACCCCAGATGGCAGCGAGCTTGTTGGTGCCGAACGCCGTCGCTGGGGCGATGTTCGGGAAGACGATCAGCATCAGCGGAATCAGGACGAGGCCGCCGCCTCCGACGACCGCGTCGATCCAACCTGCGACGAGGGAACCGCCGATCAGGAGGGCCAGCAGCCCACCGTCGGGTAGTCCCACAGTGCTCCTCCGGTCAGGTTCGATGCTGGTGACGTCTCACGTTACCCGGCGAACTCGGCGTCACGTCTCTACGATTCTGAGGCTATGGACACCTTCAACGGTCTGCCGCTGCATCCGCTCGTTGTGCACTTCGTCGTCGTCGCGGTTCCGGTCGCGGCATTCGTCGCGATCGCGGCAGCCGTGTGGCCTGCGGCGCGCGGCAAGATGGGCCCGCTCCCGTCGATCATCGCGTTCCTCGGCCTCATTGCCACGTGGGTCGCGATGTCGGCGGGTGAGTCGTTGGAGGAGAAACTGTTCCCCGACGGTGTGTCCGGGCCGGTCGCGACGCACACCGAGGCGGGCGACGTGGTGATCATCGGCGTCGGCTGTCTCTTCGGTGCCGCGCTGCTGATGTACCTCGTGACGATTCCGGCGATCGTCGATCGTCTTCCGTTGTCGGAGCCGGTCGTGAAGGCGATCGACGTCGCCGCCCGTGTGCTCTCTGTTGCCGCCGCCGTCGCCGCCCTGTACCTCGTGTACAAAGCAGGCGACTCCGGCGCCCGCGCAGTCTGGGGCGGTTGAGTTTCGTGCCGTTGATCGTGACCACTATGTGGTCACGATCAACGGCGTAAGAGCCTGTGGACACCGCACTGTCGCGTTTGCCGCTTCGGTGGCATCCTGCGTGGCATGAGGGAGTCGGAAACACCTGCGGTCCGACGTTTGACGGCCTTGATCCGCAGACAGGACGGGGTCGTGAGCCGGAAGCAAGCTCTTGAGTGTGGCGTTCCGCCTTCCTACGTCAGGAGCAGACGGCGTGGGGGTCAGTGGGTCGCGGTGTTCCCCGGTACGTACGTGACGCACAACGGCTCGCCGACATGGATTCAGCGGGTGTGGTGCGCGGTACTCGATGCGGCACCCGCAGTGGTGAGCCACGAGTCGGCGCTGCAAATGCTCGATGGGTCGGGAATAGGTCCCGTGCACATCAGCGTCGATCGCCGACGTAATGTGCCGCGTCGTCCTGGAGTCGTGCTGCACTACCGGACGGGGTTGGCTGAGGTAGCGGTGCTCGACGCGCATCCACCGCGGATGCGCACCGATTACGCAGTCCTCGATGTTGCGCAGGATGCGCGGTCCGAAAATGCGGCGGTCGCCCGCATGGCAGACGCCGTCCAGAGCGGTCTGACCACGGCAGACCGCCTTCTGCACTTCCTCGGGACCCTTTCGAGGGCACGGCGCGGCGCGTTCCTGAGGTCCGCCCTCCTCGATATCAGAGACGGCACCTGCTCAGTACTGGAACATCGATACCTGGTCAGTGTCGAGAGGGCGCACGGGCTGCCGGTCGCTCGACGGCAGGCTCCGACCGGGGCCGGTCGTAGGGGATTGCGCGACGCCGTCTATGCGGATTGGGGGCTGATCGTCGAACTGGACGGTCGGCTGTTTCACGACACAGCGGACGCGCGTGATCGCGACCTCGAGCGTGACCTCGACGCGGCGGTCGAAGAGGACTTGCGAACCATCAGAGTCGGATACGGGCAGGTGTTCGACCGCGCGTGTGAGACCGCGATCAAGATCGCAAAGATACTGAGAAGACTGGGATGGACCGGGGAACTCACGCCCTGCCGAGCAGCAGAGTGTCCGATACGACAATGCCGTTGATCGTGACCATTATGTGGTCACGATCAACGGCATAGACGTCTCAGTAGCCCTTCGACCGCATGGGAGCGGGGTTGCTCAGACCGCTCACCTTCTGCGTGCCCGTGACGATCTCGGCGGGTTCCGCGTCGACGAGCGGGGTGAAGCGCTCGAGGCCGCCCCAGTCGCGAGCCCAGTTGTTGCGTTGGTAGGTCGGGACCAGGGTGTACGAGAGCAGACCCTCGGTGATGCCGAGTGGACCGCCGTTCACGCCGTCCTGCCACGTCTGGGTGTTCTTCCGCGTCGCCTCCGCGTCGGGCATGATTCGCCACTTGGGAAGCTCGAGGAGCCCGTTGCGGACGGCCATCGGCCGCTGGCAGGGGAACACCAGACCGGGCATCCAGTCGATGAACACAGGATCGGTGCGTCCGACGACGTCGTTCAAGGTCTGCAGCGTCGGTACGCGCGGCGGCGTGAGGGCCACCCACTCGTTGACGGCGGCGCCGTCGTCGAGCACGTGGATCCGGACGAGGGACGCGCGAGGCGGAGCGTCGGCCAACGCGAACCGCAGAGTGCGCCAGTTCAACGACTTCGCGAACGCATCCACCGGCACCTGAGGTGCGCCGACAGGCGTCACGCGGCCGTCGGCCTCGCGTCGCGCGTACTCGGCGACGACGCGTCGACCCTCGGTGAGCACGCCGTGATCGTCGAATGCGGCGATCGAGCCTGCCGCTGCGACACTCAGCAACGGCCGGTCCTGCGGAGTCTCGCCCGCGGCGGAACCGATCTCGTACCACCCGGTCGTGAGCTCACTGACCTGCTTGGAGCCGTAACTGCCCAACATCGGGGTGGTGAGGCCGTACGGGAGCTTCACCTTCGTCGTCGGCTTCTCGGCGACTTCCTGCGAAGCCGTCTCCGACTCATCGGAGGAGGTCTCGGACTCGTCGACGGAGTCTCCGCCCGCGGTCGGGGGCGCAGTCGCGTCCTCTTCCTCGGTGTCGTCCTTCTTCTGATCGAGAGGATCGATGATGGCCGTCGACGGAACACCGTCGGCGGTGAACCCCGAGTTCGCAGCGCCGAGAGCCGTAGCGGCCGACGGGGCGGGCCGGCCGTTGACAGCGGCGGGCTTCAACACGGCCGCGTTCGGGTCGGACTCCACGAGGATGTCGTTCGCGAGAGCGCACTCGTCTCCGGTCAACGCACGAGCATTCGACTTCGCCCACGACCAACTGTCGCGCTGCACCCAGGCGCCCTTCACGAACGACCCGAGCATGAACACGACGACGAGTGCGGCGATCACGGGAATGGGCGAGAACGTGAACCGCATCAGGCCCGACCGTTTCGTGCCGGTCCGGACATCGTCGTCGGCGTAGTCGTCGCGGAAGTGGAACCACAGACCGATACCTGCGACGACGAAGGTGGCGGCCAACGCGAGCCAGCTCAGCTTCACGCCGGCGATCGCGATCGGCTGATCCCACCACGGGATGCCGTACGAGCCGACGTACCACCACATGTTGCTGCCCGCGGTGGCGACCGCGGTCACCAGCAGGACCGCAGCGGCGAAGAACGTGCGGTTACGACGTGATCGGAGCAGCCCGGGCGCCATCATCGCGGTGGTACCGGCGACCAACAGGGCGCCGATCGTGGCGTAGATGCCGAAATGGTGCGTCCACTTGGTCGGCGTGAACGACATGAAGAACATCGTGCCGATCATGATGCCGATCAGACGCCAGAACGGAGCTCTCGCGACCCCGGCGGGGTGACGGCTCGACACCAGTCGGAAGATCGCCACCACCAGCGCGAGGATCATCAGAAGGATGCCGAAGCGGCGGGGGAACGTCCCGTCGCCGGTGTTCAACACCAGCCAGTAGTAGCGCTGCGGCTCCTGCCACCACTGCTCGGTCGGTCCGACGTCGGTCGCGACCTTGTTGCCCTCCAGCAGCGGGCCGAGAGCCTGCGAGTAGAAGATCATGAACAGCACGGCCGAACCGGCGGCGAGTATCGGAGCGATCAGAGGCAGCAGTCCGTCGCGCTTGCGTCGCGCCACCACACCCTTGACGACCGGCCGCAGGCCGGCGATCAGTGCGGCGGCGGCCATCAGGCCTCCCGGTGCGAGTGCAAGCGTCACCGCTGCCGCTATCGTCGCGAACGCGTACGGAAGCAGTCGGCGAGTGGCGATCGCCCGCTCGACGCAGGCCCAGGTCAGCAGTGCGCCGACGGCTTCGGCGGGCTCGGGGCGGATGCCGTTGTTGTACGGCATCCAGATCGCGAGGAACACCATCGCCCCGGCCCACACGGCCGCGGAGGAGTTGCGGACTGCGCGACCCAGCCGCGGGATGCCCTCGCGGCTGATGATCCACCAGCCGAGGAGCCCCAAGAGCAGCGACGGAAGTCTCAGCCACGGTGTCGCGACACTCACGTGCGTCATCCACGACAGGACCTGGAAGTGCCAGCCGAACGGATCCTGCGGGACACCGAAGTATCGGAAGTAGTTGTCGGCGTATCCGGCCTCGCTGGTGATGCGCGCGACGGTGATGTTGTAGCCGTCATCGGAGGTGTTCGAACCGATCAACCACCACAGCACCAATACGGCGAACACGGCGACATCCTGCCCGCGGATGGTGAACCATCCAGCGGGCAGGAACCGCTTGTGGCCGCGGCCGTCACGAGAATCGAGGACGCCGAGGGCGATCAACGACAGCAGGGTCATCAGGATGCCGAAGACGATGCACGCAAGCTTCAGCGGTGTCGGCGAGTTGATGAAACGGGTGTCGACGGTCGCGTGGAGGTTCAAACCCTCGCGCGACGCCGTCGACGGCAGGTCGGAGAAGACACCGGTGATCTGCGGTCGCATGTCGGGATCGTCGGTGGTGTACGACGTCGTGTCGCCCGCGGGGACGCCGGAGATGCCCGCGGTGACGCCGTCACCGCTGCCGGTGAGGGTGAACGCGCAGTCGGCGCTCGTCTCGGCCAGTCTCCGGTCGACGCTGACCAGCACCACGTCGCGGACCACCATGTCGACGGTGTCCGCGGTGGCGCGCACGAACAGCCCGCGGGCGGTCGCCTTGCGGCCCTTCGTCGGGAGTGTCGACAGGAGGACGCCGCCCTCGCGCGGCAACGACTTCGTCAGTGAGCACGGAACCGTCGCCGTCATGTCGATCGGCACGAACGACACCATCGGCGCCGTCACGTTCGTGATCGCATCGTTCTGCGGCCACTGCAGCTCGGCGGTCTTCTGGTTGATCGGGAGGATCGGTGTCAGCACCGCCATGAGGAAGCCGAGGAGTCCGGCTACGACGGCTGTGATCTTCGCCAGGCGGTACCGGGAAGCCTCGGGGCGCCGGGTATCAGAGTCGGTCATTGTTGCGGCTGCTCCAGACGGATGGTTCCAGTGCGACTCCAGCCCCACGCGGTGGCCGGTGCGGTGTGGACGCGGGCGATCGTGGCGTCAGGGGTGAGCGGGGTGAGCTTCTCGAGCGAACCCCAGTCCTGATGCCAGTCGTCCTTCAAATAGGTCGGGACGGTCGCCTGCTTGGTGGTCGATTCGACGATCGACAGCGGCCCGCCCGCCTTGGCCGTCATCCACGTCCGCGACTGCGAGTTCGCCGTCACGAAGTCGGGCCTGATCCGCCACTGAGGCACCTGGCTGACTCCGTGCGTGAACGTCATCGGCTGCTGACAGGGGAACTGCGCGGCCGCCGAGAAGTCGATCAATGTCGGAGCATCCGAGCCGACCATCTCCTGCAACGTCACGAGCTTCGGGGCGCGCGGCGGCGTGATGCCGATGAACTGCCAGACGCCGAGATTGGTGTCGGCGAGATGAAGGCGCATCGCCGTCGCGGCAGGCGGGACGGCCGTCATCGGAACGCGGAGGTTGCGCCACGGCCTGTTCGGCATCACGGGACCCGGATCGATCGGCGTCACGTCGGCGCCGACCTGAATGAATTGGCCGTCTGGTCCGGTCTTGCCGAACTGGGCCACCACCACCTGGCCGGGACCGCGGTTGCCGTCGACGTCGAACGTCGACACCGCGCCTGCCGTCGAGAAGACGATGATCGGCGACGCGTCGCGCTTGGGGAGCTGGTACCAGCCGGTGGTCAGGTACGCGTTGGCCTGGTAGCCGAAACTGCCGAGGACCGGCGTCGACTCCGGCTTGAGGCCGAACGGCAGGGCAGCGTTCGAGCCGTTGACCGTGGTGGGTCCGACGCCGCCGTCGGAACCGGCTCCGAGCCCTCCGACGATCGCGAACGGCTTCGACGTTGAGCCGCCGACGTGCATCTGCCCTGCGCGCGCGCTCGACGGGTCGGGCGTCAGGTCGCCGGGGATGCCGGTCGGAGTGAAGCCGACGGGCTTGTCACCGGTCAGCGCCTTCGTCGCCGAGACACCGCCGACGGGGACGAGCATTCCGGCGTTCGCGTCAGGTTCGGCGAGGACCTTGTCGGCCATCGCGCACGTACCGCCGGTCAGAGAAGCGACGTTGTTGCTGAACACAGTCATCGCCGGACTGCGGGTGACGACGGCTTTGCCGAACGCCGCGAGGGTCGCGACGACCATCAGCGATGCGATCAGGAGCAGCGGAGTCGATGCGAGCGCGAGTCGCCGCTTGTCGGCGGGGGAGTCGGGCTCTCCGGCGTCGTGGTGGGCGAGGCCGCGGTTGGCGACGTAGTCCGAACGCAGGTGCAGCCACAGTGCGGCGGCGACGGCGACGACTGCCAGGAACAGCAGCACCGACGACGCCTGGATGTCACGGAACGCGGGCGGCATGTCGAACCACACGATGCCGTAGCGGTAGGCGTACGGCCAGGCGTTCTTGCCCGCCGCGGCGGCGGCCAACGCGAACAGCAGGCCCACGGTGAGCACCGCCAGATTGCGCGACGAACGGGCGCCCGCCTGGGCGATCGCCAGACAGGCGATCGCCGACAGGGCCGCGGCGAGTCCAGCGAAGATTCCGAACTGGATCGTCCACTTGACCGGCGTGAGGAACAGCAGCAGGAGGGTGACGCCGAACGCGCCGACGAGGCGCCAGGCCGGGCTGTACTTCACACCGTCGATGGTGCGCCGGCGCAGCAGCACGATCGCGGTGATGATCGCTGCGACGAACATCAGCAGGACGGCGATGCGGCGAGCCAGAGCGCCGTCCGGTGTGGTGACGGTGAGGAAGAAGTACCGGAGGAACTCCTGGTGCCACGGCACGATCGGGCCGGTCTGGTACTTGACCTTCACCGCTTCGAGGATGGTCATGAGCGTCTGGTCACGGAACACGACGACGGCCACCACGGTCCCGGCGGCGGCGATCGGCGCGAGCAGGGGTGCAAGCCCCACCTCACGGCGTCGGTCCACGAGCAGGTGCAGCAGCGGCCGGGCCGCGACCAGCAGGATCGCGATGCCGATCACGCCCTGAGGCGCGAGTGCAAGGGTGAACGCCGCGGTGGTCGCGGCGAGTGCGGCGGGTAGCAGGCGCCGTCGAGTGATCGCCGCCTCCGTCGCCCACCAGGTGAGCAGGGAGCCGAGGACGATCACGCCTTCGGTGCGCAGCCCGGAACACAGCGGCAGCCAGAACGCGAGGAGGACGGCCGCGGCGGTGCCGGTGGCCCATGCGTTGGACGAGCGCGCCACACCGAGGTGAGGCAGCACCACGCGGGACAGGACGAACCAGGTCAGCAGGCCCGCGACCAGCTGCGGGAGATGCATCCACACGATGCCCGTCGACACCTGCGACCACAGGGACAGGAAGCTGTAGTACCAGTCGAACGGTGCTTCGGCGGCGCCGTAGAAGCGGTAGTAGTTCGACATGTAACCCGACGCGTCGGCCGCGCGGCCCATCGTCAGGATGTACCCGTCGTCCGGGGCGGCCGCGCCGAGGAACGTCCACAGCACCATGACGCCGGTCACGACGGCGTCCGAGACACGAGGACGCAGCAGCGACAGCCAGGAGCCGGTGCGGCGGACGAGACCGCCGATGTAGCCGTGGACCCGGTCCAAGCACCACAGTGCGAACAGAGCGACAACGGTGGCGAGGACGGCGATGACCATCGCGATCACTTTGAGTGCCGAGGGGCTGCTCTCATACCGATTGTCGATGTTGATGCGCGCGTGCAGGCCCTTCGCGGCAAGCTGCTCGACCTGTGCGGTGGTCAGAGTCGTGTAGAAGCCTTCGACCTGGGGCCGCTTGCTCGCGTCGAGGATCTTCGCCGGGCCGAGGCCGACGAACTGTGCTCCAGTCTCGGCGGGGGAGGCGAAAATCCGCAGTGCCGTGCACTTGCCCGCGGCGATGTCGGCGCGAGAGGCGGTGGCAGCGATGTTCGCGCGCATGAGCACGGTGACAGCGGTGTCGGACGTGGTGACCGTCAGCATCTTCTGCGATGCGCCTGGCGCCTTGGCCGGCATCGTCGCGAGAACGGTTGAACCGCCCTGCGGCAGTCCGGCGAGCGCGGCACACGGAATCGTGACGTCGAGCGACTGCGCGGTCTGCGCGATCAGCGGGGCCACCACCGAGGGGTCGGTGCCACTCAGCGCCTGGCCCTGCGGCCAACTCACCGACGCGGTTGTCGTGGACACCGGCAACAGCGGGGTCAAGACTGCTGCGATGACGGCCACGAGTCCGGCGATGACGGCGACGAGTCTCGCGGTCCCCGCGGAGAGCGGGCTCGACGCGGGCTGTTCGGACGGTTCGTCCGGACGTTCGGCTGGGGCGGGTGTCGACACTGGCACGCCTGTTGACGTTAGTCGACGGTGCCGTCACCTGCCCAAACGACACTTGCGTCGTTCGAGCAGAATGTGCCAGCGAGAGCTGTCTCGTCCGCCTCGCCGCGGGACGCGTTCAGGCAGGCACCACGGAGGTGAAGCGGCGGCCCGACTTCGGGCGAGCCGAGCCCATCTGGCGGGAGTCGGCGAGGAAGGCGTCGAGGTCGGAGAGGGTGTCGGCGGAGGAGCGCGGCTGGTAGCCGAGCACAGTCCGAGCCTTGGTGATGTCGACTGTCGGCTGGGCGACGAGCGCCGCGATCGACGCCTTCGACACGAGATCGGAGCCGAGCCGGTTGCCGATGGGCTCGATCAGCGGCACGAACACCTTGAGGACGCCGAGCGGGAGGGCCGCGAGCGGGCGGGGACGGCCGCAGTCCTTGGCGACGGCGCGCATCGCGTCGAACAGTCGGACCTTTTCGCCGCCGAGGAGGTAGTTCTCGCCGGTCACCCCGTGCTCGGCGGCCAAGGTGAGGCCGATCGCGACGTCGCGGACGTCGACCAGGTCGAACGTGCCCTCCGGGAACAGCGGGACCTTGCCCTGGGCAGCGTCTCGCAGCATGCCGTTGATGCGTGACAACCCGTGGTCGACGGGGCCGTACACGCCGGTGGGGTTGCAGATGACGGCGTCGAGGCCGTCGGCGATCACCTTGCGGAGTTCCTGCTCGCCAGCCCACTTCGAACGGTCGTATACGGGGAGTTCCGGGTCCTCGGAGCGGCGCGACGTCTCGACGACGACGCCGTTGTCGGTGTACTGGTCGAACGAGTGGATCGAGCTGCAGTGGACGAAGCGGCGGACGCCTGCGGCGAGTGCGGCGCGCGCTGTGGACGCGACCCCCTCGGTGTTCACGCGCCACGCCAGCTCGTCCTTCTGCTTGAGCGTGATCATCGCGACGAGGTGATAGACGGTGTCGACGCCGTCGAACGCCGACTCGAGAGCGGCCTGGTTGAAGATGTCGGCCGAGAGCCACGTGACCTGTGAGTGGTCGATCGCGTGTGCCGGCGACACCCGGTCGATGGCGACGACATCGTGGCCGTCGGCGACGAGCTGGTTGACCAGGTTGGTTCCGACAAAACCTGCGGCTCCGGTGACGGCGACCTTCATGTGAATCCTCTACGTGTCCGACGTGGCGCGACCCGTCTCGGGAGTCGCGATAAACTAGAACATGTTCTAATTCATGGGTTCGGGTCAGCATAGGTCACAGTGGAGGCCGTGCCAACCCCGTCCACGCGGTCGGCATGGATTCGGCGAATGGCAGAAGGGCTCAGCTATGGCAGTTCGACGTCTCAATCACGCGGTGTTGTTCGTGAGTGACGTGCAGCGAAGCGTCGATTTCTACACCTCGGTGCTCGGCTTCACCGAGCTCCCGGTCGAGTTCCCCGGAGGCGCGTTCCTCCGCTGCGGCAACTCGGCCAACGACCACGACCTCGGCCTCTTCCAGGCGCGCGCCGATCGGAAACCGACCGGCGCAGTCGGTCTGTACCACCTGGCGTGGGAAGTCGAGACCCTCGCCGATCTCGCCGCGGTCCGCGACAAGATGGTCGCCGCCGACGCGATGACAGGCGCGTCGAACCACGCGGCGACGAAGGCCGTCTACGGTGTCGACCCCGATGGGATCGACTTCGAAGTCACCTGGTTGGTGCCCGACGCGCACGTCCGGGAGGAGCTGTACCCCGGCGTCCCGCCGACCCGGCCGCTCGACCTCGACGCCGAGATCGAGCGCTACGGAGCGGACACTCCGGGTGGTCCGCGAACGGATCTGTCGATCTACGGCTGAATCAGGGTGGTTGCGGCACCTTTCGACTCGCAAGCTCGCTCAAGGGGCAGGATTGGCAAGCTCGCTCAAGGGGCAGGGACTTGCGAGCTCGGCGGAAAGCCTCCGGTCAGTGGCGGATGGGAGCGGGACTCCAGAGTCCGCTGCGGGTGGAGGTGGAGTAGGTGATCTCCGCAGGGACGGCGCCGTCATAGGGCGTGTACTTCTCCAGGGCTCCCCAGTCGCGGCCGATGTCGCCTCGGAGGTACGTCGCGATGGTGTCGGCCTCCTGAGACACCTCGATCCAGCCGAGGGGGCCGCCGCCGAGAGCTCCCTGCCAGGTGCTGACCGCTGCCGACAGATCGGCGCCCGGCTTCACTCGCCACTTGGGGATCTCGACCACGCCTGCGTGGAAGTTGTAAGGCCGCTGGCAGGGGAACACCAGGCCGGACGTCCAGTCGACGTGAACCGGATCGGTGTCGCCGACAGTCTCCTGGAGAGTTGTCATCTCGGGTAGTCGCGGTGGAGTCACGATCAGGAACCGGTCGTCGGTCAAGTTGGAGTCGTTGGCGACGATCCGCACGGCGGTCACGCCCGACGGCAACGACGGAGTGTCGATCCGCACGTTGCGC
This sequence comes from Gordonia sp. PDNC005, assembly GCF_016919385.1. Lineage (NCBI taxonomy): Bacteria > Bacillati > Actinomycetota > Actinomycetes > Mycobacteriales > Gordoniaceae > Gordonia > Gordonia sp. PDNC005. The sequence goes on from NZ_CP070351.1 coordinate 4,018,689, forward strand.
CACGACGGCCGAGGACCGGGATCGATCATCGTCATATCGCTGGACGGTGCCAGATCGGCGTCACGGGTGGACGCGGTGATCGGATCCGTCGTGAACTCGATCCTCAGATCATCGGAGTCGAACAGGCCGGCGACGGAGAACGTCAGCAGCGGACGGTCCTTGTAGTCGGCGGGCATCCGGTACCAACCGGACGTCAAGTTGGCAGGTGTCTGCTCGTCCTTCATGTAGCTGCCTGCCACGGGCGTCCTGGACGGGTCGAGTTGGAAGGGCAGCTTGGCGAACGAACCGTTCGCGCCGGGAGTTGTTGTGGTGCCGCCGCCCGTTCCTCCGCTGTTCGAGATGAGCACGTCGGGGTCGGCGCCTGCGTTCCACGCCAAGACTCCGAGGGTGCCCGCGGGCGCCTTCGTCGTCAGATCGTCGGGTACGCCTGCGGGAGAGAAACCGGATGTCGAGCCGCGGTCACTCGCCGCCGGTTGAGATGTCGGGCCGAGGAGTGGATCACGCAGGGTGGCGTCGACCGGGTTCAGTTGGAACCGGCTCGGATCGGACTCGACCCATATCTTGTCGGCCATGCCGCACGGCTGCCCGGCGAGGGCTTCCAGGTTCGACCGGGGAACTGAGAACGACTGACTCTGCTTGACGCCGGTCATCGCGGCGGTGGCCAGCAAGAATGCGGCGACGGCACCTGCGGCGATCCCCAGCGGCGACGCGGCGAGGAAGCCGCCGACTCGATGTCGGAGGGTTCGCGGGTGCTTCACGACGGGGTCGACCCCCGTGAACGGCTCCCGGAAGTGGAACCAGAGCGCGAGCAGCAGCAGGGCCAATGAGGAGTAGAGAAGCACCTGGGGGAGGAGGACGCCACCGACCGAGACCTGCGCGGTCGACCAGGGCATCCCCCATGCGGACGCGTAGTAGAAGGAGTTCGGCGCCGTGAACGCCAAGCCGGTCACGAACACCACAAGTGCCGCGAACACCGTTCGGTTGCGCCGCGAATGTGTGGACGACGCGCTCATCGCGATCGCCGCGAGTCCCGCGAGAGCGGCCGCGAGTCCCGCGAAGACTCCGAAATGGTGGGTCCACTTGGTCGGCGTGAACATGAGGAACAACAGCGATCCGAAAGTGATGCCGACGATGCGGCGCGACGGACCGATCGCGGTTCCGGGGATCCGCGACTTGCGGATGAGGACCGCGCCCGCCACAGCCATCGCCAAGAACATGGCGACCACCGCGAACCGGCGCGCCACTGAGCCGTCGGCGGAGAACGCGAACAGTGACGAGTAGCGGTCGATCTCGTTGTACCAGTGAGACGACGGGCCGAGTTCGGTCTTCATCGTCGAGCCCTCGGTGAACGCGGTCAACGTCAGACCGGAGAACACCACGAAGATCACGAACGTTCCCGCGGCGACGATGGGTGCGAGGAGGCTGGCGTACGCGAGTGCAAGACCGCGGCCTGCCTGTTGTTGAACTTCTCGCGCACGTTTGACCAATGCGAGGAACATCGGCCGAGCCCCCGCGACGAGAGCGGCGACAGCGAGGACACCCGTCGGGCCTGCGGCGATGCTGAATGCGCCTGCTGCGCACGCGACGGCTGCGGGGAGCAGGCGACCCGTGGCGATTGCGCGTTCCACCGAGCACCAGGTCAGGAGTGCGCCGAGGCAGATGATGGGTTCGGGACGAAGTCCGTTGTTGAACGGGAACCATGCGACGAGGAACACGGCGGCCGCGGTCCACCCGACCGCGGGGCGAGTGATCGCCGCCCGACCGAGCCTTGGCAGGATCTCGTGCGAGATGATCAGCCAGGAGATGACGCCGCACGCCAAGGCGGGCAGCCGCACCCACGGGCTGGCCACGCTCACGTGGCTGAGCAGGCCGAACACCTGGTAGTACCAGCCGAACGGCGCCTCAGGTGCACCGAACCAGCGGAAGTAGTTCGCCGTGTAGTCGCTGTCCTGCGCCACCCGGGACATCGTCAGCAGATAGCCGTCGTCCGAGGTGTTCGGGCCGATGAAATGCCACACCAGCAGCAGTCCGACGACTACGTAGTCGCGCGGGTTCAGACGCCACCAGCGGGCCGGGAAGAACCGGCGGTGCCGACGTCCGTCGGTGCCGTCCAACCGAGCGAGCGCGGCCAGCGAGATCAGCATCGCGAGCACGCCGACGATGATCGCCGTCCACTTCAGCACGGTCGGTGTGGTCGTGTAGCGAGAGTCGATGACGACATGAGCGGACAGCCCCGGCAGTGCGGCCGCCGAGCCGTTGAGCTGGGTGTACAGGCCGGTCATCTGTGGACGCTGATCGCCGCCGGGTGTCTCGACGGTACTGCCTTCCCGCGGATCGCCCGAACCGGTCGTCAGCCCGACGAACTCGGCGGTCACCGCATCCGATGTCGCGTGGACGTCGATGCTCATGCACGACGACGACAGGACATCGTTCAGCGGTGCCGACACCAGAGGGATGTTGCGGTTGATCACTTCGACGCTGCGCTTGGCGGTCGGGGTGGCCTGCTCGCCGGTCACCCGGATCACCAGGCCGCGCTGCGTGGACTTCGCCGCAGACGGAGCTGTGGTCTCCAACAACACCGACTTGCCCGCGGGCAGGGCTCTTGCGGCCGAACAGGGGACGTTCACCGACAGGTCGATCGGCGTGTACGACATGAGCGGCGCGGACACGGAGTTCACCGTTCCGTTCTGCGGCCAGCTGATCTCCGACACTGTCTGCTTCACCGGCAGCAGGGGTGTCGCCAGGGCCAACACCAGACCCAGCAGGCCGGTGACGACGGCGACTATCTGGGCTTTACGGACGGTGAAGGCTGGCACAGCACGTCATCCTATCTGCCCCGATGTCCGGGTCCGGTCGTCCCCGCAGACCGGACCCGGAACTGTCGTGTCGAGCGAACCTCAGGAAAACACTGTGCGCGGCAACGGCGTCAGCGGCGTCGTGTCGAGGTCGGCGATGTACGACGGCCGGTGACGCGTCGCTGCGAACGGCGCGGTAGGAGCGTTGTGCACGCTGTTGAACACCAGGAACACGTTCGCCCGCGAGTACGGGGTGATGTTGTTGCTCGATCCGTGCATGGAGTTGGAATCGAAGAACAGCGCCGAACCGGCGGCACCGGTGAACTGTTCGATTCCGTGTTCGTAGCCGAGCTCGAACACCGTGTCGTCGTCGGGAACCCCGACCCGCTGCCGCTGCAGGGACTCGCGGAAGTTGTCGTCGGGCGTCTGTCCGACACACGGCACAAACGTGCGGTGTGCGCCGGGCATCAACATGAGTCCGCCGTTGAACGCGAAGTTGTCGGTGAGCGCGATCGAGACGCTCACGGCCCTCGGCGTCGGCAGACCGTCCTCGGCGTGCCATGTCTCGAAGTCGGAGTGCCACCCGAAACCGGTGCCGACCATGCCGGGCATCGCGTTGATGCGGGACTGGTGGATGTAGACCTCCGAACCGAGGATCTGTCTCGCTCGGTCGAGAATCCGCGGGGTGCGGGCCAACGCGTCGATCACCGGGCTGTGCCGGTGGACGGCGAAGATCGAGCGGACCGCGTCGCCGTTCGGCTCGCGGATGACGGCGCCCGAAGCCGCGACATCGGGGTCGCCGGTGAGCCGGTCGAACTCGGTCCAACACTCCTGGACCTGAGCGGGTGTCAGGAGCCCGTCCTCGATGTGGAAGCCTTTGGTGCTGTAGTCGTGGATCTCGTCGGCGGTGAACGGGCCGTCGACCGTGCCCCAGACGACGGGGTCGGGTCGCCGCACCATCGGGGCGGCTTCGTGAAGCCGCGTCGGATAGCGATCATGCACGTTCGTCGAACGCATGGCGCGCGTCGATGGGTCCGTGGTTGTGTCATTCGCAGTGGTCAAGGAATCCTCCCTTCCTACAGATGTGGTGATCTCGACGGTTGTCGAGTCCACCCTCCACCGCTACCAGAGCCGGCCGATCGGGGCATCCCGCCGATGAAAGGAAGTCATGCACGTCTACCGCCATCAGATCCGATATCACGAGACAGATGCGCAGGGATTCCTGTTCAACGCCCGCTATCTCGAGATCGCCGATGTGGCCATGACGGAGTTCCTGCGTGCTCTCGGCCACCGCTTTCAAGACCTCGGCGCCATCGGGTTCGATCCGTCGCTGGTGAAAGCGGAGATCAACTTCCGCAAGCCGACTCATTTCGACGACGTCGTGGACGTGGACGTGACCTGCAGCCACGTCGGACGGTCGAGCTTCGCCCTGCGGTACACGATGTCGTGCGCCGCGGCGCCCGTCTGCGACGTGGACATCACATATGTGAACATCGCCCGCGACACGGAGACCTCCGAACCGCTCCCCGGCGTGATCGCGGACGCGTTGCGCGCTCACGCGGGCCAGGTGTGACGCTCTGGTGTCGCGTGTCGAGAGTTCCTTGATAGTTGGCGGCGCCCACCACCGACCGTCTAGGAATTCTCAACACGCGACACTAGGGTTGGCGGCATGACCGATCTGCCGATCCTGCTGCTCAACGGGCCGAACCTGAACACGCTCGGAACACGCCAGCCGGACGTGTACGGTTCGGACACACTGGCCGACGTCGTCGCCCTCGCCGAGCGCACGGCCGCCGACGAAGGGTTCGGTCTCCGGGCGTTTCAGACCAACCACGAGGGCGAGATGATCGACGCGATCCACGCCGCTCGCGGTGAGGTGTCGGCGATCGTGATCAACCCCGGCGGGTGGACGCACACCTCGGTGGCGCTGGCCGACGCCCTGGTGATCCCCGAGGTGCCGATCATCGAGGTGCACATCAGCAACGTGCACGCTCGTGAGGCGTTTCGGCATCACTCATACATCTCGCCGATCGCGTCCGGGGTGATCGCCGGGTTCGGCGTCGCCGGTTACGAATTCGCCGTCCGCCGCGCGGCGACCCTGATCCGCTGACTCTTCGCTCATCGAGCCCTGTCAGGTTCGTTCATCGAGCGCAGTCGAGATGTGTCCCCCGTCGCATTCATCCCATGAATGACGGTCCCCGTCCGGTTGTGGCGTAGACTGATTCCATTCGGCGCGCCGCGCCGTGCGTCGTAGAACGCTTCCACGCAGACCCCGATCACCTCGCTGTGGTCGCTGGGTGCGTGAAAATTCATACGGCGAACCGACACGCCAACTCGCGCGTTTCGCCAACCGATCACACATCGGCAGTTTCTGCCGTGCTGTGATCCTTGCCCGCAAAGGCTGTTTCATGACTTCATTCGCTGATCTCGGCGTGCCCGCACCCATCGTCGACGCCCTCGCCGCCGACGGCAAGGCCTCGGCATTCCCCATCCAGGAGCACACGCTCCCCGATACCCTTGCGGGCCGTGATGTGCTCGGCCGCGGCAAGACCGGCTCCGGTAAGACCGTCGCCTTCGCGGTTCCGCTCGTTGTTCGCCTCGCCGAAGCAGGCGTGAAGCGTCGCCCCGGCCGCCCGACCGGACTGGTCCTGGCGCCCACCCGTGAACTCGCGACGCAGATCGCCACCCAGATCGAACCGCTCGCCGACGTCGTCGGGCTCCGCGTGACCACCGTGTTCGGCGGTGTCAAGCAGGCTCGGCAGGAACGTGCGCTTGGTGCCGGCGCCGACATCGTCGTGGCCTGCCCGGGTCGCCTCGAAGACCTGATGAAGCAGCGCATCGTCTCTCTCGACGATGTGAAGATCACGGTGCTCGACGAGGCTGACCACATGGCCGACCTCGGCTTCCTTCCCGTCGTCACCCGCATCCTCGCGGCGACCCCGGCCGGCGGCATGCGCATGCTGTTCTCGGCGACGCTCGACAACGGCGTCGACAAGCTCGTCAAGCGTTTCCTCAACAACCCCGTCACTCACTCGCTGGAGGACGCGACATCGCCGGTCGCGCAGATGACGCACCACGTGTTCCGCGTCGGGACCACCGCCGAGAAGACCGAGCTGGTCCGTGTCCTCGCGTCCGGCACCGGTCGTCGCATCCTCTTCACGCGCACCAAGCATCAGGCCAAGAAGCTCGCCAAGAAGTTGACAGCCGACGGCATCCCGGCCGTCGATCTGCACGGCAACCTCTCACAGGCGCAGCGCGACCGGAATCTCGCGTCGTTCGCGGCGCCGGAGGGCGCGAAGGTCCTCGTCGCCACCGACGTGGCGGCCCGTGGAGTGCACGTCGACGGCGTGGAACTGGTCGTACACGTGGACCCGCCCGCCGAGCACAAGGCGTACCTGCACCGTTCGGGTCGTACCGCTCGCGCCGGCTCGTCGGGCGACGTCGTCACGATCTGCCTGCCCGAGCAGTGGGGCGATCTCCGGAAGCTTCTGCAGAAGGCCGCCATCAAGGTGCCCGGCCAGCAGGTGACCGCGACGTCGGACGCCGTGACCGAACTCGTGGGCGAGCATGCTCCTCTGCGTCACCTTCCCGTGCAGGCTCCCGCGCAGCAGCAGCGTTCGGGCCAGGGTCAGGCGCGTTCCGGTCAGGGGCGCGGCTCGCGTGGCACCGGCCGTGGTCGTCGTGGTCAGGGCCAGGCGCAGGGCTCGAGCCAGAGCCAGCGGCAGAGCAGTGGCCGCGGCGAGCAGTCGTCGACTCGCGAGCACGGTGCCGCCGCGGTCAACCCGCGCCGCCGTCGCAGCGCGCGTCGCCCCGCAGGCGCTCCCGCAGCACGCTGAGAACGTCGCTCGTGGACCCAGCACCGATCGAGGGGTGTGGTGCTGGGTACACGAGCGGGCTGTTCGTCGTATCGACGCGTATGCGCCGAGAACTCGGCGACAACAGCGGGAATCGGCGAAGTACGTGGTGGTAGACGACGCGGTCAGTCGGAGGAGCGGGTCAACGCCTGTTCGACGAAGACCGCGATGTCACCGCGGAGCAGTGGGCCGTGCCCAGGCATCACAACCGTCGCGTCCAATGCGGCCAGCGATGCCACTGCAGCCTCATTCGCCGGGACGTCGTGCGTGAACACGTGACCGATGCACTGAGGTCCGGCGACAGCAGAGATCATGTGACCGCTGATCAGAGCGTCTCCGGTCACCGCGATCTCTCCGCCGCCGACGACGAACGCGCTGTGGCCGCGTGTGTGGCCATGGGTAGGCACGGCCACCGGTGAACCGGGAAGCGCCGACAGGTCAGTGAACGGCAGGGCGTCTGCGACGCCCGTCTTGTCGAGCGCGCCAAGCGGCATTACCTCACTCAACCACCGTAGGACACGCGGCCGGTATGCGATCCGGGCGATGTCCGTGGGTGAGGCCTGCTCGAGTAGGTCCCGGCGCGCGTGACCGACCTCGTCGGGGTCGGCGAACACGTCGAACGAATGTCCGCGTCGGAGTGCGGCGATACCGCCGAGATGGTCCACGTGTGCGTGGGTCAGGAGCGCGCCTCGGATCTCCTCAGGGGCGCTCCCGATCCGATTCAACGATTCGACGACGGCCGACGCGTGCCCAGGGTAGCCGCCGTCGATCAGGGTGACGCCGGAATCGTCCTGCAAGATCACCCAGTTGACCGTCGCCGTCGACACGAAGTGAGTGCGGACGTCGCCGTCGGAGATCGACGAGACCGTCAACGAGGCCATTCGTGTCAGCCCTTCTTCACGACGAGCACAAACGGCCCGACTTCGGTGACCGTGAACGCCGGGTCGTCGAACACGACGGGGGAGAACGTCACGTTGTATCGGCTCACGTTCGGGTCGTTCGGGAACACGTCCTTCGCGAGGCGCAGCGTGTAGCCGTCGGCGCTGTAGCGGAAGAGGAAAACGTCGGGCTTGCGCCACGGTGTGGCCGACATCTTGGTCATCAGCTCAGCGGTCGACGTGGCCTTCGACCATTCTTCGATGGCTGCGGCGCGCCTGTCGAATTCTGCGAGCGGATTCGCATAGTGCGAGGTCAGGCCCTGGAAGCCCCAATACGGGTAGATCGAGAGGAAACCGAAGTCGGCGGTCAGAACCACATTCTGATTCGCCGGCCGACCTGTCTGCTCGCGGATCAGCCGGTGGATCTCGGGGTAGTACGATTCAGCGCCGGCCGGGTGCTGGTCGGCTCGCTTTCCGTAGCCGTCGGTGTCGGTGTAGGCGGTGGTGATCTCGGACGACAGGTGCGCGGGAATCGCCTGCGTGAGGGCGATCGCGAACACGGCGGCGAGTACGCCGATCACGGTGCGAACGTCGCCGAAACGACGGACGGCGAGACGCGACAGCTCGACGATCCCGAACACGCCTCCCGCGACCAGCACAACAGCGGTGATCGGCTCGAGCCGGAACGACAGCAGCGTGGTGCCGATAGCCGTCAGTGCGAGTGACATGGCGGTCAGGCCGACGACACCCAACAAGGTCCAGCCGAGCGCCGCCGCGATGGTCCGCTGACGGACGCGCAGAAGCACCCAGACGAGACCGATGAGGGTGAGCACCCCGATCAGGTTGGTCTGGAACATCGGCAGGCCGAGGATCGCGCCGTTCTCGGGCAGATAATGCTCCGCGCTTCCCGACACCGGCACGGTGGCCGAGACTCGGTCCAGCAGGTACGGACCCCACACGATGAGCGCAAACAGGCCGGAGAGGATCCCGGCGGCGGCCAGCCGCACGATCACCGCGAGGTACCGCGCACGGGCGTCCGCGGAGGAGTCGACGGCGGAGTTCCGGGTCGACAGGAACACCTGGACGAGGCCGCCGAGCGCCATGAGGACTACGGTGCCCGCGAACAGTGCCGTGTACAGCGTGTACACGGTGGCGGAGACGCCGAGGAACACCCCGACTGCTGCCACCGCGAGCCAGTTCGTCTCACCGATGGTCGACGGGCCGTCGGCGAGTCGACCGCGCCCGCGGATCGCTGATGCGGCGACCACCATCATGGGCACGCCGACGAGGATCAACGTCGCCGAATACGGTTCAGGGGAGGCGTAAGCGATCGCAACGGCCGTCGACGCGAGGCCGACGGCGGTTCCGACTCCGACGCCGACCATCCGGTTCCACAACGCGGTGCCCAGGGCCGCGGCGACCGCGATCGACAGGATGGCCCACGGCTTGTACGCCTCCCAGCCGGGCAGCCCGACGACGTTGGCGAAACGTCCGCCGAACCAGAACCACGATGCCGGGTAATACGGCGACAGACCGTCGTACGTCATGTCCGCGAGATGCGGACTGTCGGTGAGACGGGTGAGGTACTCCGTGCGGAACTGCTGGTCCACAGACAGTCCGAACAGATACAGCTTGGTGGCGCCGAGTGGCATGCCGAGGGTGACGATCACCAGCAGTGCCGACGCGAGTGAGGACACCAGCGATGTGACCAGCGGTGACCGGCCGTACCGGTACGCGATCACGGCTACGGCGGCCAGGACGATGGTGACACCCTGGCCGAGGGTGGTGAGGGCTCGCGTCACGTTCGACGTGTTGAACGCGGGCCACCCGACCGCCCCGATCACCTTCAGGCCGACGTAGGCGGCGATCGCGGCCAATACGACGGCGCCGCCGAGTTCAACAACGTCGCGCAGGCGGCGGTTCTTCAGGATCTGTGTCGGGGCGGTGGACTGCACGGGAGATCAGATGGGCAGCTTGCGGAACACCGGACGCGGGATGTGGCGCAGCGCCATCATGATGAACCGGAACGGACCGGGGACCCAGACGATCTCCTTGCCCTTGTCGACGGCGGCGACCGCGAGACGTCCCACGTCCTCCTTGTTGACGGTCAACGGCGCTTCGGCGACGTGTGCCGACAATCGGGTGCGGACCTGACCGGGGCGGATCACGAGGACGCGGACACCCTCGGGGCGCAGTGCGTCGCCGAGTCCGAGGTAGAAGCCGTCGAGGCCGGCCTTGGTGGAGCCGTACACGAAGTTGGAGCGGCGGACGCGCTCGCCGGCGACCGAGCTCATCGCGATGATCTGGCCGTGGCCCTGCTCGCGCATCTTCTCGCCGAGGAGCACACCGACCGAGACGGCCGCGGTGTAGTTGATGTTCGCCTCGAGCACGGCGAGCTTCTGGTCCTGCCAGGCCTGCTCGTCGTCGCCCTGGATGCCGAAGGCGACGATCGCGACGTCGATGTCGCCGTTCGCCCATGCCTTCTCGATCACGTCGCGGTGCGTGTCGGTGGCGAGGGCGTCGAAGTCGATCTGCTCGACGGACGACGCGCCCGCATCGGTCATCTGCGCGACAGCGGCCTGCGCCGCGGGATCGTTCGGAACCGTTGCCAGGACCACCCGCATCGGTCCCTTGGTGAGGAACTCCGATGCGATGGCCAGGCCGATCTCAGACGACCCGCCGAGGATCAGGATGGACTGCGGAACGCCGACGGCGTTGAACATGTGGATCTGCTTTCTTGTGTTGTGCAGCGGTCAGACGAGTTCGAGACGACGGCCCATGTCGGACATGAACACCTGATTCGGGTCCACTCGACGACGGGTCGCGATCCACTCGTCCACCTGCGGGTACATGGCGTGGAAAGTCTCGGCGGTGGTGCGCGAGTCCTTCGCTGTGTAGAGCCGGCCGCCGATCTCCATGACACGACGGTCGAGTTCGGAGACGAACTCGTGCAGGCCGCGCTTGATCGGGAAGTCGACGCAGATGTTCCAGCCGGGCATCGGGAAGCTCAGCGGCGCCTGGTTGCCCTCACCGAACAGCTTGAAAACGTTCAGGAAGCTGACGTGTCCGGACGCCTGGATGTCGTAGATGATGCCCTTGAACTCTTCAACGGCCTCCGGCGGCACGATGAACTGGTACTGCAGGAAGCCCTTCGAACCGTAGGCGCGGTTCCAGTTCCCGAACAGGTCGAGCGGGTGATAGAACTGCGTCAGATTCTGGACCTTGCCCTGGTAGTTCCCGCCCATGCGGTAGTACGCCTCGCCGACCATCGAGAAGTTCATCTTGTTGGCCAGGCCATTGGGGAAGATGTCCGGGAAGTTGACGAGTGTGGGCGCGTCGAACTTCAGCGGATCCTTCGCGAGCTTGTCCGGCAACTGGTCGAGGCGGGCGAGGCTGCCGCGCGAGAACGTTCCACGTCCCAGGCGCGGAGGCTTGCTGATCGCGTCGAACCAACCGGAGCTGTACGTGTAGTTCTCCTCGGAACCGTCCATGTGCAGCGCGATGGTCTCGTCGAGGCTCTTGGTCACGGTGCCGTCGGCGATGAAGTACGCGGTCTCGGTGCGCGTCATCTTGATCTTGGCGCGCAGGATGATGCCGGTGAGTCCGATGCCGCCGATGGTCGCCCAGAAGATCGACGCGTCGGGGTCGTCGCTGCTGCCCTCGGGGGTGAGGGTGAGGATCTCGCCGGACGCGACGAGCAGCGTGATCTCAACGACGTGATTGCCGAAGGAGCCAGAGCTGTGATGGTTCTTGCCGTGGATGTCGCAGCCGATGGCGCCACCGATCGTCACCTGGCGAGTGCCGGGCAGAACGGGAACCCACAGGCCGTGAGGCAGAGCGACGCGCATCAGAGTGTCGAGGTCGACGCCGGCGTCGAGATCAACGATGGCGGTCTCGTCGTCGATGCTGTAGATCCGCGTCAGCTGGGTCATGTCGATGGTGAGCCCGCCCGAGTTCTGAGCGTTCTCGCCGTACGAGCGGCCGAGACCACGCGCGATGACACCGCGCTTGAGGTACGACGGCTTGTCGGCGTTGTGGTCGGCGACGCGTGCGACGGCGTCGGCGATGACCTCGGGGTACGGCGTCGACAGCACGTGCGCCTGCGTCGGCATGGTCCGCCCCCAGCCCATCAGCGTGCGGGTCTGGATCGGGAGAAGGTCTGTGTTCGTCATCGAAGTAGAGGTTACCCGCCCGTCACGTCAGAAGGTCCCTGTCGTGACGGTCGTCTACATTCTTTGAGCAGAGGGGTTCGAAAGGAAACGCATGATCGTCGTCGGATATGCAGGCGGTTCAGCGGGCCGAGCCTGCCTGGAACAGGGCATTGTCGAAGCGACCGTCCGAGACACCTCGATGCTGCTGATCAGCGCGGTGTCGACTGGACGTGGGCAGCGGATGGTGGATGCCGACGAGATCGCCGAGGTACAGGCGCGCCTGAGCCGCTCAGGGATCAAATTCGAGATCAGGCAGCCGATCGGAGCCGATCCGTCGGAGGAACTGCTGCGTGCGATGGACGCCGACGACGCCGACGTCCTGGTGATCGGGATGCGCCGACGCACCCAGGTCGGGAAGCTCTTCATGGGCTCGACATCGCAGTATCTGCTCATCGAGTGCAGCAAGCCGATCCTGGTGGTGAAGCCGAACAGAACGGCCGCGACGCCCGTCGACCCCGCCCCCGGGGGCCCCACTGCTCCTTGAGCCAGGCCCCTCTCCGTGAGCGCAGACCCCCTCTCCGTGAGCGCAGACTCCCTGTCTCCGTGAGCGCAGGTGCCCCTCTGCTCCTTGAGCGAGCTTGCGAGTCGAAAGGTCGTAACGACGGACCTTTCGACTCACTTCGTTCACTCAAGGAGCAGACAGCAGGCTCAGCGCATGATGCGCGCGAGGAACGGTGTGGAGTCCTTCATGGACGCGAGGACCGTTCCGGAGTGATCCTGCGTCGGGTAGATGTGCAGGTCGACGGGCTGTCCGGCGGCACGCATCTGTGCGTACAGCGACAGTGCCGATGGTGCGGGGACGTCCATGTCCTTGAGCCCCTGACCGAGGAAGATCGGGCGGTCGTATCCCGAGTACGGCGTGCTCATGTACTTGACGAGAGCCGCCTGGACGCCCGGAATCGACGAGATCGGGCGGGTGAACCAGGAGTTGACCTTCGCACCGGTCATCTTGGCGTGCAGCTCCGGGTAGCAGAGGGTCTTCGCCTCGGCGACCACGCTGCGTCCCTTGGCGCTCAGGATGCGGTCGAGGTGAAGGTCGGGACGTGCGTCGCCGAAGCCGGCGAGGATGTACGCCGAGTACGTCGACAGTCCGGCAGGCATGCCGATCGGCGGGAACGACGGACCGGCCTGCCACACGATGTGCTCGATGTTGGCGGGGGTGCCGGTCGCGACCACGCCGCGGTAGTCCAGGCCGGAGCCTCGGGAGATCGACGTCGCGCGTCGAGCTGCGTTGAGGGCGGCGCTTGCGCCCTGCGACTGTCCGACGATGGCCCAGGTCCGGCTCAGCGGCAGACCCGCCTTCTGCGCGGCGATCACCGAGTCGACAGTCGACGACGCCTGCACTGCGCCGCTCAAGTAGCTCATCAGGCCGGGGGTGCCGAGGCCGACGTAGTCGGTGGCGACGACGGCGTATCCCTGATTCAGCCAGTGACCGAGGTACGCCACGTCGCGTTCACTGCGGGGCTGCGCCGACGGAGCGCAGTTGTCCCCGAGTCCAACGGTGCCGTGTGCCCAGGCGACGACTTTGTAGCCGCCCTTCGGAGCGGGACGCTTCGGCAGGAAGATCGCGCCGGTGCTCACTGCGGGCTTTCCGTGTACGTCGGTCGACGCGTACAGGACTCGGTAGGCCTGGCCCGCGGCGGGCAGCGTGACCGACTGGTCGAGCGGAGTCTTCGAGATCAGGGTGCCGTGCGCGCCGATCGGGCCGTTGTAGGCCCTTGCATCCAGGCCGGACCATACCGGTGCGCCGGTGGCGGCGTCGTCGGCGTGCGCCTGCGGAGCGATGAGAGCCGTGCCTGCCGTCGCGACCACGGCGAGTGCAGCGGCGACAAGTGCGCGCGAGAACCGAGAACGAATGGAGAAGCTCATAGGGGATGACATTAGACCTGCGTCACAACGCATTCATAACGGATCTGCTCAGTTTCGGCGGCTACCCTGAATCGGTGCCCGAACCAACACCTGGTGAACATCCGTCGCATGACGACTTCGCGACTCGCCATGCCCCGATGCCGATCGAGCTGCCGTTCGACGACGAGGAGGCGTCGACAAGTGTCGACCTGAAGACCCAGTTGATTCGCTTCGTCGCGACCGGCGCCCTGTCCGCAGTGTTCGACTTCGGTCTCACCCTGCTGCTCCAGGAGGCCTTCGGCGCCCCGTTCTGGCTGGCTAAAGCCGCAGGCTTCATCCTCGGGACGACGATCGCCTACCTCATCAACCGTCGGTGGACGTTCCGTGCGGAACCGAGCAGGGCCCGGTTCGTCGCCGTCGTCCTGCTGTACGCCGTGACGTTCTTCGTCAATGTCGGTCTCTACAACTGGCTGATGCACGAGTGGGGAACCGCGTTCCTGATGGTCGCGCTGGCGTTCTGCATCGCCCAGGGCGTCGCGACGGCCATCAACTTCGTCGTCCAGCGGGCAGTGATCTTCAGAATCAAGTGATCTGACCCGTTCAGTCAGCTGCAGTCGCAACAATCGCAGCAGTCGCAGTCGCAGTCGTCGCACGACGGGTCGACCCACTTGTCGCTGCAGTGGTTCCAGTGGTCGCGGAACCAGCCCGCCCCGCAGAATGAGTTCCCGACGAAGGGCAGGATCCGCTGGTGGAACCTCCGATTCGGCGGAAAGGGCGGCGGGTACGGCCAGCCTTCCGGCCATGTCGGAGGCCGGAGCGGCGGCCACGTCGTTTGACCGGCGCCCAGGATGTCGATGTGACGATGAGCCCGGAGGTGATGCCGTCTCCGCACTGCCTGAGCGACGCCCTTCACAAGAAGAACGCGGAGCAGACGGTCGTCGTGCAGCGTGAGCTGCTCGTAGCGCTCGGCGATCCGATCCGCGAGCATCCCGGCGTGGTCAAGGGCCTGCTGGTCGGACGTCCCGGTTGAGATCAGCGGGTTGAACGCTCCGCCCTGAGCGTCGGCGTCGCGGTCCTCGACCGCGTCCAGCAGATGTGCGAGTCGGCCGTAGTCGGCGCCGATCGCTGCCAACACGTCCCGATTCTCGGGAGCTCCGGCCTGGTCTGCACTCGCCGCGAAGACCTCGGCGCACGCGGTCGCGGTCGGTTCGGTGAGAGCGGTGAGGTCGGCATGCCCGGCTTCGAGGCCGGCTTGCCGGTCCAGGGCAGTCAACACGGAATCGACGTCGAGAGTCGTGGTCGTCGTGCGATCGGCTCGGGTCCGGAGTGCATTCGCCGCCACGCGCGCGGCCTGCGACCTGATCGGTGACCGAGTTGCCAGACCCAACCGCTGTTCGGCGACCACATCGCGGGCCTTCGCCGTCGCCAACGTCAACGACGCGGTGGTCGCCAAGCTGACGCCTGGGTCGCCGGCCACCACTACATCGGCGCTCCGCATCCCGCGCAGCGCACAGGGCCCCGCCGTCCGGGTGTGCGCGGCAGGGACCCGCTGCGCGGCGGTGAGCACCGAGACCATGACTGTGTCGGTGTTGGTGGCCAGCCTCGCCCCCTGCCCGTGCCCGTCACGCAGTGACAGACACAACCCGCATAGATGGGCGCGCCATTCTCCACGTAACTCGTCGTCCAGAAGATGCCCGCAGGGCGCAAGGAGACCGAACATGCAATGACTCTAGGGGAGGCGAGTGGCGGCAGCTCGCATTTCCGCTGCTGCGATTGTGCTTGCCGAAAATGTGCCCGGTGTCGTCCGAACGTATGAAATACACAACGAGTTGTGCAATAACGTACCGAATTGACCGAGTTTGTGGTGACTTTTACCTAGCGAGTTGTCTAACGTGCTGTCGAGGATGAAATTCGCTACTGATTAGCTCGATTGAATGGGCTGATCGCTGAGAGCGCTAGAGAACAGGGAGTCGAGATGATTCACAACACCGAGCTCGGGACACGGACTCGCCGTGTGAAGTGGCAGAGGGGCGCAGCAATCGCTGCGGGCAGCGTACTGGCCGCGGGGGCGTCCCTGCTGCTGTTCGAGGGGCCACCGGCCCACGCCGACATGATTCCCCAGGGGCCGAACACGATCACGACCTGCTCGGGTCCCGGCCTGCAGATCAGCAACGACGTCGGGCAGGGCGGAGTCGGGGTGGGGCCGTACGAGAACGACACGCACCAATTGACGTATCTGGACTGCGGCGTCGAGGGCTCGACGACTCGTATCGTGCGGATGCCTGTCTACTTGACGACACCAGACGACGGCACCTCGATCACGACTGAGATCTGCCCGGGTTCGCCAGGAACCCTCACTCCGGTTGGGGGACCGGACCTGAACGGTGTTCAGGACTACGCCCTCACGGGTGTTCCGCTCGGGACTGTCGACAACCCCACCATCGTGAATGTGTGCACCACTGCCAGCTTCGACGATGCCCTCGTCGACGGCGAACCGTTTCTGAAGGGAGGCTGCGGCTACCCGGAGTTCGTTGCAAAGAAGGGAACCGCGATCCTTGAGCGATCCGTGATGTTCTCGAACACCGGGGGCAATATGTGCTGGTGGGTTCGAGACTCGACGACAACCGAGCCGTCGACCACGGAGCCGTCTTCCTCGACGACCGAGCCGTCGACGTCGACCACGGAGCCGTCCACGTCAGAACCGTCGAGTTCTACGAGCGCGCCGTCCTCGTCAACAACGCCGAGTGGGACGACCACTCCGAGTGGCACGAGTGCCCCGACGACGACCCCGAAGAACCCGACGCAGCCTACGTATCCGAAGGGTACGTACCCGCGTGGAACCATCACGTATCCGATTCAGGCGGCGACCGGTGGAACCGGAGCATAGTCGGGGCGGTCGTCACCGGCCCGAGGATCAGCCGCTTGATCTCGTGGAACGGGACGACTCTGCAGACAGGCCGGGTGCCGGCCGGGGTTGGAAGATCGCGATCGGCGCAGTCATTGCAGCGATTGTTCTGGCTGTCGGCGCGCTCGCGCTCGGGGGTGTCTTCGGGGGTGGCGCCGAGCAGAACGCTTCGGTGCCGACGACCCCTGTCATCGAACAGCCGACTGTGGTTCCGCCGAAGGCCAGTGGCGGAATCGTCCCGGCGAGACTCACAATCCCGTCGCTGAAGATGAATGCGGTCGTCGAGCCTAAGGGCACCGTCATGGAGTACGCGAAGTTCCTCGGTCACGAGGTGCCGAGCTTCGGGATTCCAGAAGGAATGAAGACGACGACCTGGTGGTCCGACGGTCCGAAACCGGGATCTGACGGGATGGCGGTAGTGCTGGGCCATACCCAGGTCGGAGGTGGTTACGGCGTGTTCAACGACATCGGGAAACTGCGACCAGGTAAGTCGATCGTTGTCGCGTCGAAGAAGGGCACCAAGATTCGGTTTCTTGTGACCAAGGTGGTGTCCGGAGTCAGCAAGTCCGATCCGGCGGCCCTGAACAAGGTGTTGTCCCGCGCTCCGAAGGGCTCCGGTATCGCGCTGGTGACGTGCGGCGGCCAGTTCGACTCTGCGCAGGGGGCGAGCGAGGACAACATCATTGTCTTCGGCGAGCTCGCCGGCTAGCCGAGACGCCCACAGTCCGTCTCTCGTGGGGTGAGACGGACTGTGGGCGCATCCTTTCAATTTCGATGCCTGAGAAGCGCTGACGTGTCCCCAACCATGAAACCGGTCAGTGAGTTCAGCCAGTTAGGTGAGAGTTCCAATGCTTTGGGGGGAACGACGACTCGCGATAGTGAGTCGAGGAATAGCAGTCAGTACTGCGATTGCAGTCGCGTGGACGGTCGCTGTCCCGCCGCATTCACAGGCTGACACGGGGTGCGCGCCGCTAATGGCCTACCTTGTGCCAGGTACGTGGGAGACCTCGGTGTCGGCGAATCCGCAGGCCCCCCGAGGCCTGCTGGCTGCAGTCGGGAAGCGATTGGCTGCTGAGTTCGGCAGTGACCTGGAGATTGTCTACCCTGCGTACGAGGCGAGCGCGTTCGACAACGGAAAGACGTACGCCGAGTCGGAGGTCGACGGCGTTGCGAAGGTGTCGGCCCTGTTGGAACGGTGCCCTGACTCGCGGACCGTACTGGCGGGGTATTCGCAAGGTGCCGATGTCGCAGGCGATGTCGCGTGGCGGATCGGGCACGGACAAGGTCCGATACCGGAGCGATCTCTGATCTCGGTCGGGCTGCTCGCTGATCCGAAACGGGGCGATTCGCCAGTCATCGGTCCTGACGTCACCGGGCGCGGAATCGCCGGTGACCGCCCCGGCGGGTACGGCGCAACGTCTGACACGATCTTCTGGCTTTGCAGCAGGACGGACCTGTACTGCAACGTGACGAACCGAAACCCCATCCTCGCGAAACTCGGGCGACTTCTCGGGTCTCCTGTGAAAGGTGACCCCGCCGACTTGGCGTTCTTGGTGTCGGACGCGTCGAGCGTCGACCTCGCGAGAGCGCGGGCCTCGGTGCGCCGACTCGTCCGGATCCAACATTCCGGAGAGTTCGACGCAGCGTCGGTGGCAGAGTTGTCACACCTGGCGCGGACAGTCGTCTCGACATTCCGACCGATTGTGGATTCAGACGGCTGGCTCGGTCACTCTGTGAACGAGTCGGCGGCGTTCGACTCTGGGCGAGGACCGGACGCGGCGGCGGTGCTGCGGGCGCTGTCGGGGATGGACACAACGGGGATACTCGAGGCTGCGAGCACGACAGTGTCGTTGAGTGCTCAGCTCTCCAAGACCGGAGACACCCTGGTGGCTCGACGCGTGGCCGACGCCGTGGCGCGGCTCGCCGGGCTGATCGCGCCGTTGTCCGAGTACGACGAGCAGGCTCTGGTGGCCGCGTCGACCAGCATGGGCCCCCTGAAATCGAGTTACGCGGTATCGCAGGTTCTGACCGTGGTGCAGGCGTTGACCGCGACCGACTTCGCGAGAATCGGGCGTGATCTGCGCACGCTGTCGAATCAGCTCGGTCGGCACGACGTGCATGCGGCGCACGCGACCGCTCAGTCGCTGAACCGCCAGCTCGAACCGTGGGTGTCTATGGCGGCGAACCTCGACTACGAGACCGTGTCGCGCCTTCTCATGATGATCCCCGACCCAACCGGCGAAATGCAGGCGCTTGCAGCACTTCTCAAGTTGATGGGGCGAATCGACATCGCAGGTGTCGCCAACCTCGCAGGCCGTCTCCAAGAGGTCGGCTGGCGTGCCGCATCCGGCGATGCTCGCGCCGCCGTCCAACTGCCGCCGATCGCACATGACTTCGCTGAGCTCATGAGCGCAGCGCTCGGCAGCAGGTGGCGCACCGACAGTGGTCAGCTCTATGAGGCCGTCGGCGGCCGACCGGCGTTCACTGTTGCGTCGGACCTGCGATCTTTCATCGATGTCGGTGACCTCGGGACGGTGGGAGCGTTCGCCAAAGACGGGTTTGATGCCGCGATCTTCCTGCGGTCGGGTGCACACACGTTGTCGTACTCTCGGCCTGTCTTCAACGGTCGGTCGGCCGTTGACGAGATCTACGAACGGTTCAGTTCGGCGTTGGCGGCTTCGCCAAGCTGATGTGACGTCGCTGACTCGGCTGTCGTCGGGTCAGGAGAACTGAACCAGCGCCGTGCACTTGCCGAATACGCGCTTGCCGTTGACCGAAGCGCCGAATGTGATCAGGCCGCGCTTGGTCTCGGGGTAGAGCGTTTTGATCTTGGCCGTGTACTCGACGAACGCAGGCTCGTTCGGCGGTACATACACTGCACTCGAGAAGCGTGCGCTGAGCTCGATGAAGGCAGCCGGATCGCCGACGAAAGCCGACAGGTAACCCGCGGCGGTGCCGAGCGTCAGCATGCCCTGGGCGACGACGGAGTCGAGCTTGGCCGCGGCGGCGAGCTCGTCGCTGTGGTGAATCGGGTTCGGATCGCCCGCGACTCCGACGTAATTGACGAGATCACCGCGTGTGAAGCGCTGGGTGCGCGGAGGGATCTCCTGCCCCTCGCTGACCGAGTCGAACGGGATCGCGCCGTAGGCGAAGGCGTGCGAACCGGGCTCGGGGATGTCGGCTGCTTCGGTAGGAACGAGCGGCAGTTCGTGCGACGCGGTCGGCGTGAACATCACGTCGTCGACCATCGAGATGAACTCGGCGGTGAGGCCGTCTCCGGTCTCGCCGGGGCCTGCGAGCGTGGTCCACGACTCTTGCATGACGCCCTTGTCGAGGTCGCGGATCACTGTCTTGCCTGTGAACAACTCCGCACCCGCGACAGACTTGTAGGAGTCCATCGACACATCCGACTTCAAGCGGTCGCCCGCAGTGATCGGCTTGTGGAAGATGAACCTCTGCTCCACCTGGAGGACACCGGACTTGAGCAGATCGCCGGGCACCACCGTGTCGAACAGCTGCGCCTGCGCCTTGGTGCCGTCGAGGACGACGATCGTCAACGGTGCCAGCAGCTTGTCGTGCCCGGCGTCGGCAGATTTGGCCTCGTCCCAGTGAACCGGGTTGTCGTCGTGCAGTGCCCGTGCGAACTCGCGGATCTTCTCGCGGCCCACCTCGTAATAGTCCTGGGTGGTGTACGTCTGGCCGATCGATGCCTCGATGGCTTGGACGCGCTCAGATCCGGTGACTGTCATGAGGGACCATTCTACCGAAGAGTAAGAAGCAGGACGGCGTCAGCCGTTGACCTTCGCGATGACATTCTCCGCATACCACGTCATGTTCTGGATCTTCGCCTCGAGCGGCTCGGTGTCGTTGCCGCGGACGTAGGGCACTCGGAAGCCGACGATGACATCGGTGATGCCCTTGTCCTCGAGGCGCTTGCAGCCGTCGACGGTGTAAGCGTCCATCGAGATCACGTGGATCTCGAACGGATCGTTCTCCTTGCCCTCGGCCTTGCGGATCTTGTTGATCTTGTCGAGCAGCGCATCGAGTTCCTCACCCGGTCCGCCGCCGTGCATCCAGCCGTCTCCGCGAATCACGGCTCGCTTGAGTGCGAGGTCGGCGTGGCCGCCGACGAGGAGCGGGATCGGTTCGGTCGGCGTGGGCGACATCTTGATCTTCGGGATGTCGTAGAACTCGCCGTGGAACTCGAAGTACCCGGGGGAGGTGAGACCCCGGATGATGTCCATGCATTCGTCCATGCGCTTGCCGCGGCGCTTGAAGTCGACGCCCATGATGTCGTAGTCCTCGGGCCACGGGCTGGTGCCGACGCCGAGCGAGAGGCGGTTGTTCGTCAGTGCGGCGATCGAGCTCGCCTGTTTCGCGACCAGGGCCGGCGGTCGGATGGGGAGCTTCAGTACAAACGGCAGGAAACGCAGGGTGGTCGTCACCGCGCCGAGAGCCGCGCACTGGATGAACGTCTCGACGAAGTCCTTGTCCTCGAGGAAGCCGCGGTCGCCGTCCGGCGTGTACGGGTACGTAGCGTCGGACTCCTCGGGGTAGGCGACGGAGTCGGGGACCGTGATGCCGTTGAAGCCGACGGACTCGGCCGCCTGCGCGAGCGGTGCGTAGTAGCTGATGTCGGTCATCGCCTCGGCGTACGTGAATCGCATGACGCCCACACTAGAACATGTTCTATTTTGTGTCGACGGAATCGATGATTCGACTCGCTGCGTCGGTCTTTAGTGAGCGCAGCGAGACGTAAGGCGCTCAATGAGCGAGCGGGAGGTGACGGTTGAGCGTCAGGGGCGGGAGAAGCGCTCCGACCGGCCGAGCTTCCGCAGCCGCATCCATTCGCGGAAGCCTGCGACGTCGCGCTGCTGGACCAGGAAGAACCAACCGAACCGCGCGTACTCCTGGGGGAGGAGCTTGCGCATGCCCGGCTGACTCATCAGGTAGCCGCGGTTGCGATACGTGAAGTAGCGCTTCACGTCGTTGTCCGGGTACTGGGTGTGCATGCGCCCGCCGAGGATGGGACGGAACTCATCGCTGCCGTCCGGATGGAGGTACGCGGTGGTCAGGCAGGTTCCGAAGGCGATTCCGGACCGTGCGAGACGACGATGCATCTCCACCTCGTCGCCCCGGAAGAACAAGCGGAGATCGGGGACGCCGATCTTCTCGAGCGTGTCGACGGAGAAGAGAGCGCCGTTCATCAGCGACGCGATGTCGGGCAGCAGATCGTCCGACGTCGACTCGCCGTCGCCCGAGAACAGTTCCGACCGCTTCCGCCGCCACACCAGGCCGCGTCGCAGGGGGAACGCGAGATCGTCGGGTGAGTCGATGTTCACCACAACCGGCGACACCTGGCCCAGCCGGTGGCGATCGGCGCAGGCGAGCAGCGTCGACAGGACGGTGGGGCCTTCCGGTCGGCCGTCGTCGTCGGCGCACCACACCCAGTCGGCGCCGAGCGCCAACGCATGCAGCATGCCCAGGGCGAAACCGCCCGCACCGCCGAGATTGTGCTGCGACGGGATGTACGTCGTGGGGATCGGCTGACTCGTGACGAGCTCTCCGACTTCGGGTTCCGCGGCGTTGTCGACGACGATCAGGTGGTCGAGCGCACGGTCCTGGCTCGAGAGGACGGCGAGCGACTCGGCGAGCAGTTCGCGTCGTTTATGGGTGACGACGACGCCTACGACCATGGTCACTTGGCGACGTCCTTGCCGGTCTCGGCGAGGACCTTGCGGACCTGAGCGGCGGCGTCCGGGCCCTGGTAGGCGCCGACGACCTCTTCGATGCCGCCGTCCATGCGGATCTGGCCGTGATCGATCCAGAGGGCGCGATCGCACAGCTGGGCGAGGAACTCGTTCGAGTGGCTCGCGAACACGAGGATGCCCGAACGTTCCACGAGGGCCTGCAAACGGACACGGGCCTTCTTCATGAACTCGGCGTCCACTGCGCCGATGCCTTCGTCGAGGATGAGGATCTCGGGGTCGATGCTGGTCACGACTCCCAACGCGAGGCGGACGCGCATACCGGTCGAGTAGGTTCGCAGCGGCATCTCGAGGTAGTCGCCGAGCTCGGAGAACTCCGCGATCTCATCGGTCTTCTTGAGCATCTCCCGACGGCTCATGCCGAGGAACATGCCACGGATCAGGATGTTCTCGTACCCGGAGATCTCCGGGTCCATGCCGACGCCGAGATCGAAGACCGGCGCCACCCGACCGGTGACCTTGGTAGCGCCTCGAGTCGGCTCGTAGATGCCCGACAACAGTCGCAGCAGTGTCGACTTGCCCGCGCCGTTGTGGCCGACGAGCCCGACGCGGTCGCCGTGTTCAAGGTGCAGGTTGATGTCGCGGAGTGCTTCGACGACGACGGTCTTCGAGCCGTTCGACCCGATGATGCCGCCGGCCGCGCCGACGACCGCTTTCTTGAGCGAGCGGGTCTTGGCGTCGAAGATGGGGAAGTCGACGCACGCATCCCACGTGTCGACTCTGATGTCGGTGTTGTCTGCCACGGCTGCTCCTAAACCCAGTACGCCACGCGGGCGCGGAAATTGCGCATCACCAGCAGTGCGGCTATCCAGCCGACCGCGGTGCAGCCGAGCACGATGCCCCAGTGATAGAACTCGACGTGGTCGCCGAGCAGCGGACCGCGTGCGATCTCCAGGTAGTGGAACATCGGATTGAGTTCGACGTACTTCAGTTTGCTCGAACCGGAGTCTCCGACGTCGCTCAAAGTCTTGGCCGACCAGATGATCGGCGTCATGAAGAACACGAGGCGGACGGCAGTGGTCAGCAATTGGCCGATGTCGCGGAATCGGGTCGACAGGATCCCGAACACCACCGTCACCCAGATGGCGTTCAGCACGAAGAGTCCGACGGCCGGGATGACCAGAAGGGCAGACCAGTCGACCGGCGGCCGGAAGATCGCGAACACGATCGCGTAGATGACGATGTTGTGCGCGAAGATGATGAGACTGCGCCACACCACCCGGTACACATGGACGCTGATCGGCGCGGGCAGCTGCTTGATCAGGCCTTCGTTGGTGGAGAAGACCACCGAACCGTCGAGGACGGTGGTCTCGATGAATCCCCAGAAGATGAAGCCCAGCAGCACGTACGGCAGGAACGTCTTGATGTCCTGGTGGAAAAGTTCGCCGTACAGGATGCCCATCGCGACGGCCGTGACGCCGGTCGCGATGGTGATCCACAGGGGACCGAGGACGGAACGCTTGTATCGCTGCTTGATGTCGGTCCAGCCGAGATGCAGCCAGAGTTCGGAGGTGCGGAAGCCCTCGATGAGGTCTTGGACGCCTCGTGCGAAGGTTCGCGAATCCGAGGTGGGCGGAGCCGGCGGAATGGTCCGGCCGGGTGCTCCGCCGTCATTGGCTACGGCTGACACAACGTCACAGCATACCGGCGGGTCACAAGTACTGGCCGGTGCTGTGGTTGTCGGACATGTCACCCACGCCAGGCGGCAGTACTCCCTGCCTCATCTGCTCGAGCTGCCCGCGGGCCGCCATCTGCTGCGCAAACAGGGCGGTCTGGATGCCGTGGAAGACACCCTCGAGCCACCCGACGAGCTGAGCCTGAGCGATGCGGAGCTCCGCATCCGTAGGCGTCGCGTCGTCGGAGAAGGGAAGTGCCAGACGGTCGAGCTCTTCCCGCAGTTCCGGGGCGAGACCGTCCTGGAGTTCGCCGATCGACGTGCGGTGGATGTCGGCGAGTCGCTGGCGGCTCGCCTCGTCGAGCGGAGCCGCGCGAACCTCTTCGAGGAGTTGTTTGATCATCGTCCCGATCCGCATCACCTTCGCGGGTTGCTCGACCATCGCCGTGACCGGGTCGCCTGCGGTCTCCGACGAGGCCGCAGGCGTTCCGAACTCGACGATGGGCTCGTCGTCGGGGTTCGACGGTCCGGGTGCCATCGGATTGCCGGGGAATGAGGTGCCGAACATCTCGGGAAGCATGCCTCCATTGTGCCTGTGCCGGGCGGACGTCCTGCGACGTTCGGCGTCGTCCGCATTGACTATCGTGGTGCCATGCCGTTCGACGTCGCCTCCGTCCGGGGACTGTTCCCCTCACTGGGCGACGGCTGGATTCATCTCGATTCGCAGAACGGAACGCAGATACCGGATGCTGTCGGATCGGCGGTGGCCAGAGGAATACGTTCGTTCCCCGTCCCCGGCGGCGGACTGTCGCGCCAGTCGGTGGAGGCCGCCGCGATGACCGCCCAGGCGCGGTCCGCGATCGCCGACCTTCTCGACGCCGACCCCGATTGCGTCGTTTTCGGGCCGTCGCGTGCCGCGGTGGTGTGCGCGCTCGTCGACGCACTTCCGGTCACCCGATGGATCGGCGACGGCATCGTTCTGTCCCGGCTCGACGACGAAGAGAACATCGTGCCCTGGCTGCGGGGCGCCGCGCGCCACGGGTCCGCCGTCCGGTGGGCCGAAGTGGACGTCGAGCAGGGCACGCTCCCGCCCTGGCAGTACTCGCATCTGGTGACCGATCGGACGACGGTCGTCGCGGTGACCTTGGCGTCGTCGACGACCGGCGCGATCACCGACATCGGCCAGATCGCGGGCCACGCGCACGCGGCCGGCGCGCTGCTCGTGGTCGACGCCACCAACGCGGCGCCGTTCGTGCCGTTGACGATGAGTGAACTCGGGGCGGACGTGGTGGTCGTCAGCGCAGAGCGGTGGGGCGGACCGCGAATGGCCGCGATGGTGTTCTCCAATCGGTCGATGATGGATTCGCTGACCAACGTGTCGCTGAATCCCCACGCCGTCGGTCCGGCACGACTCGAGGTGGCCGCAGCTCCGGCCGCGCTGCTGAGCGGTGTCGTCGCCTCGGTCGACCTGTTGGCGGGTTTGGAGTCGAACGCGTCGGGGACCAGGCGTCGTCGTCTGACGATGTCGATGGACAGCACTTACGAGTACCTGCAGCGATTGGCCTTCTACCTGGTGTCCTCGCTGGACAGCCTCGGCCACGTGAACGTGATCGGCGTCGACACCCACCGTGTTCCGCTCGTCAGCTTCGTGGTGAAGGGGGTCGCGGCCTCGAAAGTGTGCGGAAGGCTGAACGACAACGGGATAAGTGCTTCGTTCGACCTGCCGAGCCGGGCGCTCGACGCGATCGGCGTCAGCGAGGCTGGAGGCGCCGTGTCCGTCGGCCTCGGGATGTACTCGACTCCCTACGAGGTGGACCAGCTCGTGCGGGTGCTCGGGTCGTTCGGCTGACCAGCCGACGGCGATTGTCGTGCCGCCGACCTCCGACCGTAAGGTGAGGACGACGAAAGTTGGCTGTGCAACATTCTCCCGAGGAGGTGTGAGGTTGTCCGATGCAGAACAGGTCGAGACGATTCTCGACGGCCGCGAGCGGGAGTTGTGGCAGCAGTTCGTGACCGGTGGGTGGGTGCTGTACCGGTCGCTGTTCCGGCAGATCGACTCGTCCTCCGCGCTGCCCAGTGCCGACTGGCGTGTGCTCGAAGTCCTCGGAGGCTACGGCAAGATGCGGATCAGTGATCTCGCTGAAGCAACTCAGATACCGGTCAGCACGGTCTCCCGTCAGGTGGGGCGTTTCATCGACAAGGGCTACGTAGACCGGGTCGACAACGGTGACATCGACGGTCGCCAGAAATGGGTCTGCATCACCGACGAGGGCAAGGCAGTCGTCCAACCGATCCTCGATGAGCGAGACCGCGCCGTCCGCAGGCTCGTCATCGAATCGCTCACGGCCGACGAGTTCGAGGCCTTCTGCCGCACCTTCGGCAAGATCGGCGAACGCATCGTCGCCGAAGACCTCTGATCCCGATCACAGATCCCCCGGCAGTTTGTCTCGCCGGATGCCACGCCAACTGGGATGGCGCAGATGCCCGGTGGACGTCCAATCCATGAACCGGACGTCGGTCACCAACTTCGGGAGTACCCAGGTGGCGCTCGACGCGACAGGTTTGTCGAGGCTCCCGATGAACGGGCTGCGCCCGATGATCAACGGTTTCAGTTCCTCGTGGAGCGCGTCGAGATCGGCGTCGGTGAATCCTGTGCCGACGCGTCCGATGTAGCGGAGACCGGTTTCGGTCGGCAGACCGATCAGGAGTGACCCGATCGACCCGGACCGGCTCCCGCGGCCGGGGCGGAACCCGCCGACCACCACTTCGATGTCGTTCCAGTTCTTGTGTTTGCGCCAGTCCGCGCTGCGTCGACCATATTGGTACGTCGAGGTCCGGCGCTTCGCGACCACACCCTCCCATCCCTGTTCGCGTGCGTGCTCGGCGGCGCCGGCGCCGGGACCGGGCAGCAGGGGAGGGACGTCCGCGATCGATGCCGCGGTGATCATCGGCGTCAACTCGTCGAGAACCGCGCGGCGCTGCTCCCAGGGAGCCGACGTCAGGTCGGTTCCGTTCAGTTCCAGCACGTCGAACACCATGTACCGGAGGGTGAACTCGTCGTCGCGATGGTGGCGCGACGCCAGCAGTGTGAAGTCAGTGCGGCCGGTCGCATCGATGGCGACCATCTCGCCGTCGAGCAAGACGTCGAACCCGCGGAGTACTGAGCCGAGCTCACGCAGTTCGGGGAAGTCGGCTGTCATGTCGATGCCTGACCGCGACGAGAGCCTTACGTCGCCGTCGGTGTGCCGCGCCAGGATGCGGTAGCCGTCCCACTTGCCTTCGAATGCCCACGCGTCGTCGGTCAGCCCGTCGATCAGCTCGTCGGCGGCGAGCATCGGGCGGGGGCCGCGAGAGCCGCCGGTGACGACCGTCGGACCCGACGGCTTCGACGGTGCCGAGCGCAGTCTCGACGACTTCGATTTGCGGTACTCACCGAGATCAACCGGTGCGCTCGCGAGCGGGACAACGGGCGGGTCCAGGTCGGCGAGAAGATCGCCGGACTCCCGATGGCGTTCCAACACGTCTCGGTAGTCGAGTTGGGCGATCGTCGGATCGGCGAGTTCGTCCCACGTTCGTGGCGCCGCGACCCACGGGCGCTCCCGGCCGCGCAGTGAGTACGGCGCAAGAGTCGTCTTCGCGGCCGTGTTCTGACTCCAGTCGAGGAACACCTTCGACTGCCGTGCGGCTTTCGCCATCGTCGCGGTGACCTCGGCAGGGTGCGCGGCCGCGAGCGACGTGGCTATCTGTTTGGCGACGGCACGCGCCGATTCGCATTTCACCGGCTTGGGGAACCGTGCGTACACGTGGATCCCCTTGCCTCCGCTGGTGACGGGGTACGAGGGCAGGCCCGCATCGGCGAGCACATCGCGAATCGCGATCGCGACCTCGGCGCATCGATGGAGACTCACATCGGGCCCGGGATCGAGGTCGATGACGAGGCGGTCCGTACGACGGGATTCGTCCCCGGCAGATCCGACGCCGGAGAGGTCGATTCGCCATTGGGGGACATGAAGTTCGAGCGCGGCCATCTGCGCCAGCCACACCAGGTCGGCGGCCGATCGTGCGACCGGATAAACGGTCTTGCTCTCGGAGTGTTCGATGGTGAAGCGCGCCAACCAGTCCGGCGTCCCTGGCGGAAGGGCCTTCTCGAAGAACGGGCCCGACCCGGTTCCGTGCGGCCATCGTTTGCGGGTGATCGGGCGTGACGCGACGTGCGGGAGCATCGAGTCGGCGATCTCGATGACGTATTGGATCACGTCGAACTTGCGGGTCCCGGATTCCGGGTACATCACCTTCTCGAGGTTGGTGACGGTGATGTGGCGGCCGTCGACCTCCAGCTTGGAACCGGGCATGCGTCGATTCTGCCCCTCCCCGGCGCCCTCGGGCGTGGCAGAATCAGTTTCATGCGTTCGATCTGGAAGGGTGACCTCAGCTTTGGTCTGGTGAACGTGCCGGTCAAGGTGTATTCCGCGACGGAGAGTCACGACCGGAGTTCCCATCAGGTCGACGCGTCCGACGGCACGCGCATCCGGTATCGCCGAGTCCGGGAGGGCACCGACACCGAGGTCGAGTTCGCGAGCATCGCGAACTCGTACGAATCGGAGTCGGGCGAGCCGGTGATCCTCACGAAGGACGATCTCGCGCAGCTGCCGGTCACCCGCAGTCCCGAGATCGCGATTCTCGAGTTCGTGCCGATCGATCAGGTTGACCCGATCTACTTCGACAAGCCGTATTACCTCGAACCGTCGTCGAAGTCCCCGAAGGCGTACGTCCTGCTGGCGAAGGCGCTCGAGCGGACCGAACGTCTCGCGATCGCCAACTTCACACTGCGGAACAAGACTCGACTGGCGGCGTTGCGCGTCATCGACGGCGTGATGACCCTGCAGACTCTGCTCTGGCCCGACGAGGTCCGCGTGCCCGACTTCGCGTTCCAGTCCGCCGACGTGCAGATCCGCGACGCCGAACTGGACATGGCCGCGTCGCTGATCGAGACCATGGCCTCGGACTTCGACCCGTCGCAGTTCGAGGACACTTATCAGATCGAACTCGCCAAGTTGATCGAGGCGAAAGCCGGCGGCGGCGACGCGTTCGTCGAACCGGAGGCGAAGCCCGAAGACGATGGTGACGACGAGGTGGCCGACCTCCTCGCCGCACTCCGCGCCTCGGTCAAGGACCGCGCCGCCGGCTGACGCCGCTAGATCATGAAGTGATGAGGCCCCACAGGCCGGACGAGCCTGCCGCGACCGCGGCGGCGGCGACTGCGCGGTCCCACGACGTGACAGAACCGAACTCGTTGCGCCAGGCCAATGCAGGTCTGCTGTACCGGTGGAGACGATGCTCCGCTGTGGTGCCCATCGCCCCGTGAACCTGGTGCCCGCCGCGCACGACGACGGATGCCGCGTGGCCGACACACGACCGAGCGACTGCGATTCGGAAAGCGGTGGAACCCGCCCAGTCGTTCCGTACCGCTTCGGTGAGCGCCGCCTCCGTCGCCGACCGGGCTAGCGCCGTCTCGGCGGCCATGTCGGCGACGGTGTGCTGCACTGCTTGGAAGCGGGCGAGGGGCCGCCCGAACTGGGTGCGTGTGGACACATGGTCGAGAGACAGCTGAAGGATCGTCTCCATTGCGCCGACCGTCTGCACGGCTCGTGCGAGGGCGCCGCGCAGGCGAAACAGCTCGCCGGTGTCGTCCGGAACACGATTCCACGCCGATGAGCCCGCACGAACGTGCACTCGATCCCGCGGCTCACCGGCCCTGTTCCAACCCGATGTCACATCGACTTCGGATCGTGGGAGGTCCGCCACCGCCCATCCGTGGTCGACGGCTCGCAGCACCACGATTCGTTCGGCGCCGGCCGCCCATCCGACTCCGGTCGCCTGCCCGTCGTCGTTGACGATGCAGGCGGTCCGGAAAGCGTCACTCGACGGGAGGTGCGCGCGGCGCAGCAGCCAGCCTGCGAGCAGATCGTGTTCGACGTACGGGGTGGGGACGCCTGCGGTTGCTGCGACGGTGATCAGTGCGGCGGCCTCAGGCCATCCTGCGCCGCTGCCGCCGACAGCTTCGGGTGCGGTGAGACGTGCGAGCCCGAGTTCGACGAGCCGCGGCCAGGGGTCGCCCTCTGTCCGGAACACGTCGTTCATCAGGGCGATCAGGTCTGCATCGACGGTCATCAACGCATCCCCAGCCCGCGCGCGATGACACCGCGCAGCACTTCGTTGGTTCCACCGCGGAGCGTGAAACCGGGCCGCTGATCTGTCGCGGTCGATACGAGTCGAGCCAACTCCGGCCGATGGACGTCGTCGCCGAGAAGGACGTCGACGTCATCGGCGATGTCACCTTCGAGCGTTGTCCCGAGAACCTTCACGACGGCGGCGGCGATGTCGGCATCGCCGCCTGCGGCGAGTGTATGAGCCACCGACTCCGACATCGTGTGCAATCCGGTCAGGAGAGCGATGTTCGCGCCGAAGTCCGGCGAGGAGCACGCCAGCTCCGGGTCATCGGCGAGCTCCGCCAGCAGCGGGAACGTGGACAGGAAGCGCTCGGGTCCGCTGCGCTCGAACGCCAACTCGCTCGTCACCTGCAGCCAACCGTTCCCGATGTCGCCGAACACCATCTCGTCGGGGACGAAGACGTCGTCGAGGTGTACCTCGTTGAAGTGGTGAGAACCGTTCATCGAGACGATCGGCGACACGGTGACACCGGGACCGCGCAGGTCGACGATGAACTGAGACAACCCCGCGTGACGGTCGGAGGTGTCGAGCGGTGAGGTGCGGGCGAGGCAGATGAAGTAGTGCGCTGCGTGAGCGCCGGATGTCCAGACCTTGACGCCGTTGACCCGCCATCCGCCGTCCACTCGTGTCCCCCGCGTGCGGACGGCGGCGAGATCGCTGCCTGCGTCGGGCTCGCTCATGCCGATCCCGAAGAACACCTCGCCCGCGACGATTCCGGGCAGCAGTCGCCGACGCTGCGCCTCGGTGCCGAACTTGAGGAGCGAGGGCGCGATCTGACGGTCGGCGATCCAGTGTGCGCCGACAGGAGCTCCTGCGGCGAGGAGCTCCTCGGTCACGGCGAATCGCTCGACGTGGCTGCGCCCGTGGCCTCCGTACTCGGGCGGAACAGTCATGCCGATCCACCCGCGGTCCGCGAGACGTCGCGTGAACGCCTCGTCCCAGCCGGTCAACCAGCAGTCCACGGACGGCGTGAACCGCCCGTCGGCGAGCTCGTCGTCGACGAACTCTCGTACGTCGGCGCGCAGTTCGGCGAGTGTTCGGTCAGTCATCGGCCCCACCTCGCAAGAGAGTCTGTGAGGAGTGACACTACCCCGGCCCGAGCGTATGCTCGGTCAGCATGAGTGAACTTACGGCGATCCAGGCCGTCGCGGACTTCCATCGCAGGGCTGAGTCTCAGCAGGTGAGTGATCCCGCCGATCTCGATGCCATCTGGGCCGCGCTGCCGACCGTGACGATCGACGAGGTGATCGGCGATTGGCGCGGAGGAGAACTGCCGTCGGGGCACCGGCTGGACGGCAGCCTCGCGCAGGTGGGGTGGCACGGCAAGTGGCTGCGGAGCCGGTACGACGTCGCACCGATGGTCTGCCGCGGCGCAGACGGAGAGCTCTACTCGAACCTGGAGATAGGAAAGGGCGCCGCCAGCCTGTGGAACGTCGAGTTCCGCGGTGAGCTGACGGCGACCATGGTCTACGACGGGCAACCCGTCTTCGATCACTTCAAGCGTGTCGACGAGAACACGCTGATGGGAATCATGAACGGCAGCACGTCACTCGTGCGTGACGAGCACTTCTACTTCTTCCTCGTCCGCGACTGACGCATCGCGCCGCTCGAGGCTGCGGATCGTTGCCGTGCAGCCCGCGACGGCCAGGGCGATGAGAGCGAAGCCGAGACCGAACGTCCCCCAGTCGAACGGGCCCGCGTCGGCCTGGCCGTCCATCGTGCGGGCAGAACCGGACAGGAACGGCACGATCACCAGAATCGCGAATGCGGCGAGGGCTTCGGCGATCACCACGCGGGGGAATTCGCCGAGCGCGATCTGAACGTAGGTCCGTTCGTCGCCTCCCACCCGCGCGCGCCGGATCCTCGGGATCAGAACCAGGGCGTTGTACGTTCCCGCCCCGATCATGAATGCGACGAGGATCAGCTTGATCAGCAGGAATCGTCCGTACGGCGTGGTCACGAACTGGCTGAACGAACCGAGGTGCACCCAGGTGAGCCAGACTCCGGAGACGGTGATCGCGATGACCGCGCCCATCGCCCAAGTGCTGAACCGGGACCACATCTGCTCCCACGCTCCTGCTTCCTCTGCGGTCCCGTCGCCGTCTGCACGACGTCGGGCGGCGACGACTCCCGCGGCGGCGAGGACCGCGAGCCCGCCGACCCAGATGTCGGCGGCGAGGATGTGTGCGAGCTTGAGTTCGCGGTTCGCGATCTTGTCGAGGCTCGTGGACGCAAGGGTGATGCTCGGCATCGCGGCAGCGAGGATCGATGTGACGAATCCGGCCGACGCAAGGCGGGGAGTCGGCGTGGCCGCGAGATTCCAGATGACGGTCGCGAGGGTGATGAACAGCAGGAACTGGATGGTCCCCATGACACCGCCGGACATCCAGGTGCCGTCGTCTTTGGGCAGCGTCAGGTAGTCGGCCGCGTGGGTGAACGATGCGGCTTGTGCCCACGTCACGTCGAGGTCGGACTTCGTCACACGCGCCACGTACTGGAAGAAGCCGCCGAGTAGTACCAGAACCGCGACCGGGCGCGCGAGTGACGCTAGAGCGGCTTCGGTGCGGCCGTCGCGGGCGCGGGTCGGGAGCAGGTACGCCAATGCGAGGCACAGTCCCGTCGCGAACGACAGTGCGGTGAAGTATCCGATGGTGGTCATGATCTGCCATGCCGGCTTTGATGCGGGCGCCGCGGCGGCGAGCGAGGTTAGGCTATCCATAAGAGCTAGAACTCTAAGTGTTTCCTGAGAACAAACGCAAGGGGTGGTGCGCGAGCAGGCTGTGAATGACGTGGGCCACAATGGTTCCCATGGGTTCGAACATCGGGCGTGTGCGGCAGAACGAGATCTATCGAGCGGGCATCCACGGGCGTGGCCCGGCGGTCCCCACCGACTTCGCGACGCTCGAAGAGCGCGCGCAGGCGGTGATGTCCAAGCGTGGGTGGGCCTACATCGGCGGCGGTGCCGGTGAGGGGCGCACGATGGACGCGAACCGGTCTGCACTCGACCGATGGGCGATCGTGCCGCGAGTGCTTCGCGACACGAGCAACCGATCGCTCGAGACTGAGCTCTTCGGGCAGACGCTGCCCGCGCCGGTGCTGTTCTCCCCGGTCGGCGCGGGAGCGCTCGCTCATGACAAGGCGGACATCCACATCGGACATGCCGCGGCCGAGCTGGGGCTTCCCTACATCTTCTCCAATCAGGGATGCGCCCCGATGGAAGACGTCGCGGCGGAGATGGAGTCGGTTCGTCCGGGGGCGCCGCGGTGGTTCCAGCTCTACTGGTCCACCGACGACCGGCTGGTCCGGAGTCTCGTGGCCCGTGCGGAGGCGATGGGCGCCGCGGCGATCGCGGTCACACTCGACACCACGATGCTCGGCTGGCGTCCGCAGGACCTGAATCTCGGTTCGCTGCCGTTCGCGCGAGCCGAAGGCATCAACCAATACACGTCCGATCCGACATTCTGGGAGATCGTCGCCGAGCGACTCAAGGGCGCAGTGTCGGAGAAGCCCGAGGTGAGCCTCGGAGCGGTGAAGACGCTGTTCTCCATCGCACGGAACGTGCCCGGCGAACTCCGCCGGAACCTCACCGCACCCGAGCCGCGAGCTGCAGTCGAGACCTTCCTGGACATCTACTCGCGACCGTCGTTGAACTGGGACGACATCATGACGCTGAGAGGGATGACAAGCCTGCCCATCGTCCTCAAGGGTGTGTTGCATCCCGATGACGCCCGCAAGGCGGTCGAGCTGGGCATCGACGGGCTGATCGTCTCGAACCACGGCGGACGCCAGGTGGACGGGTCCATCTCGTCGACCGATGCGCTGGTCGACGTCGTCGACGCGGTGAAGGGACAGATCAAGATCCTCGTCGACTCCGGCTTCTACACCGGATCGGACGTGTTCAAGGCGCTCGCGCTCGGCGCAGACGCCGTCTGCATAGGTCGCCCCCACATGTACGGGCTAGCACTCGCCGGGGCAGATGGCGCGCGCGAAGCGGTTGCGAACATCGTCGCCGAACTCGACCTCACTCTCGGCCTGTCGGGGCACACGGATGTGACGACCCTCGATCGCTCTGCTCTGAAGCGGCTGTAACGCGCCTACGGCACGCCGATCACGCGCAGTAGGGCGGTGGTGGCGGCCGCTGCGACGATGACGACGACAAGCGGTGCCTTGAACCAGGCTGCGGCGATGCCGACCGCAACGCCGATCGGTCGGGCGGGGCCCGCGAGTTCGTCTCCGGTGAACAGTGCACCGGTGAGAGCAACGGCGACCAGCAGGACGATCGTCGCCCGTTCCAGGATCGCCTCGACGGCCGGTGACACCTGTGCCCGGGTGCGCAAGAGGAGTCCCGCGAGGCGGATCGTGTAGGTTCCGCCCGCCAGCAGCGCGACCGCTCCCACGAACTGCCAGCCGGTCATGAGCGGGTCCTTTCCAGTGACACGGAGTCCGGCGGGGACGTTCGGCGTCCGGTCACGAGCCGACCGAGTGGAATGCCGAGCAGCGCCAGGACTACAGGCAGTCCGGCGGCGACGAAGCCGGCAGTCGCGAGCGCGATGGCCCCGCCGAAGATGGACGCCCATCGGGTGCTCGGATCACGCATCGCCGGGATCGCCAGCGCCGCCATCAAAGCAGGGAACGCCGCGTCCAGGCCGAGCGTCTCGGGCGAGGCGATCACCTGCCCGACCAACGCTCCGGACAACGCGCCGAGCGGCCATGAGACGACCACGGCCAGGCCGCAGATCACGAACGCTGTGCGGGCGGCGACGGGATCACGATGCGGCGCGGAGTAGACGGCGGTCTCGTCGTTGACGATGTGCGCGGCGGCGAAGATCGATCGGTCGGCGCGGAGGAAGCGTCCGATCGAGAGTGCGTAGGAGAAGTTCCGAACGTTCACCAGGAGGCCCGCGAGGGCCCCGACGATCGGGAGGCCGCCTGCGGCGACGACGGAGACCAAGACGAACTCCGACGATCCGGCGAGCACCGTGCACGCCATGATCAGCACCTGCCACCACGCGAGGCCGATGCCGTGCGCCGCCGCGCCGTACGAAGCTCCGACAACCCACATGGACGCGCCGATGACAAGGATCTCCCTCGGGACGAGTGTTCTCCATGACGAACGCATGTCCACTATGATGGAACTATGGATGACGTTCGTCAAGATGAACGTTCGGCCACTATGGCGAACGCATCGGTCGACCCGCAGAAACTCGTGGCCGCTGCGCTCAAGCGTGAACGCACGCGAGCCGGCCTCTCGATCGCCGAACTCGCGCGTCGTGCGGGCATCGGGAAGTCGACGTTGTCGCAATTGGAGTCCGGCGACGGCAACCCGAGCGTGGAGACGCTGTGGGCGCTGAGCGTCGCTCTCGGAATTCAGTTCTCGGCCCTCGTCGATGTTCCGCGTCCCGCGGTCGAGGTGATCCGACTGGGGGAGGGGCCCACCATCACGGCCGGGGAGGCCGACTTCTACACCGCGACCCTGTTGTCGGCGGCCCGTCATGGAACACGCCGCGACGTCTACCTGATCCGCGCCGACCGCGGCAGGCCGCGCATCTCGCAGCCGCATGCGCGCGGTGTCGTCGAGCATGTGATCCTCTGCGCAGGAAGAGCGCTCGTAGGACCGACCGAAGCCACCGTCGAGCTCGCCCCCGGCGACTACGTCAACTACCCGGGCGACGCCGAGCACATCTTCGACGCCCTCGACGACGGCACGATCGGTGTGCTGCTCAGCGAGGCGTGACTCGGTCATCTCGCCGTGGTTGAGCCCAGGGCGCGCGGAACGCTGGCCGGGCGGAGCCGCGGATCGCAGGATCAGACCATGACCCGACAGATCCGCCTGAACGCCTTCGACATGAACTGCGTCGCCCACCAGTCGCCCGGTCTCTGGCGGCATCCCGACGACGAGTCGTGGAACTACAACACTCTGGACTATTGGGTGGAACTGGCGAAGCTGCTGGAACGTGGTCGATTCGACGGTTTGTTCATCGCCGACGTCCTCGGGACGTACGACGTCTACTCCCAGACCGATGAGGCGGCCATCCGTCAGGGCGCGCAGATCCCGGTCAACGACCCGTTGCTGCTGGTCTCGGCGATGGCGCACGCGACGGAGAACCTCGGGTTCGGCATCACGACCGGAACCGGGTTCGAGCATCCCTATCCCTTCGCCCGTCGAGTGTCGACGCTCGATCACCTCACCCGCGGGCGCATCGGCTGGAACGTCGTCACCGGGTATCTGCCGGCCGCCGCGCGCAACATGGGGGACGACCGGCTGCTCGACCACGACGCACGCTACGACCACGCCGACGAGTACCTCACGGTGCTGTACAAGCTCTGGGAGGGATCGTGGGAAGACGACGCGGTACGACGCGATCGCGAGTCCGGCGTGTTCGCCGACCCGGCGAAGGTCCACCACATCGGACATCGTGGTGAGCACTTCACGGTGCCCGGCATTCATCTCGCGGAGCCCTCGACGCAGCGGACACCGGTGATCTATCAAGCAGGCGCGTCCACTCGGGGAAGCCGGTTCGCGGCGGAGAACGCCGAGGCGATCTTCGTCGCCGCGCCGACCAAGACGATCCTGCGAGATGTCGTCGCCAAGACACGGGACGCGCTCGTCGCCGCAGGTCGTGGCCCCTATGACGCCCGGATCTACACCCTCGCCACCGTGATCACCGACGGCACGCCGGAGGCGGCGCGGGAGAAGGCCGCGCAGTATCGGCGCTTCGCATCAGACGAGGGTTCGCTTGTTTTCATGTCGGGGTGGATGGGCATCGACCTGTCGCGATACAGCCTCGACGACCCGATCGGCGCCGTGGAGTCGAATGCGATCCAATCGGCTGTGGCGGCGTTCTCTCAGGCAGACGAGGACGGTCGAGCGTGGCGGGTTCGCGACGTGGCCGCCTGGGGCGGCATCGGGGGAATGGGGCCGGTGCTCATCGGGTCCGGTGACGAAGTCGCGGAAACGCTGATCGATTGGGTGGACGACACCGACGTCGACGGGTTCAATCTCGCGTATGCGGTCACGCCGGGATCGTTCCGCGACGTAGTCGAACACGTGGTGCCCGCCCTCGACGCACGTGGCGCCTACCAGTCGGGGTATCAGCCGGGCTCGCTGCGCAACAAACTGTTCGGCCGAGGCGACCGCCTGCCAGACAATCATCGCGGTGCCACGTTCCGTGTCGGAGGGAGTGCGTCGACGATCGACGACTCGGCGCGCCGAGTGGAGGCCGGCGTCTGAGGTCAGACCAGCGGACGTCCGGTCCGCATCCGCCATCGCACGTCGGCCAACAGCAGATTGAACGGGAACTTCCGCATCGGGGCAGGCATGAGCCTCACTCCGACGCGCAGGACGGCATTGTGTGCGTCGAAGATCCGCTTCTGCGCGGGCGTCTGTGTGACGCCGAGTTTGTCGCGGAACTCTGGCGGCAGGTATCCGACAGTCAGCAGTTCCGACCACGGGCCCATGATCATCGACACCGGTTTGGCGGCGAATTTGAGGCGGACCAGGGACTTCAGGTAGCTGCGGATCACATCGTCGAGCTCCATGCTCGCAACCGTCTCATTCCAGTACACCTCGAAGTCGGCCCTGGTGGCCGGCCACATCTCGGGAGGCATCTGCAGGGTGGTGCCCATGATCGCGCCTTGACGGTATGCCTCCTCGGTGATGACCGACGGATCGCCGTAGAGGCGGATCATGTCCTCCCAGCCTCGGTAGAGGCATGCTGCGACCCAGAGCTGGAGCTTGGCGTCGAACGCGTTGTATTTGACCGGGCTCGAACTGGACGATCGAACGTGAGCGTGCGACTTGTTGACCGCGTGGCGGTACTTCCGGCGCAGTTCGGCGTCGCCCATGGCGGCGACGGCGAGATACGTGAGGGTCGTTCGTGTCCGCTTGACCGGGTGCTTGAAGAGGTTGCCCGATTCGACCTTGCTCTCGTAGACGCCATAGCCGACCGCCGGCAGGGTCAGTTGCATGATCACGTTGGCTGGACCCGCAAGCAGGGCTGGGCCGAGCAGGGTCAGATCGTTGATCTGCTGCTCGTCCAGCTCCGCGCGCCTGGTGCGAGGCATCGGATCCGCCTGAAACGACTCGATCGGCTGTGCTGTCATGACACTCCCCAAAGTGATAACGCGTGTTTCCTGTTATTGATTCAACGCCCGGCGATCCCCGGTGTCAAGGGGTGGAGTGTTATATGGACGGTGTGACCAAGCCTGGTGAGACCGCGAGCGAACTGCGCTCCTACGGCGGGGAGGCGGGCGATGCTCGTGTGGCTCGTCGGCGCGCGGCGCTCATCGATGCGAGTCTCGACATGCTCACGGAGTCGGACGTCGGCACTGTCACGGTCCGCGGCATCTGCGCTCGTGCGGGCCTCACCCCGCGGTACTTCTATGAGAGTTTCGACAACGTCGACGCCCTCGCTCGTGCGACATACGACGGTGTGATCGCGGAGATCGCCGAGCGGGCCGCTGACGCGTTCGCGCATGGCGGCGACGCGCGAGGGAAGGTTCGGGCGGCGGTCGAAGCGATCGTCGACGTGATCGAATCCGACCCGCGGACCGGCAAGCTGATCTTCTCCGACACGCTCCGCAGTCCGGTTCTCGCCGGCCGACGAGCCGATTCTCTGCAGTTGTTCGCGAACCTCACGTCGGAGTCGGCGGCCCAGGTGGCTCGTGTCGGGCAGGCCGATGAGACGATGGCCGCAGCGCATTTCCAGGTGGGCGGCCTCGGTCGCGTCCTCGCCTCGTGGACGGAGGGTCGCCTCGACCTCGATCGTGACCGACTCGTCGCGGTGTGTGTGCGCATGATGCTGCCGATCGCGGCGGAGCGGAGCTGACTCGATGACTCGACCGACCACCGGTTCGTGGCGCGACTACGGCGTAGTCCATCTCCCGGCGCCACTCCGGGCTGCGCTCGAGGCTTTCATGGAGCACGGCTACCACGGCACATCGGTCCGTGACATCGCATCGCGTGCCGGCTTGTCGGTACCCGGTCTGTATCACCACTACCCGTCCAAGCAGTCTCTTCTTCAAGGGCTGCTCGAGTTGACGATGACCGATCTCCTTCGCCGGTCCGCGCAGGCGATCGAGGAGGCGGGTGACGATCCGGTGACGCAGTTCGACGCGGTCGTCGAATCGTTGCTGCGGTTTCACATGTTCCGTCGAGAGCAGGCGTTCGTCGGATCGACCGAGCTCCGGAGTCTGGACGACGACTATCGGCCGACGTACATCGGGCACCGCACGCGCCAGCAGCGGATGGTCGACGAGATCGTTCTCTCCGGAGTCCGGTCGGGTGTGTTCGTCACAGTCGACCCCAAAGGTGCGGCTCGGGCCGTCGCGTCCATGTGTGTCGGCGTCTCGACCTGGTACCGAGTGGACGGTGAACTCGGTGCAGACGACCTGATCGCGCGGAACCTCGAGTACGCCCGCGCGATCGTCGGTTACCGTCCGACCGATTGAGTGTTCGGCGTTCCGCGGATTGTCCTTGACGTGACGTTGGTCTCGTGGAACAGTGATCGCGTGACCGAGCGAGCGCTCGGTCAGAAACGAGGATTGTGCTCATGACGATCGATCTGTCCTATCGTCCCGAGGTAGTCGAGTTGGTGGCTCGGACCGAACTCTTCATCAACGAACACGTCCTTCCGGTGGAGAACGAGTTCCGTGGCGACGTGACGGCAGCGGGAGGTGACGACCTCCGTCGTGACCTGAACGCCAAGGCCAAGGCCGCCGGTGTGTTCGCTCCGCACGCGCCTGTCGAGTTCGGCGGGCTGGGCCTGTCGATGTCCGATCGTGCACCGGTGTTCGAGGCGGCCGGACGGTCGACGTTCGGGCCGGTGGCTCTGCACATCGGTGCTCCCGACGAGGGCAACGTCCACATGCTCGCGCACATCGCAGACGACCGCCAGCGTCACGAATACCTGGCGCCGCTCGCGGCCGGCGACGTCCGCAGTGCGTTCGCGATGACCGAGCCGTCACCGGGCGCGGGCGCCGACCCGGACGCCCTGTCGACCACCGCTGCACGAGTCGACGGCGGGTGGAAGATCAACGGGCGTAAGCGATTCATCACCGGCGCCGACGGCGCGGGCTTCTTCATCATCATGGCGCGCACATCGGGTGAACCGGGCGACCGCGGCGGTGCGACGATGTTCCTCGCACCCGGCGACGCCGAGGGCATCAGCGTCGACCGCCACATCCACACCACTGACAAGTCGATGATCGGCGGTCACTGCGAGATGACGTTCACCGACGTCTTCGTCCCGGACGCCGACGTGTTGGGCGAGGTCAACGAGGGGTATCGCTACGCACAGGTCCGTCTCGGTCCTGCCCGCATGACTCACGTCATGCGATGGATGGGCTCGGCGGTTCGCGCACAGAAGGTCGCGCTCGACTACGTCGAGCAGCGGCAGGGTTTCGGCGGACGGCTCGCCGACCTCGGCATGATCCAACAGCTCGTGGCCGACAACGAGATCGACCTCGCCGCCGCTCGAGCGCTCCTAGTTCGAGCGTGTTGGGAACTGGATCAGGGCGCCCACGCATCGGACTCGACGTCGATCGCGAAGACGTTCGGGGCCGAGGCGTTCTCGCGTGTGGTGGACCGCAGCATTCAGATGTGCGGCGGTCTGGGCGTCTCGGAGGACCTGCCGCTGGCTCGTCTCGCCGACGAGTTGCGTCCGTTCCGGATCTACGACGGTCCTTCCGAAGTGCACCGGTGGGCGATCGCCAAGCGTGCTGTCGGACGTGTCCGCAAGGAGCGACAGGCATGAGCGATCATTCCGGGCTCGCGGCAGCGGATCTGCGCCGACTGCTTGAAAGCAACGGCGTCGACGTGATCGGCGACCTGCGGATCGACCTGATCAGCGGCGGCCGATCCAATCTGACGTTCGACGTCCGCGACGATGTGCACCATTGGGTGGCGCGCCGCCCACCGATGGGCGGTCTCACCCCCTCTGCGCACGACATGGAACGCGAATGGGCGGTCACCTCGGCGCTCGCTCGGACCGGCGTGCCTGTCGCGCCGACCGTCGCGATCGACCGGTCGGGAGACGTGATCGGTGCGCCGTGCACCGTCGTCGAGTTCGTCGACGGTGACGTGATCCGTTCGTCGGACGACCTCGCGCGCTTCTCCGACGCGCAGGTGGACGCATCGATCGATGCGCTGGTCCGGACGCTCGCCGACCTGCACGCCGTCGACTACGCGGCCGTCGGGCTCGCCGAGTTCGGGCGCCCGGAGGGCTTCGCGGCGCGTCAGATCAAGTTGTGGGCCAGGCAGTGGGGGATCGTCAAGACCCGCGAGCTCGACGACGTCGACCGGCTCGTCGGAATCCTGTCCGACCGAGTGCCTGCCGCCGCACGGAACACGATCGTGCACGGCGACTTCCGCATCGACAACACGATCCTCGCGCCGGGCGACCCCGGTCGGGTCGCCGCAGTCGTCGACTGGGAGCTGTCGGCGCTCGGCGATCCGATCACCGACGTCGCGCTGATGTGCGTCTACCGCCAGCCGGTGTTCTCGTCGGTTCTCGGCTTCGACGCCGCGTGGACCAGTGATCGTCTGCCCGACGCGGACTCGCTCGCCGAGCGTTACGCGCAGGCGACCGGAGCAGACCTCGGCGACTGGGCGTTCTACCTCGGCCTCGCCAATCTGAAGCTCGGCGTCATCGCCGAAGGCATCACCCACCGTGCACTTCAGGGCGGATCGTCCGGCGCGGCGGGCGCGGAGAAGGCCGCCGAGGCAACCGCATCATTCATCGCACAGGGACTGGAGGCCGTGAAATGACCGCACGCAAGGTGGCGCTGGTGACCGGAGGGTCGCGCGGAATCGGCGCGGCAGTCGCAAACCGGTTCGCCAGCGAGGGGTGGGACCTGACGATCAGCGCTCGCGGCCAGGAGGCGCTCGACGCGCGTGCCGATCAACTCCGCGAGCACGGCGGCCGAGTGGTGTCGGTGGCTGCAGATTCCACCGACGAAGACGCCGTCGGCGCACTGATCGCTCGTCACGTCGAAGAGTACGGCCGGACCGACGCACTCGTCGTCAACGCAGGCATGGGTCTCAAGGGTGGTTTCGGTGACTTTCCTGTACGGCGCTTCGACCGGTTGTACCAGGTCAACGTGCGTGCGCCGTTCCAGTTGATGCAGGGCCTTCTGCCGAGCCTTCGGTCGGCGGTCGACGCGGCCGGGGCGGCGAAAGTCATCGCGATCGCGTCCATCACCGGTGTGTACCCGGAGCCGGAGATGGCGGCGTACGGCGCCACGAAGGCGGCCCTGATCTCGATGTGCGAGACGTTCAACCTCGAGGAGTCCGTGAACGGCATCTCGGCGACGTCGATCGCGCCCGGCTACGTCGACACCGACATGTCGGAGTGGACGAAGGGGGAGGGCGCGATCCCCGGTGACGAGATGATCTCCGCCGAGGACGTCGCCACCGTCGCGTACGCGGTCTCGCAGCTCTCGCGCTGGGCCGTCCTCCCGCAAGCGGTCCTCACCCGCCCCGGCCCGAACCTGCATCGCGCCTGAGCGCCCGCGGCGCTGCTCCTCGAGCGTGAGCGCTCGCCGTTCCTTGAGCGCGCTCTCTGTTCCTTGAGCGTCATTCCTGCTCCTTGAGCGGAGTCGAAAGGTCAGCGGAACGAAAGGATCCCGTCGGAGGCCAGGTGACCGTGCTCGTTGACGGACACGACGGTGAGGCCGCTTCGCCCTGACACGATCTTGGTGACGGACGCATTCACGAACGTCCTCGACACCGCGGGCCATCCCGCGGGCGGAACGCCCCACAGTTGTGACACGAGCAGTCCGATGGTTCCTGCGGACGACGTGATGAGCACGTTCTGGCCCGATCCGGCGAGTTCGGCGGCACGCTGCGATGCGGCGTGTGTGCGGGCGAGGAACTCGGCGAAGGTCTCGTCGGCGGGCTGGGTTCCGGCGATCCACGCGTCGAGCCCGGCGTCGAGCACCTTCTGGTACGCGGCGCGGTCGGCGAACAGGTCGGCCGCCGCCGTCATGAGTTCGGCGGGGAGCTCGTACTCGTTCCAGTCTGCGTCCACCTGGTGATCCGGTCGGGTGCCGAATCCTTCGAGGACGCAGGTCAGCGTGTCCCGTTGGCGCGGGAGGTCGCCGGAGATCGCGGCGTCGAAGGTCGGGACGATGCGGGCGAGGAGCTCTCCGGTGCGCCGGGCCTGCGCGAATCCGAGGTCGGTGAGTCCGGGGCCGGTCCCGTCGGTGCTGCCGACGCCGTAGGCGTGCGCGGGTGCTTGACCGTGACGGACGAGGTAGATGGCGCCCATGTCAGCAGGCCGTTCTGTGCATGTGGGGGTGCGTGGCGGTGGTCACGTTTCCACCGTAGACGGCCCGCTTCACTTGCCATGCGCCGCGGGTGCTTGCTAGCTTCGCTCCATGACTCGTCAGCTGCACGCGATCCCGGAGGTCACCTACGTGACCACCGCTCTGGGTTGCCGTCTGCCGCTGGCCCGGGTCCTCTGTTGTCGCCGAATGCGCTGAACCAGCCCATTTCTCGCCTGCTCTCCTGCGGGCACTCTCTTTCGTCGCGATCGACTGCCGTCGTGTTGCGCGTCCGGCACAAGGACCCCTGAAAATGACTTCCACTCTTGCTCGTCCCCTCCCCTCGACCACTGTCGAGATCGCGCCCGTTCGTCTCCGCGCAGTTCCGTCGCCGACGCCGCCGCATGTCGCGACAGCGGGTCTCCAGCTGTCGACGAAGGCCGCCGCGCTTGTTCTGCGTACTGCCCGC
This sequence comes from Gordonia sp. PDNC005, assembly GCF_016919385.1. Classification (NCBI taxonomy): domain Bacteria; kingdom Bacillati; phylum Actinomycetota; class Actinomycetes; order Mycobacteriales; family Gordoniaceae; genus Gordonia; species Gordonia sp. PDNC005. The sequence continues at coordinate 4,062,526 of NZ_CP070351.1, forward strand.
GTGTCGGGGCCGGTGTTCCGCGACGACACTGCCGCGGCCACCGGATTGTCGATCTCGACGGTGAACCGCCAGGTCAGCGCCCTGCTCAAGGCGGGGTTGATCCGGGAGCGCGCCGATCTGACACCCCCCGGCGCTGTGGGACGCCCCCGCGTCCCGTTCGAGATCAACACCAGCGGCTTCCTGACCGTCGGCATCCACATCGGCTACAAGACCACGTCGATCACGACCCACGACCTCATGCACCGTGTTGTCGGTGCCATCGCCATTCCGACACCGCAGGCCGGAACTCCCGAAGAAGTCGTCGCTGCAGTGGGCGCAAGCGCTCGCCGTTTCGCCGACCGCTGGGTTGGCAAGCGTCTGCTCTGGGCGGGTGTCGCCATCGGTGGACGGGTCGCGGATGGCGGTGTGGTTGATCATCCGCGTCTGGGCTGGTCGAACGTGCCCGTCGGGCGAGTCATCGCCGAGACGATCGGACTGCCGGTCTCTGTCGCGTCGCATGTCGAGGCGATGGCCGCCGCGGAACTGGTCGTCAACACGCCGTCCGACCAGAGCCAGAACTTCTTGTACTTCTACGCCCGCGAAATGGTCGGCATCGCGTTCAGCGTGGACGGCACCGTTCACACTCCTGCTGCGGGTCCGCCCACGATCGGGCACTTCCCGACCGGCGAGACGACACTGCTCGATCCTGACCGCACCGGGCGTCTTGAAGACACCGTCGGCGATTCGGGTGTCCTGTACGCGGCGGAGAAGGCGGGCCTGTCGGTGTCGTCGATCGACGAACTGCGTGCGGCCGCGCGGACCGGCAACACCGTCGCGCACGACATCCTGACCGAACGTGCCGAGATCCTCGGCCGGACCGTCGCGTTGATCTCGGACATCTTCAACCCGGATCACGTGATTCTGGGTGGGCAGGCCTTCACCGACTACCCCGAAGCTCTGCCCGCGGTCAGCAAGGCACTGCGCGCAACGTCGGTTGTCACCCAGCGTGATGTCCGCGTCGCGCGATCGGCGATCACCGTCCAGCAGAAGGCCGCGGGTGCCGTCGCTCTCGATGCGATCTACGCCGACCCGCTCGAAGCTCTCTCGCACACCGCCTGATCGGCCGACCTCCTCTTGTCGTTTCCCTTGCGTTGACCATTACCGCTCAGCACCACTAGGTGCTCTGAGCGTGATGCTTCTGCTGAGCGGTAGTGGTTAAACGCGGGCGGTTAGGTCTGGGCGTGTTCACGTGTTCGGGCACCAGGTCGCGTTACGCTTCGCCCATGTCTGAGCCGGAGAAGCCTGACGAGGGTCAGCGGACGTACGACGCGATGTGGCTGTTCAGCAAGTCGCAGGAGCAGGCGGTGAGGGTCGCGTCCGAGACGTTGCACAAGATTCGCGGAATGGCGGTGGCCGGTGCCTCGGCGGGCGCCGCCGCCCCGGATGAACTGATGCGGCAGGTCGCTGAACTGAGCGGAGCGGTGACGAGCCTGGCGGGAAGCGCCACCGGCGTCGCCGGGGCAGTCGCTCAGCCGATGCAGGATTTCATCGTCCAACAGCGGAAGCTCGCCGAGACGATCGCCAAGTTCGCCGAGGTCCAGGCAGAGCTGTCTGGTGTCGTCGCCGAGTTCGCTCAGCGACAGGCGGCGACGGTCGCGGCGCTGGAGAAGGTGACGACGCCGGTTCTGGGCCTGATGGGTGCGCAACAGAACGACGACGACGCTCACGCGTGACGCGTCGACTCCCGCTAATGGTCTGACAATTAGCGGGAGCCGAGAGGTGTAGCGGGAAAGCGGCCGGGGCCTAGTCGGCGGTACGCCGACGGAAAGCGCGCAGGGCGAACGGCGCGAAGATCGCGGTGAGAGCCACCGACCAGATGATCGTCGCGAGGATCGGGTGCTGCAGTGGCAGTGCACTCGCGTCGGTGGCTTTCGGGCCGTTGCCCCATAGCTGGCGCATAGCCTGGACCAGCGACGACACCGGGTTCCACTCAGCGATCGTCCTCAACCATGTCGCCATCGGCGCGGTCGGAACAAACGCGTTCGACAGGAACGTCAGCGGGAAGAGCAGCGTGAACATGAAGCCGTTCACGGCCTCAACCGACTTGAGCCACGATCCGATGAGAATGCCGAACCAGATGATCCCGAAACCGAACACCAGGACCAGGGCGAAGCCGAGGACCGCTTCCGGGAACGACGTGTGGATCCGCCATCCGATCACGAGACCCGTCAGCGCCATCACGACGATCCCGATGGACGAGTGCATCAACGATGCGATCGCCCGACCCAAAAGGTACGACGTCCGGTTGATCGGGAGCGAACGGAAGCGATCGACGATGCCCTTGTCGACGTCGGCCGTGATGCCGTTCGCGACGATGAACGCGGTGAACACTATCGTCTGGCCCATGATGCCGGGAAGCAGGTACTCGCGGTAGCTGCCGCCGCCGGGGACCGGCATCGCCGGACCGAACACGAATGCGAAGAGCACCACGAACATGATCGGTTGAACAGTGACGTCGGACAGCATCTCGGGCATGCGTTTGGTGTGGATCATGCTGCGTTGCACCATGATCGACGTTTGACGCCAGAGACTCGGCGGGTCGATGGCCAGTCGGGGGTCGATTGCGGGTGCGCTCATGCGCTCGCTCCTTCAGAATCGGAAGCGGATTCGGAGCCCGGCTCGGCACGATGACCGGTGAGGCTGAGGAAGACGTCGTCAAGGCTCGGGCGCGACAAACCGATGTCGTCGAGCGCGATCCCCGACTCGTCGAGCAGGCCTGCGACGCGGGTGAGGTCGGCGAGCCCGCCCGCAGGAACGGTGAGGGTGCGCGCGTGCTCGTCCACGAACACGTCGCCCGCCACCTGGTCGAGGATCGCCCGGGCCGCGTTCAGGTCGGCGGCGTGGGTGACCGTGGTGATCAGGCTGGCCGCCCCCGCCTGCGTCTTCAATTCCAGCGGAGTGCCCTCGGCGATGATCTTTCCCGCATCGACGACGACGATGCGGTCGGCCAGTTGATCGGCCTCCTCCAGATACTGGGTGGTCAGCACCAGCGTGGTTCCCGCGGCGACGAGTCCTCGCAGTACGTCCCACAGTTCGTTGCGGCTGTGCGGGTCGAGGCCGGTCGTCGGCTCGTCGAGGAACAAGACCGGCGGTGCGGCGATCAAGCTGACCGCGAGGTCGATCCGACGTCGCATGCCGCCCGAGTATTCGCGGACCGTCTTGTCTCCTGCATCGGTGAGGGAGAACTGGTGGAGCAGTTGCTCAGTGCGTTCTTTCAGCGCCTTGCGGCCGATGCCGTAGAGGCCGCCGATCATGCGCATGTTCTCGCGCCCGGTCAGCAATTCGTCGACTGTTGCGGCCTGGCCGGTGAGACCCATGCTGCGCCGGACGGCGTCCGGGTTCTCGCGGACGTCGAAGCCATTGATTCGTGCGGTGCCCGACGTAGGGTTGCTGAGGGTGGTCATCATGCGGACGGTTGTCGTCTTGCCTGCGCCGTTCGGGCCGAGCATGCCGAGGACGGTGCCGGTCGGGACGGCGAAGCTCACGCCGTCGACCGCAGTGAAATCGCCGAAGCGCTTGACCAGGTCGACGGCTTCGACTGCTAAGGATGCGTCGTGTCGATTGTTCACACGATCACCGTACGGCGAGGGTGTGACATCCTCCACCGATTTTCGAGTCGATCAGCCGAGGATCGCCCTGCGGTCGGAGTGCAGGAACGTGACCAACGTGGTTGCGCCACACAGCAGCCCGGTCGCCAGGATTACCTGAGGCCCGGTGAACACCGAGGCGACGACACCGCCGACGCCGGCTCCGGCGAGGAAGCCGACGTAGACCATCGCGTAACCGAGCCAGTCGTAGACGGTTCCGCCGCCCGTCAGGTGACGCTCGATGCCCTGGCCGAGCTTCACAAGCGTGCCCGTGACATACGACAGTGGCACGGAGACCTCGCCGTTCTTGACGAACGACGTGTTCAGCGCACCGATGGCGAAGGTGATGACGACGATCGGCAGAAACCGGACCTCGGGCTCGTCGAACCCGTCGTAGGCGAAGTCGAGGCCTGCGGCGGCGAGCAGCCCCGCGGTGGTCAAGACCGTCGGTCCGTGCGGATGGTTCTGCCAGAACCGGCGGCGGCAGAACGACGCCGCCCAGACGCCGGCGACGAAGGCGACGATGAGCACGATCGCTGCGACAGCTCCCGCACCCGCGACCTTCTGGGTGTTCGAGACGTCGAACCAGGAGACCACCGCGCGCTCGGTGTTGCCGGTCATGAACGTGACGAAGTATCCGGCGCTGTGGAGGAAGGCAACGGCTCCGACCATTCCGGCCACGCCGGCGAGCAACCAGGAGAGTCTCGCGTCGGAGCCGACAGCGGTCTCCCGGCTGACGACGGGCCCGTGTGTGTTCGGGCTCATGATGTCCAGGCGGCGAACGTTGGGGTCATGCACTCGATTGTGCAGACACCACGAGGCTGGCGCCGTTGTCGGTGCGACGACTCACATCGCATGTGGCACAGTGAATCTCACCTGTTCACGGGGTTGTCACTTAGGAGAAACCCGCGTCGCGTAGTGCTCAGGTCGCGTGGCGGTTCTTGGTGGTGACAGCCCAGGCGTGCAGTCGTCGGTAACCGCGAACGGACAGTGTCGGGATGGGTCGGACGCGGAACTGCTCGTCACCCTTCAGATCGACGGAGATGTTCTCGTCGACCAGTGTGGTGCCCGAGTGTGCGGAACTCGCGAGGCGGGCGGCGATGTTGACGGGTTCGCCGAACACGTCGCCGAGACGAGTGAGGGCATGGCCGCGTGCGATGCCGATCCGGAGCGTGGGCAGTTCGCCTCCCGAGCTCAGCGCGTGCAGCGCGACGGCGGTCTCCGCGGCCGCGTGGGCGTCGGGGGAGGTGAACATGACGGCGTCGCCGATCGCTTTGACCACTCGCCCGCCGTTGGCGACGACGATGCTGTGCGCGGACGACTCGAACGTCTCCAGCAGATCCTCGAGCTCGGCCATGGCGAGTTTCCGCGACATCGACGTATAGCCGACGATGTCGGCGAATCCGATCACCGTGTCGGCCTCGTCCTCGTCCTGATCCCTCGCCGTCAGGTACGACTCCAGATGGCGGCGCCACACAAGTGTCTGCAAATGGGCGAGCGCGTCGATCATCTGGTCGGTGGTGGCCTCGATGTCGTCGTTTGCGGCGAGAAGGCGGATCTGTTCGGCCTGCCATTCGGCCAGACGTGCCGTCGCCTGTCCGATCGAGCGCGCGGCGGCGAGCTGGGCCGACGTGTCCATCGCATGGTCGCCCTGTACGTAGATCGCAAGCGCCGCAAGGTCTTCGGTTGTGAATCGGTGCCCGGTGGCGCCGGTGTCCTGTGCGAAGCCGAAGGCGTTCCAGAAGCGCTGTGCGTAGTCGTGATCGAGCTGCAGGGCGTCGACGAGCTCTTCGCGCGTGTAACTGACCTGTTCGTCAGACACCGAGAAGTCCCTTCATCAGGTACGCCATCCGGGCTGCGAATTCGGGCCGCGCTGTGCTGCGCGGCAGTCGTTCCGCGTCGTTCACGATCGCCAAGGCGGCGTGGACGACAAGGCCTGTCGTTTCGACACTGCGCTCCGGCGCGTACTCGGTCAGCAGCTGGATCCACCGTGCCACATAGCGGCGCTGGCTGGCCACGAGTTCGCCTGCATGAGGATCACCCGCGAGCGAATATCCACTCGTCAACGCCACTATGAGGTCGGGTGACGAGGTGATGACGTGCACGTATGTGTCGACGAGCGACCGGAGGCGGACGGCGGGATCCGGGCTCGCCGCGTACGACACCATCGCCCACGCGTCGAGCTGGTTGCCGCTTCGCTGACCGATCGCGAGAAGGATTGCGTTCTTCGACGGGAAGTGCTTGTAGACGCTTGGGCCGGTGATCCCGACGGCGGCACCGATGTCGTCCACACCTGTGCCCGCGAAGCCGTTGCGGGAGAACAGGACGGCGGCCGCGTCCAGGATCTCGTCGCGGCGGGTGCGCGGTGCCTCGATGCCGGCGGGTTCGGTCAGCGGAGTCGCATCGCTCGGGGTGAGCCGCAGGATCTGACGGAGCAGGGCGAGCAACTCCGCCTCGACGTTGAGGGGGACGGTCCGCACCGCACGTCCGACCACGCTGCCCACCACGCTGAGCACGGCGCCCGCGAGATACATCGTCTCGCGTTCGGTCAGATCGGGGCGGGTGGAGCCGATGGCCGATGCCCACTGGCGCAGGACGCTCCGAGTTCGCCGCACCACCTCGCGGTTCTGTTCGACGGACAGGTGTTGTCCCGACCACCGCCACAGGGATGTCGACTGGGGATTCGACATGCTCAGCCGGACGGCGGCCACCGCCAGCGCCTCGGCGGGGTCGTCGGCTTCGTCGAGATTCGCAGCGGCGGTGTTCGCCTCCAGATCGTCGACGGAGGCCTGCACCGCGTCGAAGAGGAGTGCCTGCTTGTCCTCGAAATGCCGATAGACGGTCGGTGCGCTGACACCTGCGTGCCGAGCGATGTCCGCCACGCTGACGTGCGGGTATCCGCGATCGGCGAACAGCAGCGTCGCGGCATCGATCAGCTGACGCCTACGGTCGTTGGACCGGGCGCGGCGCACACCTGAAGTTGACGTCATGGTGAACCGACCATAGCCGAACTGTGGACGAATTTGTATAGACCTGACCTCCCGGTATAGCCAAAACCGTTATTGGGGGTTAGCCTCATGGTCGTAACCATCTGAGGTTCGTGTGAAAGGAACACTTGTGTCCGACGAAGCATTCATCTACGAGGCGGTCCGTACGCCCCGTGGCAAGCAGCGCGGAGGCTCGCTGCACAGCGTCAAGCCGATCGACCTCGTCTCGGGTCTGATCGACGGACTCCTCGCCCGTCACGGCGATCTCGACCCGAAGGACATCAACGATGTCGTTCTCGGCGTCGTCTCCCCGGTCGGCGAGCAGGGTGCGGTCATCGCACGTACCGCAGCTCTCACGTCGGGTCTCGGCGAGACCGTGCCCGGCACCCAGATCAACCGCTTCTGCGCATCGGGCCTCGAGGCCGTGAACCTGGCTGCCGCCAAGGTCCGCTCGGGCTTCGACGACCTGGTCCTCGCCGGCGGTGTCGAGTCGATGTCGCGCGTGCCGATGGGCAGCGACGGCGGCGCACTCTTCATGGACCCCGCCACCGCGTACGACAACTACATCGCACCGCAGGGCATCGGCGCCGACCTCATCGCCACCATCGAGGGCTTCTCGCGTGACGACGTAGACGCATACGCCGCCGAGTCGCAGCGTCGCGCCGCACAGGCGTGGGACGAGGGTCGCTTCTCGAAGTCGATCATCCCCGTCAAGGACATCAACGGCGTCACGCTCCTCGACAACGATGAGCACCGTCGTCCCGGCACCACCGCCGAGAGCCTCGGCAAGCTGAAGCCCGCATTCGCAGGCCTCGCCGCCATGGCGGGCTTCGACGACGTCGTGATGCAGAAGTACCCGAATGTCGAGCAGGTCAACCACGTCCACACCGGCGGCAACAGCTCCGGCATCGTCGACGGTTCCGGCCTGGTCCTCATCGGATCCGAGGAGGCGGGCAAGCGCAACGGCCTGACTCCGCGCGGTCGCATCGTCTCGTACGGCGAGATCGGTTCCGAGCCGTCGATCATGCTCACCGGCCCGACCCCGTCGACCGAGCTCGCTCTCAAGCGCGCAGGCCTGACCGTCGAGGACATCGACGTGTTCGAGCTCAACGAGGCCTTCGCCTCGGTCGTCATGAAGTGGATGAAGGACCTCAAGGTTCCCCACGAGAAGGTCAACATCAACGGTGGCGCCATCGCCCTCGGTCACCCGCTCGGCGCGACCGGTGCGATGATCCTCGGCAGCACCCTGGACGAGCTGGACCGCATCGGCGGCCGCTACGGCCTGGTCACCCTCTGCATCGGTGGCGGCATGGGTGTCGCAACCGTCATCGAGCGCCTCTGACGGCCACGGAACAAAAGGAAAAGACTTTCATGACTGAGAACATGATTTCGTGGGAGAAGGACGCCGACGGCGTCGTCGTCCTGACGATGGACGACCCCAACCAGGGCGCCAACACGATGAACCAGACCTACATCGATTCGATGTCGGCGACCATCGACCGCCTCGAGGCAGAGAAGGACGACATCGCAGGTGTCGTGCTGACCTCGGCGAAGAAGACCTTCTTCGCCGGCGGCGACCTCAAGGACATGACCGCGGGACGCGGCGACAAGTCCAAGGAGGAGATCGCCACCGAGATCACCAACCGCACGAACGGCCTCAAGAAGGTCCTTCGTCGTCTGGAGACCCTCGGCAAGCCGGTCGTCGCCGCCATCAACGGCGCGGCACTCGGCGGCGGCCTGGAGATCGCTCTCCACTGCCACTACCGCATCGCAGCCGACGTCAAGGGCAACCAGCTCGGCCTGCCCGAGGTGACCCTCGGCCTGCTCCCCGGCGGCGGCGGCGTCGTCCGTACCGTGCGCCTCCTCGGCTTCCAGCAGGCACTCATGGGCGTCCTGCTGCAGGGCCCGCGTCTCAAGCCTGCCAAGGCCAAGGAGATCGGCCTGATCAACGAGGTCGTCGGTTCGATCGAGGAGCTCGTCCCCGCTGCGAAGAAGTGGATCGCGGCCAACCCCGAGGCTCAGCAGCCGTTCGACGTCAAGGGCTACAAGATGCCCGGCGGCGCACCGACCAACCCGGCTGTCGCAGCGAACCTGCCCGCGTTCCCGGCGCTCCTGCGCAAGCAGATCAAGGGCACCAACATGCCCGCGCCGCGTGCCATCCTGGCCGCAGCCATCGAAGGCGCGTACGTCGACGTCGACACTGCTGACGAAGTCGAGACCCGCTACTTCGTGTCGCTGGTGACCGGCCAGGTCGCGCAGAACATGATCAAGGCGTTCTTCTTCGACCTGCAGCACATCAACGGCGGCGGCTCGCGCCCTGAGGGCTTCGAGAAGTTCCAGGCCAAGAAGGTCGGCGTCATCGGCGCAGGCATGATGGGCGCTGCGATCGCTTACGTGTCGGCGAAGGCCGGCATCGAGGTCGTCCTCAAGGACATCGACCTCGACGCTGCCAAGCGTGGCAAGGGCTACTCGGAGAAGCTCGAGGAGAAGGCTCTCTCGCGCGGCAAGACCACGCAGGAGAAGAGCGATGCGCTCCTCGCCCGCATCACTCCGACCATCGACCCCGCCGACTTCAAGGGTGTCGATCTGGTGATCGAGGCAGCTTTCGAGTCGGTCGAGGTCAAGAACAAGGTGTTCCAGGAGATCCAGGACATCGTCGAGCCCGACGCCGTCCTCGGCTCGAACACCTCGACCCTGCCGATCACGATCCTGGCCGAGGGCGTCAACCGTCCCGAGGACTTCATCGGAATCCACTTCTTCTCGCCGGTCGACAAGATGCCGCTCGTCGAGATCATCCGTGGTGAGAAGACCAAGGACGAAGTCCTCGCCAAGGTCATCGACTACACGCTCGCGATCCGCAAGACGCCGATCGTCGTCAACGACAGCCGCGGCTTCTTCACCAGCCGCGTGATCGGAACGTTCATCAACGAGGCAGTCGCCGCCGTCGGTGAAGGCGTCGAGCCCGCGTTCATCGAGCAGGCAGGCAGCCAGGCCGGATACCCGGCCCCGCCGCTGCAGCTCATGGACGAGCTGACCCTGACGCTGCCGCAGAAGATCCGTCAGGAGACCGAGGCAGCGATCCGCGCGGCAGGGCAGGAGCCCACGCCGCACGGTTCGTACGCGGTCATCGACAAGATGGTCGAGCTCGGACGCACCGCCAAGAAGGACGGCAAGGGCTTCTACGACTACGTCGACGGCAAGCGCGGCCTCATCTGGCCGGGTGTCCGGGAGAACTTCAACTCGGGTTCGACGGAGATCCCCTTCGAGGACATGAAGGAGCGCATGCTCTTCGCCGAGGCTCTCGAGACGGTGAAGTGCTTCGACGAAGGTGTTCTCACCTCGGTGGAAGACGCCAACATCGGTTCGATCTTCGGTATCGGCTTCCCGGCCTGGACCGGCGGCGTCGTGCAGTACATCAACGGCTACGAGGGCGGCATCGCAGGCTTCGTCGCCCGCGCTCGCGACCTCGCGTCGAAGTACGGCTCGCACTTCGAGCCCCCGGCCTCGCTCGTCGAGAAGGCTGAAGCAGGCGTCACGTCGCTCACGAACGAGAACCTCGTCAAGAAGTGATCTGACCTCCGCTCATCGAGCGGAGTCGAGATGTGCGGCCCCGGTGGTTCTCCACCGGGGCCGCGTCGTCGTTTCTACAGGTCACCACTTGCACCAGTGGGCATCCGAGTTGGCAGAAGGCCGGATTCCAGACGTGACCGAGCCGCCCTGGTCCGCCACGCCGACTCAGGCTCCGGCCGGGGCATCGGCTGGTCTGCGACGATGGTCCGCATGCGGATCCTGCGCTCGGCTGCAGTCGCGATGGTGACGGTGTCACTTGCTGCGTGCAGCCCGGAATCGGGGTCGACAGATGAGCCGATCGTGGCGGACCCGTGCGGACGGATCGGCTCGGCGTGCGCCCCTGTCGGCGCGGGGAACGTCTCCGACGGGACGGCTCTGCAGGGGATCGGGGTGGTCGAGGGCGTCGACGGAAGCGCCGAACTGCGTGTTGCGTTCGACGATGCCAGACGCGTCCAATCGGCTGTTGTTCCCCGCGCCGCGTACGTCTACTCGGAATCGGTGACGCGAGACGTCGCGCTCTACGACCTCGACGCGAAACCGGGGCACGAGATCGTCGTCGGACGTGGAACAGACGGCACTCACGCCTGGTTCGGCGTGTACACATTCGACGGGACGCGTCTCGCTCAGCTGCGAGGACCGCGTGACGTGGTGGACGCTCGGACCGGGATGTGGCGGCTGCTCGTCGGCGAGAAGCAGGGACAGATCGTGTGCGGAGAGGACGGTCGGTTCTCGGTTGGATCGGCGCCGCTCGGAGACGACTACTTCGCCTGCCGAGATGAGCTGACCACACAGGTCACCTTCCGGAAATCTGCCGCGCAGTAGCGCGCGCTATGGTCGGACTGCCACGTCCGCAAGCGAAGAACAGGACCACTATTCATGCCTGAGACGACCGTCACCAGCACCAACCAGGCGGAACGTCCGCTGCGACTCGGAGTCGCCGGCCCTGTCGGCACCGGCAAGAGCACTCTCATCGCAACGCTGTGTCGGCGACTTGCGGAGAGTCTCGAGATGGCAGTCGTGACCAACGACATCTACACCGACGAAGACGCCCGGCTGCTGCGCGCGGCAGGAGTACTGCCGGTGGAGCGCATCATCGCGGTCGAGACGGGCGCGTGCCCGCACACCGCGATCCGTGACGACGTGACGCCGAACCTGCTGGCGGTGGAGGACCTCGAAGCCGAGTTCGCCCCGCTCGACCTGGTGATCGTCGAGAGTGGCGGGGACAACCTGACGGCGACGTTCAGCCCCGCCCTGGTCGACACGCAGATCTTCGTCATCGACGTCGCGGGCGGCGGAGACGTGGCGCGCAAGGGCGGGCCAGGCATCGAACGTGCGGATCTACTGGTCGTCAACAAAACGGATCTCGGACCGCACGTCGGCGTCGACCCGGCCCAGATGGTGACCGACGCGTCATCGGTGCGGGGCGGACTGCCCGTCGTGGCACTGAGCCAGCGGGACGAGGAGAGCATCGACGATCTCGTCGCGTGGGTCCACAGCGTGCTGGCCGAGCATCGTGGCGGCGCGCTTGTTCCCGCCGATCCGGGCCCGATGGCCCCGCACTCGCACGCAGGCGACCACGACCACGATCACGAACACGGCGAGCACACGCACACCCACTGAGCGATTACGTCGACGGGACCACGTCGGGTTCTTGGAGCCGATCGGACTCTCGGCGTTCCACGAACATCAAGGCGATCGGGCTGACCACCGCGGCGACCATTCCGGCGGCGAAGCCGTTGCCGTACAGGTTCAGTCCGATCGTCAGCGAACCGGCGACTTGGGCGACCGAGACGTGGAGGAAGCCGGCGAGCACACCCCAGTGCGGGCCGAAGCGCGCAGAGATCGGGGCGAGGCACGTGCCGAACATGATCGCCCACACGACGCCGTCGTCGTCGAGACCGAGTGGTTTGGTGAGTGCGCCGAGGACCACGCCGATCATGACCGGAACGATGTTCACGGCGTGCTTTCCGCACGCGCTGAAGCCGATGACGCTGACGATGCCGCCGACGACGGGGCCGTTGAAGTCTGCGTCGATCGCCACCATGAGCACGGTGGTCAGAGTGCCGGTGATCGCCATGTTGAGCAGAGTGGGACCAGGGCCGTCGGAGCCGATGAAGTCCGAGGGCGCCTGTCCGGTGCGACGGAGAAGGGCGCGGTAGCCACGCCACGGTTTACGGTCGAGGGTGAATGCGGCGACGAGGACCATCACGATGAAGACAGCGCACAGGATGAGCAGGGGACCGTCGTTTCCGCTGGTCCATGTCATGGACGGTTGATCCTCCAGTCCGAACGATCGGAAGACGGCGATGATCACCGCGCCGAGAATGCCTGCGACGAACCCCATGTTGTAGAGGGTGAACCCGTTGTGCGCACGGAACAGACCACGCGCGACCGGTGACACGATGAAGCCGATCAGGAGCCCGGTCGCGAGGCCGATGGGAACCGATGCCCACCTCACCAGACCGGTGTTGAAGGCGATCTCGGAGAAGACCGGCGACAGCGCTGTCGCGAACCAAGCGGTCGTCACCGAATCGCGGAGTGGTTCGTGTCGCCAGAGTGCGTACAGTGCTACGCCGATGAGGATGGGCCAGACGTTCAGGATGGTCTTGCCGAACAGTCCGAACCCCAACACCATGTACAGGCAGCCGACGGCGCCGCCGTCGAGCTTCGCTCCGGTCAGTCGATAGGTGAGGCATGCGAGGAGCGTGACGAGCCCGGCCTGGGCGAATGCGCCACCCAGCCCGCCGAGCACTACGAAGTCGGTGACGAGGACATCGGGCGCGATCACGATGTCGCCGATACCGCGGAACACGTCGCTCGGTGGGTCGACGATGAACCCGAAAGCGATGCAGGCGACCGCGGTCGCCACGATCAATCGCATCAGGATCCGTTCGGTGCGGTCACTCGACTCGACGGCCACTCACGTTCCTCCGCTCTGACATGGACATTCGGAGTCTAGTGTCGCGTGTCGGGCGGACCTTCGCCTGACCGGGGCGGCGCGCTGAGGAGGTCAGACGCCTCGGAGCGTCACCGGTGCGAGCTCGGGTCGTTTCGCCACCCGCCCGTCGCCGAGCGACCGGCCGCGGAGCTTCCGGATGATCCACGGGGTGAAGAACTCGACCATCCATCGAGCGTCGCCGAGAGTTCGGAGGACTCGGTTGGGGTCGTCGAGCGGTGGGAGCGGGCTGCCCCAATCGGAGGAACTGCCCTCGAGTCCGAGTGCGTATGCGGCTCCTGCGGCGAAGCGGTCGTGGCCGGCGGGGGAGGCGTGCAATCGGTCGCGCGCCCATGAGCGCAGGTCGGTGAGGACGGGCGCGCTGTACAAGTCGACCAACACGAAGCCGTACGTCGTCGCGAACTCGCGCATCATGTCGTTGATCAGGAGTAGGCGGTCTTCCACGCTCCGCCCGAATGGAATTGTGCGAGCGACGTCGGGGAACGTCGAGATGACCACCGTTGCACCGGATTCTGCGAGACGCCGATAGATGAAGTCGAGGTCGGCGCGGACGACGGCGGGGTCGGCGCGCCCGATCACGTCGTTCATGCCCAACGGCGCCGCCACGAGGTCGGGCGACAACGCCAGGCACGGCTCGAGTTGTTCGTCGCGAGTGTTTCGCGTGTTCTTCCCGCGGATGGCGAGGTTGGCGTATCGGAGGTCCGGATTGTCGACTGCGAGGCGTTCGGCGAGTCGGTCCGCCCAGCCTCGGTAGCCGGCGGAATCGTCCCCGTCGCACATCCCTTCGGTCTGGGAGTCGCCGATGGCGACGAATCGCGAGTAACCCATGAGCCGATAGTAGCCAGGAGTTCACCGTGGATGAGCGAACCCGGTACTTTACAAATAGACTCAGATGTCTAGACAACTGACGCGGAAGAGTCTAGTGTCAAGTTCACCAACTCGCCTCACCAGGAGGAAGACATGGCGAATCCGACAATCGACGACAGCCCCGTCGACGACGTTCAATGGCGCGACAAGAAGCGTCACCTCTGGCTCCTCGGCCTGATTCCACCGACCGCAGTGTTCATCGCGACCGGACTCATCGCGCTGATGAACTGGGGCGGCGACAAGCTCGATTGGGCGTGGCTCGGTACCGTGTCCCCGGTCTGGTGGTGGATCGGTCCGATCCTGCTCTACGTCCTGCTCCCGATCCTCGACGTCTTCTTCGGTCCCGACGGTCAGAATCCGCCTGACGAGCTCATGGAGCAGTTGGAGAACGACAAGTACTACCGGTACTGCACCTACGCGTACATCCCGTTCCAGTTCGCCAGCCTGATCTTCGCGGCCTACCTCTGGACCGCGGGTCCGAACGGCCGCTTCGGCGACCTGAGCTGGCTCGGCGTCGAAGGCGGATCCCTCGGCATCGTCTCCAAGATCGGTCTCGCACTGTCGATCGGCGTCATGGGCGGCATCGGCATCAATACGGCTCACGAGCTCGGTCACAAGAAGGTGTCGCTTGAGCGCTGGCTGTCGAAGGTCACGCTTGCGCAGACGTTCTACGGTCACTTCTTCATCGAGCACAATCGCGGTCATCACGTCCGCGTCGCCACCCCCGAGGATCCAGCGAGCTCGCGCTTCGGTGAGACGTTCTGGACGTTCCTGCCACGCAGTGTCTACGGCAGCCTGAAGTCGGCATGGGAACTCGAAGCCAACCGTCTCAAGAAGATCGACAAGCCGGTGTTCCATCGGAGCAATGACGTTCTCAACGCGTGGGTGATGTCGATCGTTCTGTGGGGCGTGCTCGCGGCCGTCTTCGGCTGGCAGATTCTGCCCTTCATGGTCCTGCAGGCCGTCTATGGATTCTCGCTGCTGGAGACCGTCAACTACCTCGAGCATTACGGCCTCGTTCGGCAGAAGAACGCCCGCGGTCGCTACGAGCGCTGCACCCCGTCGCACAGCTGGAACAGTGACCACATCTGCACCAACATCTTCCTGTACCACCTGCAGCGTCACAGTGATCACCACGCGAACCCGACGCGTCGCTACCAGACACTCCGCAGTTTCGAGGAGGCTCCGAACCTGCCCAGCGGCTACGCCAGCATGATCGGCATCGCCTACTTCCCGCCGATCTGGCGCAAGATCATGGACAAGCGCGTCATCGAGCACTATGACGGCGACCTCACCCGCGCCAATCTGCAGCCGGGTAAGGAGGCCAAGCTTCTCGCCAAGTACGGACAGGCCGCTCGCGCCCAGGCCCCGGCCGCCGCGCAGGACACCGCGGTCGCCGTGCTCGATCGCCCGGCCGCCACCGCGTACCGCTGCCCCAACTGCGAGTACGTCTACCGCGAGGCCGAGGGGGCCCCGCGTGAGGGCTACGCGCCCGGCACCCCGTGGGCCGGCGTGCCCGACGACTGGAACTGCCCGGACTGTGGCGTCCGAGACAAGGTCGACTTCCTTCCGATTGGAGCCTGACATGAACTTCAAACTCTTCCGTTGCATGCAGTGCGGGTTCGAGTACGACGAGGCCGAAGGCTGGCCCGAAGACGGCATTGAACCCGGCACCCGATGGGACGACATCCCGGACGACTGGAGCTGCCCGGACTGCGGCGCCGCCAAGGCCGATTTCGAAATGGTCGAGGTTGCACGGCCATGACCACCAGTTCCGATCGTTCCGCTTCCAACGCCGGCGTTGTCGTCGTCGGGGGCGGGACGGCAGGTGCCACAGCCGCGGTCGCGCTTCGAGCGGGCGGGTACGACGGTCCGGTGACGCTGATCGGAGCAGAGCCCGAAGCGCCGTACCGCCGTACCGCGTTGACAAAGGACCTGCTCGCCGCCGATCTGTCCGTCGAGAAGATCGCGCTGCAGAAGCCGCAGTCGTGGGCCGAACGGAACATCGACCTCCGCACCGGAGTGACCGTCACCGCGATCAATCCGTCGGAGCACACGGTGATCTCCTCGAACGGCGACGAGATCGGCTATCGCGCACTGGTCCTTGCCACCGGCGGCGCGGCAGCCCGGCCACCATGGCTCGGTGCGGACGTTCTGACGATCAGGGCCCTCGACGAGGCGCTCGCCGCCCGGCAGGCGATCGAAGAGGCCGCCAGGGTGACCATCGTCGGAGGCGGCTTGATCGGACTCGAACTGGCTGCGTCGGCAGCTGCCCGCGGATTCGACGTCGACGTGATCGAAGCGGCCGATCGGATCCTCGGCCGCGCGGTCCCCGCGGTGGTGTCGGAATGGTTCGCCGAACTACACCGACGCAACGGCGTTCGGCTGCACCTCGACTCGGCGGTCGTCTCGGCATCGGCTGACGGCGTGGTCCTCGCCGACGGCGCTGCGATCGACGGTCCCGTCGTCGCGGCGGTCGGAATGAGCCCGGACATCGGGTTGGCCGAGGCGGCGGGCCTTGAGTGCTCCCGCGCCGGGGTCGTCGTCGACTCGGGGTTCGCCACGAGCGCACCTGACATCTACGCGGCAGGCGACGCCGCGGCTCCTCCTGATCTGCTGACCGGAGATCCGTCGGTCGGCGGTCACTGGTTCGGCGCGACAGATCAGGGCAAGGCCGTCGCCGGATCGGTACTCGCGGCACTCGGCGGAGCGGTCCCTCCGGCGTTCCGAGACGTGCCGCGCGCCTGGACGATTCAGTACGGGATCAACGTCCAGACGGTGGGCTGGCCGGCCGACGGCGATGTCGAAATCGAAGGATCGCTGGCCGACGACGACGCCACCGTCCGGGTCACGCGAGGCGGGCGGTTGATAGGTGCGGTCACCGTCGGACGTGCCGCTGCGGCGCGGGCGTGCCGCTCGGAGATCGATGCATCGCTAGGCTCGACAGTGTGAGCGCACCCACGAGTGATCGGCCGACGTACGCGGCAGCGAGCAAGATGCTGCTGCGGACGTCGCTGCTCGACGGACTGCGCGAGTTGCTGACCATCAAGGACTGGTCGCAGGTCACCATGAGCGACGTCGCCAAGCACGCGGGTGTCAGCAGGCAGACTGTGTACAACGAATTCTCATCACGTAACGGTCTGGCGCAGGCCTACGCGCTTCGCCTGGTGGAGGAGTTCACCAGCGAGATCGGGGCGGCCGTGGAGGCCATGCCCAATGATGTCGAAGGCGCCCTGGCGGCAGGTTTTGCCGGGTTCTTCGCGAGCGCGGGCCAGGACCCGATGATTCAGTCACTGCTCAGCGGCGAAGCCAAGCCCGACCTGCTCAAGCTCATCACGACCGACTCCGCGCCGCTCATCGAGTCGGCGTCGCGGCGCCTCGACACCACTCTCCGCGAATCGTGGATCGCCCTGCCCGAGCACATGTCGGGACCCATCGCGCGAATGATCACACGTCTCGCGATCAGCTACGTGGCGATGCCTCCGGAAGCCGACTTCGACGTCGCGGGCGACCTGTCTGCCGTCATGTCGCCCGCGATCGTCGCGGCTCGGGATACCGCTTAGCGAGCGAGGAACGCGGCGACAGAGCTCTCGAACGCGTCCTTCGCCTCGATCATCACCCAGTGCCCGCACTTCGGGAACACGTGGAGCTCGGCGTCGGGAATCAGCCGCATCGGGACCATCGACATGTCCGGGGGGCTCACTCGGTCGTCGCGTCCCCATGCGAGGAGGGTCGGACACTTCACGAGGTGCATCGATGCCCAATACGGAGGGGTCGTCGAGTTGGCCATGTACTGCTGCATCATCTCGAACGACTTCGAGCCGTACATCATCGCGGCCGTCTTAGCGGCGTCCGGATTGATGGCCGCCTCCCATCGCTCCTCGATGAGCTCCTCGGTGACCAGTGACCGATCGAAGACCATCGAGTTGAGCCAGCGGACCAGCTTGTCGCGGTCGGGAGTGTCGGTGAACTCCTGGAGCAGGCGAAGCCCCTCGGACGGGCTGGGGCTGAACACGTTGGGTCCGACGCCTCCGATCGTCACGAGCTTCGCGATCCGGTCGGGATGTTTGATCGCGAGGTTGATCCCGACCACACCGCCCATGGAGTTTCCGATCACAGCGGCCTTGTCGATGCCGAGGGCGTCCATGAAGCGGATCACCGACGCACCCGCGGTCAGGACCGGGTGTCCCTCGACGGCGTCGGATACCCCGAAGCCGGGGAACTCTACGATGTAGCAGTGGTGCGTCTGGGCGAAGAACTCCAGGTTGCCGCGGTAATTGCGCCACCCTGTGACGCCAGGTCCGCTGCCGTGGAGGAGCAGCAGCACCTCGCTGTTGTCGGTGCCCGCCTCGTGGTAGCGGATGACGCCCTGATCGGTGGTGAGCTCGCGTTTGGTCGACTCGTATGTCACGTCCATGACACCAGAATAGAACGTGTTCTAGTTGATTGCGCCAGTACCATGAATAGATGACGATCGATTCATCGGTCCCGCTCGTCGCTGCGGGACTCATCGGAGGCTATGCCACAGCCCGATACACGGGGCGACGTGAGCTCGGCGGGATTGTCCTCGCGACAGCCGGAGTCGCCGCAGGCATGTCGTGGCGCACTCGCGGCGCAGCCGTCACCGGCGGCCTCACCGCCGCCTACCTCGGCGCGTTCGGAGTTTCGCACCCGCTCGCCAAGAAGCTCGGCGCGTGGCCGTCAGTACTTGCCGTCACGGCAGCGGGGGCCGCCACCACCGCAGGCGTGCTCGCCGCAGTAGACGGGAAGCAGTGATGCGTCGCCCGGCCCGTGTGCTCGCCGTTGCCGGACTGGCGTCGGTGGCGGTGTTCGCCGCCGCGTGCAGCAGCGGAGGCTCGTCGCCTGATCCGGCGCCGGCCGCGAAGATCACCCTCGCCGACGCGACGACGAAGCCGATCAACCCGACCACGCCGATCAGCGTCCGCGCCAGCCGAGGCGATCTCACGACGGTCACCGTCACCAACCGCAAAGGCAAGCCGGTCAAGGGCACATCCTCCGAGGGTGGCGAGGAGTGGCACACCACCGAGGATCTCGGCTACGGAACTACGTACACGGTCAAGGCCGATGCCGTGAATCCCGACGGCAAACACACGCGGCAGACGTTCACCGTCGAGACGATCGATCCCGACGACACGGCGTACGCGAACGTGGTCCCGGCGCCGGAAGTGGTGTCCGACGACGGTATCGGCGTCGGGCAGCCGATGGTCTTCCAGTTCACCAAGCCGATCAAGAACCGCGCCGAAGTGGAGAAGCATCTTGTCGTCACCACCACACCGAGCCAGCCCGGCGCTTGGTACTGGACCGATGATCAGAGCGTCCACTACCGCGCGAAGGACTACTGGAAGCCCGGAACCAAGATCCACATCGAGGCGAACGTGTACGGAGTGGATCTCGGCGACGGCGTCTACGGGGCCGAAGACAACGCGGTGGACTACAAGGTCCACGACTCGTGGGTGGCCAAAGCCGACGGCAGCACCGAGCAGCTCACCGTGTTCCACAACGGCGAACTCGTCCGCACCATGCCGATGAGCCTCGGCGATCCGACCACTCCGTCGCACCGCGGCGTTCACGTGGTGTCGGAGCGTTCAGCGAGCACGGTCATGGATTCGTGCAGCTTCGGCGTCTGCCAGGGCGACCCCGGCTACTACCGTGAGACAGTCTTCGACAATCTCCGGATCTCCAACGACGGCGAGTTCGTGCACGCCGCACCGTGGTCCGTCGGCCAGCAGGGCTCGGCGAACGTGTCGCACGGGTGCGTCAACCTCAGTCCGGCCGACGCCAAGTGGATGTACGACACGTTCCGTCTCGGCGACGTCGTCGAGATCTCCAACTCGGGCGGCGACGAACTCCCGGTGTGGGACACGTACGGCGACTGGGCCGTCCCGTGGAAGGTGTGGAAGGCAGGCAACGCCTCCGCCTGAGGATCAGCCGCCGAGTGACGCGCGGTCCTCGTCGCCGAAGGTGTCTTCGAGGGTGGCGGGGGAGTAGTCGAGGTCGATCTCCTCGACGGGGCGGCCGCGGGCCGACTCGATCGCTCCAAGCCGGCGCTGAGCTCGATCGGCGGCATAGGTGAGGAACTCGTTGTTGTCGATTCCGAACGGTGGTGTCTCGAACTGCTCGTTGACCCACGTGATCATTCCGAGGGCCATCGGTAGTAGCTCGCCCATCCGCTCGGTCACCGCATCCCACAGGGTGTCGTCAGCGGCGACGTGACGGCGGCAGGTGAACGTGCCCCACGCCATGTGGCGGCGCTCGTCGTCGGAGATGTGCGAGATGAGTGACTGCATGCCGGGAAGGATGCCGCGCTCCACGCAGATCTTCTGCCAGGCGTAGTACCCGGTCAAGGCCAACGATCCCTCGACGACGTGGTTGTACGTGACACTCGCGCGGATCTGGTTGAGCGGCGACGGATCGGACTCCAGGATCCGCAACGATGCGGGCAGCTCGTCGTAGAACAGCTGGCGGTAGTAGGGATTCTCGGCGACGTACGGGTGCAGGTCTTCGGTCAGGCCGACGGCGTCCATCCACAACCGGAAACCCTGTGCGTGCTTGGCCTCTTCGAGACAGAACTGTGCGAGATACATCTCGTCGCCGAAGCGTCCCTCGGCCGACATCGCCGACATGAACGGCTGGATGTCCTGGGTCACGGCTTCCTCACCCGCCACGAACTGCGAGACGAGGAACGTCGCGCTGCGGCGTTGGGTGTCGTCGAGAGCGGCCCAATCGGCCGCATCCCGACTGAAGTCGAGCGCGCCGGGGTCCCACGCCTTTCCGTTGCCCTTCGTGAACAGCCGGAGGGGGAACGCGTCCCAGTGCAGTCCTCCGGCTCGCAGCGTCGAGAACCCTTGTCGGGCTTCGGAATCTGAATGGATGACGGTCATGAACGCGACCCTAGACCCGCCGCGAGCGCGACGGGGCCGAATCTCAGCACTCGATGATGTTGACGGCGAGGCCCCCGCGAGAGGTCTCCTTGTACTTGTCGCTCATGTCCGCGCCGGTCTCGCGCATCGTCGCGATGACTCTGTCCAGACTGACCACATGACGGCCGTCGTGGTTGAGCGCGATCCGGGCCGCCGTGATCGCTTTGACCGCGGCCATCGCATTGCGTTCGATGCACGGAATCTGCACGAGTCCGCCGATCGGATCGCAGGTGAGGCCCAGGTTGTGCTCCATCCCGATCTCGGCCGCGTTCTCGACCTGGGCCGGGGTGCCCCCGAGCAACTCGCACAGCGCGCCCGCCGCCATCGAGCACGCAGAACCGACCTCTCCCTGGCAGCCGACCTCGGCGCCGCTGATGGATGCGTTCTCCTTGAAGAGCACGGCGATGGCGCCTGCCGTCAGCAGGAACCGTTCGCAGTCGCCGGTCTGAGCTCCGGGGACGAAGCGCATGTAGTACGCGAGCACGGCGGGGACGATGCCTGCCGCTCCGTTCGTCGGCGCGGTGACGATGCGGCCGCCGGCGGCGTTCTCTTCGTTGACGGCGAGCGCAAACGCGGTCACCCAGTCGACGTGCCGGAGCGGATCATCTGACGGTGACCGGGTCAGTCTGGTGTTGAGGGCGCCGGCCCGCCGGGGGACTCGTAGAGGTCCCGGGAGGGTGCCCTCGGCGTGCAGTCCGGCGTTGACGCAGTCGTCCATCGTCGACCAGATGCGCCGGAGACCCGCCGACACCTCCTCCGGGGAGCGGACCGCTTCCTCGTCGGCGCGCATCACTCCGCTGATATCGAGTCCCGTTTCGGTGCAGCGCGTGAGGAGTTCGGCAGCCGTCCGAAAGGGGTGCGGGACATCGGCCTCGACCGCGCGGACAGGTTCGTCGCCGACGACGAAGCCGCCGCCGATCGAGTACAACGTCGTCTCGTCGACGACCGCGCCGCTCGCATCGAACGCCGTGAACCGCATACCGTTCGGGTGACGCGGCAGGCTGCGGCCTCCGATCAGCTCGACATCGAAGGCGACACGGTGGGAGCCGCCGAGCAGCAGGGTTCCGGATGAGAAGGCCGCATCGGATCGCGGCACGACGACACCGGGATCGACCGTCTCGGGTCGTTCGCCTTCGAGCCCGAGCACAACTGCCCGATCGGACGAATGCCCGCGGCCCGTCGCGCCGAGGGATCCGTACAGCCCCACATGGACGCGCGACACGCGAGGATCGTCGCCGACCGAGGCCGCGAAATCGGCCGCCGCCCGCATCGGCCCGACGGTGTGTGAACTCGACGGTCCGACGCCGATCGAGAACAGATCGAAGACGCTGATCACGTGGCCTCCTTCAGTGGCTGGTCAGACGGGCATCGGGAAGCTTCGGTTGTGCAGCATCTCGACTCGGTCGGATCCGAGGTGTTCGCCGATTACGGCGGTGACGATCTCACGCACATCGGCGCGAGTCCGCTCGGTGTAGGCGACACCGAGCTGTATCGCCGGCGGTGTCGGCGCGTCGTCGAGGGCGACGAGTCCGTCGGGCAGGCGGTCGACCACCGGGACGAGCATCGCTCCGACTCCGGCGCGGGCCGCCTCCAGGCCGGTGGCGAGGTCGTTCACTTCCGCGGCGACGTGCCACCCACGGGCTGTTCCGCTGAACGCGTCGAAACTCGGCTGTCGGAGCGTGCAGGGCGGCGAGAACGCGACAATGGGAACGGCCTCCGACGGCGCGGGCTGTGGGTGACGCGCCGACCACAACCAGCCGAGCCGGAACCCGCGGTCCCGAGACGCCAACTCCGGCGCGATTCGGGTGGTCACGGCGACGTCGACCATCCCGGAGTCGAGCATCGAGCGGACCGTGGCGTTGCGGTCGAGGTGGAATCGGACTTCGGTGCCGGGGAAGCTCTCGCGCAGACTCCGCATCATCATCGGCAGGATGACCGCGGAACTGTTCTGTGCGGCTCCGATGACGATCGTCGGGGAGCTTCGCGTGTCGAAACGCGCGACGGCTGCATCGTGTGCAGAGAGGATCGCTCGAGCGTGCGACAGCATCTCCTCGCCTTCCGGCGTGAACACGATCCCGCGCCCGTCTCGCTTGACGAGGGCGGCGCCCGCCTCCCTCTCGAGGCGCCGAAGGTGCTGGCTCACCGCAGACTGCGTCAACGCGAGGGATTCGGCGGCGCGGCTCACCCCGCCGGTCGCGGCCACTGCGATCAGTGACCGGAGCGGGATGATGTCGAACGTCCGGCCCATGACCAGACCTTACCGCGCGTCCACGACAACCGTTCAGAGTTGATGAACGGATGACACGAGCCGATCTGGTGCAATGTACGAAGGTAGGGTGCGGGTACAGGGCAACTGATTAGCATCTGTGATGATTGAGAGCACACATCGTCGTTGGACGCATCACTCGCCCAGCGGCACCGTGGAGATGTGAGACTCTCCATTCCACTCGGTGCCTCCACGGCCTTCTTCTACGCTCTCGGTTACCCGATCGGCGCCGTCGCCGTCCGCGCGGCGACGCCCGGCACCGTCCTGGTGTCGCGGTTCCTCGCATCGGTCGTGATCCTCGCGGCGATCGTGACGGCGCGCCGTCTTGAATGGCCACGAGGTGTGCAGGCATGGCACGCCGTCGTCGTCGGCTTCCTCTCACAGGGGCTGCAGTTCGTCGGCTGCTATCAGGCGATGTACGCGGGTGTCTCACCGGTACTCGTTGCGCTCGTGATCGCGATGAACCCCGTGATCACCGCGGGCGCGGCTGCGATCATGCTTCGGGAGCCGCTGTCCCGACGGCGAGTGCTGGCAACCGTGCTCGCGCTGGTCGCGGTGTGTGTTGCGTTCGCGGGTCGAGTGGTCGACGTCGGACACGTGGACGCCGCTGTCGGTTGGGTGGTGATCGCGGTGATCGGCCTAGCGGTCGGTGGCGTGTACCAGCAGCGCTATCTGACGCAGGGCCATCCGATCGCGGTCAACACCATCGGTGTCGGTGTTGCCCTCGTGCCTGCGAGCGTCTTCGCAGCGGTCACTCCACAGCACGTGTCCGACGTCCACGAGGCCGTCTGGTCGATCGCAGTCCTGGTCATCGCGAACTCGGTCATCGCGGCGAGCCTCTATCTCGCCGCGATCAAGCAGGCGGGCGCGGCTGCGGTCTCTCTCCTCTTCGGGGTGATCCCGTCCATCGCCGCACTGCTCACCTGGGCGATCCTCGGCGAGCGCCCCGACATCGGGGTGGTGATCGGGCTCGTCGTCGGCGCGATCGCCTGCTTCGTGGGCAATGAGAGGTCGCGACGACCGGTTTCCGCCGGTTGTGACGAACATTTCGTCACAACCGGCGGAAACCTATCGGTAGAGAGAGATCACCAGATCCGGACGCGTTCGTCCGGCTCGAGGTACAGCTTGTCGCCGGGAGCGACGTCGAAGGCCGAGTAGAACGCGTCGACGTTCCGGACCACTCCGTTGCAGCGGAACTCCGGCGGCGAATGGGGGTCGATCGACAGGCGACGGATCGCCTCGGCGTCACGGGTCTTGGTCCGCCAGATCTGTGCCCAGCTGAAGAACACCCGCTGCTGCCCGGTGAGTCCGTCGATGACCACCGGTGCGTCACCGGCCTCGGTCGCGATGTCGTACGCGACAAGCGCGATGGAGAGTCCTCCGAGGTCGCCGATGTTCTCACCTAGGGTGAATTCGCCGTTGACCTTGTACTTCGGATCGAGGCCGTCCGGAGTGAACTCGCCGTACTGGCTTGCCAGCGCCGCGGTCCGCTTGGCGAACTCGGCGCGGTCGTCGTCGGTCCACCAGTCGACGAGGTTGCCGTCGCCGTCGTACTTCGCGCCCTGGTCGTCGAAACCGTGGCCGATCTCGTGGCCGATCACCGCGCCGATGCCGCCGTAGTTGGCCGCGTCGTCAGCGTCGGGATCGAAGAAGGGCGGTTGCAGGATGGCGGCCGGGAAGACGATCTCGTTCATGCCGGGGTTGTAGTACGCGTTCACCGTCTGCGGCGTCATGAACCATTCGTCGCGGTCAACGGGCTTGCCGATCTTCGCGAGTTCGCGAGTGGTCTCGAACGACGCGGCGCGGCGCGAGTTTCCTATCAGGTCGGTCCGGTCGGCGGTGAGTGTCGAGTAGTCGATCCACGCGGCCGGGTAGCCGATCTTGGGAGTGAAGCGATCGAGTTTGGCGAGAGCCTTCTCGCGTGTCGCGGGTGTCATCCACTCGAGGTCGGTGATGTTGCGGCGGTAGGCCTCGACCAGATTCGCGATCAGTTCGTCCATCCGAGCCTTCGCCGCGGGCGGGAAGTGCTTCTCCACATAGAGCTCGCCGACGGCGAAGCCCGCCGCGGACTCGACGAAGCCGACGCCGCGCTTCCAGCGATCCCGGATCTCTTCGGCCCCGGTCAAGGTGGTGCCGTAGAAGCGGAAGTTCTCGTTGACGAACGCGCTCGACAGCGACGGGGCGGCGGTGTGCAGCAGGTGCCACGTGAGCCACGCTTTCCAGTCGTCGAGCGGGCGGTCCGCGACGAGTGCGGCGGCGCCTTCGATGAACGACGGTTGCGCGACGATCACCTCCGCGAACGTCTCCTCATTCGGCGCGGCAAGCCCGTCGAGCCACGCCGCGACATCGAACCCGGTCGCTCCGTCGGTGAACTCTGCGAGTGTTCGGAGGTTGTACGTGGCCTCCGCGTCACGGCGTCGAACCACGTCCCAGTGGTGGGAAGCGATCTGGGTCTCGAGATCGACGACGGTGGTAGCCGCCGAGTCGGCGTCTTCCATGCCTGCGAGGGCGAACATCGCGGCGACGTGGTCGCCGTATGCGGCGAGCGTCTCCGCGTGGTTCTCCTCCCGGTAGTACGACTCGTCAGGGAGCCCGAGGCCTCGTTGCACCACATGGACGAGGTAGCGGTCGGACTGTCGGGCGTCGGTGTCGACGTACACCCCGAAGAGGCCACCGACGCCGACTCTCTCGAGTGAACCGAGCGTCCGGGCGAGTTCTGTGGTCGAGGAGATCGCGCGAACTGCGTTCAGATCCTCGGCGATTGCGTCGAGACCGAGTTCCTCGATGCGGTCGACGTCCATGAACGAGGCGTACAGGTCGCCGATCAGGGTCGAGGTCTGGCCGGTCGGTGACTGTGTGGTCGGAGTCTGGGCGCATTCCTCCACGATGGCGCGGACGTCGGCCTCGGCGTTGTCGCGCAACACGTGGAACGCGCCGTCGATGCTGCGGTCGCCGGGGATCTCATGGGTGTCGAGCCATCGGCCGTTGACGTGCGCGAAGAGGTCGTCGGCGATCCGTACCGAATCGTCCACCCATTCCAGATCGAGTCCCGAGGTCAGGTCGCTGTCGCTGCGTTCGATAGTCACGTACTCCATAGTGCATGACCGGCCGCGACTATTCCCCGAGCCGTTTGGACATCGCCCAGATGAGGACTTCCGAATCCGTGTGCGCCGTGGCGACGGTCCCGGCGAAATCGGTGGCGCGCAGTGCGTCGGACGAGGTCAGGGTCTCGCCTTCGATGCTGATCGAGCCTGCTGCGACGAACAGATGCGTGAACCGACCCGCCGGGACGGTGATGCTCTGGCCCGCGTTCAGCCGGGCCGCGTAGAGGGTTGCACCCGAGTTGTTGATGCGGATCGCCGAGTCGTGTGACGGAACACCCGAGGCGACGGGGACCAGTGTCCCCGGAGTCAGCTCGGCTCCGATGTCGAGCTGGTCGTAGCCGGGATCGAGTCCGTACTCGTCGGGAGCGATCCACATCTGGACAAGATGTACAGGTTCGTCGCCGGTCTCGGCGTGGTCATTGCGCTCGGAGTGCAGGATGCCGGTGCCTGCGCTCATCCGCTGTGCGAGGCCGGGGTGGATGACGCCGGTGTGTCCCTCGGAGTCCTGATGGACGACAGAGCCGGACAGTACCCATGTGACGATCTCGGTCTCGGCGTGCGGATGAGTGTCGAAGCCCTCGCCGGGTGCGACGACGTCTTCGTTGTGGACCATCAGCACCCCGTGATGGGTGTTCGCGGGGTCGTAGTGGTCGCCGAACGAGAAGCTGTGCGACGACGTCAACCAGTCGGTCGTCGTCGCGGCACGATCGGTCGCACGCAGGATCGTCGGAGCCATGTCTCCATTATGGCGGCTTGGCGGACAGTCGATGACGGTCAAAGGGACTGAACGGAGTCAGAGAATGCCCCCATGGCGAAGTCCCGCTGTTTCGCTGCCCGGAATCTGCGTGTCGAACAGTGCTGATGCGGAATTGTGACCTCATCGATCCTCGAATGTAAGGCGGAGACTGGTGAAACGCATGTGAAAGGAGTGAAAATTGATACATGGCGTGGAGGGGAACAAGAACAGTGAGCGCGGCGACTGCTGTCGTCGTGGCAGTGGGGCTCGTGTCGGCTTGTGGTTCGGAGGAGACTACCGACGCGGGGCGAGCCACAGGTGAGTTCGCCGATGCCGTTGAACGGCTCGACGTCCAGGCGGCGTCGATGTTCACCAGTGCTCCGGCCCTCGCGTCCGAAGCGCTCGCCGCCACCATCTCGGGGATGAATCCGCAGGCGGTGACGACCTCGGTCGACAGCCCCGTCGAGTACAGCGACGGCACGGCGTCGTTCACCATGAAGACCACCTGGCAGTGGCAGGACGAGAGTTCCTACGCCACCACGACGTCGGGGACGGTCCGCAAGCTGTCGAGCGGATGGAAGGTCCAGTGGGATCCGAACCTGCTGTTCCAGGGCCTGCCCACCGGAGCGCGCCTCCAGCGGATCCGCACTGACGCAAAACCGGCGCCGACCGTCGACAGTCGGACCGGCAAACCCTTCATGCAGATGGAACCCGTCAACGAGATCACCTTCGACCAGTCGGCGGCAGGCAAGAAGGCCGACGCCGCGATCGCGGCGCTGTCGTCGTCGATCAGGCCGATCGCTCCGCTGATCACCGCCCGGACCATTCGCGGCAAGGTGGATGAGGCTCAGGGGCAGCCGATCATCGCCGTGACCCTCCGTGACGAGGACATGAAGGTGCTCGCGTCGGATCCGGAACGCATCGCAGGCGTGACCGTTCGACGTACCGGTCGTCTCGTCATGAACGATCGTCGGCTCGAGAGTCCTCTCGAAGCCGGCCTCACCAACTACTGGAATGCGATTCGTGACGCCACCGCGGGCTGGCAGGTCCAACTCGCGGCGCCCGGCGCGAAGCCGCGTCGCCTCGCCGGGGAGCAGGGGCCGCCCGGCAAAGACGTAGCCACCTCCATCGACCAGAATCAGCAGCTCGTCCTCGGCGATTCCGTCGTCGACGTCGCACAGCCGGCGACGATGATGGTCTTCGACTCGATGTCGGGAGGCATCCTGGCCATGGCGCAGAACGACGCTGCTGCGGCGTCACGAGTCGAGGCCGGACTCGGATACGCCACCGGCAGCACGCTGAAGCCGGTCTTCGACGCGATCACCCGCGCTGTTCCAGGAGCTGACGACAGGACACCCGAGGCGAACGACGTCCTGCACCACTTCGGCCTCGGAGTCACGTTCGTCGCGCCGGGGGTGAGCTTGCCGCGACAGGTGTCGCCGACAGTGTCGACTGCGCGGTTCTCGCCGAACGACTTCACCGCGTCGATGCTGAACATGGGCGCGCTCGGAGTGGCTCTCGCCCGTGCAGACGCGGGCAAAGACAAGGCCGCCCCGCCATTCGTCATCAAGGGCGCGACCACCAAGGTCAGCACCGGCGACCTCGGCAACCTCGACCGGGGCGTCGCGAAAGACGTGCTGGCCCAGATGTCGACGATCGCACGCAAGGGTGATGCCAGTGACATCACCGGTGCGCCGGGACTGCGCGCTCTGGTCGGAACCAATGGACCGAAGGGGCCGGGCTGGTTCGTCGGACTGCAAGGCGGCAAGGTGATCGTCGTGTACTGCGAGGGCGACAAGTCCGGAACCGCAGCCCTGCAGGTCGCGCAGAAGTACTTCCGCGTGGCGAAGAGCTGACCCGGACAGTCAGCGGCTGCGACGGGCCTCGGAGAACGCGGCCAACGCACGCCACCCGACGAGGAGGACACCCGTCGCTATTGTCGCGACGACGATGAACGACACCGCGGTGCCCTGACCGGACACCACGCGGAGGATCATGCCGACGATCACCGTCGACACCCAGATCACCACACCGCTCGGCACGATCCGCGACGGAAGGAACACGTCGGATCTGGTGAACGCGTACGCGACTGCCCAGCCGATCGCTGCACCGATCAGGAACGGCCACAGCGTGGTGAGGAAACCTGTCACCGACCCCGCCTCGTCGTGACTACGGCGTCCGATGGCGACGAAGACGACCAGTGCGATCAGGTCGCACAACCCGGCGACGACGAGCGGGCCGACAAGACCGCGAGACGATGATGCAGACGAGGACATACCCCTACGGTAGCGAGCCGCCCCGATGTTCTTCGTCCTGGCCGCCGTCCGGCTGGTCGGAGCTTCGGGCCGCACGTTCGCGGTCGTGCTCGATCTCAAGGTCGAGCGAGTCTCCCGACTTGAACCTCCCGCGGTACCGGATGCCGATGACGATCCAGCCGATGATCGACACCAGGACGTAACTGATCATGCGGTAGATCAGGACCGCGGTCAGTGCGTCCGCTGCAGTCATACCCGCAGACGTCAGTGCCGGAATCAACATGACGTCGACGACACCCAGTCCGCCAGGAAGAAGTGGGACCGCGGTGCCAACAGCCTTGCCGGCCGCGTAAGCGACCATCAGGCCCGCGATGGACGGATGCGATCCGACGGCCCAGCATGCAAAGGCAAGGCATGCGACGTCAGCGACCCAGTTGAAGAAACTCCAGCCGAATGCGACGGCGCCGTCGCGGCGATTGAGGTGGACCGCCTGCAACTGCTCGAGGGTGAGTCTCAGCCGCGCGACCCCATGATCTGCAGGCTTCTCGCGAATGTTGTTGATCCACCCGAGTACTCGGAGCCCGATCGTCTCAAGAGATTGTGGATGGCTCGCCAGGTATTGAGCGCCGACCATGAACGCCAGGAAACCCGCAACACTGAAGATCACCGAGAATGGACTGGTCTTGGCTCCGGCGAGAAGTGCGCCGCCGAGTCCGAGAATCGCAAGACCCGCGCCTGCCAGCAGACCGGACATCACCAGTTGCCAGGACGCGACCACCGGGCTGGCGCCCCACTTGCGGCTCTCCCGGTAGATGAAGGCCGGGGAGAGGACCTGTCCACCCGGCATCGTCTGCGAGACCGAGTTGGACGCGAGGATCACCGCGAGTGACTCACGCTGCTTCACGCGAACGCCTGCCGACCGCATCAGGACCCTTTGCACGTGAGCGTAACTGTCCATCGACAGGATCGCGGCGATGATGCACGCGAGCACCCACTCCCATTGGAGTTCACCGATTCGCGCCCACGTGTCCTTCAACTTCGGCCAGATCAGGTACCCCTCGGTGCCGAGGATCACGATCACCACGACGATCAGTCCCCACCGAAGCCAGCGACGCCACGGCCGACGTTTTCCCGACGTAGCGTCGGGGGCGTCGGCTGTGGCGTCGTCAGACATGGAGTCCAGCCTAGGGCATGGGGCCTGTCAGTCCTGGTCCGACTGACGAGCGCGGCTTCGCCTCAGCAGTTCCTGGACACTGATCTGGTTTCCTTCGTCGCCGCGGTCGGGCCGCAGTTCCCGTGCCGAACGTGTCGTCGTCTGGTCCTCGGCCGGCGGTATGGGCGTCGGTGCAGGCGCCGGGCGCGGTGCAGGAGGCACCTGCTGCGACAGCGGGCGTTGTGCCGGGGCGGGTCGCTGTGCCGGCGTCGGCCCCGACGGGGGGCGCGACGGTGCTTGCGGCCGTTGCTGCGTCGGCTGAACGGGCTGCTGGGGCTGGACGGTCTGCGGGGGCGGCGGACCGGCAGGACGACGGACCTGCGTCTGCGCCTGCGGCTGCGGGCGGGGCGCTTGGGTCTTGGTCACGGTCACACGTGGCTGAGGGGCCGACTCGGGTCCGTTCGCGGGACGCGGAGCCGGAGGCTTGGGTCGCAGGTCACGGGACGCCTGTCGGACGCCTCCCGCACCCAGACGCCACGAACCGGTGTCCGGCCCGCTGCTCTTGCGTGCGGGTTCGACAGGGGCCTTCGGGGCGTCGTCGATCAGCTCGTCGAGCGTGCTCTCGACGCCCGCCGGTTCCTCCGCCGTCCGGCGCCGCGGACCGCTCGCCTCGCTCGTGTCGTCCGCCGCGGCGCGGTCGACGCTGATGCTCTTCATCGTTGTGGTCGGAGCCTCCGCCGCGGCCACAACGCCGCCCGAGCTGACAGCCGCCACGGCGTATCGCGTGTGCTCCTTCTCGTCGGGCTCGTCGGTCAGAATCGTCTCGCCCAGACCGATCTTCTGCTGCAGGCGCTGCATCCAGCGCGGCGACCACCAGCAGTCGTCGCCGAGCAACTTCATGACTGACGGGACCAGGAGCATGCGGATGACGGTCGCATCGAGGACCAGCGCCGCGATCATGCCGTACGCGATGTACTTCATCATCACGATGTCCGACAGGCCGAACGCGCCGGTCACCACCACGAGGATCGCAGCGGCGGCGGTGATGATGCCGCCCGTGTGGGCCGTACCGGTACGGATCGCTTCGGTGGTGGATGCGCCGTTGTGTCTGGCCTCCACCATTCGAGACAACAGGAATATCTCGTAGTCGGTCGAGAGGCCGTAAATGATCGCGATGATCAGCACCAGGATCGCCGCGAACAGCGGTCCCGGAGTGAAGTTCGCGATCGACGAACCGTTGCCGTCGATGAAGATCCAGGTCAGGATGCCGAGTGTCGATCCGAGGCCGAGGGCGGTCATCAGCGCAGCCTTGATCGGCAGGATGATCGAACCGAACGCCAGGAACATCAACAGACCGGTCACCGACACCAGCAGGATCGCCATGTACGGCAGCAACGCCATCAGCGAGTCGATCGAGTCCTGGGTAAGTGCAGGTGTGCCCGCGACGTAGACGGTGAGGCCCTCATGGTTGATGGCCCGCAGTTCCTTGATCGCCTCCGCTGCGGTTTCACGATTGATCAGACCAGCCGACATCTGGGTTACGCCCAGACCGGTCTCCTCGTCGCCGTAGACGCCGTCCTGGGCGCCGAGCGCAGCATCTGGGGAGAACTTCTTGGTGAAGCCAGGGATCTTGTTGGCCTCGTCGGCGATCGTCTGCAGCTTGCCTGCGACATCGTCGCCGTTCTGGTCGTACATCACGATGAGCTTGAGCTCTTCGGTGCGCTCCGTTGGGAACAACTTGTCGAAGTGCTCCTGCGCCACGCGGTTCGAGTTGTCCGGGGGCAGCAGTTTCTCGCTGAGGCCGCCGAACGCGATGTTGCCGAACGGGATGATCAGGGCGAGCAGCAGCAGGACGGTCGGGATCGCCGTCTTCAGCGGGTGCTTCATCACCCAGGTCGCGAGCTTGCCCCAGAATCCCGCTTCGACTTCTTCACGAGTCTTGGTTCGCTTGAGGAACGGGACGCTCAACGCGTCGACACGGCGCCCGAGGATCGCCAAGATCGCAGGTAGAACAGTCACAGACAGGATGGCCGCCAACCCGACCGACGCGATCGCGCCGTACGCGACCGACTTCAGGAAGGCCTGCGGGAACATCAGCAGACAGGCGAGCGCCGCGACGATGATCGTCGCCGAGAACACGATCGTCTGACCTGCGGTCATCACCGACCGTCTGACCGCAGCCTTGACCGTGTAGCCCTCGGCGATCTCTTCACGGAACCGACTGACCATGAACAGGCCGTAGTCGATGGCGATACCCAAACCGATCAGCGTGATGACCGATTGGGCGAAGATGTTGAGCTCGGTGGCCTGCGCGATGAGCTTCGTGATGCCGAGTGAACCGGCGATCGTCAGTCCACCGATGAACACCGGCAGGATCGCGGCGACCACACCACCGAACACGAACAGCAGCATGATCGCGACCACCGGCAATGCGATGATCTCGGCGCGTGCGATGTCGGCGTCCATGCCTTCACTCATCGCACCGGCGATCGGCTGCAGACCTGCGAGTTCGAACTGAGTTCCGGGAAGGTCGTAGCGCTCGGCGAGACCGTCGAAGAACGGCTCGATCTCCTTGTAGTTGCGCAGAATCGTCGTGTCGTCGCTGCCCGCGACTCCGATCGAGACGAATCCGTGCTTACGGTCGGCGGTCCACATCCGCTCGCGTTTGATGTCCGCTGCGGCCTGATCGGCCGAGTTGTTGATCTTGTCGAAGGGACTGATGAGGCCGGCGTGGGCCTCGTCGACCTCGCGACTCACGACGTTCGGATGCTCCGCGAGCAGATCGTCCACGATCTTCTGCATCGACGTGTTGAACGACTCGTCGTCGACGAGCGTCCCGTCGGGCGGGCTGACGAGCAGGATCACATCGGATTTGTGATCTCGCCCCAACGCGGTGTCCGCGACGACGGAGCCTCTGACCGACTCCGAGTTGGGGTCGAACCAGCCGCTCTGCGACAGGTGCTTCGGCAAGTCCATGCCGTAGAGTCCGAGGCCGCCCATCAACGCGATGAGCACAGCGATGACGGTGTAGCGCATTCGGTACACGAATGAGCCGATCGATCCGAACACGCCGACTTCCTTCCTTGTCGCGGACACTCGAAATTCCGATTGTCGCAGGGTCGCCTGAGAAAATGCGGTAACTGCTACTTGAGCAACGAGCTGAGCGGGCGGAACGGCGTGAGCCATGCGCCGTCGTCGGGAAGCGAGTCGAGGCTGATGCGAGGCAGCGGCTCCCGGAACACTCCGGGAATCTCCTCCAGATCGACGAACTCCAGTTCATCGGCGGTGAGCGCCCAACTCGCGTGTTCGCGGAAACCGATCACCGTGACCGGCACGCCCTCGGCCGCGAGTTCGAGCAGCGGCTCCCGGAACGCCTGTCCGTCGGCAGAAGCGATGATCACCCCGGCAAGGCCCGGTGTGTGCCTTCTCACCTGCAGGTGATTGAGCATGTCGTCGTCGACGTCACTGTCTTCAGTGAGCTTGGGTTTCGCGAAGACGGCGTAACCGACGTTCCGGAGAGCTTCCACCCACGGGCGCACCACATCGGCGCTTCCGGGGGCGATGTTCGTGAAGACGGTCGCTTCAGGCTCAACGTCGGAGCGGCTCGCAGCGCCGATCGCCGACGTCCGCTGCAGCATCCACCGGCCGAGCGCGTCGAACCGGGGACGGTGAGCTGCCGTCGGACGTCCGCCCAGCAGACTGCCGAGACCCATGTCCATATTGGGCGCGTCCCAGATGAGCAGGACACGTTTCACATTGCTCGTCCCGTTGATCACATCGGCCTCGGGGTCGGTCATGCCTGATCCTCCTGATTTCGATTGCTCGGCCGCGGGAACGGCTTGACGTAGACGAACTCGTTGACGTCACGGCCCTCCACCTGGGCTCGCCCTTCGAACTTAGTCGTCGGACGCTCCAGAAGGATCGGAGAATCGAAGGTCAACGGCACGACATGCGCGCGATCGGGCCGCTGGGTGGCCAGCAGCTCCGCGATCCACAGCGCGTAGTCGGCGTGATCGGTGGCGATGTGCAGCACGCCGCCCGGCTTGAGCCGGTCCGCGATCAACTCGATGGTCCCCGACTGCAGGAAACGGCGCTTGTGGTGCCGGGTCTTGGGCCAGGGGTCCGGGAAGAACACCCGGACACCCGTCAGGCTGTTCGGTGCGACGAGTTCACTGAAGACGACGGTCGCGTCGCCGCGGATCATCCGGACGTTCGTGAGGCCGCCGCGGTCGACGAGGCCGACCAACTGCGCAAGACCGGGCTGGTACACCTCAACGGCGACGACGTCGGCGTCGGGCTCCTCCGCGGCCATCGCGGCCGTCGAGATGCCGGTACCGCTGCCGACCTCGATGATCAGCGGCGCGTCGCGTCCGAACCACTCCTCGCGGTTCAGTGGGGGCTCATCTGCGGCATTGTCGCCGGTCAGGAGGTCGCGACCCAGCGTGGGCCACAGTGTCTCCCAGTTGTGCTTCTGACCGGTGGTCAGTGCGCCACGGCGGAAACGGAAGCTCGTCACGCGCGGGTAGAGGCGAGAGTTGTCCTGGTTCTCGTCGTTGTTCACCTCTATATGGTGTCGCATTCGAAAGCGCTGCAGGTAACCGCCACCGCAGGTAGCGTCGAATTCGACCTTGGGGGAGGTGGTCTGCGGTGACCGTGGACGATGCAGTCGCGCGAGCGTTGACACGCCGGAACGCGCCGCTGTCGGTGGCGATCGGCGGACACGGGCGCACGGGGAGGAGCACTCTGGCCGCGGCGATCCGCGCCCGCTTCCGGCTGCCGACCGTCGTCGTCGACGACAACAGTCCGCCACCGGATGGGATCGACCTGACGATTCGCGTGATCGGAGCGCAGCCACGGCGCTGCGACGTCGACGCGCTGGCCTCCAGCGGTCGGATGATCGTCGTCGCTGGCAAAGCCGATCTGCGCGACGATCCGCAGTCTCTTGCCGAGATGGCAGCGGAGAGGCTGGGCATGACGGTGCATCCGGTGTCGGGTCTGCTCGCGTCGGTGACCGTCGGGCCGGGTGACGTTGCACTGCTCCGGTCCGATCCCGTCGCCCCGGACGTACTGCGAAGGTTCGGCGTCGAGGGAGTCGCCCGTGCACGCGAACTCGGTGCCGTCACCGCGGAGGACCTGGCGGCTCGGTTGCGTGAGCTCAGCGGGATCGACGCGGTCGGTGCCGCGATCAGATCGATGTCGCCTGCCATCGCCGCGGGGCGTGATCTTCGGATGCGCGCCGACCTGCGGCTGGCTGCGGCTAGGGCGATCGATCGGGACCTGGTCGAGACGGCGCTCGCGGGGGTCATGCCGTGAGCGGGGTTCTGATCCTCGGACTGGCGGGCGCCGAACCAGATCGTCTCGCTGAACTGCTGCGGGAGTCCGGTGCCGAGGTCACGACGGAGGACTACCGTGCTGCGATCGTCGCCGTCGACTTGGCGTCCGACGTCGGGTCCGAGGAACACGCGATACTCGACCGCCTCGCGTGTGAAGCCGTGCCGACGGCTCTCGTCGCGGGCGGTGTCCAGCGACATCCCGACTGGCCGGAAGCGATGGCGCGCGCCCGCGAGGAACTCGATCCCGAGCGGCACCTCGCAGTGTTCGCAGTGGCCACCGGCGACGGCGGTGGAGTCGAGGCGCTCGTCGCCTGGTGCACACAGCCGGACACGGGGCCGCCGTTCCTGGGCCATGACGCCCCGACTCCCGTCGTCCGACTCGATGAACCTGTGGAGCGATCGTCCGGGCCGCCGCGGTCGGACCGCCTCGCAGGTCTGCGAGCGGGCGCGGCCGCGGCACGGACCGAAGCGGTCACCGCGGCTCGCGAGTCGGTTCAGACGCTCGCTGTGGCCGCCGATCGTGCGTGCGGAGTTCTCGGGCGGCGGGACGCTGCGTCCTACACGGCCTGGCTCACCGATTCGATCAGCACTGTGGAGGTTTCCGCCGAAGCTGAACTCGACGATCGTCTCCATCATGTGCGGAGGGTCGCGACAATAGGGTTGACCGGTGTCGATGCGGGTCAGATGGTGTCCGAACCGGCAGTGCGGCCGCCTCCGCCACCGGTTCACCGGGCAGCGGGCGGCGAGGATGCGGTTGTCCTCCTGCTCGGGGTGAGCGCGGGCTTCGGCATCGGGCGGATGCTCGTCACTCCGATCGTCGACGGCTGGTTCCTCGGTGGGCTCGTCACCGCGGCGGTCGGACTCGCGATCGCCGCCTGGATCGTCGGAGTACGCCGCACCGCGTCGGCGCGTGCGGCTCTGCGACGGTGGACGGCGGACACGATCGGCCTGTCGAGGACCGCCCTGGAGCATCGGCTCGTGGCCCGTGTCGGGACTGTCGAGGCGCACGTCAGCCGGGAGATATGGAACCGAATGCCGTCCCGGCGCGTCTAACCTTAAGAGGGAGATGTGAAGCGGGTCGAGGGGAACAGCTAGGGAGGGTGCGGATGGACGACTGGTTCGTCTCCGACTCCGGCGATGCCCCCGCGGGGCCCGCCGACTCGCTCTGGACCTACGAAGACGGATCGCTGTGGGATCTCGGCCCGGCCGACTTCGACGCCGACGCCGACGGGACACCGGAGTCGCGGACAAGCGAGCTCGACGGCGACCAGGTCGTGTTGTCCGACACCGACGGCGACGGGCGGGTCGATCGCGTCACGACGCTGCACACGGACGGCACGGTCGAGGTGGCTGACGTCGCCGCGCAGCGGCTCCCATGGAGTCCTACGTCACTCGGTCGGTTGGAGTGACGAATTCCTCGCTGTACCGACTGCCGGATGTCCGTTAGGGGCGCGTACCCTGTGTACAACTGCGCCCGGTGAGCAACGGTGCGCAGGCATCGCCGTTACCAAGGAGCTCCGCATGACCGCTGCGACCATTCCCGGCCTCGAACCCGGGAACGCCCCGACCAATCACCCCGGGCTGCTCGCCTGGGTCGCCGAAGTCGCCGAACTGACGCAGCCGGATCGGGTCGTCTGGTCGGACGGCAGCGACGAGGAGTGGGACCGACTCACCGCTCAGCTGGTCGAGGCCGGCACCATGGTGAAGCTCAACGACGAGAAGAAGCCGAACTCGTTCCTGGCTCTCTCCGACCCCGCCGACGTCGCCCGCGTCGAATCGCGCACCTTCATCTGCTCGAAGACGGAAGAAGCCGCCGGTCCCACCAACAACTGGGTGGACCCGGACGAGATGCGCGCCACCATGACCGACCTGTACCGAGGCTCGATGCGCGGTCGCACCATGTTCGTGGTGCCCTTCTGCATGGGCCCGCTCGGTTCCGACGACCCGAAGCTGGGTGTCGAGCTGACCGACTCCGAGTACGTCGTCCTGTCGATGCGCATCATGACTCGCGTCGGTCCCGAGGTCCTCAAGACCCTCGGCGACGACGGCTTCTTCGTGAAGGCACTCCACACGGTCGGCGCACCCCTCGAGCCGGGTCAGGCCGATGTGCCGTGGCCCTGCAATCCCGAGAAGTACATCGTCCAGTTCCCCGAGGACCGCGTCATCTGGTCGTACGGATCGGGCTACGGCGGCAACGCCCTTCTCGGCAAGAAGTGCTACGCACTGCGCATCGCATCGGCGATGGCCCATGACGAGGGCTGGCTGGCCGAGCACATGCTCATCCTCAAGCTCATCTCGCCCGAGGACAAGGTGTACTACGTCGCCGCCGCGTTCCCGTCGGCCTGCGGCAAGACGAACCTCGCGATGATCCTGCCGACCCTCCCGGGCTGGCGCGCCGAGACTGTCGGCGACGACATCGCGTGGATGCGCTTCGGCGAGGACGGCCGCCTGTACGCCGTGAACCCCGAATTCGGCTTCTTCGGTGTCGCCCCCGGCACCGGCATGGACTCGAACCCGACGGCCATGGAGACCATCGAGGCCGGCAACACGCTCTACACGAACGTGGCCCGCACCGACGACAACGACGTCTGGTGGGAGGGCATCGGCGAAGCCCCCGATCACCTCATCGACTGGCGCGGCAACGACTGGACCCCGGACTCCGGCGACAAGGCCGCACATCCGAACTCGCGTTACTGCACCCCGATGTCGCAGTGCCCGACGCTCGCGCCCGAGTGGGACGACCCGCAGGGTGTGCCGATCTCGGCGATCCTGTTCGGCGGCCGCCGCAAGACCACCGTTCCGCTGGTCACCGAGGCCCGCGACTGGGAGCACGCCGTGTTCATGGGCGCAACCGTCGGGTCCGAGCAGACCGCCGCCGCTGAGGGCAAGGTCGGCTCCACCCGCCGCGACCCGATGGCGATGCTGCCGTTCCTCGGCTACCACGTCGGCGACTACTTCGAGCACTGGCTGAACATCGGCCGCACCGAGGGCGCTCAGATGCCGCACGTGTTCTACGTCAACTGGTTCCGCCGTGGCGAAGACGGCCGCTTCCTGTGGCCCGGATTCGGCGAGAACAGCCGTGTCCTCAAGTGGATGGTCGACCGCATCGAGGGCAACGTCGAGGGTGTCGACACCCCGATCGGCATCGTCGCCAAGCCCGAGGAGCTGGACCTGACCGGTCTGGACGTCTCGGAAGCCGATGTCGCCGAGGCGCTCGCCGTGAACGTCGACGAGTGGCGGAACGAGATCCCGAGCATCGAGGAGTGGTTCGACTTCGTCGGCGACAAGCTCCCCGCTGAGCTCACGGCTCAACTCGACGTCCTCCGCGGACGCCTCGGCTGAGACGAGTTACGCATCAACTAGAGGACCTTTCGACTCGCAAGCTCGCTCAAGAAGCAGGCAAGCCGCTCCCCACCTGCTCCTTGAGCGGCGCGAGCTCCCCGCCTGCTCCTTGAGCGAGCGGAGCGAGTCGAAAGGTCCTCTGGCATTTTCAGGGACCACGTCAGGGTCAATCCTGATAGCGCGGGCGCGAGATGTTTGGAAACCTGTTCGGTATGACACACGCAGCCTCAGACAAGGCCCAGCAGGTCGCCGCACGCGCCGATGGGCTGACGAAGACATACGGGTCGGGTGACACCGTCGTGCACGCCCTGCGCGGAGTGTCCATCGGCTTCCAGACAGGGGAGTTCACGGCCATCATGGGGCCGTCCGGTTCGGGAAAGTCGACCCTGATGCACTGCCTGGCAGGGTTGGACACCGCATCGGACGGTAGCGTCCGGATCGGCGACGTGGAACTCGCAGGCCTGAACGACAAGGAGATGACCAAGCTCCGGCGCGACCGCATCGGGTTCGTGTTCCAGGCGTTCAATCTGGTTCCCACCCTGACGGCGGAGGAGAACATCACGCTCCCGCAGGGCATCGCAGGCCGCAAGGTTGACGAGGACTGGTTCTCGACAGTCGTCGATCGCCTCGGCATTCGGGACCGCCTCGCGCATCGGCCGAGTGAGCTGTCGGGCGGCCAGCAGCAGCGTGTGGCGTGTGCTCGTGCACTCGTCGGACGACCCGACATCATCTTCGGCGACGAGCCGACCGGCAACCTCGACTCGCGGTCGTCCGGTGAGGTCCTCGACATCTTGCGTGCAGCCACCGACGAGTTCGGTCAGACGGTCGTCATCGTCACTCACGACCCGCGTGCTGCGGCCTACGCAGACCGGGTCGTGTTCCTGGCCGACGGTCAGTTCGTGCAAGAACTGTTCTCGCCGTCCGCCGACGACGTCTTCGAAGTGATGAAGAACCTCGACGTCGCGGGCGGCTCCACCAGCGCGGGAGCGCAGTGATCATGGGATCGGTGATGCGCAAGGTCTCCACCCGGAGTCTCGCCTCCCACAAGCTGCGCCTGGTTCTCACCGTGTTCTCGGTGGTCCTGGGGACGAGTTTCGTCGCCGCAGCCGTCATCTTCACCTCGACCGTCTCCA
The DNA here is from genome assembly GCF_016919385.1 of Gordonia sp. PDNC005. NCBI lineage: Bacteria > Bacillati > Actinomycetota > Actinomycetes > Mycobacteriales > Gordoniaceae > Gordonia > Gordonia sp. PDNC005. Next base: position 4,102,795 of record NZ_CP070351.1, read on the forward strand.
ACGCGTTCAACGCGATCTTCGACAACGTGGCACAGGGGGTGTCCGTCGAGGTCACGGCGGCCGAACCCGACGCTCCCGGTGTGCCTGTGGAACTGGTGCAGAAACTTCGGGACTCCAAGAACGAACTCGGCATCGATCGGCTCGTCGAGAATTTCGGCGGTCCCGTGACTGTCGCCGACTCCAGTGGCAAGGCCATTCAGACCGGCGGAGCTCCGAGCGTCGCGTCCGCCTTCATCCCGCAAGGGGAGGGCATCGGCGATCCGATGACTCTCGTCGACGGTCGCGCGCCCGCGTCGGAGAACGAGATCACCATCAACCGGGACGCGGCCGACAAGGCCGGCCTGCACGTCGGATCGACGACGAAGGTGGTTCTCGGAACAGGTGTGTCGGACCCGATCGATGTGACGATCGTCGGACTCACTGATCTGCCGACGTCTACCGGCGGATACGTCGGCATTCAGTTCGACCAGCAGACGGCCGAAGACTACTTCTCCGACGGCGACTACATCGGCGTCGTCGACATGACGGCGGTTCCGGGGGTCTCCGACATCCAGCTCCGCGACCGCGTCCACACTGCACTCGGCGATGCGAAGAGCGTCGACGAGCTGTACAAGGTGCGCACCGGTGACCAGGTCCGAGCCGATCAGAAGGAGGAGATCAGCCAGTTCCTGACGATCTTCCGCTACATCCTCCTCGCTTTCGCAGGCATCGGACTGCTCGTCGGCACGTTCATCATCTACAACACCTTCTCGATGATCGTCGCGCAGCGGAACCGTGAGCTCGCACTGCTCCGCGCGATCGGTGCCAGCCGCAAGGACGTGTCGCGGTCGGTCCTCACCGAAGCGCTTCTCGTCGGCGTGCTGGGCGGCGCGATCGGTCTCGGTCTCGGTGCGGCCATCGCGGCGGGCATGCTGGCCTTCACGAAGTCGCAGGGGTTGCCGTCCAACGGCATCGAAGTCGGGCTATCGGCGATCGCCTCCGCAGTGTTCGTCGGCATCATCGTCACAATGCTGAGCGCGTGGATCCCGGCCCGTCGTGCGTCTCGGATTCCTCCGGTCGAGGCGATGCGTGAGAGCACTGTCGAACCAGGCGCGGGTTCACTCCGCAGGCGCACCCTCACCGGCGCCGTCCTCGGCGTCCTCGCAGTCGCAGCACTGGTCGTCGGCGGCCTCGGTGAAGGCTCCGGACCCGCCCTGATCGTCGCGGTGGGAGCAGTCCTCGCGATCGTCGCCGTTGTGCTCGCTGCGCCGGCACTGTCGCAGCCGTTCGTGGGCGCGCTCGGCGGGGTGTTCCAGAAGTCGTTCGGCACTGTCGGACGACTCGCCCGCACCAATGCCGTCCGCAACCCGCGGCGCAGTGCGGCGACGGCGTTCGCTCTCACCCTGGGGCTCATGCTCGTTGTTGTCATCGGCACTCTCGGCTCATCGTTCAAGGGAACGATCAACTCCGCAGTCGACAAGGGAGTGAAGGCGGACTTCATCATCACCGGAACGAACGGTGGGCAGATGCCGCTCGGCTTGGCCGACGCCGTCCGCAAGGCTCCCGATGCGCAGACTGTCGTCAGCCAGGCGATCGCGATCGCCAAGCTCGACGGCAAGAATCTGTGGATGACTGCTCCTCTCGGCGGCAAGCTGTCCGACGTCGCCGTCGTCACGCCTGTCGAGGGTGTGGTGGACGTGCCGGCCGACGGCATGGCCGTCGACCAGCCCACCGCGCGTGAGCAGGGTTGGAAGATCGGTGAGGAAGTGAAGCTCACGTCCCTGACCGGCACAGAGGTGACAGTGCCGATCGTGGGGATCTACGAACCGACGGATATCGCCGGACCGCGACTCATCGGGCAGAACGTCTACGACAAGCTGGTTCCCAGCGAGGCCATGCGCGTCGCGCAGCCCGTCTGGGTCAAAGGCAGGGCCGGGGTTGATGCCGATGTTCTCCGCAGCCAGCTCGAGGATGTGACGGCACCGTACCTGATCGCGCAGATCCAGGACCGCGAGCAGTTCAAGAGCTCGATCTCGTCGCAGATCGATCAGATGATGATCACGCTGTACGCGCTCCTCGGCTTGTCGCTGGTGATCGCGGTCCTCGGCATCATCAACACGCTTGCCCTGTCGGTCGTCGAACGCAAACGTGAGATCGGCATGCTCCGCGCGATCGGCATGGCCCGACCGCAGGTCCGGCGCTCGATCTATCTCGAGTCCACATACATAGCGGTGTTCGGTGCGCTCCTCGGAGCCGTCCTCGGACTCGCCATCGGCGTGCCGCTGGTCCGGACCCTCGCGTACTGGGGCCTTGAAGGGGTGGTCATACCGTGGTCGCTCATCGGGGGGACCCTGGTCGGAGCGGCTGTCGTCGGTGTCATCGCGGCATTGTGGCCGGCCGTGACCGCGGCCCGGACCAGACCGCTGGAGGCTATCGTCGAAGGATGAGCAACGGGAAGAACACCGGCCGGACAGTTGTCCTGTCCCTGGTGGTGGCGCTCTCCCTCGTGGTTCTGATCGTCGTGGCGGTACTGGTGTTCGGTGGCGAATCGTCGCCGGACAACGGTGCCGCCACGACGACGGTCGCGCCCTCCTCCACGACGTCGTCGACCACTGCGTCGACACCCACCACCACGCCGACGCCGACGAGCACGCACACGCGGCCCACCGGAGAACCGGGCACGGTGACCTACCAGCTGACGGGGAGCGGCGACGTTGTCGGCGTGTCGTACCGCAGCGGTTCCACGATGCGGGTCGTCGCCATCACCGGGACTCCGTGGCAGCAGAAGACGACCGTCACCGACCGGCGTGCGCGGCTGACAGGCATCGTGATCCGCGGCCCGATCACTTGCACGATCATGCAGGGCGAGGAACTCCTGTCGTCGTCCACGTCGTCGGGCGGGCCCATCTCCTGCGGTGCGACGCTCCCGAGGTGACGTGTTTCCTGCTCGCTGAGAGAGCGTAGCGAGTCGAAGCGTCAGTGCCGGTGAAGCACGAGGACGAGATTCGTGGCCGCGAATTCGCGTAGACCGGGGACTTTCACCACGGGCCACGCCCAGCGCGGGAGGTAGCGCGGGAACGCCGCCTGGAGGGTGGCGGCGGGGGTCTTTCGAGCCCACCGCAGACCCGCCGCAGCAGTGATCGGGAAGAGGGACTCCCCGAACAGGTTCTTCGGCGGGTGCCCGTGCCGATCTGTGTACCATTGCGCGGCTCGGTGACCGCCCGCATAGTGCGTCAAGCCCATCTCGTGGCCGCCGAACGGCCCCCACCAGAGGGTGTAGCTCAGCACCACGGTGCCGCCGGGCCGAGTCACTCGGACCATCTCGTCGGCCATCTCCCATGGTGTTGCAGTGTGCTCGGCGACGTTCGACGAGTAGCAGACGTCTACGCTGCCGCTCCGGAACGGGAGATGCTGGCCCTGCGCACGGACCGCGGTCCGGTGGTCCATCCCGGCGGCGTGCATCTCACCCGCATCCGGTTCCACCGACAGATAGTCGGCGCCGCGGGCGGTGAACGCGTCGGCGAAGAACCCCGGACCGCCTCCGACGTCGAGGACCGCGGCGCCCTCCAACGGTGTGCTGTGCAGGTCGGCGATCATCGTTGCGGTGTCGTCGGCGAGGGCGCTGTAGAAGCGATCCGGGTCGGGTTGCTCGTAGCCGAACTCCCGGAACAGTCGTCGCGAGCGGGCCAGGGTGGCTCGGCGGGCGAAGCTGGACGCGGTCATCGGCCCAGCGTAGGGGATATGCCGGGACGTCGCATATCCTGGATCGAGTGAATCCCCCGGTCGACGTCCTGCTCCTCTGTTGGCGCGACACCGGTCACCCGCAAGGCGGCGGCAGCGAGCGCTATCTGGAGCGGGTCGGCGCCGAACTGGCCCGCCGGGGATCCCGCGTAACCCTCATCACCGCCCGCTATCGGGGCGCTCCTCGTCGGCAGATGTCAGACGGGATACGTGTGCTGCGCGGCGGCGGTCGTCTGACGGTGTACCTCCGGGCGGCGTTGACGCTCGGCGCGGCACGCGTCGGACGTGGGCGGCTCGCGGGCTATCGGCCGGATGTCGTCGTCGACACACAGAACGGTGTCCCGTTCTTCGCATCGGCCGTGACCGGGTCGCCGACAGTCGTCCTCGTCCATCACTGCCACCGAGAGCAGTGGCCCGTCGCCGGTCCGGTGCTCTCGCGGATCGGCTGGTTCGTGGAGTCTCGGTTGTCGCCTCGGGTGCACCGTCGGAACAGATATGTGACGGTGTCCGAGCCGTCGGCCGCGGAACTCGTCGACCTCGGCGTCGATCGGGACCGGATCACCGTGGTCCGCAACGGCGTGGACCCGGTGCCGCGGGGAGTGCCCGCGCGTGTGGAACATGCCCGACGCAGGCTGATCGTCGTCTCCAGGCTGGTCCCGCACAAGCAGGTGGAGGACGCCCTGACCGCGGTCGCACGCCTCCGCGATCATGGGGTCGACGTGCACCTCGACGTGGTCGGCGGGGGATGGTGGGCCGATGAGCTGCGGGATGCGGCAGCCGGACTGGGCATCAACGACCGTGTCGTCTTCCACGGTCACGTCGACGACGTCCGAAAGCACGAACTGCTCGCGTCCGCCGACCTCCATCTGATGCCATCACGAAAGGAAGGCTGGGGTCTCGCAGTGATCGAAGCCGCCCAACACGGGGTCCCGACCGTCGGATATAGAAGTTCGGCGGGTCTGACCGACTCCGTCGTCGACGAGGTGACCGGTGTGCTCGTCGACGACGTCGACGATCTCGTCGACACGGTGGCTGCGCTGGTGGACGATCCGCAGAGACTGGCGACGCTGGGCGACGCCGCGCGAGTGAGGTCGCAGGACTACTCGTGGTCGCTCGCGGCCGACGGTTTCGCCGACGTCTTCCGCAGCCTGCGCTGAACGGCCCCGACCAGACCCACGACGGTTCCGACGATCAGAGCCGCGAACCACGCCGCCGTCGCCGTGATCGCCGCTGTCCACGCTGCCGCGCTCGGGGCAGGCGCGGGGACGGCGTCGGGAATCCGGAACAACCGGAGATGTTCGCCGTGAAACATCTCGTCAGAGGGTGAGAGCCCCGGCGGCGGATCGGACTCCTCGACAATCACCCAGCCGACTCCGAGCGCGGCGAGGCGCGCAGTGTCGCCTGCGGTGAGTGAGGCGATGACATCGGCGTCTCGTCCGGTCGGTGCGTCGAGAGTGTTCCCGTCGACGACGAGTCCGGCACCGGAGACGATCGGTGCGTCGACCATCCGGGGAAGTGGGCTCAGTGATGGTCCATTCGTCCAGGTCAGAGTCCTGACGCTGGACGTCGGCCACAGGGCCACTGTGCGGCCGTCGGAGCCGATCGTCGCGGTCACCGCCGCGTAGTCGGATGGAATCGTGACGGGGCGGATCGCGCCGCCCACTCCCCACGCGAGGTCCGGCAGGGGAGCGATCACGAGGAGCGCAACCGCGGACACGGCGAACCCGGCGGGGACCAGCCGTCGAAGGCGGGCGACCGCCGCGGCGGCCGCGATCGCGACGAACGGAACCGCGAGCACGAGATACTTCTGGGTGTCGCGTAGCAGTCCGGCACCGGGAATGTGCGTGAGGGCGGCATCCATGAGGTCGACGCCCGGACCGGTCGCCGCGAGTGAAACAAGCACAACCGTCACCGCCGCGAGCATCGCGAGGGCACGGACGACAGGGTCTGTGCTTCGCCGCAGCAGTTCCACGCAACCCACGACGACAACACCCACGAAGGCCGCGGTGGCGACGGCGGCCCACCAGGACGTTCGACTGGCGGGCACGGCGTCGGCATTCCAGATGCCGCCCAGTCCCAGCGTCGTGCCGAACGAACCGAGCCAGGGTTCCGCCCGCACAGCGAACGCCCCTGCGCCGCCCGACCTGGCCGACGCTGACGAGACGACGGCCCCGACAAGCCACGGCGATGCGGTCAAAAGCCAACCCGCGAGCAGCAGGGCCGCGGGTCGGCGGGGGAGCCGGACCGCGACCATGACGACAACGGTGACGATCAGGGCGAGGACAGAGCCGGTCGGGGTGAACCCCGCGGCGGCGAAGAGGGCGATGCAGTTCGCCAACCCTCGGCGACCGGGGCTGGATGCGTAGGACAGCACGGCCAGAACTATCGGGGCAAGTGCGGCGTAACCGATCAGCAGGCTCCACTGTCCTTGGAGGAGACGTTCGGCGACGAACGGGTTCCAGATCGCCACGACCGCGGCAGCCGCCGAGCCCGCGGCGCCCGCGGCCGGCACGAGTCGTCGCGCGAGCCTGCCGTATCCGACGCCGGCGCCGAACAACGCCGCGGCGGTGAGCAGGGCGACCAGCCAGCCGCCGTCGACCACACGCGACGCAACACCGAGGACAGCGTCCTGCGGAACCGCCCGCGGCGCGGAGCCGTCGATGCCGAACGCGGACGGGGTCAGCGCGAATCGTGGAACCGCGACCGCGTCACGGTAGATCAGGTGCCCGCCGAGGAGCGGCGCGCAGATCAGTGCCGTGAGCAGGCCGCTGACCGCGAAGAGCACAGGTCAGAAGTGGTAGGTGTCTGTCGGTGCGGGGGAATGATCCGAGATTCCGTAGTCGTTCGGCACGATCTGGTAAGCGCGTGCCAGGTCGAGGATCTTCGTCGCGCGTGCGATGCGCGGCAGGTCCGAACCATTGCGGATCTCACCGCCGTCGGCCTGGAACTCGGTGAAGAACTCTCGTGCCCAATTGATGTCGTCCAACGACGGCGACAGGCCCTCGTTGACTGCCGCACACTGGTCGGGGGTGAGGCAGATCTTGCCGGTCATGCCGAATTCGGAGCTCACCGCGGTGGCGTCACTCAGCTTGTGCGGGTTGGAACCCACGGTCGGGCCGTCGATGGCCGACGGCAGGTTCGCGGCCTTCGCTGCGATCGTGAATCGTGAACGCGCGTAGGCGAGGGTCATCGGGCTCTCGCCGAAGCCGGTGTCGCGGCGGAAGTCGCCGATGCCGAACGCCAGGCGGAACGTGCCCTTGGCCGACGCGATCTCGGTGATCCGCTCCAGGCCACGTGCGGTCTCGACCAGTGCGACGACGGGGACGTTCGGCAGCCGCTTCGCCGTCTCCGTCACGTGATCGACGGACTCGACCATCGCCAGCATCACACCGCCGATCGACGTCGGCGCCAGTGCCTCGATGTCGGCGGCCCACCACGGGGTGCCGAATCCGTTGATGCGGACCCAGTCCGAATGGCCGTCCTCCATCCAGCGCACGACGTTCGCGCGGGCGCTGTCCTTGTCCTTCGGTGCCACCGCGTCCTCGATGTCCAGGACGACGATGTCGGCCCGCGAGCGAGCCGCGGCCTCGAATCGATCGTGCTGGGCGCCGTTCACGAGCAGCCAGCTGCGCGCCAGTACCGGATCGATCCGGGATCCGACGTCGGCGGGATCGGGCTCGTGGAAAGGTTCGGTGTCGTACATCGAGGTGAAACGCCTACTCGCTAGCAGTGAAGATCGGGGTCGATACAGTCGATGAAGTCTACCCTCAGCCCGCCCGGCACACTGGTGGGCATGGTGCGGGCGGTCGGGGCGGTGACAGCGGGGACGCTGCTCGCGAATCTCCTGGCCTACCTCGTGCAGGTGCCCGCGAGTCGCGCGCTCGGCACCGACGGTTTCGGCGAGTACTCGGTCCTGAGCGCGGCGATGCTGATTCTCTCGGTACCGGCGCTCGCTCTGCAGGCGATCGTCGCTCGCGAGGTTGTCGCCGGGACGTCTCGGCGACGGTTGCGGCGACTGATCAGAAGCGTCGCCGCGGCGGTCGCTACGGGGTCGGTCCTCGGCGTCGCCGTCATGATGCAACTCGCACACACGTCGCTCGCGTCGACCACCGCGGCCTTGCTGGCTGCGGCACCGCTCGCGGTCATCGCGGGAGGCCAGGGACTTCTGCAGGGGACCGGGCGGTTCGGGGCCCTCGGCGGCGTGCTTGCCGGAGTGGGCGTGCTGAGGACCGTGCCCGTGGTGGCGGCCGTGTACGGAGGCCTCGGCCCGACCGGAGCACTCGCCGCCGGAACCGCGGGAACCGCGGTGGCCGCCGCGATGGTCGCCGGCGTCGCCGCACGAGACGGGTACCGCTCCGACACGTCGGACCGGGCCCGAGTGTCGCTCACCGACGTGTTGGCCGCGTCCGGAGTCCAATTCGTCATGATCGTCGCCGTGTCCGTCGACCTGTTGCTGTCACGCGCGGTGCTCTCCCCGTCGGACGCGGGCGTCTACGCGCTCGGCGCGGTCGCGACAAAGGCGGCGTTCTGGCTGCCCCAGGCGATCGGGGTGGTGGTGTATCCGCGGCTCGCCGATCCGATTCGCTCGTCCGACGCCCTGCGCCGGGCGCTCGTCGTCCTCGCCTGCATCGGAGTATGTGTCATCGGCGGCGCGGCGCTCGCCGGTCCTCTCGTCCCCACGATCGTCTCCGACGACTTCCGGTCGGTGTCGACACTCATGTGGCTGTTCGCCCTCACCGGAGCTCTGCTCGCGGTCCTCCAACTGATGTTGCTTGCGGCGATCGCCCGCAACCGTGCGCGCGGCGCGTTGCCCGCATTCTGCGTCCTCGTCGTCGAAGTGATCCTCATCGTGACCGTCGCCGACTCGGTCACCACGCTTGCAGTGATCGCCGCATTCTCCGCGGCGGCCGCGGTCGCAGTCACCGGCGTGTGGCTCCGCTTCGCGGTGTAGCGCCTTCACGGCTTCCCGCGTCATCCAGCCATTGCTAGCTTTCGATTGGTCGTGCGTCTGGCACTCGCGGGCGAGCACTTTAGTTGCCGCACAACGTGGTGGGCGTCCCCGTGGGAAGGAGTGGGCTGCTTCCAGTGCCGAGTTCGCTTGATGATTGCCAAGGCGGATTGTGCCTGCTACGGTCGATCGAATTATTCGGATAGGCAACCATCTAGAATCGGATACATTCGGCAGTATGTAGCCGGTAGTGGTTCTCGCGGTTTGCCGTGACGTTCGGGAGAAGTGCTGTGCGGTTGGTGGTTGCGGCGTTGGCCGCGATGGCCGCTTTGGTAGTAGCGCGACGAATGACGACCTTCGTATTGATTCAAGGTCATGACAAGCGTGCGACACGCGCGGGATGGACGACGCGCACCTGGCCGCGCTTGAAAACCATTTCGTTCCACCATCGAGCCCGGAGGCGATCGCATCCTACTGGGGCGATCGCCTTCCGCCTGGTCATGTTCGATCTCTATGGTTAGATGTCGACGGGATCGATCTATGCTACCGCGTAGGGATGTATGGGCTTAGAATATTCGGGACAAGAGACGGTCGTTCTGCAACCTTGGGGGCGTCAGACGATGGCAATGAGCTACTCGAATCGGACATTGTCGGTTCGTCTCAAGGGTGCGGCGAATTGCTTCCCTACAACCCTTCGGACGGTTGGATCGCTTCAACAGGAGTCGAGACTCGCGACGAATGGCTACGTCTCGGTTTCGGTCTGAACGAGTTTCTTGCCGCTTTTCGCGACGAAGGAACCGAGGGGCCCTGACGCAACTCGTTTGTTGACGCCGAAGGGCGATAGAGAAAAATGCGACCTTTTCGCAGATTGGATCCGGCACTTTGGCGTCAAGTAGTAGCACTTCAGTGTCGCGCATTATTGCGTCTTATCCCCGCGGGGTTGAACACGAATTGGTCGAAGGCCATCCCTACTTTGCAGTGACTCGCACTGATCCTCCAATGGGGAGTAGTGAAATTCAGCGAATCTGGGGTGATCGTCACGTTCCGCCGCAGCTAATTGGGCTATGGACGACAGTTGCCAGCCGTATCTACTTGCTCTATTCGGAAGGTTCCAACGGGTTAGTTATCTACGACCCGACAACCAGCCTGGAGGAGACGCGGGCGCTTGAAAGCGACTACTGGATTGAGGATGATCGTTACCACGAAGCGGATGTGATAGTCGGAGACTTTCAGGGCTACGATTCGCGCTTGATCTTCTCGCCAGATGATGGATGGCTAATCTATAGTGCCATAGAAACCAGGGAATCGTGGTTGCGATTGGGGGGTGAACTAGACGAGTTCCTGATCTCTTTCCGTGATGCTGGCGGGACTGATGGTGACTGGGGTCGCCCGTTCTTCCGGGACTAATGTCTGCCCCCGGAGCCACTTCCGGAGGGCGCGCTTGATCGGCCGGCTGGAGGTCAACGACTGACCTTGAGTGAGTCGATGCAGACGCTGCTTGGCAATGGGCGTCTGGAGGGTCGTGTCCACGAGCGGATCGGCCAGGGCGGGACACGGAGCTACTACCTGCTCGACCGAGACGACAGTCGACAGTTGGTCGAACGTGCCGTGGCCGGTATCGGACACGCCGACATCACCAGCGAGACCGTGTTCGAACTCGACGACGGGACCGGCGTGACCGCCTCTGGCGACACCGCTGTGCAGGATGTGCGCGGTACGTGGTCGGTGTCGGGAACCAACGAGGCCGGGAACCCCCAGAGATCGGCGATAATCGACGGCAAGAAGGGCATCGTCACTCTTTAGCCGTATCCCAATGAACGCATTCGGAATACATCACCGGTGACGTTCCAGCCACAGTTCGTGATTTTGACGCCGACGACAAGCTCATCCGCGAACGGGTTCTCGACTCAGGCACGGTCTACGCCGACGACGGACTCATCTGGGACGTCGCCCTGACCTTCATCCCCGTCGGCGGATGGATAGGCAAGGGTGCCAAAGCACTCTGGTCGATCGCCGACCGCAACGACATGATCAGCGGCGACGGAGCAGACGCGGGCCCCAGCGGCGGGAAGCCTGATCCGTGCGAGCCACCGGCGATCCTACATTCAAACCGGGGCGGTCCAGCAGCGGTAGACAACCCAGCAGATGCGCTTAATCCGGGTGAACAACAGACGCTAAGCGACGCACTTCGGCCTGACGAATGGAGCACGTGTTTGTCCCAAAGCATAAGCTGGACTCTCTAGTCGAGCGAAGCGGCGGCGAGGAAGCCGCGATGCGCGAGATTGTCCGAAGCATCCAAGGTCCAGACCTACCGACCAGGAGACCATTTGAGGTGGAGCGGGCCATCGGCGGTGAGATGGTAGTAATTAGAGGTGCCGTGGTGAATGGCATCCCGAGAATCGGAACGGTGTTCATACGATGACGACAAAGATTTCTGAAGGCCAGCACGAAGCGCTCATGCTCTTGGCGCGCGTGCAATCTGATCCTGTGATATTGGCTCAAATGGAGCTAGTAACAACTTACGAAGGGCCGCCCACGATGGCTCGGCTTGATGTCTCGTCGTCAGGAATGGTTGGACAGAAGGGCGGACCTTGCCCTTCTGCGATTGCAGTTATTGACGATTCGGGTGAACTAGTCGGAGAACTTATACTGTGGATTGCGAATGGTAGAATTGAAACGGTTGAGCAAACCTGGTACTCGGCCGAAGTTCCGACGGAGCTACCTTCGCGGGAGTCGGTATCGACATATGCTGACCTGGGTTTCGGTCGTCGATAGGGATCGCAGTGTCCTTCCGCACTGTGAGCTCTGCATCCTGCGCGGGCTTGAACCCGGAGGGTGGGCAGCTTGATTCAACGAATCCCGTTCTGGCGGGAGATGCGTTCCACGCCGACCTAAGGAAGTTGCGGAGCAGTACCTTGAGTACCTCAGGGTACTGTGGACAGAAGCGTGGGGGATCCAGTGATAATCATATTTGAGCGCGGGCTGCAGAAGTACGCAATCGAATGGACGAGTGAGCCTCCAGCTTGGCCGAGGATTGGAGTAGAGCAGTGCTGGGGGGTTGATGCTGATCTTGAGCCCTCTCCCTTGGAGTCGGACTATGGAAGATCTGTCTGGTTAGAGATGTTTGTCCCTCAGGGTGGGACATACATGCACAGCTGCATGGGGCTGTCTATCCTTACGCAAGGGCAACCTGGGTTGGAAATGGCGACCACGTCAGCCGACGCCTACCTCTCAGATGGTGATTTCGCGGTTGAAAGTGTCATGGGGAAGAAGCCGATGTGGATGGGTCTTCCCGAGGATGTCGTGGATCTTGCAAAAGACCGCATCTTGTCGTGGATCAGCAAACGGGGGCAAGGGGAGCGGCTGAGGTCGTTCGGATGCGGCTTTGAAGTTCATGCGGCATCTCTTCGCGGTGTCGATTTCTCGGCACGAATTCTGTTGGCCGCAATGGACGTGCATTCTGACGATGAGCTGAGATCGGCAGACTGCATGTTGGAGGTTCTTGGTGACCGAACTACGGTCGTCGCGAGCGGAATGCGTAGTGACCCAGTGATACATGACCCCGGCCGCGGTCGTGCGCCGTTCGGCTTGAAGCGTCACGGGTTTGATAGAGGGTAGTTAACACGAGTGTGCGTCCCCGGTCCGCGAACGTGGTTCCACTCGTGCTGATCCACGCCGAGATGCCGCACAGCCGGGACGCGGTCGGGTCCGAGGCGACACGGCCGAACCGTCAGGGTGATCGCCGACGGTCGGTACTTCGGCAAGGCAGTCGTCGCCCGGTGACCAACCCACCGCGAGGCCGGTGAAGATCGTGCCAGTTAGCCCCGCGCCGAACGGCGACTGATCACCACGCCTGCGGCGATCGCGCCGACGCCGAGCACTCCGAGGACGGTGGGCAGGACGACGGTGACAATAGTGACCGGGCGCTGGCGGGCCGCAGCGGCGTCGGCCGCGTCGCGTCGGGACTGACGGTCGCCGATCAGCGTCGTCTCGATGTTGACCAACCGGAAGTCGCGCAGCTCGCGCGACCGGGCGGCGAGGGCGGGGATGAAACGGAACTCCTCGGAGATGTGGACACGCTCGTCGACGATCACGCCGGTCGCGACGTCGACATACAGGTCGCGCACCGAAGAATGATGCAGCGTGGCAGTCAGGGGTTCGTGGGGTGCGACCCCGCGGAACGTTCCGAACCACGACGCTGGACGGGTCACGACGGCGCGGGTGTCGAATCGCGACAGGTCGGTGTCGGAGACGGTCGCGGTGAAGTGCACGGTGTTGCGGCCGTCGACGGTCTCGGTGCCGGTCTCGGCAAGGAGGACCGATTGGCGAGTCGTCACGTCGAAGTATCGCGGGGAGGTGAGCTCGAAGTCGTACGGCAGCAGGTAGGTGAAACCCGTACGGTTGGGGATCGACACCGCGCCCTTCTTGTCGTCGAACTGGACTTCGGACGCGTCACCGGTCGGCAGGGCCGTCACCCGATCGATCGTGACCCTGTCGATCGTCGCCGCCAAGGTCTGTTCCGCGCAGACGTCCTTCGCCTTCACCGACTTCCCGTCGACGAGGTAGTGGTCGACGCCGAGCGATGTTCCCGCTTGCAGTGTCACCACGTCGGCGTCCGACGGGCGGACGGCGACGACCCGACGACGCTGCTGGACTTGTGCTTCGAGGACCCGCGCAGTGGGTCGGTCGAGAGAACATCGATCGAGGACTCGAGACCTGTCCGACCCGTCCCCCACCCAGGTGGTGTCGACGTCGAGGCCGACGGCGCGGAACCGGTCGCCGACGACCGGTCCCACCGCGATCGCCGCCGCCACCAGCAGCGCGCCGAGGAAGAACGCCGTCGGAGCCAGCAGGTCACGTGTCGTCCAGCGAGGCGTGGGGGTCTCGGCCATGCTCCAGACCGTACCCGGGCACTAGATTGGGTCGGGACATGAACGCCACCGCGGATTCACCTCGGCCCTTCTACCCGCAGCTCGAAGGCATGCGGGCGGTGGCCGCGCTCGGCGTCCTCACCACACACGTCGCATTCCAGACCGCGACGCTGGACGTCCCGGTCATCGGACCGATCCTCGGGCGACTCGATCTCGCCGTCGCGTTGTTCTTCGCGCTCAGCGGTTTCCTGCTGTGGCGGCCGTACGCGGTCGCCGCTCGTACTGATGCAGCACCGCCTGCAGTCGGTCGCTATCTACGGCATCGATTCGTTCGCATCTGGCCCGCGTACGCGGTCGTGGTGATCGTGGTGTTGCTTCTGCTGCCGCAGGCCCGCGGGTCGTCGGTCACCGTGTGGATCGCGAACCTCACGCTCACTCAGGTGTTCGTGCCCCTGACGTTGGCCCCCGGACTCACCCAGATGTGGAGCCTGTCCGTGGAGGCGGCGTTCTACCTGCTGTTACCGGTGTTCGGTTATGCATTGATCCGGATGCGCGGACCTCGGGCGCGACGCCGCGTTCCGGTGATGCTCAGTGTGGCCGCGCTGAGCCTCGCGTGGGGGCCGGTGGCCGGACTGCTGCCGCTGCCGACCGGGGTCGAACCGCACAACTGGGTGTTCGGTCACCTGCCGTGGTTCGCCGCCGGATTGATCCTCGCCGAACTCTCGGCGTCCGGCGTGGCCGCCCGCTGGTCGGCCAACCGGCCGGTCATGTTCGTGGTGTTCGTCGTGGCGTATGGACTGGCCTCGACTCCGATCGCCGGTCCCGTCGGCCTCGCTCCCATGTCCGACGCCCAGTACGCGGCGAAGATTCTCCTTGGCGGCATAGGGGCGTACGCGGTCCTCGCGCCGCTCGTGCTGAGCGACAGCCGGTTCCGATTCCTCGACTCGCCGGTCATGGCTGCTCTCGGACGATGGTCGTACGGCATCTTCATCTGGCACGTCGCGATTCTGACGTCGGTGTTCGGCCTGTTCGGGATCGCCGCATTCGACGGTCGTTTCGTCACCGTCTGGCTCCTCACGACCGTCATCACGGTGCCGGTGTCGGCGGCGGGCTACGCCTTCGTGGAGGAGCCTCTTCGGCGCGCGTTGAAACGTCGTGAGGGCAGAGCCGCCGAGGTGACCGCGGTCGAGACGGCGACAAGCGCGGCCACCTGAGGCAGTGCGTCGTACCCGGCGTACACCGCCCCCGAGTTCCACGGACCTGTCGCGAGGGCGACGGTCGCGATCACCATCGCGGAGAACGTCACGACCACGCGCACGGTGGGTGTCACAGCCGCTGCGATCAAACCTGCGACCACGGCCGCTGCCGCGCCCCACGGACCGGTGAGCAGGTACGCGGCGATCAGAGCGACGGCGAGGGTGGCTGGGGTTCGGGCCGGATGCGGACGCTTCGACTCGGACTCCGCTGGCGCTCCGTCCGGCTCAACGAGCAGGGGGGAGGAGTCCTCTTCCTGCTGGTTGAGCCGACTCCGAGGCGATAGCCGAGGCGTCGAGTCGAAGCCCCGGGAGCGGCGTGTGCGCACCGACGCCACGACGAAAAGCGCGGCGACGAGCAGGAGACCGACGAGAAGCGTCCACCGATACGGAGTGTCGAGGTCGAATGTCAGAGACACCGTGCCCGCGGCGCCCGCGGGCAGCAGCCATCCCTGCTGCCAGCCGTTCACGACGATCGGCGTCAGTTCCGCTCCGCCCAGTCGTGCGTGCCATCCCGGATTGGTGCTCTCCGGCACCGACAGGACACGGGCGGTGCCGGCGGCGTCGACCTTCACCTCGCGGTCGGTGGCATCCCATCGCCCGGTATGCGCTGGAGTGCTGACGCCGACGGTGTCGGGGCCCGCATGCAGGTTCACCGAGTCGACGGTGAACGCGTCGCCCGGGTTCACCGACACCTCCTGCTCGCCGGCGGCGAGATTTACTCCGGTGCCTGGGCACAGGGTGGCGACGACAGGTTCTCCGTCGCGCAGCGCGCGTGCGGTCGTCGACACCTGCAGGCGGTGCACCTCGCCGCCCGCAGACAGTCCCATGCCGAGCGGCCCCGCCGGGTCGGTGCCGCAGCCGATGACGATCGGGCGGTCCACGTCGGGAACGGCGGCGCCGGTGCCGGGCAGGACCGCGATCTCGGCGATGCCGGGCGGCGACTGTCGAGCGAAGCCGAGGTCGTTGACGTCGATCAGGTCGGTCGTCTTGTTCACGGTGATCGTGATCCGGTCGGTTCGTGCCGGGTCGAGAGGCACTGCGCCGTCCCGCCCGACCGTCACTCGCTGCGGCCCGGTCCCGAGGTCGACAGTCACGGAGGTCGGAGTCGCCGGGTAGTCGCCGGGGCCGGTGATCCGGAGTGATGAGACCGTCCGCGGCTCGGGCAACCGCACCACTAGGTGCGGCTTGGTCGCCTTCTTCTTGTTCTTCGCCTTGTCTGCGGGCTCTGGAGCCTCAGGGGCGGTCCACACTGTCGCCGGGTCGCCGTCGACGGCCGCTGCGGCCGTCCCTCGCGGATCGGTCACGCTCGACGCACCCTCGGCCCGGATCTGTCCCGGCACTGCGAAAAGATCGGTGAGTGTGCCTCCCGGCCGAGGTCGCAGGATCACCGTCGGTGTCACGTCGGTGGCCGACGGCACGGACAGCGCGCGGCTGAACACCCCTGGCGCCTCTGGATCCAATCCGAGGGCGGCGGCGCACCGGATGCGGTCCGCGTCAGATGTGCACTCGGCGCGTGAGCCCAACTCCGACGACAGCACCCACTCGTCGACTCGGTCCGCCGCGTCCAGCGAAGGCAGCACAATGCGGTGTCTGATCGAGTAGCCCAGCCCGGTGCCCGCGTCGGCCACCCGGACGTCGGCGACGGCGAACTGGTTGCCGCCTCCACCGTTCGCAGTGCGGATCGCGCGGATCTCCACCCGTTTCGTCGGACCGGAAGGCGCCACGATCCGAGTCGGTTCACCGGGCGTCACATTGGACACGACGGTGCTGCCGGCATCGGTGGTGACCAGAAGTGATGTGACGTCCGGTCCCAACGCCTTGGCCGTGGTCACGGTCAGGGCCAGGTCACGGTGTGCCTCCGTGAAGTCGATCGCGAGCCATCGTCCGACAGCGGATTCCAGGCCGCGGCTCACCCATGCCGTGTTCGGGTCGCCGTCGAACGCGGCCGCCGCCGACGACGCGGGTGACGTCCGGCCGGGCTGAGTCGCGTCCGCCGCGGACCCCGAGGACGACACCCGCACTCGATCCGGCGTGTTGTTCAACAGCCACTGGCCGTGGACGAGTGCGGCTCCGTCGACCGGGTAATCGGCGGCCGCGTTCTTCGTCAACCGCGGATCGTCGACGGTGCGGATGGCCGACGAGTGGTCGTCGACTCGCCCGAAGTCGGTCTCTCGGTCGGCCGGAGTGTCGGTGACGATGAGACCGGGACCGTCTCCGACTTCGGCTCTGCGTGCGTCCGATGTGAGCAACGCGGTCCCCAGCGCAGGCCTTCCGTCGCGAGTGCGCGCCTCGTTGATCGCGGCGAGCGACTCCGGGCCGCCGGTGACCCGCGGAATGTCGTCGAGCGGGGTCAGCAGTGGGCCCGTGCCGCGCGCGTCGCCGACGCGGTAGACGGTGATCGCAGGCATCGGTGGGCGCAGTCCGTCGTCGACGACGATTCCGTCGATCGTCGGAGGCGCGACGTCCGGCCCGAAGCGCGCCGCGACGGTGATGCCGGGAGATCTCCGTAGTGCGTCGGCGACCACCAACGGGCGGGCCGACCGGGATGTCGCCGGATCGAGGTCGGCGCGCAGGACGATGTATCCGACGCCCTGGGCGGTGAGAGTGTCGGCCAGGGCTGTCGATCCGCGCCCCGACGTGAGAGTGCGCTGCACCGAGTCCATCGCACGGATCGCGCCAGGTGGTGTCAGCGGAATGGCGTCGCGGACCGCCCACGGGGTGGACCCGAGTGCCTGCAGAGGTTCGTCGCGCGTCAGTCCCCACACCTGGTCGGCGAACGGGGCGCCCGGCACCACCAGGGTGCGGACGCCGGTGGCGTGCGAGTCGAGCCAGTCGGCGGTCTGCTGCCAATAGTCGGGGATCGCGCGGTAACTCGACGCCGGAGCGAGCCCACCCGTCCAGGCCAGCGAACCGGACCCGAACACGGCGACCACAACCATCATCAGAGCTGCCGCGGGTCTGCCCCACCCATTCGACGCCGACGGCTTCGCCAGCAGCGAACGAACCGGGACTCGGGCCAGCAGATGGGCGACGCCGAGTGCAAGCGGCAGTCGGATGAGGGGGTCGAACTTGTGCACGTTGCGCAGCGCGGCGCCGCTGCCGTCGAGGAATGCTCGGACGGTCTCGGCGATCGGCGAACCGAGTGCCCCGGGATAGCCGAGGCAGATCGCGAGAAGACCGACGCACAGGATCGCCAACCACCGTCCGCGGTGCGGCATCTCGCGCATCGCCAATCCGGCGAGGCCTGCTGCTGCGAGGACTCCGGTCGCGATGACGGCGGCAGTCTGAGACACCAGGACGGCGCCCGCGGCGCGCTCGGCCGACACGAAGGGTGTCCACGACGATGTCCCGCGCAGAACCTCGGTGAGCGACGTCCACTCGGTGGTGACCTGCGCCGATTCGATGAAGTCGAGGAATGGGGGTGACACCCGGGAGAGCATCAGCAGTGGAACGACCCACCACAGGCATGCCGCGGCCAGACCGAGCAACCACCAGCCGCCGAACACCAGTCCGGTGCGACGCCGACCGCGCGGAAGGGTCGCAGCGATCCACCACAACACGGCCACGCTCACCGCGGCGGCGGTCGCGACGGCATTGACCGCGCCCATCAGCGCCACCGCACACGCCGATCGCGCTGCGTCCTGCCATAGCCTGCGTGTGCCGCCACGGGTTAGGGCGCGGACAACGGGCACCAGCACCCACGGTGTGAGCATCATCGGCAGCGTCTCGGACGAGATGGTTCCGAGAGTCGTCACAACGCGCGGCGCTGCGACGAACATGGCTGCGGCGATCAGCCGCGAGCAGGGCGAACCGATCCGCAGTGCCTCGGCGAGCCGCACCACGCCGATGAATCCGACGGTCAGCAGCACCGCCCACCACAGCCGTTGGATCATCCACGGCGGAAGATGCACCAGGTCGCCGAGGGCGAAGAACGCTCCGTGCGGGAACAGGTATCCGTACGCCTGGTTCTGGATCTGGCCCATGGGCATCGTGGGCGACCACAGGTGAGTGGCGCGGGCCAGAAAGCCGATCGGGTCGGCCGTGAGGTCGAGTTTGGTGTCGGGGGCGATGCGGCCGGGGGCTTGCCAGAACGACAGGACGAGAAAGACGACGCCGACGACGCACGTGCCCGGGCGCGTCAGCACACGCGTGCCGTGACGCGTCAGCACACGATCAGGAGTTGTCGTTGGCGGATCCGCCGCGCGTGCCGTACTCGACCGAGCCCTGGACGAAACCGTCCTGGCCGTTGACGCTGTTGATGTCGGTCGACGGCTTGGTCTCAGACGCGAGCACACCGCCGAGGAAGACGCCGCCGATGCCGACGATCACACCGGCGACCGCGGCGAGGGCACCATAGATCAATCGGTCGCGAACCATGCCGCCCAAAATACCATCTCCGCCGCCGGTCGCCGGGAGGCCGCGGTTCGCGACGTGACTCATCCGTCCGGACTACGACTGTCTGAGAGGCGGTGCATGTCGACGGTGTCCGTGAGGTCTCGCGTGCGAGACTGTCGTCATGCGTGGATCCCGTTCACTGGTCGCCGTTCTGACCGCCGCGTCGCTGCTTGCGGTGGCAGCGTGTTCCGACTCACCCGACGACGTCGCATCGTCGTCCAGTTCGACGACGACGACGAAGCAGGCTTCGTCGACGTCGGCGGGCCCGAAGTCGTGTGGAAGCGATCAGCTCGCGTCCTTGACGTTGCGCGAGAGGCTCGCCCAGTTGTTGGTCGTCGGGGTGGCCGACGCAGCCGACGCGAGACAGGTTGTCGAACGTGAGCACCTCGGCGGCATCTTCATCGGCAGCTGGACCGACATGTCGATGCTCAGTGACGGTTCGGCGAAGAAACTGTCGGACGCGCAGGAGGTTCCGCTGATGGTGACGGTTGATCAGGAGGGCGGGCGCGTGAGCCGGCTCGCGAAGCTGGGCATCGACATGCCGTCACCCCGTGAGCTCGCCAAGACGAAGACCCCGGAGGAAGTCCGCGCGCTGACCAAGGCCGCGGGCAAGAAGATGAAGGCGCTCGGCATCACCGTCGACTTCGCGCCGTCGGTAGACGTCAGCGATGAACCGGACGACGAGGTGATCGGCGATCGGTCGTTCTCGAACGACCCCGCCGTCGTCACGAAGTACGCCCGCGCCTACGCGCAGGGGCTGCTGGACGCCGGGATCATGCCGGTCTACAAGCACTTCCCCGGACACGGTCACGGTTCCGGCGACTCGCACACCGGCACAGTCCGGACGCCTCCGCTGAGTGAGCTGATCACCAGCGATCTCGTCCCGTACAAAACTCTCCTCAAGAACCCCGGCAACGTGGGCGTGATGGTCGGGCACCTGATCGTTCCCGGTCTGACCGGTCCGGACACGCCGTCGAGCATCAGCCCGGCGACCATCGGCATGCTGCGCAAGGGAAGCCGCTACGGCGGAGTGCCGTTCGACGGTGTCGTCTTCTCCGACGATCTGTCGGGCATGAAGGCGATCAGCGACAAGTTCCCGATCGATGTCGCGGTCCGCAAGGCGATCAATGCGGGGTCGGACGTCGGGCTGTGGCTGTCGACCGACAAGGTGTCCGCCGTCCTCGACTCGCTCGAGAAGGCGGTCGAGTCGAAGAAGTTGAACCGCAAGCGCATCGACACGTCGGTGCTCCGTATCCTCAAGGCCAAGGGAGTGATCACCTGCAACTGAACTTACCGAATGGTAAGTTAGGGGCATGGCGAGCGGAACGAAGCGGCTGCCTCGCGCGGTCCGCGAGCAGCAGATGTTGGATGCGGCGATCGCCGTGTTCTCCGAGCACGGATTCTCCGACAGTTCGATGGACGCCATCGCTGCGCAGGCGGAGATCTCCAAGCCGATGCTGTACCTGTACTACGGGTCCAAGGACGAACTGTTCGCCGCCTGCATCGCTCGCGAGAGCGGCAAGTTCATGCAGTCGATGAGTGCGGGCTTCGATCCCGAACTGCGTCAACGGGACCAGGCGCGGATCCTGGTCCGCGAGTTCCTGCGTTTCGTGCACGAGAACGCGCAGTCGTGGCGAGTGCTGTACCGAGTGTCGATGGGCACCGCGGCATTCGCCGACATCGTCACCGAGAGCCGTCGTGGCGTCACCGCGATGATCACCGACCTGATCCGCCGGGGGACCACCGTCGAAGGCGCACGCGACGTGGACTTCGAACTCACCGCAGTTGCGCTGGTGGGCGCAGGCGAGGCCGTCGCCGACCGGATGACCGACGGCGACGTCGACCTCGACGACGCCACCGACCTCCTGCTGGGCATCACCTGGCGCGGTCTGCGCGGAGTCGGCTCGCACGCCGACGACTGACCGCGCACACAACCTAAGTCCCCTCGCCCACAAGGGCTTTCGATCCCGACCGCGGGCCGTTCCGGCCCTGTGGCCGAGCCTTTTCCCTTCGTAACGTCTGAGCTGCGAGATTTCTGCTCGACCATCGGGTTCAAGGGGACGAAGTGACAGACACCGTCGAGGAACGGAAGGCTCCGGCTGCGGCCGTGCGGCCGAGTCCAGGAGTCCGGCGTGCGCCGGGCTCGCTGCTGTATCGAGTGCTGACGACGACCGATCACAAGATGATCGGCTTGATGTACCTCTGGGCGTCCGGAGCGTTCTTCGCCGTCGGGGGTCTGATGGCGCTGGTGATGCGACTCGAGCTGGCGATGCCCGGTCAGTCGTTCGTCTCGAACGAGCAGTTCAACCAGCTGTTCACCATGCACGGCAGCATTATGCTCCTCCTGTACGCGATGCCGTTCGCATTCGGCTTCGCCAACTACTTCGTGCCGTTGCACATCGGTGCGCCCGACGTGGCGTTCCCCAGGCTCAATGCGCTCGGATTCTGGCTGTTCCTGTTCGGCGGCCTGGTCGTCGCCTTCGGGCTGCTCACGCCCGGCGGCGCCGCAGACTTCGGCTGGACCGCGTACATGCCCCTCGGCGACGTCACACATTCTCCAGGCCTCGGGGCCGACCTGTGGTTCATCGGGGTGGCGGTCGGCGGGATGGGGACGATCCTCTCGGCGGTCAACTTCATCACGACGATCGTCTGCCTGCGAGCACCCGGGATGACGATGTTCCGGATGCCGGTGTTCACCTGGAACATCCTCGTCACGAGTGTCTTGATCCTGCTGATCTTCCCGTTGCTCGCCGCGGCGGTGATCGGTGTGGAGGTCGACCGGCAGTTCGGTGCGCATCTGTTCGATCCGGCCAACGGCGGGGCGATCATGTGGCAGCACATGTTCTGGTTCTTCGGGCACCCCGAGGTGTACGTCCTCGTGCTGCCTTTCTTCGGCATGGTGTCGGAGATCGTCCCGGTGTTCGCACGAAAGCCGCTGTTCGGGTACTCCGGGTTCGTCTACGCGACGCTGTCCATCGCTGCGCTGTCGATCGCGGTGTGGGCGCACCACATGTACGTCACCGGCGCAGTCCTGCTGCCGTTCTTCGCGTTCATGACCTTCTTGATAGCCGTGCCGACCGGTGTGAAGATGTTCAACTGGATCGGCACCATGTGGCGCGGCAACCTGACGTTCGAGACGCCGATGCTCTTTGTCGCCGGCTTCATGGTCACCTTCCTGTTCGGCGGTCTCACCGGCGTGTTGCTGGCCAGCCCTCCGCTGGACTTCCACCTCTCCGACACCTACTTCGTGGTCGCACACTTCCACTACACGATCTTCGGGTCGGTGGTCTTCGCCGGCTTCGCGGCGCTGTACTTCTGGTTCCCGAAGATGACCGGCCGGATGCTGGACGAACGCCTCGGCAGGATCCACTTCTGGACCATGTTCATCGGATTCCACATGACGTTCCTCGTCCAGCACTGGCTGGGGAACGCAGGCATGCCGCGTCGGTACGCCGACTACCTGCCGAGTGACGGCTTCACCGTGCTCAACATGGTGTCGTCGATCGGCTCGCTGATCCTGGGCATCTCCACGCTCTTCGTGGTCTGGAACATCTTCGTCTCCTGCCGAATCGGTGAAGTGGTCACCGTGGACGACCCCTGGGGATTCGGCAACTCGCTGGAGTGGGCGACGACGTGCCCTCCTCCGCGCCACAACTTCACCGAACTGCCCCGGATCAGGTCGGAACGTCCGGCCTTCGAACTGCACTATCCGTTCATGGTCGAACGCATGCGGGCCGAGGCCCATGCGGGCCGCAGACACGGCTGAACGCAAAACGCGCCTCCTGCTCGATGAGCGGGAGGCGCGTTTCACGGGTCGACGTGGATTCAGCCGATTCGTCGGACGGTTCCCGTCAGGTGCGGGTAGCCCTTCTTGCGGTTGAGAACCGAAACGTCGTAGCCGCCGTCGGCATGTGACGCGTATGCGTTCACCTTGGCGGGCAACAGGATCGGCTTGCCGAAGCGCACCGAGTAGACGACTGCGCCGGGCAGTGCGCCCTCGATGTTCGCCAGTGACGCGGCCGCCGTCCACATGCCGTGCGCGATCGCCTGGTTGAACCCGAAGGCCTTCGCGGTGACGTCAGCCATGTGGATCGGGTTCCGGTCGCCGGATGCTTCCGCGTACTTGCGGATCAGTCCGAGGTCCACCGACAGCACTCGGTCGGGCGACGGCGCAGCCGTCTCCTTGGGCGCCGGTCCGCGTTCGCCGCCGGACAGGCTGGTGCGCTGCTGCTTGAGGAACGTGCTCGTCTGCCGTGCGACCCGCTCACGCCCGACGAAGAACTCCGAGATCATGTCGACCAGCAGTCCCTTGCGGTGTTCGCGCAGGTTCTCCGCGTGCGTCTCGATGGTCAGCGGCTCATCGACGCCGATCGCCCGGAACCGTTCGATCGTGTTCTCGATGTGCACCGAACCGATTGCGCCCAACGGGAACTTCGGGTCCACCATCGCCGACATGGCCAACGGGAACTGCAGCACGAACAGGTACGTGACCGGCACTGTCGAGCCGAACGGAAGTCCGGTCGCGTGACAGTAGTCGGCCAGCTGGTCGAGGTCGATCCGCACGTTCTCGATGCGGTGCACGGTGTCGGGGACCACGGCGTCCGCCGAGACCCGCGCGGGCTTGCCGATCACCGGAAGCATCGCTGCGACGGCTTTCGGGTAGATCTGCGCAGGTCCAGGCAGCGACGTGTAGGTGACTGTCGACATCAGGCGCCCAGGAGGCTCTGACCGCAGACGCGGACCACGTTGCCGGTGACGGCGTTGCTGGCCGGGTTGGCGAAGTACGCAACGGTCTCGGCGACGTCGACGGTCTGACCGCCCTGCTGCAGCGAGTTCATGCGGCGCCCGACCTCGCGGGTGGCGAGCGGGATGGCAGCGGTCATCGCGGTCTCGATGAAGCCCGGCGCGACGGCGTTGATGGTGATGCCCTTCTTGCCCAGGATCGGGGCGTAGGCGTCGACCAGACCGATGACGCCCGCCTTCGATGCGCCGTAGTTGGTCTGCCCACGGTTGCCCGCGATGCCTGCGATCGACGAGACGTCGACGACGGCGCCACCCTTGCGGAGTGCGTCGCGTTCGACGAGCTCGTTGACGAGGGTCTGCGGTGCGATCAGGTTGACGCCGATCACCGAGTTCCAACGGCCCGAGTCCATGTTGGCGAGCAGCTTGTCGCGGGTGATGCCCGCGTTGTTCACGATGATGTCGAGACCGCCGTGGCGTTCGAGGACGTGCTCGGCGACCTTCTGGCCCGCGTCCGCTGCGGTGACGTCGAGGGGGAGCGCGGTGCCGCCGACACGATTGGCGGTCTCGGACAGTGCCTCGCCTGCTGCGGGGATGTCGGCGCAGATGACGTGCGCGCCGTCGCGTGAGAGGACCTCGGCGATGGTGGCGCCGATACCGCGTGCGGCACCGGTGACCAGGGCGACCTTGCCCTCGAGCGGCTTGTCCCAGTTCGCGACCTTGGCGCCGTTGGCGTCGCCGACGCGGATCACCTGGGCGTCGACGTACGTCGACTTGGCCGACAGCAGGAAGCGCAGTGTCGACTCGAGGCCGGACAGGCCGGTCTTGGCCTTCGGCGAGACGTAGACGAGCTGTGCGGTCGCGCCGTTGCGGAGTTCCTTGCCGAGTGAGCGGGTGAAGCCCTCGAGTGCGCGCTGAGCGATCTGCTCGTCGGGGCCCGCGGTGAGCTCGGGTGTGGTGCCGATGACCACGAAGCGCGCGGAGTTGCCAGCCGAACGCATGACGGGGGTGAAGAACTCGAAGAGCTGCTCGAGCTCGGCGGCCTTGGTGATGCCGGTCGCGTCGAAGACTGCGGCGCCGAGCTTGTCTGCGCTCCGGCCGCCGGTGTTGTTCTCGACGAGCGTGTAATCGTCACCGGCGGTGAGGATCTCGCGGATCGGTTCGACGAGGCGTCCCTGACCGCCGAGGAGCACGGGGCCGCCGAGTGCCGGTGCGGACGGCGAGTAGCGGCGGAGGTGCGGCGGCTGGGGGAGGCCGACGCGGCTGGCGATGAATCCGCCGGGGCCGGAGTTGACGAAAGACGAGTAGAGATCGGTGTTGCCTGCCACTGCGGGCTCCTTCAGTAGTCGAAGAGTCGATTCGAGGTATGCCGGTGACGATAGGTGCGTCCGACCATTGTGTGCACCGGTCAGCACCTGTGACGTTCACCGCATACCATCGAGGTCGACATCGAACTTACTCTGGAGTAAGAATGATGACAACAATGGTCCCCGAGTATTCAGGAGAACCCGTGGCATCGTTCACGCCCCGCAAGCCGGAAACCCGTCAGCTGCGTCCCGTCGCCATCGTCGGCGGCAACCGAATCCCGTTCGCTCGCCAGGACAAGGCATACGCGACCGTCAGCAACCAGGAGATGTTCACCGCGGCTCTGCAAGGTCTGGTGAGCCGTTTCAACCTGCAGGGTGAGCAGCTCGGCATGGTCGCGGGTGGTGCGGTGCTCAAGCATTCGCGCGACTTCAACCTGATCCGCGAGTCCGTCCTCGGCTCGGGCCTCTCCCCGTACACGCCCGCCTTCGACCTCCAGCAGGCGTGCGGAACCGGACTCCAGGCGATCGCGGCCGTGGCCGACGGCATCGCCTCGGGTCGCTACGACGTCGCGGTCGGCGGCGGCGTCGACACCACTTCCGACGCCCCGATCGGCGTGTCCGAGGATATGCGTCGCCAGATGCTCGAAGTGAACCGCGCCAAGAGCACCCCGGATCGCATCAAGGCCGCACTCGGCCTCGTCGCGAAGCTCGGCATCGAGATCCCCCGCAACGGCGAGCCCCGGACCGGCATGTCGATGGGCGAGCACGCCGCCATCACGGCCAAGGAGTTCGGCATCAGCCGCGCCGACCAGGACGAATTGGCGGCCGCCAGCCATCAGAAGATGGCCGCAGCCTACGACCGCGGCTTCTTCGACGACCTGATCACCCCGTTCCACGGACTCACCCGCGATGAGAATCTCCGTCCCGGCTCGACCGTCGAGAAGCTCGCCACCCTCAAGCCCGCGTTCGGCGTGAGCCTCGGCGACGCGACCATGACCGCAGGCAACTCGACGCCGCTCACCGACGGCGCGTCGACCGTCCTGCTCGCCAGTGACGAGTGGGCCGCGGAGAAGAAGCTTCCGGTGCTCGCCTACCTGGTCGACACCGAGACCGCGGCCGTCGATTACGTGAACGGCCCGGACGGCCTGCTCATGGCGCCGACGTACGCCGTTCCGCGTCTGCTCGAGCGCAACGGCCTCACTCTGCAGGACTTCGACTTCTACGAGATCCACGAGGCGTTCGCCTCGGTCGTGCTGTGCACACTGCAGGCCTGGGAGTCGGACGAGTACTGCCGCGAGCGCCTCGGCCTCGACAAGGCACTCGGCTCGATCGACCGCAGCAAGCTCAACGTGAACGGCTCGTCGTTGGCCGCGGGCCACCCGTTCGCAGCCACCGGCGGACGCATCATCGCGCAGGCCGCGAAGCAGATCAAGGAGAACGGCGGCGGTCGTGCCCTCGTCTCCATCTGCGCCGCCGGCGGCCAGGGCGTCACCGCGATCGTCGAAGGCTGACGTTCGCCGCACAGGCCTCGGGCACTCGTGCAAACGAGCGGTCCGGGGCCTTTTGCGTGCCAACCGGAAAGTTCTTCGCCGACGATGTAACGCTGCGGTCACCTGGAGCTATAGACCAGATAGCTCCGGCTGAACCGCCAGACCCCCGACCCGGCGGTTCAGCCGGAGTTCTGTGTTCTCACCGGGGGAGAGCCATGCCCTAGGATCGTGACTGTTGTGAGTTCATCGATGAAGCGTCGTGTCGGCGCGTGGGGATGGGTCGCGCGAGGACTCCTCGCCGCGATCATGCTGACAGCTCTCGTCTTCGCATTCGACTACGCCCTCGGTCACGGCAAAACCGCCCGCGGTGTGCAGATCGCGGAGTTCGATCTCGGTGGCAAGTCGGACGACCAGGCGCGGGCAATCCTCCAGCAGATCTCCGTCGTCGCGCACGGACCGATCACAGTGCGCACCGACTCGGGTTCGGCCGCGATCGATCCCGCCGAACTCGGTGCGGCATTCGACGTCGAGGGCACACTCGCGAGGCTCAAAGAGCAGCCCGCGAATCCGTTCACCAGGCTCGCCGCGCTTTTCGGGGCGCACCGCGATGTGGCGCCTGTCGTCGACATCAACCGTGCGTCGTTCGACAAGGCGCTCGACGCCCGACGGTCCACCCTTGAGAAGGCCGCGGTCGAAGGCGGTGTCCACTTCGACGGCTTGCGTCCGGTCGCCGACTATCCGGCCACTGGAATGCGCATCGATCGAGACGCCGGAGTGATCGCGGTCGGCGAACACTGGCTGGAGGGCGGCCCGCTTGATCTCGCGATGGAGCCGTTCTCCCCGACCGTCGGCCGGGCCACCGTCGACGCCACTGTCGCCGATGTCGCGCCGCAGGTCACAGCGTCGCCGCTCCGGCTCAAGGGGCGGGGGCGCGACATCGTCCTGACGCCCCGAGAGCTCGGGGCGCTCGTCACGTTCGTCGCCGACGGCAAGGGCGGCCTCGTCCCACACGTGAAGGCGGCAGATGCGAAGAAGTCGCTGTCTGCTCGTACCGATCGCACCGAGAGCGAACCCGTCAGTGCAACCTTCCGACTGGTCGGCGGTTCACCCAAGGTGGTGCCGTCCGTCGAGGGTGCGAAGGTGGACTGGGACAAGACCGCCGAGGCGATCGCGGCGGCGGCCGTCGCGGACGACCGGTCGATCGACGTCGAATACACGGTCTCCAAGCCGAAACTCACCACGTCGGCGGCCAAACGACTCGGAGTCACCGAGGTGGTCTCCGAGTTCACCACCGGCGGTTTCAGTGGTCCGTCGGGCGAGAACATCCGCATCGTGGCGGACAAGGTCGACGGCGCCGTCGTCCTTCCCGGTAAGACGTTCTCCCTCAACGGGTACACCGGTCCGCGCGGTGCCGCGCAGGGGTACGTCGAGTCGGGGATCATCGATCACGGCAGGCCGTCCACGGCGGTCGGCGGCGGTATCTCGCAGTTCGCGACGACGCTCTACAACGCCGCGTACTTCGCCGGCCTGCAGGATGTGGACCACACCGAGCACGCCTACTACATCTCGCGATACCCGGAGGCTCGCGAAGCGACAGTCTTCGAGGGGCTCATCGACCTCAAATTCAAGAATGACACCAAGCACGGAGTCTTCATTGAGACGCAGTGGTCGTCGTCGAGCGTGACCGTCCGGCTCTGGAGCACCAAGACCCGCGATGTCGAGTCGATCACCGGTGACCGCACGCTGCCGACGTCGCCCGAGACGGTCACCGTTCCGCGCGGCGACGACTGCATCGCCAGCAGTGGGCTCCCCGGCTTCACAGCGTCGGACACGCGCGTGATCCGCGATCACCGCACCGGCCGTGAGATCAACCGACACACGCGGACCGTCCGATACGCGCCGGAGCCCGTCGTCCGCTGTCGTTGATCTGTGGAACGTGTTCCACACCCGGACTGTGGGTGGGGTCACCGATTGGTTATGCTCGCGAACATGGACATCACTGGAGCAAGTGCAATCGTTACCGGCGGCGCGTCGGGTATCGGCGCGGCAGCTGCCCGTCGTCTCGCGAACCGCGGCGCCAAGGTCGTCATCGCCGACCTCAAGGCTGAAGACGGCGAGGCCCTGGCGGCCGAGATCGGCGGCGCGTTCGTCAACGTCGACGTCACCAACACCGAGCAGATCGAGGCGGCCATCGCCAAGGCTCTTGAGCTCGGCCCGCTGAAGGCCGTCGTCAACTCGGCCGGTGTCGGCTGGGCGCAGCGCACCATCGGCAAGGACGGCGAGTACTCGTCGGCACACGACCTCGATCTGTACAAGAAGGTCATCGGCATCAACCTCATCGGCACCTTCGACGTCGTGCGGCTCACCGCCACCGCGATGAGCCGCAACGAGGCCGGCCCGTCGAACGAGCGCGGCGCCATCGTCAACCTCGCGTCGGTCGCCGCCTTCGACGGCCAGATCGGCCAGGCCGCCTACTCGTCGTCGAAGGGCGGCGTCGTCGGCATGACCCTGCCCGTCGCCCGTGACCTGTCGGCTGTCGGCATCCGCTTGAACACCATCGCCCCCGGCCTGATCGACACCCCGATCTACGGCACCGGCGAGGCGTCGGAGGCCTTCAAGGCGAAGCTCGGTGAGAGCGTCCTCTTCCCGAAGCGCCTCGGCGTGCCGGACGAGCTGGCCTCGATGGTCGAAGAGCTCATCACCAACTCGTACATGAACGCCGAGGTCGTCCGCGTCGACGGCGGCATCCGGATGCCCCCGAAGTAGGTCGGCCTCTCCGCTCGTCAAGCGAAGTCGTGAACACCGTCCGCCAGTCGCGCCCACTCAAGCGGGTGCAACTGGCGGACGGTGTGTTTTCCAAGCCGGTCGGAGCTACCGAATCGGGGGCAGTCCGGCGAGGTGTGCGCGATCGTGCCAGCCCGGGGGTATCCAGCCGCGCGTCATGAACTGGGGGTGACGGGGATGGCGGGCTCTGGCCCACACGGTGAACGCGAGTTCAGCCCAATCCGACTCGAGGATCCAGGTGATCGGTCCGTGCGCAGACCTCCCGCTGAACTGTGCCTGGCGAGGGGCGACGAGCGTCATGGAATCGATCGAATCGTAGGTCCATGTGTAGTACTGCGACGGCACTGAGAAATGCAGCGTAGACGTGCTGATCCAGAGTTGCCCGGCGTCTATCTGTCGCCACTGAGGCTGGGCTAGAGCGGCGGCCTCGCGTCGACGACGGCTGTTGCCTGCGGCTTGCGCAAGTGCGAATCCCCCGGCTATGGCGAGACCAACACCTCCCGTGCCGAAGACGAATCCGCTCTGGTGGACATAGGTTCCGTTTCCGGCGCTCTCGAAGTTGAGGAGTCGGAACGTTCCGTCCGCGAGCACGGTCCCGCTATCGGCGACCGGGAACGGCGTGAGAAGGTTCGGCAGTTCGGCAGCCCTGCCGGAGTCGATCAGAGAATTGATCTGCGTCGTATGCCAGATGGCGATGTCGTGCTGCGGAAGGCGTGAGTGATGAGGTTGCATGACTTCCTTTGGGACGTGAAGAACTCCGACTGCTACTCGTGTGTCGACCGCTGACGGTCTGGGTCGTTCAGCCGCGCCCGGTGGCGAGGGCGAAGATCTCCTTCTCAACCTGGACAGGGGAACGATCGTAGGCGATTCCCCAGACGGTCAGGGTCTCGATGTACATCGCGTAGTCCTCCGTTCGTCGGTTGCCGAGTGAAAGCCCGGTCTCGTTTCGGATCCAGTCCCTGACTTGTCTGTCGAGAATGGGTGAGGCGTTCGGTGCATCCGGATTCTCGCCCGCGGAGGCAAAGTACAGCCATTTCGTGAAGAATGCGCTGCCGAGATGCTTGATCTTGCCTTCGTTATTCATGTACCGAAATCCTTCGAGCGGACCGTCGTTTCGAACCTTTAGGGCAGAAATGCGGAGGAGTCCTTCGACGTCGACGCGGATCGGGGCGTCACGGGTTCCTGACTTGAGTCCCGTGAGGCTCCGTCGCACGCGAACGGGGCCGAAGCCGGTGGTCCCGTGTCCCCAGATCATCGCAGCGATGAAGGCCGGAAGGATCTCACCCTCAGTGATGCCCCGGTTGACGACTTCCAGAGTCGACGTGCGGTCGACTTTCTCAGGCAGCGCGTCGAGTAGTTCGGCAGCACCCGGGACGTCGTGCAACATCGATCTCCACGCCTGACGCTTCCACGCGAACGGAAGTTGGGGCTGTGCGGGTGCCACCAGCTGGTTGGCCAGCGCTGGAGGAACTGTCAGGTCCATTGAACTTCCGATCTGGTAGACGTCGCGTTTCGGTGTTTCGGCAGAGGCGCGTGAGACATTACCTCTGCGCGAGAGCGGCGAATAGGGGTCTGTCGAATGACAGACCCCTATTCGGAGGCGACGCGGACGGAGTGCTGGGTGTGAACAGGCGACGACAGTGCGCTCAATTCCGTTTGAGCCGACCGCCGGGTCGATAGTCTTGCGTCATGCGGAATCTCGTGTTGTCGGTGATCGGTGACGATCGTCCAGGTCTGGTGTCGGCGCTCTCGGATGCAGTCGCGTCCAATGGCGGTAACTGGGAGCGGAGCCAGCTGGCTCAGCTCGCCGGAAAGTTCGCAGGCATCGTTGTGGTGGCCGTTCCCGCTGATCAGGCTGACGGCTTGGTCGCCGCAGTCACCGGTCTCGAGGGGCTTCTCGAGGTGGCGGTTCACTCGGGCGACGGCGCGACGTCGCGTGAAGGCGAGTGGACCGGCCTGACGATCGGCGTCCTCGGCAACGACCGGACCGGAATCGTGCAAGAACTGTCCGCCGCACTCGGCGCGAGCGGAGTGACCATTGAGAACCTGACCACCGGTACCCGCGAGGCGCCGATGGCAGGCGGGATGCTCTTCGAGGCCGAACTCCACGTGATGGTGCCGCCGAGCGTGGATCTCGACGCCGTTCGCGCCGATCTCGAACGGATCGCTGCCGAGCTCCTCGTCGACCTGAACCTGGACTGATCGACCTCATCTGAACAACTTCGGCACTCTCCACCGCGCATAGCGCGGCAGAGAGTGCCGAAGTTGTCGCGAGTGCTAGCGACGTGCGCCGAGAGTGCCCATGACTGCGGCGCCGAGGCAGGCGACCGAGATCGCCCCGGCGAACCACGGGAACACTTCGGCGGTGCCGTACTGCGACGCGAGCGCGCCGGCGATCACCGTGGGAATGCCCATCGCGAGGTATCCGAGCAGGTAGTACGCGCTCATCACACGACCGCGAGCGTCGGCGGGTGTCACATCGTTGAGATGGCGGAGCGACCCGCCGAATGCGAGACCGAATGCCACGCCGAGCGCGATCGAGTCGAGCAGCACAAACGCGGTGGAGCCGCTGTTCAGGGCCCACACCGCGCCGCCGAGCGACACGATCATGCCGATGTGCCCGACGACCGCGGACGTGCGGGGATCGTAGCGGCCGCCGACCCACTGGGAGACTGCAGACGCCGCGGCCATCACTGCGACCACGATCCCGACGAAGATGATCGACGTGTGTCCCGTCGAATGCTGGGTCAGGGCGGGGTAGAGGCTGAGGAACACGCCGAGCACCGACCACGCGCTGAGGATGCCGATGCCGGAGAACCAGAAGTCGGCGAGCATGGGGGTGGGCACCGACGGCTTCTGAATCCGGATGCGGGCACCGGTCTTCTCGGTGTGCGGTTCGATGAGGACGATGACGGCGACGAGCATCACGGCGACGACAACACCGACGATCGCGAACGGGATGCGCAGCGGGTTCGCCGCCCACTGAGCCGCTGCGGCCGCCCCGAACACGGTGATCGCGATGCCTACGTTCAGAGCCACGCCGCTGAGCATGCCGTTGCGGGCGCCGCCGTGCGGTCGGACGTCGAGCAGTGCTGCGCCCGCGACAACCGTGATCGCTCCGATGGCGCCGCCGTGCAGGAAGCGCGCGACGATCAGCTGCCACTCCGACGTCGCGATCAAGAACAACCCGAGGCCGCCGAGGATCGCGAGGAGCGCGGTGATCAGGACCGGTTTGCGACCGACGGCGTCCGAGATCGGTCCGACGGTGAGCGCTGAGCCCAGGGCTCCGATCGCGTAGACGGCGAACACGATGGTGATCGACACCGGGCTGAGGTGCCACTCCTGCTGGTAGATCGGGTACAGAGGCGACGGGAGTCCGGAGACGCCGAGCGCGAGAGCCAGGAGCGAGAGGAGGAGGGCGAACGACCAGCGCTGCGGATGAACCGTGGTGGACGGCGAGACGCCCGTCCCGGTGGCAGTGGCAGTCATGGCGACCTCCGAGTATGTTTGACGATTATCGAACGATTCGAGACTATACGAGTGTTCGATGTTCATCAAACTAATTTCTGGGGAGTCGACAATGACGAGCAGTGACACCGCGACGGTGGAGCCGGTCGCCGACCTGCACGCCGTCCTGTCCGCCCTCGCCGACCCGGTGCGCTTGGAGATGGCGCGCCGCCTGCAGCACGTCGACTCGCTGTCGTGCTCGGAGCTGTACGACACCGTCACCAAGGCGACGGCCAGTCACCACTTCAAGATCCTGCGGGAGGCCGGAGTGCTGCAGCGTCGCGCCGCCGGACAGAGCGCCCGATACTCTCTGCGGTCGGCGGACGTCGAGGCGGTGTTCCCCGGACTGCTCACAGCGGTCCTGTCCGCTGCCGACGTCGATCGCGAGACCGACTGACCCCGTAGACGGCAGGCTCGAACCTCCGACAGTCCTCCTGCCGTCATCGCTCTGGAAACGACGCTGCCACCACCATCCCCCCGTCGGATGGTGGCGGCAGCGTCAGCGTCGGGTCAGCCCAGGCTCCCGTTGGGCCTCACCGAGTCTTGTGTCGATCCAGACGAGTGTCCGGCGTCTCCCTCCATCGCCGGACCCGTCACCACGAGTATCACGAGCGCCACGGCCAACACGATGACGGCAGCGAGCTTGAGCAGTGAGAGCTGCAGGCTTCTGGTCATCAGAGTGGTCCTCGAGGCTGGTGGAATTCGAAGTTCGGCGGTCGTCGACCGACACCCACGACAGTAGGGTCGAATAGAGGGCCACGGCGAACAATCGGTAACTGGAGCCGATGTCCTGGCAGGTCAGGCCATGTTTTCATTTGTCCGGTCCGGACAAATGAGGGAGGAAATGCAGACTCCAACTAGGCTGATCGAGTGACCTCGACGCAGTCTGACGCATTCGGCGCCGCGCTGCGGACGCTGTTCGCTCAAGCGGGCCGCCCCACGCTGGAGGCAGCCGCGAAGGCGGCATCGAGAACCGGCGCGGCCCTGTCCCGGCAACGGGTGAGCGACTGGCGGAACGGGCGCCACCTCCCCCGCGACTACGCCGTCGTCGAACCACTGGTGGCGTGGTTGACCTTCCGGGCGATCGACGCCGGGGCGCAGGACGTGCTGCCGCTGCCCGCGTGGCGTGAACTCTGGGCGGCGGCCCAGAGCGGGACCACGGTGACGGCGACGCCCCCGACCCCGACAAGCGCTCCGTTCCGCGGCCTCGCTCCGATGACCGAGGCCGACACAGACGTGTTCTTCGGACGGACGTCGGTCGTGGAGGCGTTGGTCGAACAACTGGAAGCCGTCGCGTCGTCGGACGGTCCACGCATAGTGATCGTGACCGGCGTGTCCGGAGCGGGGAAGTCATCGGTTCTGCGAGCGGGCCTCGCCGCTGCGCCGGATCCGTGGAACCGGCCGACCCGGCTGGCGATCGGCGACGACGGACTCCAGATCGATCAGGCCGAGCTCTCCGCGTTGGCGGTCGTGGATCAGTTCGAGGCGGTCTTCGCACTCGAGCAGTCGGTGCGCGACGACGTGATGGCCGCTGTGCAACGGTTGGCCACGAGCACCACGTTGATTCTCGGCATCCGCGCGGACTTCTTCGACGCCTGCCTCGACATCGGGTTCCTTGCCGAGGCATGGCAGGACCGGTCGGTGATCATCGGCGAGATGACGTCGGCCCAACTCGATCAGGTGATCCGCGAACCGATCCGGCTCGCAGGCGGACGCATCGATCCCGGTCTGGCCGAGCTGCTCGTGCGCGACCTGCACGACACCACCGAGTCGGACGACCACGCGGGTCGACTTCCATTGTTGGCCCACACCTTGGAGCGGCTGTGGGCCATGCGGTCGGGCACCTTGATCACCGTCGCGACGTATCGGAAACTCGGCGGCATCACCTCCGCCATCGCGGACACCGCGGAGGACGCGTGGGCGACGATCGCACCGCAGGACCACGACGCGGCCCGCGCACTGCTGCTGTCCCTGGTGCAGTTCGGTCCACGTGGAGTCCCTCTGCGGGCGTGGGCCTCCCTCTCCGACCTCCGGCGCCGCTTCCCAGACCGTGCCGACCGGATCGTCGACGTGTTCGCCGACGCACGGCTCATCACCGCGGGAACGTCGGTGACGTTCATTCACGACGCCGTTCTCACGGCATGGCCGCGGCTGGCCACCTGGATCTCCGACGACGCGGACATGCTCCGTTGGAGCCAGCGCCTGGCCGACGACGCCGCGACGTGGGCCGACAACAACCGCGACGCCGACCTCCTGTACTCGGGTGGGCGCCTTGTCGAATCGTTGGAGAACGTCGAGAAGCTCGGTGAGCTCCGACTGGACGTGCTGCCGCCGAGCGGCCTCGACTTCATCGACGCGTCAGTCCGACGTCGGCGTCGCCTCAAGAGCCTCCAGATCGGAGCGGTCGCTCTCATCGCGATACTCGCGCTGGTCGCAGGAATCGCCGCAGTCACGGTCAACCGGCAGGCGGGCGACCTCGAAGAACAGCGCAACTACGCGGAACACAACGCGCTGCTCTCCGACATCGATGGACTCGTGTCGTCCGACCCGTCGACGGCGGCGCGACTTGCGCTCGCCGCGGACCGCAGGTTCCCCGACGATCCCGCGATCCACACCCTGCTGACGTCGGCGGCGTCGACACCGCTCGCGGTCACCCTCGCCGGTCACAGCGCGCCCGTCTACGACGTCGCGTATTCACCGGACGGCTCGCTGCTCGCGTCGTCGAGCAACGACCGCACCGTGCGGATATGGCGACGGACCTCCGAAGGCACGTCGCCCTTCGTCCAGATCGCGGTGCTCGGCGGATTCGACAACTTCGCCACCTCGGTGACCTTCTCACCGACACTGCCGCTGCTCGCCGCGTCCAGTGGAGACGGCGCGGCCCGGCTGTGGAACATCTCCGATCCGGCCGCACCACGCAAGGTCGCCGAACTGCGGGCGGGAAGCGGAACGTCGTATCTCACTCGATTCAGTCCTGACGGCAGATGGTTGGCGACCACCTCCGACGACGGGACGCTGGCGGTCTACCCCATCGCCGACGCGATGTCGGCGCCGTCCGCGCCCATCGAACTCCGTAGTCACAGTGGTCCGGTCCGGGCGGTCGCGTTCGACTCCTCGAGCCGACTGCTCGCGTCCGGCGGCGACGACCAGACTGTGCACCTGTGGCGGGTGACCGGCGACGACGTCGTCTCGGCGGGTGAACCGATCCGCGGATTCCCGAGCATCACGCACTCGTTGGCCTTCCTGCCGGGGAGCGACGTGCTTGCGGTGTCCGGGGACAGTCCGACGATGACGTTGTGGAACGTCGCCGATGCCGCAGCTCCTCGAATGGAGAACTCGGGGCTGGCGGGCGTGACCGCGGGCTCGTGGTCGATGGCCGCCGATCCGAGGTCGCCCCTCATCGCCCTCGCCGGAGTCGACGGGGTGGTCCACGTGTGGAACGTCGCGTCCACGGCCTCGCCGCCCATCGTGTGGGATCTGCAACGGTCTGCCGCACGCGGTTCGATGCGCACCTTCAGTGTGGGTTTCAGCCCGCGCGGCGGTGAGCTCTCGGTCGGTCGATCGGACGGCGGAATCGACGTCTGGCGTCTCCCGACTCAGGCCACCCCCGATCGGGCGGCGGTCATCTCCGGTATCGCGCAGAGCCGCGACGGCGACGTGGTCGCGACAGTGGGAAGCGACACGCGCCTCAACGTCTGGACACGACACGACACGATGTGGCGCACGCGGGGCTCCGTCGGCACGGAACGCCGCGTGAACGACCGGCCGAGTGTCGCGATGAGCGACGACGGGAAGCTGGTCGCCACGGCCAACAACAACGGCGGATCGATCGAGCTGTGGGACATCGCGGATCCGGATCGGCCCCGGTTCGCCTCGCGGATACGGACGGACACGCGGTACACGTCCGTCATCGACTTCGTCGCGGGTCGACATGTGTTGGTCGGGGGATCGTCCGACACGGAGATCGCACTGTGGGATGTGGCCGACGCCGCCGCGCCGACGATGATCGGCGATCCCGTCGGTGGTCCGACCGACCTGATCACGGCCATCGCCGTCGACGCCTCGGGCAGTCGTGTCGCGATCACGTCCGACGACCGACACGTTTACGTGTACGACGTAGCGACCCGCAAGCGAGTGCGCTCCATCGCGGTAGGCACCGCGGCGAGCGACGTCGTGTTCGATCCGAGAAGCGGGTCGATCCGTGTCGCCGCAGACACCTTGACGCAATGGAGCCTCGACGACGGCTCGCTCATGTCGCGTATCGACGTCGACGATCCAGACCAGCTGTCGGTCATGGGGCGGGACACCCTTCTGATCGGACGAGTGCCCGCAGCGTGGTGGCCTACCGGATCGATGACGACGGCGACCTCTCCGACCGCAGGGTGGTGACCCCGGTGTTCGGCGGCTCTCGGGCGCCGACCGCGCGGTGGAGGTTCCCGGCTGTCACCGCGGAAGCGTCCGGGTTCTTCCTCACCGCCGGGGAGACCACGGGTCTGCTGTACGCCCAGTCACTCGATCCCGCCGGCGGACGCGAATGGATCTGCGCCGTCACCGCACCCCTGAACGAGCAGGAGGCCGACCGACATCGTGTCGCCGAGGGCGACGACGTCTGCTGATCCGCGCGCCGTTCGGCCCGCACTGATTAATTGGGCCTCACCTGCGGATCCGAGTCGGTGCACGCGTTGGTGCGATTGCCGCAAGTGATTGTGCCGCTTACGTTCTCACCAGCACAGAATTCATCACGAGCGGCTGAGAGACTGGCTCTTTGACGCCGCAGCAACCGGTGGGGATCGCCCACTAGGTGCTAATGCCAGAGACGATGAACGATCTCGACGTCCCCGCAGCCCGGGACTCGAGTCCGCTTGGCCGTCACCTGTCCAGGTGCAGCCGCTCGTGATCGATGCATGTGCCGTCCGCACCACACTGCGGACGACGACACACGAATCGAGTCCGGTTGCCGCCGGACAGGGGAGGGGCACAGATGACGACCACACTGAACGCGCCGCACACCAGTGGCGCCGAGCAGGAACACAACCGGGTGGCGACGACGACCGTCGCCGACTTCTCAGCAGATCACCTGCTGCGCCTGCTGAAAGGTGACGTCTACGCCGTGCGCGTGCGTGGACTCGTGACTGGAGAGGCGCTCGCCGGGCTTCGCGAACGCTTCGTCGGACGCGACGATCACGGTCCTCTCGCCACGGACCCGCAGTTCCGCCGCATCGGGCATGCGTTCTCCGAGGTCGCGCCGACCGATCAGAGCCGATACTTCGCCGACGCTGCGACACACCGGAACCGTCTGCGAGAGATCGCGGCACCGTTCCAGTACCCGTCCGACGCGGTGCGGATCCTGCTCGACGAGGCGTGGCCGACAGGGACCACACTGCTCACGTCGGAGAGTCAGAAGTTCTTCGCAGGAGTGGCGCGTTACCAGCAGGCCGGAGTCGATCTGGAACCGCACACCGACAACATCGCGCGGAACTTGCCGGACGACGACCTCGGCATCCGACGGCAGTTGTCGGTGAACGTCTACCTGGATGTTCCGGACAACGGTGGCGAGTTGGAGATCTGGGACGCCTACCCGACCGAGAACGACTACCGGGAGCTCTCGGGTGAGCGGGTGTGGGGCGTGGACCGAGCCGCAGTCGGTGAGCCGGCGCTCGTCGTCCGACCGGGAGTCGGGGAGGCGATCTTCATCGATCCGCGACGCGTGCACGCGGTTGCGCCGTCTCACGACCGACCGAGGGTGACAGTCGGGCTGTTCGTCGGTGTCCGAGGCCAGGACCAGCCGTTGGCGGTGTGGAGCTGATGACACTCGCCATCACCGCGCCGGTCGGCTCGACGTCGCACAAGGCGGCGTTCGACCTCAAGGGCGTGCAATACGAATACGAGGGCCGATCGACGATTCTGCTGGTCAGCGTCGGCGCCGACTACCACGAAGGGGAGAAGTTCGGCGCGACCGTCGACCTCCTGAACAGGAGCGGGTTCTCGCGGGTGACGGTCGCCGTCGCGGACACGCTCCAGCGCCATAACCTCGATGTCCCGCCGGGTGAGGCCTACCGGCTTTCGCGTCGCCGCGGTGATCAGTGGATCGCTCGGAACCGCCCCCTTCTGGATCTGCTCACCGCGGACGTCGACGTCCTGCGTTGGGACACCGCACTCAGCGACCCCGCGTACCCGCATGCGCTCGACGAGGTGCGGACAGCGTACGAGACGAACTCGGCCTACGCGGCGGCGATCGATTCGACGATCGACCGATTCGTCTCGCGTCGCGGGGACGACATTCCCGACGAGGAGCGAATCCGCAACGGCTGCCGCACCTACCTCCTCGAGGAGGTGCCTATCATTCAACCGCTCTGGGCGGAGCAGGGATACGACTACGTGGTGTATCCGCAGCAGATATCGACTGCGATGCAGGCGACCCGTGACCTGTTCGTCGGTGAGGGGGCCGCATGGCTGCCGCTTCGTTTCAAGAAGCGGAAGTCGGCGCGATGAGCATCATCGAGGCGGAGGTGACTGCGGGCCGCCGGGCCGCGGGGTTCGTCGGACTGGCGACGGCGTCGTTCCTCGGCTGCATCGACCTGACGATCGTGTCGACGGCCCTGCCCGCCATCACGCGGGAGCTCGGGACGTCGATCTCGGTATCCCAACTCGTGCTCAGCGGGTTCCTGACGGCACTCGCGATGTTCATGGTGACCGCGGGACGGGTAGGAGACCAGTGGGGGCGGCGGACGGTGTTGCTGGCCGGTCTCGGTGTGTTCGTCGTCGCGTCGGTCGGTGCCGCTCTCGCCCCAGGGATCGGGTGGTTGATCGTCGCGCGGTTCGTGCAGGGTGCGTCGTGCGCCGTGCTCTACACGGGTACGTCCACGCTGGTGGAACAGTTGTTCCCGGAGGGAGAGCGTGGACGCGCTGTCGGTTGGCTGTACGCGGTCAACGGTGTCGGTCTGGCGATCGGTCCGGTCCTCGGCGGACTTCTGGTCCCCGCGTTCGGGTGGGCGTCGGTCTTCTGGATCAACGTCCCGTTCGGTCTGGTGGCCGTCGGTCTCATCCTCGCGGCGGTCCCGTCGCCCGCTCCGGAGTCGGACCGCGGGACGGACGTGCCGGGTCAGGTCGCGCTCGCCGTCGCGGTGGCCGCCGCCGTCGCATTCGTCTCGCTGCCTGCGAGTTCCGGGTGGCTGAGTGCCCCGGTGATCGCATCCGGTGTGGTCGCGGTGGCTGCGGTGACGCTGCTCGCCGTGGTGGAACGACGGTCATCCGATCCGCTCCTGCGCGTCGACCTGCTCGGCCACCCCAGACTCCGCGCGGCACTGCTCTCGGACTTCTTCCTGGCGGCGTTCTACGCGTCGGCCCTTCTGGTGTTGCCGCAGTACCTCGCCGACCGGCATGGCCTCGGTGAACGACTCATCGGTGTGTCACTGCTCCTCGTCAGCGGAACCATGGCGTTCGCGTCCCCGCGTGTGGGTCGCTGGGTGGACCAGGGTGGCCCCAACCGCCCGCTCCGGTTCGGATTCGCTTCACTCGCAGTGTCGGCGGGCGCGCTTCTCGCGGGTGCGCTCTCCGGACAGATCGCGGTCCTGCTCGTCGGTTTCGTGTTCTTCGGACTCGGGTGGGCGCTGATCCTGGCGCCTGCGACGCTGTCGGCGCTGTCGGCGGTCCCCACCGGGGAGGCGGGCTTTGCGATAGGAGCCTCCTGGACGTTCCACAATCTCGGCGGTGCCCTCGGCGCCGCCGTAGCCGCAGCGCTGTACGCGTCGTCCGACGCCGACGGCGGACTGACCTCAACCGCAGTGTTCCTGCTAGTCGGCGCGGTCATCGCGCTCGCGGCGAACGCTTTGATCCCTGATTCGCATTCCACCGTCGACGCCGCAGGCGCCGACGGTTCCAGAGAGAAGACTTCCCGATGAAGAACAGCACCCGTGCGGCGGTCGCCGTGCTCGCCGTCGCCACCGCGCTGCCGCTCGCGGCCTGCGCGGGAGACGACGCGGAGTCCGATGTCCTGCGCTACGGACTGTCGTCTGCGCCGAGCTGCGCCGACCCGGCACAGTCGAGCACCAACCAGACTGTCAACGTGTCCCGTCAGGTGGTCGACTCGCTCGTCGACCAGAACCGGGACACCGGTGAACTCACACCGTGGCTCGCAGAACGGTTCGCGGCGTCGCCGGACGGCCGCAGTTTCACGTTCACTCTCCGAGACGACGTGACCTTCAGTGACGGGACGCCGCTCACGTCGGACGTGGTGAAGAAGAACTTCGACGCGCTCACCTCCGACGAGTCGACGTCCACCCGAACTCTGCAGGCGTCGGGCTTCCTGCTCGGATACGAGCGGACCGACACGCCGGACAAGCGAACGGCGATCGTCCGATTCGCCGAACCCAACGTGCAGTTCCTGCAGGCCGCGGCCACAACGCAGCTCGGAATCCTCGCGCCGTCGACGGTCGCCGCCTCGTTCGACGACAGGTGCACGGCGAGCACGGTGATCGGTAGCGGGCCGTACACCTACAGCGGGTGGGAGCAGGACCGATCGGCGACGCTCACCAGGCGAGACGACTACCGGTGGACCCCGGACACCGGGCTCGCAGAACAGGCGCGATACCGCACTGTCGAGTTCAGCGTTGTGCCCGAGTCCGGGGTCCGCGCAGGCAGCATCACGTCCGGTCAGTTGGACGCGACCGCCGATCCTCAGCCTCAGGACCGAAGCGCGATCGAAGCGTCCGGCGCCGTGCTGACCTCACGTCCCAACCCGGGACTCCCGTACGTCTTCCAGTCGAACGTGTCGCGCGGTGTCCTCGCCGACGCGGCGGTCCGGCGTGCCGTGACCACGGCACTCGACCGGAAGGAACTGGTCGACACCGTCCTCGGGGACTCGTTCAAACCTGCAACGAGCGCCCTCGCGTCGACCACTCCCGGGTACCGAACCGACCCCGCGATCCGGCTCGACCGCGCCGAGTCCGCTCGGGTGCTCGACGCCGCGGGCTGGCGCTCGTCCGGCGGTGGGACACGGACGAAGGACGGAAAGAAGCTGGCCTTCGACGTCATCTACTCGCCGGAGTTCTACGGCAACAAGCCGATCCTCGAGCTCGTCCAGCGCCAGTTGGCGGCCGTCGGCATCGACCTGACGATCACGGCGCTGTCGAACGACGACTTCCTCTCCAGGCGTAAGGCGGGCGACTTCGACGCCGTGTACTACAACGTCACGCGCGCCGACCCGGACATCCTCCGGTCACGACTGGGCTTCGAGGGGACGAACTACTCTCGTCGAGGATTCGACCCGCGGATCGATCCACTGCTGACACAACAGGCCGGGGTCGCCGACAGGGCGGAACGCCTGCGTCTCGTCGACACTCTTCAGACACGG
Organism: Gordonia sp. PDNC005; assembly: GCF_016919385.1. Taxonomy (NCBI): domain Bacteria; kingdom Bacillati; phylum Actinomycetota; class Actinomycetes; order Mycobacteriales; family Gordoniaceae; genus Gordonia; species Gordonia sp. PDNC005. Next base: position 4,145,165 of record NZ_CP070351.1, read on the forward strand.
CTGATCGAAGCCGGGTACGCGATTCCGGTCGTCGAGCTGTCGCAGGTGGCCGCGGTCGCTCCAGGTTTCGGCGGGATCGGTTTCGACGCGTCCGGCGTTCTGCGCCTGCAGTACCCAGACACGGACTCATGATTGGGAAGCCCGCGAGTCGCGTCGCGTCGCGTGTGGCGGCTGGAGCCGCCGTTGTATGGGCCGTGTTCACTCTCGTCTTCTTCGTGTTGCGGGTGCTGCCCGGTGATCCGGTCTCTCTCGCCGCCGACGCCGACTCCGGCGGGGCGCCCCCGTCACCCGCCGCTCTCGCCGCGCTCCGTGCGCAGTACGGGCTCGACCGTCCGCTGTGGCAGCAGTACCTGTCGGCCGTCGGAGACTTCGTGCGAGGCGATTGGGGGACGTCGGTGGTGACGGGCCGCCCCGTCACCACAACACTGCTCGACGCGCTTCCGTCGACGACGGTTCTCGCAGTGTCCGCCTTGGCACTGGGAGGGGTCGCCGCGTTCGGTCTGGCGTTCGCCGCTACGTATCGACCGAACGGGATAGCTTCCCGCATCGTCGGCCAGATTCCGTCCGTGCTGGTGTCGCTGCCGACCTTTGCGGTAGGACTTGTCCTGATCCAGGTGTTCGCGTTCGGGCTCGGAGTCCTGCCGGGCTTCGGCGATCGGACGCCCGCGTCTGCGATCCTGCCGGCAGTGACGCTCGCCGTCCCGATCGCGGGCTATCTCGGACAACTCATGGCGTCGGGTATGCGGGAGGCCGCGGCCCAACCGTATGTCGACGTCGCACGGGCCACCGGAGCGTCCGATCTGAGCATCCACCTGCGGCATGTGGCACCCGCTGCCGCGTTGCCGACGCTGTCGGCGCTCGGCGTGCTGGTCGGGTCGGCTCTGGCGGGCGCTGTGGTGGTGGAGACGGTGTTCTCACGCGCTGGGCTCGGGCGTCTCACCCAGCAGGCCGTCGCGGCGCACGACGGGCCGGTGATGCTGGCGACCGTCGTGGTGTCGGCGGTGGTCTTCGTGGTGGTGACAGCGATCGTCGACGTCGTCGGTCCGCTCGTCGACCCGCGTGCCCGGAGCCTGTCGTGACGGGCCTGGTCGCGGTGGCCCTGCGCGACGGAAGGGTGCCGCCCTGGGTGCGTCGGCTGAGAAGGCCGAGGCCGGGCGTGGCCGTGGCTGCCGCCGTCCTACTGCTCGCGGTGCTGGCTGCCGTCGCGCCCGGGGTCTTGACCAGTGGCGATCCGCTCGCAGTGGCTCCGGCAGACAGACTGCAGGCGCCGTCGTTGGACCACCCGTTCGGGACGGATCAGCTCGGTCGCGACGTGCTCACCCGAGTCGTGCACGGAACCGGTGCGTCATTGACGGCTGCGCTGGCAGCGGTCGGAGTCGCCATCGCCGGCGGTCTGGTCATCGGAGTGACGACGGGCTACCTCGGCGGGTGGGCGGACCGAGTCGGGATGCGACTGGTGGATGTACTCCTCGCGGTTCCCGCACTGCTGCTCTCGATGACTGTCATCGCGGCCACCGGGGGAGGCACCCTCGTACTGGGTGTCGCCGTCGGCATCGCCGGGGTGGCAGGGGCGTCCCGAGTGCTCCGGGCGCGTACCCAACAACTCCGATCGGTCCCGTTCGTCGAGGCCGCGACCGTCAGCGGTTGGCGACGGCCCACCGTCATCACGCGGCATATCCTGCCGCATCTGTGGCCGACGGCCGCGGCTGTCGCGTCCGTGGAGTTCGGGCAGGCGGTGCTCGCGGTGGCAGCCCTCGGATTCCTCGGTTTCGGACCTCCACCGCCGGCCCCCGAGTGGGGTGCGATGGTGGCCGACGGACGAGCGTTCCTCGCCGATTCGTGGTGGCTCACGCTGGCGCCCGCCGCAGTCATCACTGCGGTTGTTCTCGCCGCCTACCGGCTGTCGCGCGTGATCGGAGGGAGCCGTGCTTGAGATATCCGGACTCGATGTGACCGTCGGACGGACGCCGGTACTCGTAGGCGTTGATCTCCAGGTGGAGCCTGGGGAGACCGTCGCCGTCGTCGGCGCGTCGGGGAGTGGCAAATCCACGCTCGCACGCACTGTCCTCGGCCTTCATCCTGCAGGCGTGCGTGTTGAGGCACGGCGGTTGCGTCAGGGCGACGCCGATCTGCCCGCTCCCGGGTCGAAGACGTGGCGGACGGTCCGAGGTCGCCGAATCGGCTACGTTCCACAAGATCCTGGAAGCTCGCTCAACCCGGTGCGTCGTATCGGTTCGCAGGTCAGGGCGGCGTTGCGGTCATCGGGAGCAGCCGACACAGACCGCGAGGCGGCGTCACGTCTCACCGAGGTCGGGTTGTCGTCGGAGTTCTTGAAGCGGTATCCCCACGAGGTGTCCGGCGGCCAGCGTCAGCGAGTCCTGATCGCGATGGCGCTCGCGGGACGACCGGGCCTGATCGTCGCGGACGAGCCCACCAGTGCGCTCGACTCCGACGTCGCCGACCAGGTGTTGGACACTCTGACAGCTCAGGTCGGACGGACCTCGGGTCTTCTCCTCGTGACGCACGATCTCACCGTCGTCGAACGTCGTGCGGACCGAGTCGTGGTACTCGACGGCGGCCGCGTGGTCGAGTCGTCGACGCCGGGTGTGTTGGTGTCGACGCCGTCGAGTGCGGCGGGCAAGGCGTTGCGAGCGGCGATCCCCGGGGGGCGTCGGCCCGCGCCGGTCCCGGAACCGCGGAAGGAGGTGCTGTCCGCGAGATCGCTCAGCAAGCGATTCGGGGCGGTGGCGGCGCTCGACGCCGTCGACCTGACACTCCATCGTGGTGAGACGGTCGCCGTCGTCGGCCCGTCCGGCTCGGGGAAGTCGACGCTCGCTCGGGTCCTCGTCGGCCTGACTACGCCGGATTCCGGCGCTGTCGACACACGAGGACGTGTGCAGCTCGTTGCACAGAACCCGTTCACCGCCCTCGATCCGAGATGGACCGTGCGGCGGATCATCGCCGAATCGTTGCATCCATCGCTGGGTCTCACTTCCGATCAACGCGCCGACCGCGTGCGTGACGCTCTCGACGACGTGGGACTCGGTCGGGGGTTCGCCGATCGGTACCCGACCGAACTGTCCGGCGGCCAGAGCCAGCGCGTGGCGATCGCTCGGGCGGTCGCCGCCCGTCCAGAGATCGTGGTGCTCGACGAGGCGGTGTCGGCGCTCGACGTGGTGTCGCAGGCGACCGTTCTCGATATCCTGGCGCGCCTGCAGCGTGATCACGGCACGGCCTACGTGTTCGTCACACACGACCGGACCGTCGCCGCCGACGTCGCTCACCGCACAGTCGAGGTCCGACGAGGAGTCGCGACGGAGGTGAACGCGCTCCTGACCTGACCCGACCGAACATTGGAGGCGTTTTCGGTTCTGGGACCGGGAATCGTCGCCGAAGTGCAAAGGACCCCGCCGACGTGAGTCGGCGGGGTCCTTCTTCTTCAGATCAAGCTGGTGAGGACTTGATCAGAAAGCTGCTTCGTCGAGCTCCATGAGGTCGTTGTCGACGTTGTTCTCGACGATGTGGCGCACAGCGGTGAGCTGCGGCAGCATGTTCTTCGCGAAGAAGGTCGCCGAGGCGATCTTGCCCTGGTAGAAGGCGACGTCGTCGCCCGAGGCGCCGTTCGCGAGAGCTGCAGCGGCGACAACCGCCTGGCGGAGCAGGAGCCAGCCGATGACCAGGTCGCCGACCGACATGAGGAAGCGGACCGATGCGGTACCGACGAGGTACAGCTGCTTCGGGTCTTCCTGAGCGGCCATCAGCCAGCCGGTGAGCTTGGCGGCCATGCCCTGCACGTCCTCGAGAGCCGTCTTCAGCAGCGCGCGCTCGTCGTCGAAGCCCTCACCGTTCTCGATGAACTGCTGGATCTGGCCTGCGACGTGCGCCAGCGCCTGGCCCTTGTCGCGGATGATCTTGCGGAAGAAGAAGTCCTGCGCCTGGATGGCGGTGGTGCCCTCGTACAGCGAGTCGATCTTCGAGTCGCGGATGTACTGCTCGATCGGGTAGTCCTGCAGGAAGCCCGATCCGCCGAGAGTCTGCAGCGACTCGGTCAGCTTCTCGTACGCGCGCTCGGAGCCGACACCCTTGACAATCGGGAGCAGGAGGTCGTTGACCTTGTGAGCCAGCTCGGGGTCCGCGCCGGACACGATCGCGGCGGCCTCCGGGTCCTGGTGCGACGCGGTGTACAGGTACACGGCGCGCAGACCTTCGGCGTACGACTTCTGCGTGAGCAGCGCACGACGGACATCGGGGTGATGGGTGATGGTGACACGCGGTGCGGCCTTGTCCATCATCTGCGTCAGGTCGGCGCCCTGCACGCGCTCCTTGGCGTACTCGAGAGCGTTCAGGTAGCCGGTCGACAGCGTTGAGATGGCCTTGGTGCCGACCATCATGCGAGCGTGCTCGATGACGTCGAACATCTGCGCGATGCCCGAGTGGACCTCGCCGACGAGCCAGCCCTTGGCCGGGGTGCCGTGCAGGCCGAAGCTGACCTCACACGTGGCCGAGGCCTTGATGCCCATCTTGTGCTCGACGTTGGTGACGAATGCACCGTTGCGGTCCTGCAGCTCGCCGGTCTCGTGATCGAAGTGGAACTTCGGAACGAAGAACAGCGACAGACCCTTGGTGCCCGGTCCGGCGCCCTCGGGGCGAGCCAGAACGAGGTGGAAGATGTTCTCGGTCATGTCCTGGTCGGCGGAGGTGATGAAGCGCTTCACGCCCTCGATGTGCCAGGTGCCGTCTTCCTGCAGGGTCGCCTTGGTGGTGCCCGCGCCCACGTCCGAACCGGCGTCGGGCTCGGTGAGGACCATGGTGGCGCCCCAGCCGCGCTCGGAGCAGATCGCAGCCCACTTCTTCTGCTCGTCCGTGCCGTTGTCGTAGAAGATGTTCGAGAAGCCCGAGCCCGCGGCGTACATGAACACCGGCGGGTTGGCGCCGAGGATCATCTCGCCGATGGCCCAGTACAGCGAACGCGGTGCGGGCAGGCCGCCGAGTTCCTCGTCGACGCCGACCTTGTCCCAGCCGGCTTCGATGAGAGCGTTGTAGCTCTTCTTGAAGCTCTCGGGGATGGTCACGCTGTGATCGGTCGGGTCGAAGACCGGCGGGTTGCGGTCAGCGTCGACGAACGAGTCGGCGATGACGCCCTCCGACAGGGCCTTCACTTCGCGGAGCATGTCGACGGCGGTCTCGTGGTCGAGGTCGCCGAAGGCGCCCGTCTCGAGAACCTTGTCGAGCTCGTACATCTCGAAGAGGTTGAAGTGGAGATCGCGAAGGTTGGACTTGTAATGGCCCATGGTTCTTCCTAACCGGTGAGGTGCTGGGGCTGACCGGACATGTTACTTGCCGGTAACTATTGACAGAATAGCTCCCGTCTCAGCGCGGAACAACACGCCGGGAGTGTGGCGGCGCTAACAACTGCAAGCGTATCCCGGCCCTCGGAGGTCAGTGCGACCGCAGATACTCCAGGTCGGCGGCGACACCTTCGGACGGCGTCTCCAAGACGCCCGGCGCACCAGCCGTCTTCATCAGCTCGAGCAGCACATCTGCGTCGATGTGGCCGGACTCGATGTTGGCGTGACGGTCGCGTCCGGAGTCGAACTCGTCGCGCGAATTGTTCAGGTGAATGAGATCGATGCGCCCGGTGATCGCCTTGATGCGTTCGACCAGGCCGACGAGATCTTCTCCTCCGGCCCAGGCGTGACACGTGTCGAGGCAGAAGCCCGCCTCGTCGAAGTCGCCGACTGCGTCCCAGAGACGTTCGATCGACTCAAGGGTGCGCGCCATCGCATGCGATCCGCCCGCAGTGTTCTCGATCAGGATCGGGACGCCGAAGCCGCCCTTGTCGGCCTGCCGCTCGAACAGTTTGCGCCAATTCTCGAAGCCGGCCGCGGCGTCCTCGCCGTCACGCAGGTGCCCGCCGTGGACGACGAGTCCGATCGCGCCGAGGTCCTTCGCTGCGGCCGCCTGCTGTTCGACGGCCTTCCGTGACGGCATGCGCAGCCGATTGTTCAAGCTCGCGACGTTGATCTGGTAGCTCGAATGCACCACGACGTCGATCGGGGAGTTCCGGATCTCCTCCGCATGCGGATGGATCTCCGGCTTCTTCCAGCTCTGTGGGTCGGTGACGAACATCTGGAAGATGTCGATCCCGAGCTCGTTGGCGGTGGCGACGGGGTTCTCGTCCTGGCGAAGGTGGGCTCCGATGCGCATACCGTCAACGATAGCCGCGGGGTCAGACGTTCCGGTCGTCTCCGCGGCGTTCACCGTCGGGTGTGAACGGCCCGTCGCCCTTGTACGCAGACGCCGGGAGAACCTTGGTGAAGTCGATCATCGCGCGGGTGTTGTCGACGGCGGTCACCAATCCGATGCCGTACGGTCCGTGCTCGTCGAACAGGGTGGCACTTCCCGCCGACACCCCGGCGTCCTCGAGGTGATGGTCGGACTCCACGCCGAGCCGATCACCGACCGGCAGCCGACTCAACGCGAGAGTGAGGTCGCCGTTGATGAAGCCGATGCCGCCTTCGCCCCAGTTGGTCGAGAGACTGGTGCCCTCGGCCGAAATGGCCGCACGCTGGAACGGTGTCAACTCGACGTCGGGGAGAACGTTCACCGGACGGCTCCACAGGCGTCGTCGTCCACCGTTCTGGTAGGCCGTCATGTCAGAACTCCACCCGAGTTCGTCGTTGTAGAACCACGTGTGGAAATCGGAGGGGTCGGTCTCCGGGAGGTTGTAATCGGTCGTCGGACGCGACCAACGGGCGCCTGGAGGGTTGTCGCCCTGTTTGAGAAACACCGTGTTGCCCTGTGCGACCAGCACACCCTCGTCGTCCCCGTCGTGCTGGCGGACGCTCACCTGCACCACCCTGATCCGGCGCCCGTCCCGAAGAACCTCGGTCTGCAGACTCGTCGGGATGCGTCGCGCCGACTTGAACAGCTCCAGCGTGAATCGGGCAGGCAACCAGCCCTCGCGACCGTGCTCGTGTTCAGCCGCGTACGCGGCGAGACCGCACACCGCGGGGCCGTTGAGGGCGTCCGGACCCCACAGGCTCAGGGCCAGCGGAGTGGGGATCACCCGGCCCGATTCCCCGGGGATGAAATACGACTTCGTCGACATGCATTCCGACAGTACTTCGTCTCGCGGGCTCGCTCAGCACGAGTACTTCGTCTCGCGGGCTCGCTCAGCACGAGTACTTCGTCTGTCGGGCTCGCTCAGCACAAGTACCCTTGGCGCATGACTGTGCTACCCGCAACGCCCGCGCTCCCCGACAATGCAGTGAACGCTCTGCGCTCGTTCCTGCTCGCGTCGTCCGTCGTCGGCATCGCGCTCGGCATCGCGATGCTCGCCTGGCCTGCGGCGACGCTCACCGTCGTGGCGGTCCTCTTCGGTGCGTCGCTCGTCGTGGCCGGATTCCTTCGACTGTTCCTCGCATTCGCCACGACAGAGGCGCCGTTTGTACTGCGTGCGGTTCTCGGCGCGTTCGGAGCGATCGTGCTCGCCGCAGGCGTCCTGTCGATTCTGAATCCCGCCGAATCGTTGACGCTGCTCGGCATCTTCATCGGCGTCGGCTGGATCTTCGGCGGACTCCAAGACCTACTCGAGATGCGACTGGCGACCTTCCTCGTCCCGCGCTGGCTTGTTGTCCTGTCGGCAGTGATCTCCATCGGTGCGGGCATCGCGATGATCGTCCTGCCCGCGATCTCGACCCTCTCGACCATCCTCTGGGTGCTCGCAGTCATGCTGATCGCGGTCAGCCTCGCGACCCTCCTCACACTCCCGAAGAAGCGAGACGCTTAGTTTCAGCTGGTGGGAGCCAGTGAGTCGGTCGTGACAGACGTCCGTGCAGGGGCGTCGAGAAGGCGCTGATTCCAGCGGTTCAGCCCGGCTACCAGGTCGGCGGCGTGCCGGAGGGCGACACCGTCGATCAGGCCGGTGCCCGCGAGTTCGACCGATCGTTCCGACTGCGCGGCCGCCGCGCCGAGAAGGCGGTCGGCGCCGCGCAGGTCAGTGTCCCACATCGCGTCGGCGGTGGTCATGCACAGTGCCGCGACGTGATCGGCCTGATCGAGGTGGACCATCGCCCACGCCCAGTGGCGTGCGACGTCGACGGTGTCGACGCCCCCACGGCCATGTGTCCGGACGTATTTGGCGTGCAGTTCGCTGCACAGGAGGTCGGCGTCGGACCACAGGCTGAGGTGAGACATGCACCGCACGCAGTCGTGGAGGGCGGCGAGGTACTTCACCGAGTAGGGGCCTTCGCGGCGGGAACGGATCTCGCGGAGGACCGAGTAGTCGGCGAGGGCGTGCGTGAACTCGCCTGCGTCGTAGAACGTGCGGGCCTGTGAGTTCAGTTCGTCGAGCATGCCTCCATCGTGCCTGTTCGCGGCCGACGGCGGAGCGAAACGGACAGTCGGATCGGATGCGGCGTCGCTCGACGACGGAGGAGTCCACAACGCCGTCCACTGTTCCCCGATTCGACGTCAAGTCGTGCAGGCCCGCGCACGAGTCGCGGATTCGGGAACATTCGGCGATGAAGCTAATTGAAGCGTCGTCGCAGCAGGAGCAGTCCGAGTGCGGTGACCAGCGAACCCGCCGCCGCGATCCACACTCCGTCGGCGCGCGCCATCCTCTCGGGGACCGCGAACACCGAGAACACCGCACCCACGATCGCAAGTGTCGCGATGGCCCCGCACATCCGCCGCCATGCGCTGTCCGACCCGCCTGCCGCACGAACGATGAGCAGCACGACGGCGCCGATCGTGGAAAGCGCGATCATCCACTGCAGGTGATTCGCGTGCGCCTGGTAGCCGGCCTCGCTGACGCGTCCGAACCCGTTCACCGTCGTCGACGGGCGTGTCACCGATGCGTACCAGGGGAGGAGATGTGCACCGGCGGCGGTGAGCAGACCGGCGGTGGTGACGACGACGTCCACTCGGAACGCCGCTCGTGGCTTCACTCGGCTGTGAACGGGATTCACGATCACGGTTCCTCCTGACAGTGACGTTTCATCGACCGTAGGGGCGTTCGGCCATGCTGTACTGCGTGCGAATGACCTCGTGGGTGGGAGGATCGACGAGTGAGCGAACGTGGAGATCTCAGCAAGTGGGCGCTGCTCAGTGTTGCGGCCGCCGTCGTCACGATCACCCTCAAGACGTACGCGTGGTGGATCACCGGATCAGTGGGCCTGCTGTCGGACGCCGCTGAATCCGTCGTCAACCTGGTAGCCGCCGCGGGAGCATTCGTCGCCTTGAAGGTCGCGGCTCGCCCGTCCGACGACGACCACAACTTCGGGCACACGAAGAGCGAGTACTTCTCGGCGGTTGTCGAGGGCGTGATGATCGTGGTGGCTGCGGGAGTCATTCTCTACACAGCCGTCGAACGGCTGATCAACCCGCAGGAACTCGAAGCCGTCGGCATCGGTCTGTTGATCTCGGTCGGCGCGACAGTCGTCAACGGCCTCGTCGCCTGGAAGCTCATCGCCGTCGGCCGCGCGCATCGGTCGATGTCGCTGACGGCCGATGGAAAGCACCTGCTCACAGATGTGTGGACGACCGTCGGAGTCATTGCGGGCGTCGCTCTTGTGGGGATCACTGGGTGGCCGCCGCTCGATTCACTGGTCGCGATGGCTGTCGCAGTGAACATCATCGTCGTCGGGTGGCGTCTCGTCAGAGACTCCACGATGGGCCTCATGGACACCGTGATCCCAGCACCCGAACGTGACGCCGTCGACGCGGTGCTCGATCGGTACCGAAGCGACGGAGTCGACTTCCACGACGTCCGCACTCGCGAGGCGGGACACATGCGGTTCGTCCAACTGCACATGCTCGTCCCCGGGCAGTGGACCGTCCAACAGGCCCACGATCTCGTCGAAGACGTCGAGTCGGCGCTTCACGACGCGGTCGACGATCTGCGGCCCACCATTCATCTCGAACCGATCGACGACCCGCGCAGTTACGAACCCTGGCGTCGCTGACGTCAATCGCGTGACGCCGTCGCCGGGACCGACCTACCCTGAGACCATGAGTTCCCGGGACGACTTCGACGGCGAGTACGACCTCGACGAGAGTGATCAGCTGCAGCCTGAGGACACTCTCGACGACGCCGAGGTCGGTGACATCCTCGACCGCGGCTACTCGCCGCCGGACTACGCGCCCGGGAACCACGAGCACGAAACCCTCGACTCACGCCTCGCCGAAGAGGAGCCGGACCTCGCCGCGAACGACGACGACGCCGACCCCGACTACCCGGAGCAGGCCGAATGCGGAAACTCGCGTGCGGGTCGAATCGTCGCGTCCGACATCGCGGGCGACTCCGACGTCTTCGGTCGTGACGCAGGCGTGGACGGGGCGGGTGCTTCGGCCGAAGAGGCCGCCATGCACATCATCGACTGACGTTTTCGATACGGTTTCCGGCATGGACCGTGACCGGATGGTGGAAGTCGGCGTCGCGTTGGTGTCGCGTTTCGGCGCGAAGGCGCTCAGTCTGACGTCGGTGGCGCGGCACGCGGGGGTGGCGCGTGCAACGGCCTATCGCATGTTCGGCGGACGCGAGGCGCTCGTCTCGGCCATCGTCTCGCATGAGCGCGAACGCCTGCGGGTGGAACTCGCCGGCTGGGCTGCGGACGAACCCGACGTCGCAGAGCGGGTGCGCAAGCGGGTGATCGGTTCACTCGGCTACATCCGCGACCACCAGGCGCTGCAGTACGTTCTGCGGAACGAACCCGAAGAAGTCGTCCGGTCTCTGGTGACCGTCGAGGGAGCGGGCGCACCGTCGTTGATCGATTTGATCGTCGATTCGGCGATGGCGGATCTCCCCGAGGACGAAGTCGCCGTCATGTACCCGAATCCGCGTGCCGGCATCGAGTACATGGTCCGGACCGTGTACTCGTGCATGCTCGTCCCCTCGTCGTCGATGACCGACGAGGAGATCGCCGACATGGTGGTGCGCGCCGTCATCCGCTGACCACTCGGCAGGCCGCTAATGTGGACCGCATGACTGGCTCTGGCGCCCGCAGCATCTACATCGCGTCGGCCGAGGGGGACACCGGCAAGTCGACCGTCGCGTTGGGAGTGCTTGCACTCCTCGCTGCGACCGGTGGGCGCGTCGGTGTGTTTCGGCCGATCTCTCGAGCGGCGGCGGGGGAGCGCGACTACATCCTCGACCTGTTGCTGCAGTTCACCTCCGTCGACGTGCCGTATGACGACTGCCTCGGTGTCACCTACGACGATGTGCACCGCGATCCGGATGCGGCCATCGCCGACATCGTGGCCAAGTATCACGTGGTCGCCGAGCAGTGTGACAACGTTCTGGTGATCGGGTCGGACTACACCGATGTCGCGTCGCCGTCCGAGCTCGGATACAACGCGCGTATCGCCGCGAACCTGTCGGCGCCGATCATCCTCGTGGTGAAGGCTCTCGACCGTGAGCCCGCCGAGGTCAAGGCCATCGCCGAGATGCTGATGACGGACATCAGAGCCGCTCACGCGAGCACCGTCGGCATCGTCGCCAATCGGTGCGATCCCGACCGAGTCGCGGCGCAGGCGAGTGCCCTGACCAGCACCGGAGTCCGTGGATGGGCGCTGCCGGAAGACCCGGTGCTGACGGCCCCGACGATGGGCGAACTGCAGACGGCGCTCGGCGCCACTCTCTACAGCGGCGACGAAGCGCTGCTCGACCGCGAGGCGGTCGAGGTGATGGTCGGCGGAATGACTGTCGAACACATCCTCGAGCGCCTCAGCGAGTCGATGGTGGTGATCGCGCCCGCCGACCGATCCGATGTTCTGCTCGCCCTGGTCAACGCCAATGCGGCCGAGGGCTTCCCTCGGCTGGCCGGAATCGTCATGAACGGTGGGCTGCGGCCGCACCCGATGATCGATGCTCTGGTCAAGGGGCTGCGCCCGACCCTGCCGATCCTGTCGAGCGAGCACGGCACGTACGAGACGGCGCGCATCGCGTCGCACACACGCGGGCGGATGGTGTCCGGCTCGGCGCGGAAGATCGACGCGGCGATGGCGCTGATGGAACGTCATGTGGCGACCACCGAGCTGATCGACGAACTGAAACTGCACGTCGCCGAAGTGGTGACTCCCCAGATGTTCGAGTATCAGCTGATGGCTCAGGCGCGGTCGGACGTCAAGCACATCGTGCTGCCGGAGGGCGGCGACGATCGGATACTCCGTGCCACCGACCGACTCCGCAGGCGAGGCGTCGCCGAGCTGACACTGCTCGGCAACGTCGACGCGGTCCGTCGGCGGGCAAACGAGCTCGGCATCGACCTGTCCGGCGTCGACGTGATCGACCCGACGTCATCGGACCTGATCGACGAGTTCGCCGACGTCTACACCGAACTCCGCAAGCACAAGGGCATGACGCGGGAGCGTGCGCTCGAAGTGGTGCGCGACGAGTCGTACTTCGGCACGATGCTGCTCCACACCGGACGCGTCGACGGCATGGTGTCGGGTGCGGTGCACACGACGGCGCAGACCATCCGACCGGCATTCGAGATCATCAAGACGGTGCCGGGCGTGTCGACGGTGTCGAGTGTGTTCTTCATGTGTCTGGCCGACAAGGTGCTCACCTACGGTGACTGTGCGATCGTGCCCGATCCGACCGCGGAGGAACTCGCGGACATCGCGATCTCGTCGGCGCGCACGGCTGCGGCGTTCGGCGTCGAACCACGAGTCGCGATGCTGTCGTACTCGACCGGCGGATCCGGTTCGGGAAAGGACGTCGACAAGGTTCGGGAGGCGACGGCGCTCGTGCGCGAGCGGGCGCCCGAGGTCCTCGTCGAAGGCCCGATCCAGTACGACGCCGCGATCGAGCCGAGTGTCGCCGCCACCAAGATGCCCGACTCGCCGGTCGCAGGCCGAGCGACGGTGCTGATCTTCCCGGACCTCAACACCGGCAACAACACGTACAAGGCCGTCCAGCGGAGCGCGAACGCAATCGCGATCGGCCCGGTGCTTCAAGGCCTGAACAAGCCGATGAACGACCTGTCGCGAGGTGCTCTCGTCTCCGACATCGTCAACACCGTCGCCATCACCGCCATCCAAGCGCAGATGATCTAGGGCTCGCCGATCTGCCCACCCGCTCGCCGAGCCGTGCCATCTGCTCTTCGAGCGAAGTCGAGAAGGAGAATCCATGATCGTCGAAGGCTCGGTCCTCGTGGTGAACGCGGGGTCGTCGTCGTTGAAGTACCAAGTGTTGGACCCGGTCACCGAGGAGGTGATCGCCGACGGACTCGTCGAGCGGATCGGCGAGCCGATGTCGTCGGTGAAGCACTGGTATCGGGGCCACGACACTCGTCGCGAGGTCCCCCTGCCAGACCACGAGGCGGCGATCGCGTTGGTCCTCGATCTCTTCAAGGCCGACGGTGTCGACATCGCCGATTCCGGGCTGTCCGCGGTCGGTCACCGTGTGGTCCACGGCGGTCGGAGCTTCTTCGCACCCACCCTCATCACCGATGAGGTGCGGTCGGAGATCGAGCGGATCTCCCCGTTGGCTCCCCTCCACAACCCTGCGAACCTGACGGGCATCAACGCAGTCGGCGCATTGCTGCCCGATGTGCCGGCTGTCGCCGTGTTCGACACCGCGTTCTTCAGCGATCTCCCCGACGAGGCCGCAACGTACGCGTTGGACGCCGAGGTGGCGCGCGAGTACGCCGTGCGCCGCTACGGGTTTCACGGGACTAGCCACGAGTACGTGTCGCGCCGAGCCGCCGACTTCCTGGGCCGCGACGTCTCCGACATCAACCAGATCGTCCTGCACCTCGGCAACGGCGCGTCGGCTTCCGCCGTCCGCGGCGGGGCGCCCATCGACACCACGATGGGCATGACACCGCTCGAAGGCCTCGTTATGGGGACGCGAACGGGCGACATCGACGCCGGCATCGTGTTCCAACTCGCTCGTGTGGCGGGGATGTCGATCGAGGACATCGACACGCTGTTCAACAAGAAGTCGGGGCTGAAGGGGTTGTGCGGCGACAACGACTTCCGGTCGATTCTGGAACGTGTCGCCGCGGGCGACGACGCTGCCGACCGCGCGTACCGCGTTTACCTGCACCGGCTCCGTCGGTACATCGGCGCCTACATGATCGAGCTCGGGAAGGTCGATGCGATCGTCTTCACCGCGGGTGTCGGCGAGAACGCAGCGCCTGTCCGTGCGGATTCGCTCGCAGGTCTCGAGACCTACGGAATCCGGATCGACGCGGATCGAAACGCGGTCCGGTCATCCGATCCGCGGCTGATCTCCACTGACGACTCGGCCGTCGCCGTGCTTGTGGTGCCGACGAACGAGGAACTCGCCATCGCCCGTGCCGCGGTGGGCGTCGTAAGCGTCTGACTCGTCCCTCACGAACAACTTCGGCACTCTCCGCCGCGCATACCGCGGCGGAGAGTGCCGAAGTTCAGTCAGCCTCGACGGCGGATCGCCACGGTGCGGGCGCCGACCACCGTCGCCGCGACGACCAGCACCACAGACGTGATGACGGCGACCCATGTCGCCGTCGAGACGCCGAAATCGGACAGGCTCGCGACCCACATGCCGACACCGGTGGCGACAACTCCTCCGACGGGCAGCGTCCACGCCGCCGCCTTGACCGTGGGGCCGGTGAGGTCGTCGTCCGACATCCGCAGGACACAGTAGATTCCCGCCAGCGCAAGAACGTATGCGAGCAGTCCGCAACCGGCGTAGATCGCGAGAACCGTGCCGGTGTCGGGAGCCGGCCGGACCAATCCACCGAACGCGACGCTGGTCGCAAGTCCCACGCCGATTCCCGCACCGACGAGACCTGCGACGACGACACGCACGAACCGATTGCCATCGGGGCCCCGCATCACAAGCCCGGCCAGGCGGGTCAGTGCCCCCACGACGCCGCCCACGATCACGCCGACGAGGACAGGCACGGCGAACATTCCCTCGCCCGCTACACCGGCACCGCTCGAAATGAGGTCCGCTGTTCCGTCGGCGCGGCTCGGCGGTTCACGCATGATGCGCACACTCCCGCTAATTGTCCGACGAATAGCGGGAAGCGACGCGGCACGCGTGAAGAAATGCGATGTCAGAAGTCGGCGTATCGGTCGACCAGGCGCTTCGCGTCGAGCAGGCTCAAGCGTCGGTCCGCCTCGCGAACGCGCTTCACCGCCTCTACGCGGTTCGACGCACCGGATGTCGCCGACCTGACCGACTCCGGTGTCCAATCAGCGGCAGCGGCCGTCGACGTTGCCGATGCCGACCTCGAACGGCCGTCCATTCGGCTAGCAGCGACCATTGAGGCCGCCGCAAGGGCTCCGACCGAGAACATCCACCATTCCCGGCTCACCGCAGCACCGACGGTCAACACGAGCATGCACACCGCAGCCGTTGCGAACGCCGCGGTCGTCAATGTGGAGCGTTGTCGGTGCATGAGGGTCAGCGTAGTCGGGGGCGTGCAGGCGATCCGGCGCGTCGCCTGGCGGAGGATAGGGGAACCGTTCGCTACGCTCCTCCCGAATCCGCTCTGCCCAAAACAGCAAGGATAGGGGAACCGTCGCTTCGCTCCTCCCGAATCCGCTGTGCCCAAAACAGCAAGGAGCCCCTGCCATCGTTCCTCAGGCAGGGGCTCCTTGCTGTGGCGGAGGATAGGGGATTCGAACCCCTGAGGGCTATTAACCCAACCCGCGTTCCAGGCGAGCGCCATAGGCCACTAGGCGAATCCTCCAGCACCAAGATGCTAGCTGGTCCCGGGTTGGGATCTCAAAACGGCCCCGCTACACTGGTCTACGGATCCCGCGCGGCGAGCATCCTGTGAACTCCCCCAGGGCCGGAAGGCAGCAAGGGTCAACGGGCTCTGCCGGGTGCGCGGGATCCTCTTATCTTTCAGGCGTTCCACAACCAGGCGTGCCCGGCCTGACCGGGACAGCGCGAGAGGTTCCACGTTGAACTACCACTCGATGAGTGTCGACGAGCTCCGTACCACCCGAGACGACCTGCGCCAGCGCTACGAGACGCTCAAAGCCGCAGGCCTGAACCTCGACCTCACGCGCGGCAAACCCGGACCCGACCAGCTCGACCTGTCGAACCCGATGCTCTCCCTGCCGGGCGACGACTACCGCAGCCCGAGTGGAACCGACACGCGGAACTACGGCGGCATCTCCGGACTGCCGGAACTGCGCGCGATCTTCGGTGAACTCCTCGGGACCGGCGCCGAACGCACCTTCGCTCTCGGCAACGCCAGCCTCCAGTCGATGCACGACGTCACCGTGTTCTCGCTCCTGCACGGCAACGTCGACTCGGCGAAGCCGTGGTCGGCCGAACCGATCAAATTCCTGTGCCCTGTCCCCGGCTACGACCGCCACTTCGGCATCACTGAGCTCTACGGCATCGAGATGATCAACGTCCCGATGAACCCCGACGGCCCCGACGTGGACGCCTGCGCCGAACTCCTCGCCGCCGACCCGTCGATCAAGGGCATGTGGGTGGTCCCCACCTACTCCAACCCGACCGGGTATTCGGTGTCCGAAGACGTCGCCCGTCGCCTCCTCGCGCTTCCCGCGGCACCCGATTTCCGCATCTACTGGGACAACGCGTACGCCGTCCACACTCTGGTCGACGCGGCACCGACGCCCCTGCCGATCCTCGACCTGGCTGAAGAGGCCGGCAACCCGAACCGGGTGTACGTGTTCGGATCCACCAGCAAGATCACCTTCGCGGGCGCGGGCGTCGCGTTCTTCGCGTCGTCCACGGCCAACCTGGACTGGTACTCCAAGCATCTGTCGGCGTCGACCATCGGCCCCGACAAGATCAACCAACTCCGCCACCTGCAGTTCCTCAAAGACGCCGACGGCGTGCGGGCCCACATGGACCGGCACCGTGAACTGATCGCCCCGAAGTTCGCCCTCGTCCTCGACATCCTCGAGGAACGTCTCGGCGAGTCGAAGATCGCATCGTGGACCACTCCCGAAGGCGGCTACTTCATCAGCCTCGACGTGGTCGACGGCGCCGCGGCACGGACCATCGCCCTCGCGAAAGACGCGGGCATCGCGCTCACCGCTGCCGGGTCGACGTTCCCGTACAAGAACGACCCGCACGACCGGAACATCCGGCTCGCACCGACGTTCCCGCCGATCGACGAGCTCCGCACCGCGATGGACGGCGTCGCCACCTGCGCGCTGCTCGGCGCCACCGAAGTCCTGCTCCGCGGTCACGAGTAGGCCGTCCGGCACCGCTGTCGGACGCCGCCGGT
The DNA here is from genome assembly GCF_016919385.1 of Gordonia sp. PDNC005. Taxonomy (NCBI): domain Bacteria; kingdom Bacillati; phylum Actinomycetota; class Actinomycetes; order Mycobacteriales; family Gordoniaceae; genus Gordonia; species Gordonia sp. PDNC005. The sequence continues at coordinate 4,162,381 of NZ_CP070351.1, forward strand.
AGTCTTCACGTGTGGCCCTCTATCGCACGTACCGCCCGGCGACGTTCGCTGAAGTCGTAGGCCAGGAGCACGTCACCGCTCCGCTCAGCAGAGCGCTCGATGCGGGCCGAATCAACCACGCGTACCTGTTCTCGGGGCCGCGCGGCTGCGGCAAGACGTCGTCTGCACGCATCCTCGCGCGCTCCCTGAACTGCGTTGAAGGGCCGACGTCCACTCCGTGCGGTGTCTGCAACTCGTGCGAGTCTCTCGGCCCCGGCGGCGCGGGCAACCTCGACGTCGTTGAACTCGACGCGGCCAGCCACGGTGGTGTCGACGACACCCGTGACCTGCGCGACCGCGCGTTCTACGCGCCGGCCGAATCGCGGTACCGCGTCTTCATCATCGACGAGGCGCACATGGTCTCGTCGGCGGGCTTCAACGCGCTCCTGAAGATCGTCGAGGAGCCGCCGGAGCACCTGATCTTCATTTTCGCGACCACCGAGCCCGAAAAGGTGCTCACCACCATCAAATCGCGTACCCATCACTACCCGTTCCGCCTGCTCGCGCCGCCGGTGATGCGCGGACTCCTCGAAGGCATCTGCGCCAAGGAGAACGTGCTCGTGGCGCCCGAGGTGTACCCGCTGGTGATCCGCGCGGGAGGCGGGTCGCCGCGCGACTCGCTCAGCATCCTCGACCAGCTCCTCGCCGGTGCGGACGTCGACGGAGTCACCTATGATCGCGCGCTCTCCCTGCTCGGCGTCACCGACTCCGCGCTCATCGACGCCGCAGTCGACGCGCTCGCCGCAGGCGACGGATCCGCACTGTTCGAGGTCGTCGAACGAGTCGTCGACGCAGGTCATGATCCGCGCCGGTTCGCGATCGACCTCCTCGACCGATTCCGCGACCTGATCCTCCTGCAGGCGGTGCCCGACGCCGCCGAACGCGGCCTCGTCGAGGCTCCTGACGACCAGCTCACTCGTATGCGTGCCGTGGTCGACCATCTCGGTGCGGCCACCCTGACTCGCTATGCGGAGGTGGCACACGCGTCGTTGGGCGAGATGCGGGGAACCACGTCGCCGCGTCTGCTCCTCGAGGTGATGTGCTCGCGGATGCTGCTGCCCGGTGCATCCTCCGATGCCGCAGCGCTTCTGCAACGCATCGAGACCCTCGAACGACGCCCGGCAGGTGTCGCGCAGGAGGCTGCAGGTTCGGTTCCCACGGTTGAACGTCCCGCCGCCCCCACCGCGCCGGGGCCCGACGAGCCGCCGTCGCGTTTTGTCCGCCCGTCCCAGCGCAAGGCGGTTGAGGAAGCACCGGAACCGGCTGCCCCGGCCCCGGCTTCCGTTGTGGAGGCAGTGCCGGTGCGAGTCGCACCGGCACCTACTCCGCAGCCCGAACAGGAGCCGACTCGGGTCGAGCCCGCGGTTCCCGAGCCGAGTGAGCCCGTCCACTCAGAGCCTCAGCGCGAGGACGTCCCGCGGCAGGAGCCTGAGCGCCGAGAGCCTCCCCAACCGGAGCCTCCCCAACCGGAGCCTCCTCGGCAGGAGCCGACGCGCCCCGAACCCCAGCGCCCCGAACCCCAGCGCCCCGAACCCCAGCGCCCCGAACCCCAGCGTTCGGAGCAGCAACACGAGAGACGTCGACCGGAACCCGCCGATGACATCCCGCTCCCGCCGGAGCCTGCGATGGACGCGCCGCCGGAGTCGTACGACGCTCCGCGTCGTGCTCCCGAACCGGCGCCGGAACCGGAGCCGCAGCCTGTCGACAGTGCACTGACAGTGGAAGAGGTGTCGGCCCGGTGGCCGGACATCCGAGCCGCCGTCCGTACTCAGAGCACCGTCCTCGAGGCGATGTTGTCGGCGGCTTTTGTACACGCGGTCGCGGGAACCGAGATCGTCCTCGGGCATCCGCACAGTGCGCTCGTGGGCCGTCTGGCCGACGAACGCGGACTGCGCGCACTGACGACTGCGATCGGAGAGGTCTTCGGGCCGGGCAACAGCGTGAGCGTTGTTCAGGCGACCCCCGACTCCACCCCCGCCGCGGTCAAGACAGTCGCCTCGCAGGAACCGCAGAAGCGTCAGACGTTCACTCGGCCCAGCCGTCCACAGGAGGAGCAGGCGCCCGAGCCCGAACCCGAACCGGAGCCGGAACCCGAGCCGCTCACCGCGGACGAGGACCTCACCGACGACGAGCGCGACGAGATGGTCGCCGAAGTTCACAATGCGAGCCCGGACGCCCGACTCGACCCCGATCAGGTCGCGCTCGAACTGCTCAAGTCGGAGCTCGGAGCGCGACCCGTCGAGTAGTCCGGCGGGTCGGTCAGGCGTCCCACCACGGCCGCAGCGGGAGGGTCTGTGCGCCGTCGTCGTCCAGGCGGGTGGCCAGGGCGTGGTGGAGCTGGACGATGTCGCGTTCGAAGCCGATCCGACACCCGGCCATGTAGAGCCCCCACTGTCGTGCGGTGCCTTCGCCGACTTCGGCGACGGCCTCGTCCCAGTTCTTCACGAGGTTGGCGTTCCAGTCGCGCAACGTCATCGCGTAGTGGATGCGGAAGTTCTCCTCGTGGACAACTTCGAGATTCGGCACATCCTGCATCTTGGAGATGATCGTGCCCGCACCGGTGAGTTCCCCGTCCGGGAACACGTAGCGCTCGATGAACGGGCCTGCCTTGCTCTTGTGACGGTTGTCCGGACGGGTGATGCAGTGGTTGAGGATCATTCCGCCGGGCCGGACCTTGTCGCGCATGAACGTGAAGTACTTCGGGTAGTTCGCGACGCCGATGTGCTCGGTGAGGCCGATCGACGAGACGGCGTCGAACCCCGACTCGGGAACGTCCCGGTAGTCGCTGTGCCGTACCTCGGCGAACTCCGCCAGACCTTCGGCGACGATCGCGGCCTGAGCCCACTGCGCCTGTTCCTGCGACAGCGTGACGCCGAGCGTGTGGACGCCGCGTCGAGCCGCGTACCGAACCATGCCACCCCAGCCGCAACCTATGTCGAGCAGACGGTCACCGGGCTGCAGCCGCAGCTTGTCGAAGATAAGGCGGTACTTGTTCTCCTGTGCCTGCTCGAGCGTCGCTTCCTCGGTCGGGTAGACGGCGCACGTGTACGTCATCGATTCGCCGAGGACGAGTTCGTAAAACCGGTTGGAGACGTCGTAGTGGTAGCTGATCGCCTCGGCGTCTCGCTCCTTGCTGTGGCGGAGTCCTTCGGCGAATCGCCGCCATTTCGGCAGCGACTCCTGCGGTGGCGGCGCGATCGGCTTGAAATGCTCAACGCCTATGTCGCGCGCCATCTGCGCGAGTTCGAGGGGCCCGGGTTTCGTGAACTTCAGGTCACCTGCGAGAGCCTGAAGCGTCGCGTACGGGTCGCCGGGGTGGCTCCCGACAAGCTCCAGATCGCCCGAGACGTAGGCGCGCGCCAAACCGAGATCACCCGGGGCGGTGACCAGGTACGTCGTGCCGCGCGGGTTCTTCAAGTGCAAGCCGTAGTCGGCGTCGGCGGGACCAGCGCTGCTGCCGTCGTACGCGGTCACCCGGATTCCGAGCTCGTGACCGACCAGTTTCTCGAAGATGTGCGCCAGTTTCACTGCTGCTTCACCGCTTTCTCGTAGAGGCCGAGGAGTCTGCCGTCCGGGTCGTACCGCTTCTTCAACGCCGGGTATGTCTCGCCTCCGTAGAGGCGGGAGAACTCGTCCTTCGGATAGAACGACTCCGAGTACAGCGACTTGTGGCCGCCCAACTCGCTGACCTGTTGTTCGATCAGCCTGTTCGTGTGTCCCGGATGTCCGGGGGTCACGGGGACCGCCGACCAGAAGCCGACGTTCACGTAGGTGCGACCGCGCTGCAGGGGATACAGGGGCCACGGTTGCTGTGCGTCTCCGGGCGACGGTTCGGCCAGTTTGAGCGGGCACAGCCAGATCGGTTCGATCGGGACCTCTCGCAGGAACCAGCGCATGAAGTCGGCGGTCCGATCGATCGGGACCTCGATGTCTTGCACCACTCGCTCGTTGGCCGGGAGTCCCCTGCGGGCGTTGAGTCTGTCGGCGATGTTCCACCGATGGTCGTAGCCGATGAGCTTCCAGTAGAAGCTGCTTCGGAGGTACTTCTTGGGCCAGAACCGGCGGATGCGCGGGTTCTGTGCGCCGAACGCACGCGAACACCAGAACCAGTCGGTGTCCCACCGCCACAGATAGTCGCGAATCGTCAGACGGTCTCGTTTCGGATTGTCGACGTCGTCGTGCTGAATCGATCGGTAGTAGATGTCGCGATCGGTGTAGTCGCTGACCGGGCCGGGTTCATCGGTCTGACGTCCGAGCACGAGGTAGCACTCGTCGGCGGAGAAGACGACACCGTCCAGGTAGTCGACCCGTTCGCCCTGGTAGACGTGGTCGTCGGCGACAGCGGTCATCGTCGACTCCATGGTGTCGAGGTCGGTGAATCGGACGTGACGTAGTTCGACGAACGGTTCGACCTTCTCCAGCGTGATCGCGAGCCGGACCGAGTATCCGAGCGTCCCGTAGGAATTGGGGAATCCGAAGAACAGGTCGCGGTACTCGTTGTCAGGTCGTGCGACGACGAGTTCACCTGCGCCGGTGAGGATCTCGATTTCCTGGACGGCCTCGTGGGGGAGACCTGCGCGGAAGGCGCTGGACTCGATTCCCATGCCGGTGACGGCGCCGCCAAGAGTGATCGTCTTGAGTTGAGGGACGACCGTCGGCGCCAGTCCGTGAGCGAGGCATGCGTCGACGAGGTCTTCGTAGGTGCACATCCCAGCGACTTGTGCGGTCCTCGTGGTCGGATCGACCGAGATCACCGAGTCCAGGCCCGAGACGTCCAACCCGGGAACGGACACGTCGGCGCGCTTGCGGAACAGGTTCGACGTCTTCTTGGCGAGCCGAACTGTCGAGCCCGGCGGGATCGCGCGGTAGCTCTCCACGAGACGGTTCACGCCACGATCAAACGCGGCGACGTTGTACTCCGAACGTATGGCGGCCACCTAGCCACCGTAGCGCTGGTCACGATTCCGGCGACAGCGGATATCCCCAGTACCGTGGTGGGGTACAGGTTTCCGTGGTCACTTCCGCAGCGGGAACAGCGATTTTCATGAAGGAGTCACCTCAAGTGGGTCAGGTCACCGCCACCGCATCAGTTCAGATCGCCGCTCCCGTGGACGCCGTGTCCACGGCACTCGCCGACTACGCGTCGGTCCGCGCCGAGCTCCTCCCCGCCAACTACCGCGACTACACCGTCGTCGAGGGCGGCGTCGGCGCAGGCACCGTGGTGCACTGGATCCTGCAGGCCACCGAGAAGCGCTCGCGCGACGTCCTCGCCGACGTGACCGTGGCGGGCGACACCATCACCGAGACCGATCGCAACTCGACGATGGTGACGACCTACCGCGTGACTGCGGCGGGTGCGGGATCGCAGGTCGAGACCACCACGTCGTGGAAGGGCGCGGGAGGCATCGGCGGCTTCTTCGAGCGCACGTTCGCGCCCAAGGGACTGAACCGCATCCAGAACGAGCTGCTCGGCAATCTGAAGTCGCGCCTCGAGAAGTGAGTCGCAGGGGACGTCGCCGGATCAAACCGCTGGCCGCCCGGGATGGCGTCGACGCCACCCGGGTGGTTCTTCGTACCGGCGATGTCCCTCTCAGCATCGCGGAGACTTTGCTGCTGACGCCCTCGTTGAGTGGTTGGACCCGCGACGAACTGGACAGACGCGCCGAGGCGGGGGAGATCGTCGACGTCGACGGCGCACCTGTCGATCTGGAGCAGATCGTCACCAGGCCGGTTCCCGTGTATCTCTACCGAGATCTGCCGTACGAGCAGGACGTCCCGTTCGACATGCCGGTCCTGCACGTCGACGATCGGCTGATCGTGGTCGACAAGCCGCACTACCTCGCGACGATGCCGCGTGGCTCGCATGTCGCGCAGACCGCGCTTGTTCGGCTACGCCGCGAGTTCGGCGACGACGTCGCGCCCGTTCACCGGCTCGACCGGTTGACCGCAGGCGTTCTGCTCTTCACCCGCAGGTCGGACGCGAGGGCCGCGTACCAGGATCTCTTCTCCTCGCGCCGCGTCGTCAAGGAGTACCGGGCGCTCGCGAAGGCCGATACCACGCTTGTCGACGTCGTCCACATCGAGAACCGCATCGAGAAGAACGCAGGTGACCTTCGTGCCCGCGTCGTGCCGGGCGAGGTCAACGCGGTCAGTGACATCAGTCTGATCGAGACCCGCGAGAGCGGTCTCGGTCTCTACCGCCTCCGACCGTCGACCGGACGGACTCACCAACTCCGACTGCACATGGCCGGACTCGGAGTTCCCATCGTCGACGACCCGCTCTATCCGGTCGTCGACAGGGAACGGGTCGATGCCGCAGTCGACGACTTCACCAGGCCGCTTCGACTCCTCGCGCACTCCGTGGAGTTCGTCGACCCGTTCACCGGCTCTGCCCGGCGGTTCGAGAGTGGATCGTCTCTCGCGTGAGTGGTGTCCCTCCGGCGTGGCGATGTCACATACCAGGTCGCTCCGCCGCTCACGTACCACTCGGGCGATCGTTAGGATCGACCGGTGGCGATCATCGGGAGTTACGAGCGGCATCCGGACCTGGGGTGTGAGGCCGTCGTGTTCCTCGACGAGGAGTCGGATGCGTGCGTGCAACTCCAACGTGATCTGCCGGGCGGGCCGAGGGCTGCCGAGTACTGCCTGACCACGGGCGCGAGTGCGCCGGTGTACGACGCGGTGTCTCAATGGCGCCGGGTCGGGGATCGGTTCGAGTTCGCCCTGATACCCAGGGCGGCACGGTTGTTCGGCGACGAGGTGATCTCGTTCGACGTCGTCACCGACGGTGACGTGAGCGTCGACCAACTCGCCGAGCATGTGGAGCGACTGCTCCGCTGACCGCAGCGACTATCCTGGACTCCGTGACTGACGCATTCGATCCCAGCGCCCTCTTCGGTGGCGGCGGCGGAGACAACCCGATGGCCGGACTTCTCGCGCAGGCGCAGGAGATGCAGGCCAAGCTCGTGGCGGCGCAGGACGAGATCGCGAACACGACCGTGACCGGCCAGGCGGGCAACGGCCTCGTCACGGTGACCGGAACCGGCACGGGTGAGGTGACCGGCGTCGAGATCAAGCGCGACGTCGTCGACCCGGACGACATCGAGACTCTTCAGGATCTGCTCGTCGGCGCACTCGCCGATCTGGCGCACAATCGCGACGCCGTCACCGCAGAGAAGATGGGCCCGCTGGCGGGCGGCCTGCCCGGACTGGGCTGAGCGGACCTCATGTACGAAGGACCCATTCAGGATCTGATCGACCAGTTGGCGAAGCTGCCCGGACTGGGTCCGAAGGGCGCGCAGCGCATCGCTTTCCACCTGTTGGCGGGTGAGAACGCCGAGATCGATCGGCTCACCGCCGCGCTCGGCAAAGTCCGCGACGACGTGACGTTCTGCGCCGAATGCGGCAACATCGCGGCCGACCGCCTCTGCCGGATCTGTGCGGACGCGCGACGCGACGCGACCAAGATCTGCGTCGTCGAGGAACCGAAGGACATCTACGCGATCGAGCGAACCCGAGAGTTCGACGGCCGCTATCACGTGCTGGGCGGGGCGCTCGATCCGTTGTCGGGCGTCGGCCCGGATCAGCTCCGCATTCGTGAACTGCTCAAACGGCTCGCGGAGCAGGCGGACGGCTCGGTCGTCAGCGAGATCATCGTCGCCACCGACCCGAACACCGAAGGCGAGGCGACGGCGACGTATCTGCTGCGCATGCTGAAGGACTTCCCCGGCCTGTCGGTCACTCGCCTTGCGTCCGGCCTGCCGATGGGCGGCGACTTGGAGTTCGCCGACGAACTGACGCTCGGCCGCGCGTTGTCCGGACGTCGCGTGCTGGTCTGATGGATTGGGCGCGTCTCGCCGACGAGGTCGCAGTCCGCGACGGTCTCACCGAGGGCATGATCGCGATCGACGGTCGTTCCGGTTCCGGTAAGAGCACGTTCGGCGCCGAACTGGCACGTGCGCTCGCCGATCGTGGACGGTCATGCGTGTTGGTCAGCACCGACGACTTCGCGACGTGGGATCAGCCTGCTGCATGGTGGCCGGAGATGGAACGCGATGTCATCCGCGCCTTCGAGCGACGCCACGACTACGTGTACCACCCTCGGATCTGGGTGGACGGGGCGCCACAGGTAGGCCCGTCGGTGTGGCTCCGCTGGAAACCCATCCTGATCATCGAAGGTGTCACGTCGGCGCGCCGCACCGTGTTCGAGCGGCTCGCCGCCGCCTACTGGATCGACGGCCCGTCCGCAGCAGAGCGTCTGGAGCGGACCGTCGCGCGGGACGGTGAGGCGAGTCGGGCGCACCTGGCGGCGTGGCAGCAGTTCGAGGACGGCTGGTTCGCCGTCGACGGGACGCGGGACCGCTGCCGGGTGCTCGGCTCAGCCCAGGTCTGATCGCGCCGGGCATCCACACGTCTGACCGACCCGTAGGGCCACCCCGGGCACACTCTCGTCCTCCACATCTCTGGACTCCAGGCAGTCCAGAGCACGGTCTACGACCGCGTCCACCGGAAGGACGGCCGTGGTCGGCACCGGCTCGCGGTACGCGGAATCGGGGCCGTCGAACGATGCGAGCGCGATGTCGTGAGGGATGGCCAGCCCGGCGTCGCTGATCGCGCGGATCGTGGCGTCGGTCTGGCCGAGCGTTCCGGGGACGATGGCGTCGGGCCTGGTCCCGGACGCAAGAAGATCTCGAACAGCGCGGTACGCCGAGGGCGCGGTCAGGTCTGTCGGAACCACGGTAACCGACAGTCCGCTCGTGATCAGACCGTCGAGCCGTTGCTCGACCGTCTCGCGGTCCCCGCGCCCGGCGACAGCGTCGTCGACACCTCCGATGAAGGCCGCGGTCGAGTGGTGATGGACTCGGGCGAGGTGCTCGCCGATGAGCCGGCCCGCGAGCCGGTGGTCAGCCGAGACGACCGGTCTGTCCACCGAGCCGCGCATGCTGTGTGTCCACACGACGGGTACGTGACTGCGGCGACAGAGGTCGGCGGTGGCATTCGCGGCCACCGAGCCGACGACGATCAAGCCGTCGACGCCGACCTGAGTGAACGATCGGGCGAACTCCAGTTCGCGATCGGCGTCGAAGCCGGTGCTGCCGATCAGCGTCAGGATTCCGCGGGCGCGTCCCGCCGACTCGAAATGCTGTGCGTACGCGGCGAACAGCGGCATCGCCAGGTCGGGGACCAGCAGCCCGATCTGCTGCCAACGGCGAGGCCGTCGCAACGCCTGCGCGCGGCGATCCGGTCGGTAGTCGAGGCTCTCGAGTGCGGCCGTCACTTTCGCCCGCAGCGGTGCCGACACCGGTCGTGGACCGTCGTTGATCACATAACTGACAACGGCCGTCGACGTTCCCGCCACCTTCGCTACGTCGGCGAGTGTGGGTCGCCTCGGCGCCTTCTGCGGTGATGTCGTCACTTGAGCTCCTCGTCTGCCTCGCGCAATGATGCCCCTGACGAACCCTCGGGCGCGCTTTGAAATCACTCTGATTCTGAACCCCTGTATCGCACCAGGTCAAACCTAATCTAATCGATTAGAACCGCAACGAAGGGACAGTCACATCATGGCGATCGCGACACTCACCGGGGTCACACACCTCGAGCCTGCACTGGTCCACGACAGCTATGTGCTGTTCACCGGGGCCGACACGGTCACGCGACTCATCGACCTCAACGGAGACGTCGTCCACGAATGGCCGTACGCCGGCGTGCCGCCGCGCATTCTCGATCCGGCGATCAACGGCGGTCGTGTCGGCGACGTCGGCGTCCAGCTCAGTTCGAGCGGCGACTCGCGTGGCGGCATCTACGCCAACGGCAGCGTTGGGCGTCTCGATTGGAACGGCGACGTGCGTTGGGAGTGGGGTGCTCAGGCGCCGACCGGGCCCGCCAGGCAGAACCATGACTGGGAGCAACTGCCGAACGGCAACTGGCTCGTCCTCGTCACCGTCCCCCGTGTGGTTCCGGGATTGAGCCACAGGACGATCGGTGACCAGGGACTCTACGAAGTCGACCCGACGGGTGCCGTCGTGTGGCAGTGGCTCGCAGGTGACCATCTCGATCAGTTCGGGTTCTCCGAGGCCGGGCGCGCGGCGATCGCCGCGACCGTCGACCGCGACCCCGACGACCCGTGGGGCTACCTCGAGATGAACAGTGCGAAGACCCTCGGTCCGAACAAGTGGAACGCCGCCGACCCGGACGGTCCGTTCCACCCCGACAACATCCTGGTCAGCTTCCGAAAGGCGAACGTCGTCGCGCTGATCGACAAGCAGACCGGCGACGTCGTGTGGCGTCTCGGCCCCTACTTCGACGCGGTGCCGGGAGCGCAGCATCAGCGCATCAACTCGCATGCCGTGCCTCGCCCGCTCGACCAGATCTCCGGCCAGCACAATCCGCACCTCATCGCTGACGGCCTGCCCGGAGCGGGCAATGTCCTGATCTTCGACAACCAGGGGGGTGCGGGCTATCCGGCCGCCCCTCTCGGAATCTATGCAGGATCCCGTGTCCTCGAAGTGAATCCGACAAACAGGGAGATCGTCTGGCAGTACACCGCAGAAGACTCCGGACGGCCGACCTGGGAGTTCTTCAGCTCCTTCGTCAGCAACGCTCAGCGTCTCCCCAACGGCAACACACTGATCACCGAAGGCATGCGCGGCCGGCTGTTCCAGGTGACACCGGACGGGACGATCGTGTGGGAGTACCACAGCCCGTACCTCGGGCACGGCGTAGCGGGAGAGCCCGAGGTCGACACGCCTCGAGTGGACGGCGTCGACAGGCTCAGCCAGACAAGGCTGGTGTACCGCTCGCAGGCCGTTCCGTTCGACTGGACCCCGGTCGGCACTCGGCGTGCGACGCTGCGATCGGTGGACGGGACGATCTCCCGATGACATCTCTCACGGCGGTCGGTCGCCGGGAGGCGGTACGACGCACGGTGCCGGCCGGGGTGCGACGCGCACTCATCTCGGCGGCCTGGATCGTCGCCGGGCTCGGCGGAGTCGCCGCCGTATGGTCGACCATCGTCGCCGCCGGCGTCTTTCCGCGGGCTTTGTTCCCGAGCGTTCCCGACATCGTCACCGCGGGTCGAGATCTGTGGGATGAGGGTCTGCTGGTCGGCGATCTGTCGTCCAGTTTGCAGCGAGCCGCCGCCGGCTTCGTCCTCGGCGGAGCGACCGGATTGATGATTGCAGTCGCCACCGCTACGACGACGCTCGGTCGGAACCTGTTGCAGCCGGTCCTCCGGGTCTTGTCGCCGATTCCGACAATCGGTCTGATCCCCCTGGTAATCCTGTGGTTCGGGTTGGGGGAGACCAGCAAGATCCTGGTGATCAGTGTGGGGGTGTTCGTTCCGGTGTGGATCAACGCCCATGCCGGGATCGTGTCGACTCCGCGTGAGTACCTGCTCGCTGCGCGATGCCTCGGCGCCTCCCGCGTGCACACCCTGCGCCGGGTGATCCTGCCCGAAGCCGCACCGGACATCATCGCAGGCCTGCGGGTCGGCGCGGCGATGGCGTTTGTGCTGATCGTCGTCGCCGAGATGACCGGAACGACGGCGGGCCTCGGCTACCGGATCTCGCAGGCGCAACTCTTCTCGCAGGCCGACCGCCTCATCGTGTGCTTGTTGATCCTCGGCGTGATCGGCGCCGTGTGCGACATCGTGATCGCGGCGGCGAGCGCACCGCTCACCCGCTGGTCCATCCAGGAACGTTGACATGACGATCACCACCCGCGAATTGACTGTCCGCTTCCCCGGCACCGCCCGTGCGGCCCTGCACGAGATAGACATGACGATCCCGAAGGGTTCATTCACCGTCTTCGTAGGCGCCTCGGGCAGTGGGAAGTCCACGCTGCTTCACTCGCTCGCGGGCTTGCAAACCCCGACGTCAGGTGTTGTCCTCGACAACGACGAACAAGTGACCGGGCCCGATCCTCGACGTGGCATGGCGTTTCAACGTGACGTCCTGTTTCCCTGGATGACCGTCGCGGACAACATCGAGTTCGCACTCATCGCGGGCGGCGTTCCGCGTCCCGCGCGTGGTCGGCGCATCGCTGAACTCCTCGACGTCGTCGGGCTGTCCCCCGAGGTCAGTCGACAACGCCCGGCCGAACTGTCCGGCGGAATGCGCCAGCGCGCGGGAATCGCCCGGATGCTCGCGGCAGACCCCGACGTACTGCTCATGGACGAGCCGTTCGCGGCTCTCGACGCGCTGACCCGACTCCGAATGCAGGATCTGATCCTCGACCTGTGGGGGCAGACGGGCCGAACCGTCGTGTTCGTGACTCACGATGTCGACGAAGCCGTCCGGCTCGCCGACACGATCGTCGTCCTGCAGCGGGGCCGGATCGTCGAACGCATAGACAACCCTGTTCCCAGGCCTCGCCCCGCCGACGTACTGGCCGACCTGCCCGGATACCCCGATACCAGACGCACCCTCCATCAACTGCTCGGCGTCGCCGACCACGTCTGAAACTCAGCAGAAAGAAGCTCCCATGACCAATCGTCTTCCACGCAGGATCGTCGCCGCAGCCGCCGTCGCACTCAGCGCGGCGGGAATGCTCGCCGCGTGCTCATCCGTCGACGACGATCCCTCGACGCTCACCGTCGGGTTCGTCGTCGATCCCTCGTGGGCCCAAGTCCCCGTCGCCGCCGACACCGGCCTGTTCACATCGCACGGGGTGACGGTGAAGGTCGTCAACTTCTCGTCGGGCGTTGAGGCGCTCCAGGCGGCCGTCGCAGGCCAGGTCGACGTGACGACCGCAGCCGACGTCCCGACAGCCGCCGCGCTCGCGAAGTCGACTGACATCAAGGTTGTCGGCGACGGAGCACGCTGGGCCGGATCCAGGATCATCGCACGCAAGCAGTCCGGCATCACGACTGTCAACGACCTCGCCGGCAAGCGGATCGGCACGCCGATCGGTACGAGCGCAGGCTACTTCGCGTCGAACGTCCTCGACCGATCCAAGCTCGACGCCGACCTCGTCCAGGTGGCGCCGTCGGCGGTCGTCACCGCGATCACGCGCGGCGACGTCGACGCGGTCTCGATCTTCCAGCCGTACCAGGCGCAGTCGATCGAGGCCCTCGGTTCAGACGCAGTGGTCCTCGACGGCGGCGACTACCGGCAGCGCAGTCTGTACCTCGCGACTACAAAGGCGATCAGCGGGAAACGAGACGCACTCACGAAGTTCTTCCAAGCGATCAGCACCGCCGGACGCAAGCTCATCGTCCGTGATCCGGCTGCGGTCAAGGCAGTCGCCTCCGCGACGAACCTCGATGAGAAGTTGCTGGCGACAGTGTTGCCGGAGTTCGACTTCACGCTCGAACTCGGTGACCTGCCGGTGAAGCTGCGTGAACTAGGGGAGTGGGCCAAAGCCCAGGGCAAGATCGACGAAGGAACCGTCCTACCCGACTACAGCGCCGCGATCGACTCCGGATTCCTGCCGACGACGTGACTCGTCGCCGGTACTGAGACGGCTCAGCGACCGGCCGCCAGACGCTCCCGACGGAGTCGGTCGACCTGGGGGAGGTCGAGGGGAGCGAGCTCGGACCCGGTCGCCTTCGCCAGCAGGTAGTCGGCCAGCTCGGGGTTTCGGGCGAGGAGAGGGCCGTGCATGTAAGTGGCGAGAACACTGCCCTGCACGACGCCTTCGACGGGTTCGCCGCCTCCGTTGCCGACTCCGTGCCTGACCCGGCCGAGCGGCTTGGCGGCCTGCCCGAGAGTAGTCCCGCCGCGGTGGTTCTCGAACCCCGACAGCGACTGCGTGAGACCGTCCAGCAGCGGATCGGTGATGAGTTCGCCGATCGCCCTGACCTCCCGAGGCGACGTCGTCAGATCGAGCATGCTGATGCCCGACACACGCTCGCCCGCCGACGTCTCGTACCAGTGGCCGAGCACCTGGATGGCGGCGCAGATCGCGAGGATGGGCGTGCCCTTCTCTGCTGCGCGCTGCAGGCCGGGATGCTCCGCGAGATGCCGTGTTGCGATGCGCTGAGCAGCGTCCTCGGCGCCGCCGAGCGTGTAGACGTCGAGCGAGTCGGGGACGTCGTCTTCGAGCGTGAGCTCCACGATCTCCGCGTCCAACCCGCGCATACGTGCACGTTGGCGCAGAATCAGCGCGTTGCCGCCGTCACCGTAGGTACCCATCACATCGGGCAGGACCAGACCGATCCGCAGAGTCGACTCGCTCATCACTTCTCCTCGACTGTCACATCGGCGCCGGCTCTGTTCATCGCGATAGCGAGGTCGCGGAACGCCGTGTAATTGGCGAGGACCTCGACTCGACCCGGAGGGCAGGTCCGGATGGCGACCAGCGGGTCGTCGACGACGGTGTGCTCGGCGCCCGCGTACAGCAAGCGCACCGACAGATCTGCGGCACGCTCACCTGCCGCGATGACCTTCGTGTTCTCGAACTCTTCGAAGCGCACGTCCCAGAGCCACGAGAGGTCTTCGCCGTCCGGGACCTGCCCGTTCACAGCGATCACGAGACTGTCGGCGTCCGGGTCGATCATCGACAGCGCTTCCTGCCAGCCCGCGGGGTTCTTTGCCAGCAGGGTGCGAACGCGGTGTTCGCCGAGACGCTGGACGCCGTACCGGCCCGCGATCTCGCCGACCGTGCCGACTGCCTTCGTGGCCGCGGCGGGATCGGCGCCCATCGCGACGGCCGTCGCGATCGCCTGCGTCGCGTTGCCGCGGTTCGCGCGGCCGGGCACCTTCAGCATGAGGGGAGCGGTGAAACCGTCGGGCCCGTAGACGTTGTCGTCGTCGAACCACCAGTCGGGCGTCGGCCTGCGGAACGACGGAGTGCCGCTCGAATACCAGTCGCCGTCACGTCGGATGATCGGTTCGCCCGACCGAGGGCAGCCGACGGAGTCGCCGACCCATGCCGCGCCTGCGGCCACCCACACGACGTTCTTGCCGTCGTATGCGGCCGAAGTCACGAGGACGTCGTCGCAGTTCGCGACAACCGTCGATTCCGGGTGCGCGTCGACAGCGCCACGCAGGCGGCGTTCGATCACGTTGATCTCGCCGACCCGGTCGAGCTGATCGCGCGAGAGGTTCAGCATCGTGATCACCGCGGGAGAGGTGCTATCGGCGACGTTCGGCACGTGCAACTCGTCCACTTCGAGGGCGGCGAGCGGCGCAGGCCGATGCAGCGTCAGCGTCGCGATGATGCCCGCGTCCATGTTCGCGCCGTCCTCCTGCGTCGCGACGTCGCTGATGGTGGCGAGCGCGGCGGCAGTCATACGCGTGGTGGTCGACTTACCGTTGGTCCCGGTGATCAACGCCGTCTTCTTGCCCGCAGCGAGGCGAGCCATGATCTTCGGATCGATCTTCTCGGCGATCAGGCCACCGATCATCGATCCCTTGCCGCGACCTGCGGTGCGCGACGCCCAGCGGGCTGACGCCGCGGCCGCGAGGGCGGTACGGGTGCGAATCGGGAGGCGAGGGGCATCCGGCATACCGTCGAGTTTCCCACACGAGCCGATCGCGACCGCCTGCGTGCGCTGTGAGCATCGTGACAGGATGACGAGCATGGCTGATTTGTCCACGACGCGGCCCGCCAAATCCTGGCAGGAGTTTCGTCTGGCGCACATCTTCGTGGTGATGTCAGCGCCCTGGATCATCTTCTACTTCCTCATCGAGGCGGACATTGGCTCCCCGGACGTTCGAACTGTGCTGATGCGGACTTCGCTCTTGTGCGCCGCCTTGTGCGTCGGGGCTCTGTTGCTGCGGCGCACGGGTCCGAGCGCCGCAGCAACGTATCCCTTCGCGGGACTGTGGGCCGGATTGGCGGCCGTCAGCTCCGCCACTGCGGCGAAGCTGGGCGATGACCGACACATCTGCGGTGGAGTGGGCCCGGCACACTGCTCACCTGCGACGGACGTCATCATCGGCGGAATGCCGGTGGTCGGAGTCGTCATCATTTACGCGATCGCGTCCATCTTCTGGAATGGAGTGGTGCGAGAGCGCGAGGACTAGGCGTTTCACGGATCCGCTGCGCCGCCCGTGTCCTACGATCGGAGTACTCGTCCGCCGTAGATCGAAGGGTGCACATGAACGTCTCCGGCCCCACCTCTGACGCAGGAGCGACATCTGATGAAGAGGGGACCGGACACGGAGTGGTTCGCATCGCCTCCGTCGCCGCATTGGGCGGACTGCTGTTCGGCTATGAGACATCGGTCATCAACGGGGCGACTAAGGCGCTTGAAGAGGACTTCGCGATCAACTCCGGCACACTCGGCTTCGCTGTCGCCTCAGCCCTCCTCGGAGCAGCGGCAGGCGCGTTGACCGCGGGTCGGATCGCCGACCGGATCGGTCGTCTGATGGTGATGAAGATAGCGGCGGTGCTGTTTGTCCTCAGTGCTGTCGGTTGCGCTTTTGCGCCGTCCAGCTGGGGTACCGGCGGGCTGGTGCTCTTCATCGTGTTCCGCGTTGTCGGCGGATTCGCGGTCGGCGTCGCATCCGTGATCGCACCCGCCTACATCGCGGAGACGTCGCCTGCGGGTATCCGGGGCAGGCTCGGCTCCCTTCAGCAACTTGCGATCGTGCTGGGCATCTTCCTCTCATTCCTGGTGAACCTTGCGCTGCGCAACATCGCGGGCGGCGCCAACGAAGTGCTGTGGTTCGGGATGGACGCCTGGCGGTGGATGTTCCTGATGATGGCTGTGCCTGCGATCCTGTACGGAGTGCTGTCGGGCACCATTCCGGAATCGCCGCGCTACTTGATCTCGCAGCAACGACTTCCCGAAGCACGTGCCGTGCTCGAACGGCTTCTCGGCGCACGCGATCTCGAACTGACCATCGACCGCATCCGGGCGAGCATGAACAGCGAGAAGAAGCCGTCCTGGCGCGACCTCAAACGTCCGTCGGGCGGCATCTACCCGGTGGTCTGGATCGGTCTCCTCCTGTCGGTCTTTCAGCAGGCGGTCGGAATCAACGTGGTGTTCTACTACTCGAATGTGCTGTGGGAGGCCGCGGGCTTCGACGAGAGTCAAGCGTTCCTCACGTCCACGATCACCTCCGTCATCAACATCGCGACGACGCTCGTCGCGATCGCCCTCGTCGATCGGGTGGGGCGTCGCCCGCTCCTTCTCGTCGGCTCGGTCGGCATGACGGTGACGCTCGCCGCCGTCGCGGTGTGCTTCGGTCAGCTCACCGACAAAATCGAGAACGGGCAAGTGGTGATGAAGGATGGCGAGGCGGTGCAGACTCTGCCGGGCGCGTGGGGTGTCGTCGCGCTCATCGCCGCGAACGGCTTCGTCGTCTTTTTCGGGATGAGTTGGGGACCGATGGTGTGGGTTCTGCTCGGTGAGATGTTCCCGAACCGGTTCCGCGCCGCGGCGTTGTCGGTCGCCGCTGCAGGCCAATGGGCTGCGAACTGGGTGATCACGATGACGTTCCCGGCGATCAAGGACTTCAGTCTGACCTTCGGCTACTTCATGTACGCGGCGTTCGCATTCTTGTCGTTCCTCTTCGTCGCCAAGTTCGTACCGGAGACGAAAGGCCGGTCTCTGGAGGACATGGACCGTCTCGCCGGAGTGACCGACGACGCATAGTGACAATGGTTGGTGATAGGTTCGGCAACTGTGAGCCGCGCAACGTCAGTCCGCCTGTCCCTGCAAGCACGCGCCCAGCGCCCGGCGATGAAGGCTCTCGGCCTGCTTCCGCGTGGTGTGCTCGCCGCGCTCGCCCGGGCCACACGAACCAATTCCGACGGCGAGAGCCTCGCTCCCGAGATGTCCGTCATCGCGGCAGCCTCACGGCACCTTCCGGGTGCGGCGCTGCTGAACGGTGACGTCGCGCAGTCGCGAACGATTCTCGACCAGACGTCGGCGTCGATGGCGCAGACGTTCCCGCCTTTCGCGATCGAAGAGGATCTGATCATTCCGTCCGCGGACGGTCCGATTCCCGCGACGCGATACCGCGTCAGTGAGTCCGG
This sequence comes from Gordonia sp. PDNC005, assembly GCF_016919385.1. Taxonomy (NCBI): domain Bacteria; kingdom Bacillati; phylum Actinomycetota; class Actinomycetes; order Mycobacteriales; family Gordoniaceae; genus Gordonia; species Gordonia sp. PDNC005. The sequence goes on from NZ_CP070351.1 coordinate 4,180,348, forward strand.
TGCCCGCGGTCTGATCGTCTTCCTTCATGGCGGAGGGTTCGTCGTGGGCAGCCGGGCCAGTCACGACTCGCTTGTCCGGGCGTTGGCAGTCGCGTCGGGCGCCGACGTCTTGTCCGTCGATTATCGCCTCGCGCCGGAGCATCAATTCCCCGCAGCTGTGGACGACTCGGTCGCGGCCTTCCGCTACGCCGTCGAACAGGCGCCGACGTGGGGGCTCGACCCTCGCCGCATCGTTGTCGCGGGCGACTCGGCAGGCGGCAACCTGAGTGCTGTCGTCGCGCAGCAGGTGCGCGACGACGCGGTGCAGCCCTGCCTCCAACTCCTCATATACCCCGTGACCGACGTGTCGACCAAGCGCGGGTCCATCAAGGAGTTCTCCGAAGGCCTGTTCCTCACCGAGGCAGACATGGAGTTCTTCATCAACACGTACCTTCCGTCGCGAGACGACGTGGAAGATCCGCGGGCCTCGCCGCTGAAGGGCGAGCTGGCAGGACTCCCACCGGCGTACGTTGTGGTCGCGGGCTTCGATCCGCTGCGCGACGAAGGCCTCGATTACGCTGCGGCACTTGAGAGGGCGGGCGTCGACGTGACGGTGAACCGCGCAGGCGGAATGATCCACGGGTTTGCGAACATGGGCCTCATCAGCCCGACCGCCCGCGACGTGGTCGCTGCGATGGCCGCCGCTGCCGCGGCGGCGATGGACGCGGCGGCCTGACCGCCTAGGATCGCCCGTCTCATCGGTCTACGAGGGCGATATGCCCTCGTAGACCGATGAGACAGGCGATCTTTGTAGTGCTCAGATGGTGATCTTCACTTTCGGCATGGCTTGCGCGATCACGGCGCCGAAGGCGACGAGGCCGATCATGATCCACATCGCGATGCGGTAGGCGTCGTCGAAACCGGACGACTCCGACACCGTGCTGTACACGGTGCCGATCACTGCGGCGCCCATCGCCACCGTCAATGCCTGGACGGTGTTGAACACGCCGGAGGCGGCGCCCGCCTGCTCGACGGGGACATCGTTGAGGACGAGCAGCCCTGCCGCACCGACGATCAGTCCGAAGCCGAGACCTGCGACGGTCAGAGCAACCGCGAACCAGATTCCGGGGTGGGCGGAGCCGTTGGCGACGATCATCGAAGTCATGCCGGTGATCAGTACGGCCGCGCCGGCCTGGAGGACGTGTTTGCCGAACTTGGCGGCGAGCACGGTGGCCGAGAGGCCTGCGGCGATCGGGACGGCGAACGAGAACGGGATCCACATGAGGCCGGTGTGCAGCACGGACCAGCCCTGAGACAACTGGACGTGCAGGGACTGCACCAGGAAGTAGCCGCCGGTCGGGATCGACAGCGCTGCGAATGCGGCGAGCCCGGAGCGGAACGAGACCGTGCCGAACACCGACGGCGGGACCATGGGCACGGAGCCCGCACGTTCAGCGGCGACCTGACGAGCGCCGAACAGGGCCAGTCCCACCGCGCCGAGCGCGATCAGGATGAATCCCCATGCGGGCCAGTCGTTCTCAGGTCCGAGGGTGATCGGAGCCATGATCGCGGCGAGCGAGCCTCCGAGCAGTGCGACAGAGCCGAGGGTGATCGGCGCCGGACGGTCGGCGTGAGTCTCCGGGATGAAGATTCGAGCAGCGATCACCGCGATGACGGCGATCGGAACGTTGATCAGGAATGCGGGACGCCATGAGAGGTCGAACCAGTCGCTGTTGGTGATCACTGCGCCCAATACCGGTCCGGTGACTGCGGCGACACCGATGACCGACGTGAACAGCCCCATGGCGCGGCCGCGTTCGGCCGGCGGGTAGAGGACCTGGATGTTGGTCAGGACCTGCGGAACCATCAACGCGGCAGCGGCGCCCTGGATGAGGCGGAACGTGACGAGCTGGGTCGGGTCCGCGGCGAGGCCACAGGCGAGGGACGCCGCGCCGAAAGCGACGAGCCCGAGTATGAACAGGCGACGCCTGCCGTAGCGGTCACCCAGCCGTGCACCGAGAATCAGTCCGATCGCATAGGCGAGCGGATAGCCTGCGACGATCCACTGCAGAGCGGCGGGGGAGGCCCCGAGGTCTTCCTGCAGAGTGTGGAGCGCGACGTTCACGATGGTCGCGTCCATGAGCTCCATGAACGACGCGGCGAGCAGGCAGACGAGGGCGATCGTGCGCGCTCGCCCACCGATGCTCGGGCCGGAATCAAGGGTCGACGCGCTGGGCGCCGGGGTGTCTAGGGTGGTGCTCACGAGGTGCTCCTGCCGGTGAGTGGTCTTTCGGTCACCGACGACGTTACGAAGCAATGTGGACAGGAACTGTCCGGTAAGATCGAGAATAATTCCGGTCATTTTCTGTCCGCTATCGGAGTGAGGATCACTGTATGGCCGACACGACGACGCGAACTCTGAAGCTGCTTGCGCTTCTGCAAGCACATCGGCTGTGGGCGGCAGCGGAACTCGCCGATCGACTCGACACCACCGAGCGGACTGTTCGTCGCGACGTCGAACGCCTCCGTGAACTCGGTTACCCGGTCGAGTCGGTACGCGGCGCAGGTGGTGGCTATCAGCTTGCGCCGGGTGGCTCGCTGCCGCCGTTGGTGGTGGACGAGGGGGAGGCCGTCGCGATCGTTGCGGCGCTGCGTAGTGCGGCATCAGGCCCTGCAGCAGGATTGGCGGAGGCGTCGGTCCGCGCGTTGGCGAAAGTCATGCAGGTGCTGCCACCCAAACTTCGACGGCGTGCCGATGCCGTCCGCGCGATGAGCGTGACATTGCCCGGCGAAGCGGAAGCCCCGGTACTCGATGCGGAGGCTCTGACCACGGTGGCCCTCGCATGCCGTGACTCGACGGAACTCACGTTCGACTACGCGCCTGCGGCTCGCGACGGGCGGGTGCCCGGACGTCGCCGTGTAGAGCCGCTACGTCTGGTCCCGGTGGGACGACGCTGGTACCTGCTCGCGTACGACCTCGACCGTCTCGACTGGCGCACCTTCCGGCTGGACAGACTCGCCGACGCCAAACCGGAGAAGCGTCGTTTCGGTCCGAGGACCGTCCCCGGCGGGGATGCGGCGGCGTACGTGCGGAACAGCTTGCGAGCGGGGCGCGATCAGCACGTCGTCCGACTCCTGGTGCACACAGACGCCGATCTCGTCCGGTCGCGGATCGGCCGTCACGCCGAGGTCGCCGCCCATGCCGACGGTGCGTTGGTCACGATGCAGGTGGACGATGCGAGGTGGATCGCCGTCGCCATGGGCGGCCTCGACGCAGACTATGAGTTCATCGAGATCCCGCCCGCCGTCTTGCACGAGTTGAGGGGCCGCAACGCCCGTGAAGCCAGGGCCCTCTATCTCGCCGAGCGCTGATCTTCCTTGCTCAAGGAGCACGGGAGAGCGGAGTCGTCCCGGCTCATCGAGCGGAGTCGAGATGTGCCAGATACGCCGCGCCACGCGGTGAGAGTTCGTATCCGACGTCGTGGCTGATGGTGAGCCCGAGCGCCTTGAGCTTGCGGATGTCGACTTTCATCGGAAGCAACTCGACCTGACGCAGCGCTGCGAGCTCCTTGGACACCACTCGCGGGTTGTCGCGGATCCATTCGAGGATCTCCCGGGTCCACGGGCCGGTCTCGCGCTTGTCGAGCCGTGCGAGACGGGCGGTGATGTCGTCGAGTTCGACATCGGATGGGATCTGCTCGCGGAGAGCGAGCCGGGGATCCTCGCCGGCCCATTCGAGCGTCACCCGGTAGATCGTGTCGCCGCCTTTTGATCCACGCGGAGACGGTTTGCGGTTGGGCTTCGGGGCAAGCGCCTTCCGCAGGGCGGCGGCGTCCTTCATCCCGGCGGCGCGCGCAGACCGGTCTGAGATGCGCTCGACGTCGCTCACCCGGGCCACTCGGGTGAAGCGGACCAATCCCGCCGACGTGACCTGCGTGGATCCGACCTTCACCCGCGGTTCGTCCCACCTGCGGAACTGGCAGGTGATCCTGCCTTCGCGAATACCGTCGGCGATCGGCTTGGAGATCATCACGTCTCAACTGTGCCGTACGCGCTGTCCCGAAAACGACGTTCGCCATCGATTCGTGGACACGAATCGATGGCGGAGTCGCGGTTCTGTGCCGTACCAGGAGATCTGCTGGGCGTGATTTGTGATCGGTGTCATACATGTAGGAATCGATCTCTCTGCGAACTGAACGAAGGACCTCCATGAGACTGACAACCAGTCGTGCCGTCGCCCTGGTGGGCGGCGCGGCGTTGCTCGCGGGCACGTTGGGCGCGGTGCCCGCGTCTGCGGCCACGAGCACCGCATCGTTTAAGAACTCCTGTATTGCAGGCTCGGTGATCGGCGACCAGAAGCGCATCACGAATACAACGATGACTATCGACGCCCCGGAGTCCGTGACTCCGGGAGAGACGTTCTCGTACACGATTCAGCCGAGCGCTTCGTCGTACCCGGACAAGGATTCTGGTGCAACCACAACGAACCTGTCACGAATCAAGTTCGACTATGAGATTCCGGACAACGCGACTTACGTCAGTTCCGAAGTAGTAGCGGGCACCGGTGTCGGTCTGTCGGGCGTGGCGCCGAACGTCCTGCGCGTGAACACGAGCGGAAACGTCGACGCCGGTGGCACCGTCATCCGCCTGTCCGGCGACAACCAGGTGATCGGCAATGGTCCGTCGGCGAGCACGAACTCTGAGGGCGGCATCCTCGTAGCGAAGACGAAGAAGAACCTCGACGGTTCGACCAACAGCGGCGGCGAGACCTGGTTCCGTCTGCCCGCGATCAAGGTGACGTTGAAGGCGGGCCAGTCCGGGAGCATCCAGCCCAAGATCCGTACTTCCGGCAACGCCGGAAATCAGGGGGATCACGCGAACTACAACACCCAGCTGGCCAAGGCTTCATTCCTGGGAACGCAGTGGGCGCCGACTCGCTGTTCTCCTCGGGACACCGACGGTGGTGCCTTGAACTCGGGTGCGGGTCCGCTCGCGACCATCAACATCGAATCGGCAGCACCGGTCGACGAGGACACGACGACCACGGTGTCGGCTCCGGGAACCGCGACCAAGGGCGACGAGGTGACGCTCTCGGCGACTGTCGCGCCCAACCCCGGCGGCGGAACTGTCCAGTTCAAGGTCGACGGCAATGACGTGGGGGCGCCGGTGTCGGCGTCGAACGGAACGGCCTCGATCCAGCACACCTTCAACACCACCGGCAGCCGCCAGGTCACGGCGGTGTTCTCGGGTGCATCGGGTTTCAACGGCTCGACATCGTCGGCTAAGACGGTGACAGTCTCCGATCCGACACCGATCGACATCGACACGACAACGACCGTGACGGCACCGGGGACGGCGACCGCGGGTGACGCGGTGACGCTCTCGGCGTCGGTGTCTCCGGCTCCGCTCGGCGGCACGGTGCAGTTCAAGGTCGACGGCGATGCCGTCGGCACTCCGAAGACGGTCACTGCGGGTAGCGCGTCGATCCAGCACACGTTCGCATCGGCCGGCGCTCATCAGGTGACCGCGGTGTTCTCGGGGTCGACCGGTTTCGGCGCGTCCACCTCGACGGCCAAGACGGTCACGGTCAGTGATCCGACGCCGATCGACGAGGACACCACCACAACGGTGTCGGCTCCGTCGTCTGCGACCAAGGGGGACGCGGTGACGCTGTCGGCGACGGTCGCTCCGAATCCGGGTGGCGGCACGGTGCAGTTCAAGGTCGACGGGACCGACGTCGGTTCGCCCGCGGCGGTGACCGGCGGCACTGCGTCCATCCAGCACACCTTCACCGCCAACGGCAGCCGCGAGGTGACCGCAGTGTTCTCGGGAGCGGCAGGCTTCAACGGCTCCACATCGGCGGCCAAGGCGGTCACGGTCAACGATCCGGCCCCGACCGATGAGGACACGACGACGACTGTCACCTCACCGGGTGCGGCGATCACCGGCGACGCGGTGACGTTGTCGGCGTCGGTGTCCCCGACTCCGAACGGCGGCACCGTGCAGTTCAAGGTCGACGGCACCGACGTCGGTTCACCCGCAGCGGTGACCGGTGGCAACGCGTCCATCCAGCACACCTTCACCACAGTGGGCAGCCGCCAGGTGACCGCCGTCTACTCCGGTGCAGCCGGGTACAACGGCTCCACATCGGCGGCAAAGACGATCGTCGTCTCCGCACCGGATCCGGGGGACGAGTCGACGACCCTCACGGTGTCGGCGCCGTCGACCGCTCAGAAGGGCGTCGCGGTGGAGCTCAAGGCCGCTCTGACGCCGTCGAGCGTGAACGGCGGAACTGTGCGCTTCCAGGTCGACGGCACTGACGTCGGCGGTCCGGTGACCGTCGTGAACGGTGAGGCGACTCTGCAGCACACGTTCGCCGCCGGCGGGAATCACACCGTCACGGCGACGTACAGCGGCACAGACGGATACTCGGGCTCCATCTCGGGGCCGAAGATCGTGAAGGTCGACGGTGACGGAGGTACCGACGGCGGCAACGGTTCGCTCGACTTCGGCAGCCTCAGCATGGGCGCGGCCGACGTGATCCGCTCGATCTTCTGATCGACCAACGCATGCACCCCCGCTCGACGAGCGGGGGTGCATGCGTTTCCTGCGCTTTGCGCCGCTCTGAAGCGGGGGCCGCGCGGTAGATCGCGATTCGGGCTACGGAGCCCAGGTGCGGGCGCCCTCGGCGGCTTCCTCTGCGGGAGCCGCGGAGCGGTGTGCGCGGTTCACCGCAGACACGACTGCGCGGAGGCTCGCGGTGGTGATAGACGGCGCGATGCCGACGCCCCACACGATCTCGCCGTCGACCTCGGCTTCCACGTAGCAGACGGCGTTGGCGTCGTCGCCCGCCGTCAGCGCGTGCTCGGAGTAGTCGAGCACGCGGACGTCGTACCCGACTGTCGAGATCGCGTGGACGAACGCGGCGAGCGGGCCGTTGCCTGCGCCGACGATCTCCTTCTCCACGCCGTCGACCTTGACGATCGCCGAGATCTGGTCTTCGCCGCCGTCCTCCTCTGCGGCGTCGACGCGCTGCCGGATGCGCTCGAGCGGAGTGACCGGCTCCAGGTACTCCTGCGAGAACACGTCCCACATGGCCTTGGCGTTGACCTCGCCGCCTTCGCCGTCGGTGATCTTCTGGATCTCTCGGCTGAACTCGATCTGCAGGCGACGAGGCATGTCCATACCGTGGTCGGCCTTCATGATGTAGGCGACGCCGCCCTTGCCGGACTGGCTGTTCACACGGATGACCGCTTCGTAATTCCGGCCGACGTCCTTGGGGTCGATCGGCAGGTAGGGGACCTGCCACAGGATGTCGTCGATGTCCTTGTCCTGCGCGTCGGCGTCGATCTTCATCTGATCGAGGCCCTTGTTGATGGCGTCCTGGTGGCTGCCGGAGAACGCCGTGTAGACGAGGTCGCCGCCGTACGGGTGACGCTCGGGGACGTTCAACTGGTTGCAGTACTCGACGGTGCGACGGATCTCGTCGATGTCGGCGAAGTTGATCTGCGGGTCGACACCGCGGCTGAACATGTTCATGCCCAGCGTCACCAGGCACACGTTGCCGGTGCGCTCACCGTTGCCGAACAGGCACCCCTCGATGCGGTCGGCGCCTGCCGCGTATCCCAGCTCGGCGGCGGCGACACCTTCACCGCGGTCGTTGTGGGGATGCAGACTCAGGATGATCGAGTCGCGACGCTCCAGGTTGCGGCTCATCCACTCGATGGAGTCGGCGTACACGTTCGGCGTCGCCATCTCGACGGTCGCAGGCAGGTTGATGATCAGCGGCTTGGTCGGGGTGGGCTTGATGACGGCGGAAACGGCGTCGCACACTTCCTTGGCGTAGCTCAACTCGGTGCCGGTGTAGCTCTCCGGGGAGTACTCGTACCGCCAGTTGGTGTCCGGGTACTTCTTCTCCTCCTCCAGGCAGAGGGTCGCGGCGTCGGTGGCGATCTTGGTGATCGCCTCCTTGTCGGCGCGGAACACCACACGACGCTGCAGCACCGACGTGGAGTTGTAGAAGTGAACGATCACGTTCTGCGCACCGGCGCAGGCCTCGTAGGTGCGGGTGATCAGTTCGCCGCGCGCCTGGGTCAGCACCTGGATGGTGACGTCATCGGGGATCGCGCCGTCTTCGATGATCTCGCGGACGAAGTCGAAGTCCGTCTGGCTGGCCGACGGGAAACCTACCTCGATCTCCTTGTAGCCCATCCGGACCAGGAGATCGAACATGCGGCGCTTTCGTGCCGGGCTCATCGGATCGATCAGCGCCTGGTTGCCATCGCGCAGGTCGACGGCACACCACATCGGGGCGCGGTCGATCACCTTGTCGGGCCAGGTGCGGTCGGGCAGTGAGATCTGCTCCACCTCGTCGGCGAAACTGCGGTAGCGGTGGACGGGCATCGCGGAATTGCGCTGCGGATTCCAGCTCGGCTGGCCGTCTGGGATGGGGCCGGACGGCTCGACGATACGGCTCGGTCCGGAAGTGAAGGCGTCAGCTGGTGCCATTTTCGGTCAATCTCCTACTGAAATAAGGATGGGGTTGACCGGCGCGTGAAGAGGCCCCGCGACGGAGGGCCGGTCGGATCAGACCCCGCCGCGGCAACCGAGAAGGAGTGCACGCTGCATGTCGCCAGGATAGCACTCGGGAATCGGCCGCCCGCGTCGGTCAGTGGACGCCGTGCTGAATGCGGATGGATCCGCGCATGACCACCATGACGACCACTGAGAGTGCGGCGAGCAGTAATCCACCGGCGATTGCGGCAACGTGCAGGCCGTCGACGAACGCGGCTCGCGCCGCATCGGCCGCGGGACCTGTTGTTCCGTGGATGTGAAGCGTCTCGCCGAGGGAGTCGGAGAACCCGTGTCCGTCGTCTTTCGACAGGAATACCGCGGTCGCGAGGGAACCGAGCAGAGCCAGTCCCAGTGCAGTTCCGAGCTCGAAACTGGTCTCGGAGAGCCCGGACGCCGCGCCGGATTTCTCCGGCGGGGCCGAACCGACGACCACATCGGTGACAAGCGAGAACTGGATGCCGAATCCGACGCCGGCGAGAGCCGTGAGGACCAGGAAGATCCACAGGTCGCTCGTCTCGGTGAGTGCGACCAGTCCGATGGTGGCGACGGCTGCGATCAGGACCGACCCGGCGAGTGCGATGCGAACCCCGACCTTTCTGGTCAGCCGGTCCGCGTACACCGAGAAGAACGCCACGGTGATGGCCATCGGGATGCCCGCCAGGGCGGCCTCCAGGACGTCGAAGCCGAGGACGGACTGCAGGTAGAGGTTGGTCAGGTAGGCCAGTCCGCCTTGCGTCATCATGCCGACGAGTGCGATGGCGAGGGACGCGCTGATCGTCGTGTTCTTGAAGAGGCTGAGGGTGAGCAGCGGGGACGGGGCCCGGTTCTCGTGGACGAGGAAGGCGACGAGCATCACGATGCCGAACACTCCCGCCCCGATCGTCGGCGCGGAGACGCCCTCGGCGGCGAGCGCCTTGACCGCGTAGACGGCGGGAAGGATGCCGAGCAGGGACAGCGCGACGCCGATGAAGTCGAACGGTTCGGTGTGATCGGCGCGGAACTCGGGCAGCAGAGATGGCGCCGCCACGAACAGCACTGCCAGCACCGGGACATTGATGAGGAACACCACTCCCCACCAGTAGTGGTGCAGGAGCACACCGCCGATCACGGGGCCGATCGCGGCGCCGCCCGCAAACGCCGCGGTCCACACGCCGATCGCACGTGCGCGTTGCCCAGCGAGCGGGAACATGTTGGCGATCAGGGAGAGGCTGGCCGGCATGAGGGTGGCTCCGCCGATGCCCATGAGGGCGCGGGCCGCGATGAGGAATCCGGCGCTGGGGGCGAACGCGGCCATCACCGAGGCGATGCCGAACACTGCGGCGCCTGCGAGAAGGATGCGTCGTCGGCCGATGCGGTCGCCGATGTTGCCCATCGTGATCAGCAAGCCGGCGATCATGAATCCGTAGATGTCGAGGATCCAGAGTTGTTGTGTCGCAGACGGTCCCACCGAGTCGATGATCGTCGGCATGGCGAGGTAGAGGACTGAGAAGTCCATCGAGACGAGCAGTACGGGTAGCTGCAGAACGATGAGGCCGAACCACGTACGACGGGTGGCGGCCTGACCGGCGGCGGGCGCAGACATGCGAGTTCTCTTCCGGGTCGCGGGAGACGGTTAGGCGGCAAGACTCCGGGTTGCGGAAGAACGCCAGGTCCAAGGGTACGTGCCCGCCTTCCGAAATCCATCTCTCAACTTGCTCACAGAAAAGTCTTTCAATAAAGCCTCTAGTGTTATATGTTTTCTCGCATGATTCAGATCACATCAACCCATCGAATGTGATCCACGAGCGACATGAGGGAGTGGGCGATGAACGACGAGAAGCCGGAGACGAAGGTGGCAGTCCGCCTACGTCAGGTCTGCAAGAAGTTCGGCGACATGACCGCCGTCGACGACCTCGACCTCGACATCCGTGACGGGGAGTTCTTCTCGATGCTCGGACCGTCGGGCTCGGGCAAGACAACAGTGCTGCGACTCATCGGCGGATTCGAACTGCCGACGTCGGGGACCATCGAGCTCCACGGCGAGGACGTGACCGACAAAGCCCCGTTCGAGCGGAACGTCAACACGGTGTTCCAGGACTACGCGCTCTTCCCCCACATGAACGTGCTGGACAACGTCGCCTACGGGCTACGGGTGCGGAAGGTCGGCCGCGCGGAACGACGCGAACGCGCCCGCGCGGCCCTCGACCGCGTGCAGCTGGGCAAGCTCGCCGACCGTAAGCCCGAACAGCTGTCCGGCGGTCAGCGGCAGCGCGTCGCCATCGCACGAGCGCTTGTCGTCGAACCACGAGTGCTCCTCCTCGACGAACCGCTCGGAGCGCTCGACCTCAAACTCCGGCGCGAGATGCAGGTGGAGCTCAAGGAACTGCAGCGCTCCGTCGGAATCACCTTCATCTTCGTGACCCACGACCAGGAAGAGGCGCTCACGATGAGCGACCGCGTCGGCGTGTTCAACAACGGCGCGCTGCAGCAGGTCGACACTCCGCGTGGGCTGTACACGCGCCCGAACAGTCGATTCGTCGCCGACTTCGTCGGGACGTCGAACCTGTTCACCGCGCAAGCCGCGACGAGGCGGTACGGCCGGGACACGGAGTTCACGCTGCGTCCAGAACAGATCGCCTTCGGTGAGCTGCCCGGTGCTGACCGAAGCTCGGGCTCCGGCGAGGTGACGTCGGTGGCGTATCTCGGCGCCACCACCCACGTCACCGTACGACTCGATGACGGCACGGAGATCGTGGCGCTGCATCCGGGCGGCGGAGACGGCATCGAACCAGGTCAGGCCGTGACGGTGTCGTGGTCCGACGCCGATGTCGTCTGGCTGCCCCAGACCGCGGCGTGATCGCGACCGCACCGAATTTCTCCAAATCGAAAGGAACATCATGAAGTTCAGCAAGAAGGCACTCGCGGTGGCGAGCGCTGCCGCTGCGCTGGCCGTGACGGTCGCCGCGTGTGGAGCCGATGGCGGCTCCGGCCGGTCGACCGACAAGATGACGGCGCTCGGTGACGGTGAAGGGAAGGTCTCGATTCTCGCGTGGCCCGGCTACGTCGAGGACGGCAGCAACGATCCGAACGCCAACTGGGTCAAGCCGTTCGAAGAGCAGACCGGCTGCATGGTCGAGTTCAAGCCCTTCGGAACATCCGACGAGGCGCTCACGCTGATGCGGTCGGGACAGTACGACGTGGTCTCGGCCTCCGGTGACGCGTCCCTGCGTCTCATCGAGGGCGGCGACGTGGACCCGATCAACACAGACCTCCTGACGAATTACAAGGACGTGTTCCCGTTCCTCAAGAACAAGCCCTGGAACACCGTCGACGGCGTGAACTACGGTGTTCCGCACGGTTGGGGCGCCAATCTGCTGATGTACCGGACCGACATCGTCCAGCCCGCGCCCACATCGTGGAAGGCGGTGTTCGAGGACGCTCCGAAGCACAAGGGCAAGGTGACCGCGTACGACTCGCCCATCTACATCGCCGATGCCGCGATGTACTTGATGGCGCACAAGCCCGAACTCGGCATCAAGAACCCGTACGCACTCGATCAGACCCAGTTCGACGCGGCCGTCGCGCTCCTCAAAGAGCAGCGCCCCAACGTCGGCGAGTACTGGAGTGACATCACCAAGTCGGTCCAGGCATTCGGCAACGGCTCCAGCGTTGTCGGCACCACCTGGCAGGTCGGTGCGAACATCGCCAAGGGCAACAACACTCCGGTCGAGACTGTGTTGCCGTCCGAAGGTGCCACAGGTTGGTCGGACACCTGGATGGTCAGTTCGAAGTCGGAGCGGAAGAACTGCGCCTACAAGTGGCTCGACTACATCGTGTCTCCGAAGGCCAACGCACAGGTCGCCGAGTACTTCGGCGAATCGCCCGCCAACCCCAAGGCGTGTGAGCTGACGACCGACAAGAAGCACTGCGACACCTACCACTCCGGTGACGCCGACTACGCGTCGAAGATCTGGTACTGGACCACGCCTGTCGCCAAGTGCCTCGACGGACGCACCGATGTGAAGTGCATCGACTACTCCGAGTGGACGAAGGCCTGGCTCGAAATCAAGGGCTGACTCGACCGGTGACCGCGCAGTCCTCGCGCTGCGCGGTCACCGTCTCCACGGCGCTTCATCGCCACCACTGACTTTCAACTGAGGACTTCTCGATGACTACCACCTCACACACGGAGGCACCGGTGCGGTCACGACCGCTGTCGGCGCTGCTGAACCGCATGCCGCGGCTGCGTCTGGCCGGGCTCCTGATCCTGCCGACCGGCTGGCTCGCACTGATCTACGTGCTCGCGCTGATCCTGCTGCTGGTGACGTCGCTGTGGACGGTCGACACGTTCACCGGAGCGATCTCGCAGGAGTGGACGTTCGACAACATCAAAGCGGTCCTCACCGAGTCGATCTATCAGAAGGTCGCGCTGCGCACGGTGTTCGTCGCCCTCGCAGTGACGGTCATCGATGTGATCCTGGCTCTCCCGATCGCGTTCTTCATCGCGAAGGTCGCACCGCAGCGATGGCAGAAACTGCTGGTCGCCGCCGTGCTGATGCCGCTGTGGGCGAGTTATCTCGTGAAGGTGTACGCCTGGCGCAACATCCTCGCCGACGGCGGGCTGTTCTCCTGGCTCGCGAAGCCGCTCGGAATCGACAGCCCCGGCTACAGCCTGACCGCCGTTGTCATCACGCTGTCGTACGTGTGGCTTCCGTACATGATCCTGCCGATCCACGCCGGATTCGAACGCATCCCCGGTTCGCTTCTCGAAGCGTCCGGCGACCTCGGGGCCAAGCCGGGGTCGACGATCCGCTGGGTGATCCTGCCGCTGCTCAAGCCGGCGATCATCGCAGGCACCATCTTCACCTTCTCCCTGTCGCTCGGCGACTACATCACCGTCCAGATCGTCGGCGGCACCACTCAGATGTTGGGCAACGTCGTGTACGCCAACGTCGGCGGCGCCAACAACCTCCCACTCGCGGCCGCAGTGTCGCTCGTGCCGATCGTCATCGTCTTCGCCTATCTGCTGCTGGTCCGTCGCACCGGCGCACTGAAGAACGTCTAGCAGGAGCTGATCGATATGAGACTGTCCACGTCTGCCCGCTGGGTACTCGGTGTCCTCACCTCACTCGTCCTCGCGTTCATCTACGTCCCGCTCGGGCTCGTCCTGATCAACTCGTTCAACGCCGACAAGGCGTTCGGCTGGCCGCCCACCGGCTTCACTCTCGAATGGTGGAAGCGCGCCGCACAGAACCAGGCCGTGCTCGACGCCGTGGTGGTGTCGGTGAAGGTGGCGCTGGTCTCGACGGCGATCGCACTCGTTCTCGGAACCCTGCTCGCCATGGCACTGCAGCGGTACTCGTTCTTCGGCAAGAGCTCGGTGAATCTGCTGGCGATCCTGCCGATCGCTCTTCCCGGCATCGTCACCGGCATCGCGTTGAACAACCTGTTCACCACGGTCCTCGGCGTGCCGCTGTCGATGTGGACGGTCATCGTCGCCCACGCCACGTTCTGCATGGTCACTGTGTTGAACAACGCGCAGGCCCGTCTTCAGCAGATGAGTTCGCGGTTGGAGGAGGCCTCGGCCGACCTCGGTGCGGGCGTCTTTCAGACGTTCTGGAACGTGACCCTGCCGCAATTGCGTTCCGCGCTTCTCGCCGGTGGTCTGCTCTCGTTCGCGCTGAGCTTCGACGAGATCATCGTCACCACGTTCACGCTCGGCTCCGGCGAACAGACGTTGCCCGTGTGGATTCTGCAGAATCTCTTCCGCCCGATCCAGGCGCCGATCGTCAATGTGGTCGCAGTGGTCCTGATCGTCGTCTCGGTGATCCCGATCTGGTTGGCGCAGCGGCTCTCCGGTCAGCAGGCGACCGCCCGCTGAGCTGCCCCAAGAATTCACTCGCGCCCGGTGACCACCCCTCCCGGGCGCGAGTGATCCATTTCTGGGGTGACAGTCAGACGACCACCGCGAGTCCGTGACTCAGCGGCCACGTCGTGCGGTCGGTGTTGACGAAATCACCCGGGAGTTCGGATGGTGACGCGGTGACGATCGCGCGTCCTTCGGCGTTGATCAGTGCGGCGTCCGGACCGAGAGCGGCGAGTTCGCGGTAGAGGATCTTCTCCAGGTCGGCGACGGTCACGTCGATGCCCGCGACGGAAGTGGTCGTCGGCGCTCCGGGCCAGGTGACGGGGCAGGTGTAGGTGAGCGCGAACTCGTCGGTGCACAGCATGTCGATGTACGGACCGGTGACGGTGAGTCGTCCGGTGGTGACCGGGCCCTGGTACCAGTCGGCGTCCAGGTAACGGTTCGCGGCGGTCATCGACAGGTTCGCCAGCGCGTCGACACGATCGACGGACTCGCCCTGCCACCAGGCCATGAAGCTGCCGCCCGACGGAAGAAGCCCCGAGGCGGCCACGAACCCGCCTCCCGCGATGTTCGCCTCCGGATCGGCGAGCATCAATTCCACATCGGGTTTGACGATGCGATCCACGGCGGTGGCCGACAGCGAGCCTTGATGGGAGGCGAGCTTTCGGCCCAACTGCACGGACCATTCCTGGACGCGTTCGGCGAACGTGTCCATGGTCGCGGTGATGGCCTCGACTTCTTTCGGTCGGTCCGCCGATCGGCTCATTCCGACCTCCCCCTTCACATCAGTTCAGCGCGCCTCGTGAGGAGCCACGTGGTGTTGGCGGCGATGAGCCCACGCATCGTCGACGTTGCGGCGGACTCGTCACGTGCCTCGAGATGATCGGTCAGATCGTTTCGCAACCGGGCCACCTCGTGCCGGTAGTCCGAGTCCTCGTTGGGTAGGAGTGTGAGGACGCCGTACTCCGACTGCACGGACATCAGAGCACGGGAGAGGCGTGCGATGCGTGCGATCGTCGCGACTTCGACGATGAACTCCGTCTCGACCTGACGCCACGCGACCGACAAGTCGGAAACATCGGGATCGATGGCCGTGATGGCGCGAAGTGCCACGATGTCGGCGGCGCCCGCGCGGCGAGCTGCGGCTCGCGCGCACCCGACGGCGAGAGCCTCGAAATGGGCGGCCATCTCTGCGATCTCGAGCCGCGTCAGGTCACGGAGTCGGTCCTCTGCGCGGGCCGTCGACGGAGCCAGCGCCGGAGAGATGAAGCTGCCGCCGGTACGTCCTCTAGTGGTCACGACGACCTTCTCCGAACGCAGACGCGACAGCGCTTCGCGGATCGTCAACGCGGAGACTCCGAGTGCCGCCGCGAACTCGGCTTCATTGGGCAGACGCTGACCCGGCTGCAGGAGCCCGGACTCCGCGGCGTCGAGGATTCGGTCGGTGATCTGGTCGACCAGAGAACCGGAACGAAGGGGACGGAACACTGCCGACGCACTGCGGATCGGCGCAGTGCTCATCGGAGTCTCCTCGGTTCGGTGTGTGTCCCGAGTGTACCGATGGTCGGATCAGGCCGGATGCGGTTGTGTGCGTCTCTACCCTTAGTCTCGTTTCACTCGCACGGGTCGGCTTTCCGCTCGACGGGGTGAGGAGATGTCTCGACTCCGCTCGAGGGGATGGCGATCAGATCGCGTACTCGAAGACCGTGAGCATGTAGGCGCCGAACCAGGCGGACGCAAGTGCCGCGCCGATCGCGGACGAGACGAATGCGGTCCGCGATGCGCCGGCCAGTCGGACCGCCACCGGCAGGAGAATCACGAATGCGGGCAGCAACAGCCGGGCGCGGGACTGCATCAGGCCGCTCGACAGCAGAACTGACGACATCACGAGCACCGCGTAGACGAGCACCGGCCACGGCAGACGGTCGGCGAACGACCACGCCAGCAGTACCAACGACACGATGATCAGCAGGCAGGTCGCGATCGAGACGAAGTCGGCCGCACCGGTCAGGTTGTCGTAGAGGAAGGTCCCGGTGGCGCGACCGCCGTCGAACCGGGTGTCCCAGCCGGACGTCTGGATGGTGAACCAGCCGGTGGGGGAGCCGGTCTTGGCCCACACGACGCACAGATAACCGACGTACCCCAGAGGCGCGAGAACACCTGCGATCCAGGCGCGGGTCCCGTCGTGGCGAGCGAGCACAGCTGCGAGCATCACCACGAACACGACGGCGATGCCCGTCGGTCGCACCAGTCCGACCGCGAGAGCGCTGAAGCCTGCGAGCAGCCACCTCTCCTCGAGGACCCCGACGAGCGCCCACGCAGTGAGCGCACAGAACAGTGCCTCGGTGTAGGTCATCGACAGCACGATCCCCATCGGGGCCGCCGCGAACAAGATCACCAACATGAGTCCGGCGCGACGGGCCACGGCTTCCGAGGCCTGCGGCCGCATGCGGCGCGCGCACACGGTCCCGAGACGGCTGATGCCGACTGCGGCCGCCACGCCGATCAGCACGTTGACGACGAGGCCGGCCGCGAACGGCGACACGAAAGGCACCTGCGAAATCAGACCGACCAGGCCCGGATACCCGGGAAAGAAGGCGTAGGCAGTTGTCGCCGTGTGTATTCCGTTGGCGTCAGTGCCCGTCGCCGGAACGCCGTCGTACCCGAACTCCGCGATGTCGAGCATCCACGTGCCGTCCCACTTGGTCAGCAGGCCCCGCAGCGCCATGTCGCGGATCCCGCCGAACCAGGCCAGCACCAGCACTCCGATCACCCGGATCGCCAGGTAGACGGTGACGGCGGTCCACGCCGGGGTCCAGCGGAACGTCGGGAGTCGAGAGTGGAGGGCGGAAGTCATCGCGGTCGATCCTACGGACAGGTAGCGGAGGTCACACAGGCGTGCGTAGCCTGCGCGGGGGTCACACCAGGCCGGTAGGGTGGACCACTGACCGATTGAACAGATCCGAGTTCAGCTCGAGAGAAACCTGAGGAAGGTGCACACGTGGCACTGGTCGTCCAGAAGTACGGTGGCTCGTCCGTGTCGGATGCCGAACGCATTCGTCGCGTCGCGGAGCGGATCGTGGAGACCAAGCGCGCGGGCAACGACGTCGTCGTGGTCGCTTCGGCGATGGGAGACACCACCGACGAACTGCTCGACCTGGCGGAACAGGTCAATCCGAACCCGCCGCAGCGCGAGATGGACATGCTGTTGACGTCCGGTGAGCGAATCTCCAACGCGCTTCTGGCGATGGCGATCGAAGCGCTCGGTGAAGAGGCCCGGTCGTTCACCGGTTCACAGGCCGGTGTCATCACGACGTCCAGCCACGGCAAGGCCAAGATCATCGACGTGACTCCCGGTCGTGTCCGGAGCGCGCTCGACGAGGGCACCATCGTGCTCGTCGCCGGCTTCCAGGGTGTCTCGCAGGACACCAAGGACGTCACGACCCTGGGTCGCGGCGGCTCTGACACCACCGCCGTCGCCTTGGCCGCGGCCCTTGAAGCCGACGTCTGCGAGATCTACACCGACGTCGACGGCATCTACACGTCGGACCCGCGCATCGTGCCGAATGCACGCCGCCTCGACAAGATCTCTTTCGAGGAGATGCTCGAGATGGCGGCCTGCGGTGCGAAGGTTCTGATGCTTCGGTGCGTGGAATACGCGCGCCGCTACAACGTTCCGGTACATGTGCGCTCGTCGTACTCGACCAACACGGGCACCATCGTGTCCGGCTCGATGGAGGACATTCCTGTGGAAGAAGCCATTCTCACCGGTGTTGCGCACGATCGCAGCGAAGCTCAGGTCACCGTGGTCGGCATCGAAGACAAGCCGGGCTACGCGGCCAAGGTGTTCCGCGCCGTCGCGGACGCCGAGATCAACATCGACATGGTCCTGCAGGGAGTGTCGAAGATCGACACCGGCAAGACCGACATCACCTTCACACTCCCGAAGGAACTCGGCGCTCTGGCCGTCGAGGAACTGGGCAAGCTCCGTGACGAGCTCGGCTTCGCCGAGGTGAACCTCGACGACCACATCGGCAAGGTGTCGCTCGTCGGCGCCGGCATGAAGAGCCACCCCGGCGTCACTGCGACGTTCTGCGAATCGTTGAGTGACGCGGGCATCAACATCGAGCTGATCTCCACCTCGGAGATCCGCATCTCGGTCCTCGTCCGCGACGACGACCTCGACAACGCAGTCCGCGTGCTGCACGAAGCATTTGAGCTCGGCACCGACGAGGAAGCCGTCGTCTACGCGGGAACGGGTCGCTGACATGGGCCTGAAAGTAGGAGTCGTCGGCGCGACCGGTCAGGTCGGCGCCGTGATGCGCGAGATCCTCGCGGAGCGCAACTTCCCGATCGACGAGATCCGGTTCTTCGCGTCCGCGCGCTCAGCGGGGACCACGCTGCCGTGGGGCGACGGCGAGATCGTCGTCGAGGACGCCGCGACCGCCGACCCCACCGGGCTCGACGTCGCACTGTTCTCGGCGGGCGCCACCATGTCACGGGTTCAGGCGCCGCGGTTCGCCGCCGCAGGTGTCACCGTCATCGACAACTCGTCGGCATGGCGCAAGGACGAGGACGTGCCGCTGGTCGTCTCCGAGGTCAACGGCGAACTCGCGCAGAATCCGCCCAAGGGCATCATCGCGAACCCCAACTGCACCACCATGGCCGCGATGCCCGTCCTCAAGCCGTTGCACGACGCGAAGGGGCTGCGTCGCCTGGTCATCTCCAGCTACCAGGCGGTGTCCGGGAGTGGCCTCGCCGGCGTCGCCGAACTCGCGGGCCAGGTCCGCAAGGGCATCGACGACGCGGAGAAGCTCGTCCACGACGGCAAGGCAGTCGACCTCGGTGAGCCGGACAAGTACGTCGCGCCGATCGCCTTCAACGTGATCGCGCTCGCCGGGTCGATCGTCGACGACGGCTCGGGCGAGACCGACGAGGACCAGAAGCTCCGCAACGAGTCGCGCAAGATCCTCGGCCTGCCCGACCTGCTCGTCAGCGGCACCTGTGTGCGCGTGCCGGTCTTCACCGGCCACTCGCTGTCGATCAATGCCGAGTTCGACGAGGCGATCACGCCCGATGAGGCCCGCGCCATCTTGGCCGACGCCGCCGGCGTGCAGCTGGCCGACGTGCCCACCCCGCTCGACGCGGCAGGTGGCGACGTGTCGTTGGTCGGTCGCATCCGCCAGGATCCGGGAGCCCCGGACGGCAAGGGTCTCGCCCTCTTCGTCTCGGGCGACAACCTGCGTAAGGGCGCCGCACTCAACACGGTGCAGATCGCCGAACTGCTGGTCTGATCTCACCTTCTTCGATGCCCGCGTCACCGCATGGTGACGCGGGCTTCGTTGTTCCTCGCAACGTGGCGTGGGCCTCCATATCGCATGACTGGTACTCCCCGTTACATGTTTCGGTCAGTTGTGCACTAGATTGCTCCTCATGAGAAATTCTCGGGGAAACGTCTCAGTGAAGACGGGTCGCTTCGGCGGCCGACGGGTTCGTTCATTCACCGCTGCCGCAGCGACTGTCATGGTGGCCGCCGGCCTCCTGTCGGTCGCACCGCAGGCAGCCGACGCGGCACGGAACTTCTACGTTCCGCCGTCCACGTTCGACAAGACGCCGGGCTCGTTGATCCGGACGCAGCCGAGCTCGCTGCTCCTGCAGATCCCCGGAATCAAGAACCAGTGGCCCGGCACCGCGACGCGGATCATGTACACCTCGACCCTGCAGAACGGTAAGCCGACCGCGGTCACCGGCACCGTCGTCGAGCCGACCGCTCGTTGGCAGGGCAAGGGTGTCCGCCCGACAGTCGTCATCGGACCCGGCACCGTCGGCCAAGGCGACCAGTGTGCGGGATCGAAGCTGATGAGCTTCCCGCTCGCGATCGACCCGACCAAGCCGAGTCTCGCGGTCAACTACACCGCGCTCGAGATGAATCTGATGCTGCTCAACGGTGTTCGGGTTGTCATCACCGACTACGTCGGCCTCGGCACGCCTGGCATCCACACGTACGTCAACCGCCTCGAATCCGGACGCGCGATGCTCGACGCCGCACGCGCCGGACTCAAGGTCGCGAACGCTCCGAAGGACGCGCCCGTCGGCTTCACCGGCTACTCACAGGGTGGCGGGGCTGCGGCGTCGGCCGCGGAGCTCGCATCGACCTACGGCTCGGGACTCAACGTCAAGGGCACCTACGCGGGCGCTCCGCCTGCCGATCTGTCGAAGGTGATCACCAAGATCGACGGCACCTTCATCGCCGGCGCCATCGGCTACGCGATTAACGGCCTCGAGGCTCGCTACCCGGCGCTCGCGCCCGTCCTGAAGAAGGAGACCAACGCACAGGGCAAGCGAGTCCTGCACGACGTCGCGACACAGTGCATCCCCGACACCGGCCTCTCCTTCGGGTTCCAGCGCACCAACGGCTGGACCCGCAGCGGCGAGTCGCTGGCGTCGGTCATCAGCCGCTACCCCGAGGTCAAGGCCATGCTCGACGACCAGCGTATCGGCCGCCTCAAGCCGAACGCGCCCGTCCTGATCTCGACAGGCATCAACGACGACGTGATCCCGACCGGCCAAGTGGTGCAGCTGTACCGCGACTGGAAGGCGCAGGGCGCAAATGTGCACCTCGAACGCGACTACACCCCGCCGATCTTCCCGGGGTTGGTCGTCAACCACGCTCTGCCGATGGTGTTCAAGCTCCTCCCCGCGACCAGCTTCCTCCTGTCGTCGTTCAACGACTGAGTACGTCCGAAGATCGGTCTGATCACTGAGGTCCGGCGGCATTGTGCCGTCGGACCTCAGTCGTTGGACCGATCGTCGGCGTAGTGACGACCGTGCCGACTTCTCCTCACGTTGACGAGAAGTCGTGACTCGGGAACTCGGGACATGATCAACTGATCGAATGAAGGGTTTCACGCGTATCGCGGCGCTCGCCTCAGCCGTCGCACTGTGTCTCGGAGCAGTCGGCGCCACTGCCACGGCCGCGCCCGACGGAGGGCGTCCGCCCGGAGTCGCCACCGACTGGACGTCGCTGATGCACGGCGACGCGGCGTCGACCGACAGCACCGCGCTTCGCGGCCCGGGCCGCAACGCACAACTGCTGGCGTCGAGTTCTCCGGGCGGCGTGTGCGCGGCCACCTTCGTCGGAACCGACGGGTACCCGGTGTCCCTCTGCACCGCGTACATCGCGGGCAGCCCGCCGCAGGTGGCGACACCCGTCGTCACCCTCTTCGATCCGAAGACCGCGGCGGTACTCGCGAAACTGCCGCTCACCAAGGGCGGACTGCTCGGCGGTGTGTACGGATACCTCGACGAGAAGAACCGGGTGGTCGTGGCGGACGGCAGCGGAGCCGTTCTGCACGTAGGTCATCATCGGACCTCGCGCGGATGGAAGTTGACCGTCGACAAGCGTGTCGACATCAAACGGCACCTGCGTGGCGACGGCGTGACCGGACTCGCCCCCGACTTCCAGGGTCGGACGTGGTTCGCCACCACGCACGGTGTGGTCGGCACGATCGACGCGAACGGACGCGTCGGTTCGACGCACCTCCCCAAGGGCGAGGACTTGGGCAACGGTCTCAGCATCAGGCGGACTGGAGCGTCAATTCTCACGACGCATGCGCTCTACGAGATGCGAGCAGGCGCCGACGGCGTCCCGAAGACTGTGTGGCGGCGGGCCTACGACAGAGGGCAAGCTCGCAGGCCGGGGCAGCTGACATGGGGTTCGGGCACCACACCCACGTACTTCGGTCCGAACGGCGACGGCTGGGTCGCCATCGTCGACAACGCCGCGATCCCGAAGCTCTGGATTCTCAACAGTGACACCGGTGCACCCGTCTGCTCGGTGCGTGCGTTCACGACCAGCCCGCAGGGGACCGAGAACTCACCGATGGCGTGGGGCAACAGCGTCGTCGTCCCGAGCACGTATGGATTCGCGTATCCGCCGATGGCGGTCACCGGACCCAGTAGGCCGGGAGCCGCGCCGTTCCGCGGCGGCATGACCCGAATCGACGTCGTCGACGGAAGGTGCAAGCGGGTGTGGGAGACCCGCACCGACCGCATGGCGACGCTGCCCCGGCTGTCGCGCGCCGACGGACTCATCTACGGTCTGGCGTACGGCCCCTACCGTGGTGGTCCGCAACAGCTCGGCCCCGTCGACTACGTCGGCATCAGCTTCGCGACCGGCAAGCGGATCGTCACACGCAAGGTGGGCGACGCGCCGCTCGACGAGCCGATGCAGTTGACCGGCATGATCGGCCCGGGCCGAGTGCTCTGGCAGGGCACTGTCACACGGATGCTGAAGATCGGTTCCTGACGTCTGTGGAACGATCGACCCATGACAGTGCCCAACGGCGACCCCGAGCACCCCTCGAAGAGGCCTGACTCGGATCGCATTCCGACGCAGGCCGAACTCGACGCCGAAGACATGGCGGAGATCGCTCGCAAGTCGAAGGACAGTGAGCACCGCGATCGGTACCCGGCCCGGCCGACCGACCCCGGCGTCCCGCCGCTCGCTCTCACGCGTGACGCGCGGGTCGCTTGGCTGATCGCGGGTGCGGCGTGTCTGGTGTGGGTGGTCTACGGGTTCGCGCACGTCTCGGACATCACGGATCTGCTCGCCGACAGGCTGCGTCCGGGACTGGAGAAGGTGCCCGACGTCGATCCTGCGGAGAAGGCGAAGTCGATGGCGGCGTTCTGGCCGCCCGCCTTCCTCATCGGCATACCGGTGCTGATGGCGCTGACGTGGCCGATGCTCGTGGCGATCGCCACCAAGCACAGTCGCAACCTGCGAAACGTGTACATGTCGACGCTCGTCGTCCTGCTGTTGTTCGTGCCCGTGTGTGCGGATCTGCTCTTCAACTACCCGGGGTCGCCGCGGTGGGTCTGGGCGATGGCGTGGGTGCAGTTCGGCTTCCTGATCCTGTCGATTCTGATGACGCTCCGGAGCAGCGTGGGGCAGTGGCTTCCACCGTCGATGCGCGTGCGGCCCATGCGCGTCGCACGTGGCGGGTAGGTTGGATTCCGGTCCCGCGCACATCGGCGTGCGACGACACCGAGAGCTAGGAGAGACAGATGACTGTGACGCCCGTGTACCGAGTTTCGTCGACTTCCCGCGGCGGCGGTCGTGACGGCGAGGTGGTGTCCGACTCCGGTCGCATCGACCTGACTCTCGCACCGCCGGTCGAGATGGGCGGCAACGGTGACGGTAGCAACCCCGAGGAACTGTTCTCGGCGGGATGGGCCGCCTGCTTCATGGGTGCTCTTCGTCTGGTCTCGAAGAACGCGGGCGTCGCGGTGCCGGAGGGCACCGAGGTCCGCGTGACCGTCGGCATCGGCAAAGACGACGCCGACGACGGTTTCGGATTGACCGGCGACATCGACGTCTACCTGCCTGGACTCGACACCGCTCAGGCCAACGAACTCGCCCTCGCCGCGCACGGCTTCTGCCCGTACTCGAAGGCCACCCGCGGCAACATCGTGAGCACCGTCACGTCACGCGTGTGACGTGCGTCCGCGGGTGTGACGCGCGTCGCGCCCGCGGACCGGTAGCGTGATCGAGTGTGAACACGTGGGCATGCGCAACAGGTATCGGACTCTTGGCGACGACGTTCGCCACCATCGCTTTTGTCGTCTACCGGCAGCGAGAGTCGGCGGTCCTCAAGCGCGACGCGGAGCTCGCCCTGACGCTGCGTGACCTCGCGGCAGGTGATCCGGTCCGCCTCGCCGCGGTCGACGAGTTCGAGACTGCCGTTTACAAGCGACTCTTCTACACGGCCGAGGTCGGACCGAAGGTCCGCAGTGCCGCATGGGGGCTGCTCGGCGCGGTGCTGTCCGGTGCCGGGGCCCTCGCTCTCGATTCGCTCGACGGCGTGGTCCCGATGATCATGTGGGGCGTCCTTCTCGCGGTGACAGTCGTGTTCGTGTTCGGCGCCTTGGCTTTCGCCGCTCTGGCGCTTTACGCAGCGGCCACCACGCCGCGAGTCACCTTCGTCGACGCGGACGCGTCGGACGAGGAATGACTTCGCAGCGGGGAGCGCTCAGATCCCGCCCGTTTGTCGCGGGCGGAGTTCTCCTCGCCGTCGCGGCGCTCGTCGCGTCCTCTGTCACGATCGACCCGACGTCGCCCGGCATTCTGTCGTCAGCCGACCTTCCCGCACTGACTGTCATTGACGACGCATCAGTTCCTCCGTCCGTCCTTGTCAGTCGGACATTGGTCGAGTCGTCCTCGACTGCAGTGGTTCTGTCCCCGAACGCCAACGACTCCGAGCGTCGCAAAGCGGTTGACGTGGCGTCGTCGAACAAGATCCCGCTGTTTCAGATCGATGACGCCGGGCCCGCGCCGGTCGCTGCCGAGTTGTCCAGACTCGACGTCGACCAGGTGATCGGAATCGGCTCCGGCCTGCCCGATGTCGGTGTTGCCGTCGCCGACACGGCGTCGGCCACGCAGGCGATTCCCTCCGCCGCGGCGAGCGGCGACCGCCTGGTCCTGGTAGCGGGCGGGGACGATGCACTCGCGACCGCAGAAGCCGCGGGCGTCGCGGCTGTTGGTGTCCCGGTCGCGGATCCACGTTCATCCGGCGCGGCCGTCGCCGCATTGAAGGCCGACCCGGACCGGCCGATCCTGGCGATCGGCGCCTTCGGGAACGAAAAGACCATCCGTGACAGGATCACGGCGGCGCGCACCGTTCCGGAACTGCCCGGTGGAGGGCAGATCGTCTTCCCCGGACGTCGGATGGTGGCGTTGTACGGCTCGCCCGGCGGGGCTGATCTCGGTCCACTGGGTGCTCAAGGGATCGACGCGTCGATCCGGCGGATACGTCGGGTCGCCGAGCCGTACCGGCGGTTGTCGGATGAGACGGTCGTGCCTGCATTCGAGATCATCGTGACCGTCGCGTCGGCCGATCCCGGGTATCAGGGCAAATACACGAACATCATCGATCCAGAGGTGATCCGACCGTGGATCGACGCGGCAGGCAGGGCGGGTGTTTATGTGACGCTCGACCTCCAGCCGGGGCGCATGGACTTTCTGACGCAGGCCAAGATGTACCGCGACCTGTTGAAGGAACCCCACGTGGGACTCGCTCTCGACCCCGAGTGGCGCCTCAAGCCCACGCAGGTCCACCTGACGCAGATCGGGGCCGTCGACCCGGCGGAGGTCAACAAGACTGCGGACTGGCTCGCCGATCTTGTGCGCACGGAGAATCTCCCGCAAAAGGTGTTCGTGCTCCACCAGTTCGACGCCGACATGCTCGGCGATCGAAGCCTGCTCGACACGTCGCGGCCCGAACTCGCGACGGTCATCCACGCGGACGGCCACGGCACCCCGACGGTGAAGCGTGCGACCTACGATCGGATCGTCGACGGTCTGCCGCCGAACGTGTGGCTGGGGTGGAAGAACTTCTACAAGGAGGACAAGCCGATGTTCTCGCCGAGACAGACTCTCCGTGTGCTGCCGGAGCCCTGGTTTATCTCGTACCAGTGAGGCTCTGCGTCTCCGGTGGTCACCCGGGTTCCCTCAGTGGCGTCGAGGACGCTGCTGATCTATTGACTATCGATAGCCTTCGATCGATAATCGATACATGGAACGACTCACGACTCTTGTCTACTGGCCGTCGAAGGCGGCCCTGGCTCTCCTGTTCGTCGGGGTCACCGTGTTGCAGACCCTGTCTTTTCCGGGGAAATTCCGGTACATGCAGAGCATCGGGGAGATGACCGTGGGCGAGCGGTGGACCGCCACCGTGCTCGTCGCCTACGAGTTCCTCTGCCTGCAGGTCGTGCTCGTCGCGATCTGGGTGCTGCTCGGCCGGATCCGCCGCGACCGCATCTTCGACGAGTCGTCGTTCCGCTGGGTGGACGCCATCGTCTGGGCGATCGTCGGAGCGGCGCTGCTCCCCGCGGGTCTGCTCGTCGCGCTGGGGCTGTTCGGTGCGCTGGACGACCCCGGTCTGCCGTTTCTGCTGACGATGGTCACTCTCGGCGGCCTTGTCCTGGCCCTGCTCATGCTCGTGATGCGGTCGCTGCTGCGACAGGCCACAACGCTGCGCTCGGACATGGACGAGGTGATCTGACGTGCCGATCGTCGTCCGCCTCGACGTGGAGCTTGCACGACGGAAGATGAGCGTCGCCGAGTTCGCCGAGGCCGTCGGGCTCACGCCGGCCAACGTCGCCGTGCTCAAGAACGGGCGGGCGAAGGCGGTGCGGTTCTCCACCCTGGAAGCGATCTGTCGGGTACTCGAATGCCAGCCGGGGGACATTCTCCAGTGGGTCGACGACTAGTGGCCTGCCCACTCTCGAAAACTGACCCTGGCCAGGCGATTTAATAGTTCGAGCTTGCTCGTTGTAGGCTGTATCAGGTTGCACACGGGGTGTGGCGCAGCTTGGTAGCGCGCTTCGTTCGGGACGAAGAGGTCGTGGGTTCGAATCCCGCCACCCCGACGCTAGGTTGAGATAGCAGTTTGAGGCCCTGGCCGGAGAAATCCGGTCAGGGCCTCACTCATATCGTCGACAGTGAACGTTGGAGGCGATTCCCGGTCTCTCACCGGAAATCGCCGCCAACGTTGGCATTCAATCAGGACGTGGAGACGGCGTCGTCCACTGGGAGACCCGCGTAGACCGCGACGGGGACGCCCTCGATGCTATGAACCCGCACGGTCGTGCCGAAGATGCCCGACAGAAGTTCGGAGTCCATGATCTCGTCGGGAGTCCCGGAGGCGACGATTGTTCCCTTCTCAAGGACAACGATCCGATCGGCGTACGCGGCGGCGAAGTTGAGGTCGTGGACGACGACGATGATCGTCTTGCCGAGTGCGTCGGCGGTGCGGCGGAGTTGGTCCATCATTCGCACCTGGTGCCGCATGTCGAGATTGTTGAGCGGCTCGTCGAGCAGGATCACGTCGGTGTCCTGGGCGAGGGTCATCGCGACATACGCGCGCTGGCGTTGTCCGCCGGACAGTTCGTCAAGGAAACGATCGGCCAGCTCGTCGAGATTGAGGAAAGAGATGGCGTCGGCGATCTTGGCCTCGTCCTCCGATGTCAAACGGCCTCTGCTGTGCGGAAATCGACCGAAGGCGACCAGGTCACGGACGGAGAGCCGCGCGTTCACCGAGTTCTCCTGCCGGAGGATGGCGAGCCTGCGTGCGAGCTCAGTGGTCTTGTACTTGCTGATCGGCACACCGTCGAGCGTCGCCTCGCCGGACGTCGAGTCGAGGAGTCTGCCGAGGATGGTCAGCAGCGTCGACTTGCCCGCACCGTTGGGCCCGACGAGAGCCGTCACGCCGCCACGGGGGAACTCGCCGGACACGGGCCCGAGGACGGTGCTTTCCGCGTACTTCTTGGTGAGGTCGGAGAACTCGATCACGATGACTTCCTCAGTAGTAGGACGGCGAGGAACACGATGCCGCCGACGAACTCGATCAGGACGGTCAGCTGACCGCTCGCGTAGAAGATGTTGTGCAGCACGAACTGCCCGGCTGCGAGCATCGTGACGCCGATGAGAAACGCCATCGGCAGTGTCGCGCGGTGCCGCCAGTCGCCTGCGAACTCGTAGGCGAGCGTCGCGACGATGAACCCGAAGAACGTCAGAGGTCCGACGAGTGCTGTCGACACCGACACGAGCAGTGCGATCAGGACCAATGCGAGGGTCAGTTCGCGTTTGTGGTCGACGCCGAGGCCCGTCGCCGATTCGCGCCCCAGAAGGACGACGTCGTACACGTGTCTGCGGCGCCAGACGATCACTCCGACCACGAGGCAGATCACGGCGGCGATGGGCAAGAGTTCGACGTTGACCGATCCGAGACGCCCGAAGAGTTTGATCGATAACGCGTCGAAGTCGGTCGGTGACAGCAGTCGCTGCAGGAACTCGGACACGGCGCGGAACGCGAGGCCGATCACGACTCCGGCGAGGAGCAGCAGGAACAGGCTGGAGAAGCGTCCCGAGAACAACCAGCGGTAGAGCACGGCGGCGAACAGCACCATCGTCAGCGTCTGGAACAGGAACTGCGGCACCGAGTCGGAGTTGTCGACGAACTTGGCGCCGACGACAGCGACGCCGACCGTCTGGATCAACACGTACAACGAGTCGAGCCCGATGATCGACGGAGTGAGGATCCGATTGTGGGTCACCGTGTGGAACAGCACGGTGGCGATCGCCTGGCAGTACGCGGCCAGCAGGATCGCCGCGACGGTCCGGAGACGCCGCTGGAACGAACTGTTCCCGAACCGGAAGTCCCAGCGCAGGACGTCGTCGGCGCCAGTGCGCAGCATCAAGTAGAGGCAGACGGCGGCGACGGCGAGGACACCGGCGACGGCGAGACGTGACTTCCAACCGAATCGACTCGCCGCGGTCGTCACAGCGGGTGCGGCGGTGGCGTCAGAGAGCGACACTGGTCCTCCTCGAGAAGATCAGGGCGAGGAAGACGACCGCGCCGACGACGCCCATCACGACGGAGGTCGGTATCTCCATCGGCCGGACGACAACACGCCCGATGAGGTCGCAGCCGATGATGAGAACCGTGGAGAGCAGCGCGATCGCAGGCAGGTTCGACCGCAGGTCGTCTCCGCGGACCGCACTGACCATGTTCGGGACGATCAGTCCGAGGAAAGGAATGAACCCGACGACCACACTGGTGACACCCGAGGCGAGTGCCACCATGCCGACGCCGAGGCCGACGGTCGCGCCGTAGTTCAATCCGAGGCTCGTGGCGACGTCTTTGCCGAGCCCGGCGATCGTGAAGTAGTTCGCCAGTGCGTATGACGCGACGGCGATCACCAGGACCGCCCACAGCGGCTCGTAGAAGCCGCGGACGATGTGGGAGAAGCCGCCGGACCGCCACGAGACGACAGCCTGAAGCAGGTTGTTCTGGATCGCCAGAAGGGTGGACGCCGAGGCGACGACGGCGCCGAGCATGAGGCCGACGAGCGGGACGATGGCCGATCGTCGTGCCCGGATGCGGTTGATGATGCCGAGGAAGATCAGGGTGCCGACGAGTGCCGTCGCGGAGGCTACGAGCATGCGGACCAGCGGCGGGGCGCCCGGAATCCAGAGGAGGCAGGCCAGGACGCCGAGGCCCGCCCATTCGGCGGTCCCGGCAGTGGTCGGTTCCACAAACCTGTTCTGTGTGAGGCGCTGCATGATGACGCCGGAGAAGCTCATGGCGATGCCTGCGAGGATCAGTGCGAGGGTTCGGGGGACACGCGAGATGAAGAACATCCGCCACATCTCACTGTCTCCGGTGAGCAGCCCGCCGAGAGTGATGTGGTACTCGCCGATCATCAGCGAGCCCACAACGAGGGCCGCGGTCGTCGTGATCAGCGCGGGCATGGCGAAACGCCTCACCGGCGACACCCGAATCGATGTCGCCGGTGAGGCGGTGTCAGACGTGGTGACCACGGGTCTACTTCTGGCCGCCCATGGTCTTGGCGATCGTGTTGTAGTTCTCGCCGTAGCACTGGATGCCTTCACGCAGGTAGAAGCCCGGGTCGAGGTAGACGATCTGGTTCTTCGTCGTGAACTCGGTGTTCTTGAACGCGTCCTGCGCGGCGAACACCGCGGAAGCGGGCTGCGGCTTGGAGCCGTCCTCCGGCTCGACGGCGGCGTCGCGGTCCATCACGATGACCCACTGAGGGTTGGCCTGAGCGATCGCCTCGGGAGTGAGACCCGAGTTCTGGTGGTGGTCGCCACCCTGGCCGGCGAAGACGTCCTTGACGTCGAGTGGCTCGGTGAGCGGGCTCATGCGCTTCGCACCGTTGTCGATCTTGCCGCCGTTGACGATCGACAGGAACACGGTCTGACCGTTGGTGGCCTTCTTCGCCGCGTCGAGCTTGGTGTTGAAGTCGGCGATGATCTGCTGGGCCTGATCCTCCTTGCCGAAGATCTTGCCGAGCGTCTCGGTCTGGGCGATCATCGCGGCGACGCGGCCGTTCGGTGCGTCATCGCTTGCGGCGATGTCGATGAAGGCGCCGTTGGACTCGTCGGCGATCTTCTTGAGCTCGGCGTCGTGCTTCGAGAAGCGGTAGCCGCCGATGATCAGATCTGGCTGGACGTCGGCGATGACGTCGAACTTCGGCTCCGAGTGGACGCCGACGTCCTTGATGTCGCTGTTGTCGATCCACTCGCTGAGGTGCTGCTTCGAATACAACTGCTTGGGGATCGCGACGGGCGTGACGCCGAACGCCTTCAGCGTTTCGGCACTCGTGTTGTCGAGTGCAACAACGCGGGTCGGGTTGACGGGGACGTCGACGTCGCCCTTGTTTGTGCTGACGGTGATGGTTTCGCCGGACGAGGACGATTCGTCGGCGGTGGTCGAGCACGCGCTGAGTGCGAGGCTGCCTGCGAGTACAACTGCTGCGGCGGTCGCAGCAGTGCGCATTCTCGTGAACTTCATGGATTGCCCTCCGGGAGTTAAAGGTAACGCAAACCTAACATAGCGTAGGTTTACCAATGCGCCCGGTCGGGAATCAGCTGGTCACGACCTCCAGGCTCGGCAGCGTGAGGTCGATGTCGACGTCGCCCCCTCCGTTCGGAACTGCGGTGAGGGTGAGGAGAGTGGCCTCCGGGCGGCAGCTGAACCGAGCCGGAGCGTACGGCGACGTGCCGAGGCCTGCGCTGACATGCAGCGCCATCGACGCGCCCCAGCGCGACAGGCCCTTCACCCGTGAGCGGTCGATGTGGCAGTTGGTCACCAGTGCGCCGTAGCCGGGCACACACAGCTGGCCGCCGTGCGTGTGGCCTGCGAGCACGAGGTCGTAGCCGTCGTCGGCGAACGCGTCGAGCACTCGCGGCTCGGGGGAGTGGGTGAGTCCAAGACGCAACTGGGCGAGCGGGTTCGGGCGACCCGCGATCGTCTCGTACCGGTCGCGCTCGATGTGCGGATCGTCCACGCCCGCGGACGCGACGCGCACGCCGGCCACTTCCAGTTCGCGGACCGCATGGGTCGCGTCCAGCCATCCGCGTTCGGTGAACGCCGCACGCAGGTCCTGCCACGGCAGCGGCTCACCGTGCGTGCGCTTGTGATCCTTCTTGAAGTACTTGAACGGGTTCTTCGGCTTGGGGCCGAAGTAATCATTCGACCCGAACACGAACAGGCCAGGTCGCGACAGGAGTCCGCCGAGCGACTGCACAACCGCGGGCACGGCATTCGGATGCGCGAGATTGTCGCCGGTGTTGACGACGAGATCGGGCTCGAGCGAGTCCAACTCGGAGATCCACGCCTGCTTGAGATGCTGATTCGGCATCATGTGGATGTCACTGATGTGCAGCACCCGCAACGGGGACGACCCCGGTTCGAGAATCGGCGCGGTCACATGACGCAGAGCGAACGCGTTGCGCTCGATCACCGTCGAATAGACGAGGCCCGCGGCGGCAGCGCCTGCCGCGCCCGCGGCTAGACGGACCACGCGGGACGAGGGATCGGAACCGGAGGGCATGCCGTCCACGATACGCGCGCCCTCTGCCCAGGCGTGCCTCCTAAGCCCTAGCTCACTCGTCGGGGACCTCAATCACGACCGGCCCGACGCCGGGGACCTCGACGGTCTTCTCGATCATCTTCTCGCCGTTGCGTCCGCTCGGGCCGGTCGACGTCCCGCGACCGTTGCTCACGTAGACGGCGACCGTGCTGCCGGGCATCGCGCTGTCGGACGGCGCGGTGAACACCACGGTGCCCTTCGGGCGCCCGCTGTCGACTTCGAGTTCGTTCACCTTGAACCCGGCTTCCTGGAGGCGTGCGGTCGCCTGGCTCACCGGCAGTCCGCTCACCTGTGGAATCCGGCCGCGGTCGGAGCCCGCCACGAACTGCGGGTCGACCGGTGGCATGGCGACCGGACCGAACTTCTGGGCGACCGGAAGAATCGCGTTCATCCACGTGCGGGCCGGTTCGTAACCGCCGTACACGTCGCCGTCGTAGCACTGGCGCAGCGGCGCGGTGCAGATGCCGGCGGGGGTCGGGCCGTCGTTGTAGACGTACGACGCCGCGGCCATCTGGTTGGTGAAACCGAGGAACGCCGCCGAACGGTGCGCCTCAGTCGTCCCCGTCTTGCCCGACAGCGGAAGGTTCCATCCGGTCGAACGTGCGGCCTGTGCGGACGTGCCGATGCCGCGGTCGTCCTCGCCCATCGCGTTGGCCAAGGTGTTCGCCAGCCCGGCTTCCACCACCTGTTCGCACTTGGGAGCGGTGAACGGGACCGCAGTCAGCGCGGGTTTGCCCTTCTCGTCCATCACCCGGTTGCCGTACTGGTCGCGCTTGGCCTGCTGGATGGAGACGATCGGATTCGGCGGGCACCATGTGCCGCCGGACGCCAGCGTCGCCGCCACATTCGACAGTTCGAGCGCGTTCACTGCGAACGGGCCGAGGGTGAACGAACCGAAGTTCCCCTTCTTGATGTAGTCGGCCAGTGACTGGTCGCCGTTGCCCGAAGTTCCGGGAGAGTTGTACGACCGCATGCCGAGTCGCACGGCCATGTCGACCGCGGGCTTCACGCCGACCTGCTGAAGGAGCTGGACGAACGTGGTGTTCGGTGATGTCGCGAGCGCCTGCGTCACCGACGCCTGGGGGGCGTACGCGCCCGCGTTCTTGACGCAGTAGGCGTTCGCGGGGCAACCGTTGGCGCCGTTGCTGTTGCCCATTCCGAAGACGGCGACGCTGGACGGGACGGGAAGGACGGCGCTGGTGCCCAGGCCCTTCTCCATCGCGGCCGCGGTGGTGAACAGTTTGAAGACCGAACCCGCGCCGTCGCCGACCATGGAGAACGGCTGCGGCTGCACTGTCTGATCCTTCTTCGCGTCCAGTCCGTAGTTTCGGCTCGACACCATCGACACGACGTCGTGCGACTGCTTGCCGGGACGGACGATGCTCATCACGTTTGCGATGCCCTCGGTGTGCGGGTCGGCCTGTGCCTGTGCCGCGCGCAGGGCCGACGCCTGGACTGTGGGATCGAGCGTGGTGCGGATCAGGTACCCGCCGCGCATCACCTGCTGGCGCGAGATGCCGTTGTCCGCGAGGTACTGCAGGACGTAGTCGCAGAAGAACCCCGCGTTGTCGGCGGCGATGCATCCCTGGGTGGGAGTGCGCGGTTCGGGGAGGACGCCCAGCGGCTTCTCTTTGGCCGCCGTCAGCTCTGCCTTGCGCTCAGGGAAGTTGTCGATCATGGTGTCCAGCACCAGATTCCGTCGGGCGGTTGTCGCCTTCGGGTCGGAGTAGGGATTAAGCCCCGAGCTCGACTGGACCATGCCCGCGAGCATCGCCGCCTGTTCGACGGTCAGTTCCTTTGCGGAGTGGCCGAAGTAGGTCTGGGCGGCCGCCTCGATGCCATAGGCGTTGTTGCCGAACGGAACGACGTTGAGGTAGCGAGTGATGATCTGCTTCTTGGCGTCCTGCTTGGCGGCGGCATCGTCCAGCCCGCGGTCGCGTTTGGCCTGATCGATGAGCGTCTGCTCGAGTGTCAATGCCATGCGGACTTCGCGGAGCTTGCGGGCAGGGGTGGTCTCGATCGCTGCTTGCCGTTCGGCCTCGGTGCGGGCGAGGACGAGTAGCTGATAGTTCTTGATGTACTGCTGGTCGAGAGTGGACGCGCCCTGCTGCACGTCGCCCGACGCCGAGTTCTTCAGCGCTGCGCGGATGGTGCCGCGCCAGTCGACGCCGTCGTGTTCGAGGAAGCGTCGATCCTCGATGGAGATGATCGCTCGGATCATGTCCTGCGAGATGTCGTTGTATCCGACCTGGTAGCGGTACTGGTCGAAGAGCTGCGCGATCGGCTTGCCGGTGGAGTCGGTCACGGTGGTGACTTCCGGCAGTGTGCCGTTCAGCAGTTCCGAGGAACTGTTCTCCATCGTCGCCGCGGCTCGGTTGGTCAGGACGCCGATTCCGCCGACGACTGGAAACAGGAGGCCCGCCAGCAGGACGCCCGCCATGACGCAGGCGACCGCGAGGCCGGCCAGGTTCGTTGTCTTCCGCACGGTCGCCAGGATACGTGTGCTGTCGAGTACACCCGGGTAGCGACCTGCGGGATCCGCTCCTTACCCCGGGCATTGCCCTCTCGACTTGATTTGCGATGGGCGTCTCAATAGGGTGATGGACGTGAGCTACCCCACAATGCGCACAAATGCAGGGTGACGCTCAGCTTTAGATCTTATGCGCGGATCGAGCGTCGGTCCGTGTCGATGGGTTTGTGAAAGGTGGGATCGCGCAATGACTTTGGCGCCGTTGTCCTCCGGAGATTCGGAAACACGCCTTACCTGGGTATCGCAGGCGCGCTGTCGCGGCGGTAATCCGGACGACCTCTTCGTTCGAGGGGCCGCCCAGCGTAAAGCCGCAACCATCTGTCGGCACTGCCCGGTCCAGATGGAATGCGGTGCGGACGCCCTCGACAACCGCGTCGAGTTCGGCGTCTGGGGGGGAATGACCGAGCGGCAGCGTCGCGCTCTCCTCCGCCAGCATCCCGAGGTCACCTCGTGGGCGGAGTTCTTCGACGCTCAGCGCCGCCGCCAGCGGATCGGCGCGGTCCCCGACAAGATGTGATGTGACGAGCCCGGCGATCAGATCGCCGGGCTCGCGTGCATCTGTCGCCTGTTCGTTGTCAGTGACGCGCGAACAGTTCGATCAGCTGAACCTGGATCTCGCCGACCAGTCCGCCGAGTATCGCTCCGATCGCGATCATGAGCGGCTCGTCGTCCTTGAAGACTGGGCGCATGATCGACTCGTACTCGACCTCGGTGAGTTCACTCATCTTCTCGACGATGGTGTTCTCCAGATCGATCGTCGTGAGTGTGTAGTCGTTGGCGTGGGCGAGAGTGTCGGGTACGTGTGCGAGCACGTCCGCGACCACCTTGTCTTTGAGGTCCCGATACTTCTGTGTGCCGACCGTGAGGCTCACTAGAGGTTTCGCCACTGAGACCTGCGAGTCGATCGCGGATTCCAACTCGCGCGCGACGAGTGCGAACAGCTTGTCTGAGCCCGGGCCCTCGAGGATTCCCTGAATGAGGTTCTCCGGTGAGAACAGGTCCTCGGCGAGGATCTTCGCGTAGTCGCGTGTGATCTTGTCGCGGTGTGCGTGGAGCAGGCCCTGGAAGCGGATGAAGCCGAGGTACTTCTTCGGGAGCTGTGGCCGGAACAGCATGTTCAACGCGATGTAGTCGCTGATGAAGCCGACGCTGAAACCGAAGATCGGCATGATCCACGGGTTCTGGAACAGGGCCCACGCGACCATCTGCACCAGGCCGATGCCGAAGCCGAAGTAGATCCCGGACCGTCGGACGAAGCTCATCGCGTCCGACGTGACCGTCTTGAGGAGCGTGTTGAGCTTCTCCTTGTTACGGACGAGAGTCGTGACCGCGAGGTACTGAAGATCCAGGTACCGCGGGATGTCGGCTCGCATCTCGTCGAGCAGCTTCTCGACGACGACAGGTGCCTGCTGCTGGATCCTCGAGTGGACGGCGCGCCGAGCGGCGGACGGCAGGCTGTCCCACAGGCCCGGTCGGACCTGTTCGGCGATGTCGCGGGTGATCTCGTCAATGGCCGACGTCAGCGGTTCCCTGATCGCCTCGACCGCTTCCTGAGCGTCGAAACGTTCCAGCAGTTCCTCGGGCCGCAACAGATTCGACGTCAGCAGTTCGATGGTGGTCGCGCCGACTTTGCCCGCCCGACGCGGCACGATGCCCTGCCAGCCGATGGGGCCGATGCCGCGGAATTCGATCGGTTTGAAGATCATCTCGAGTGCCACGAGTTTGGTGCTCCAGCCGACGAAGGCCGCGATGATCGGCATCGACAGGTAGATCAGCCAGTTCAAGCCGAAGTCGTGGGTGATCTCGCTCCACGTCTGAATGGCCACGACGTGTGTTGTCATCTCAGTCGCCGGCTGCCATCGCGGTGGCCCACAAGTCCATGCCGAGCGACGACAACCGCAGGGTCCGCCGTTCGATGCGCGGTCCGACCGGGCCCACGGACGACGACTTGATCGCCTTGAGCACCATGGTCTCGGCCGCCAGGACCTCGTAGTCGACCTTCAGATCCGGATCCTCCGGCCCCACTTCGAGTAGTCCGAGGTTGAGCAGGTTCGTGACGTACGCGGGGACCATCTCGGGTAGTGCGAGGTTCGCAGTACGGCCGATCAGCGCGGCATTCTCCAGCACCGGCGACCGTGAGGACGTCCGGCTGATCACGTTGATCAGCGGCGACACCGCGCCGTCGGACAGCGCGCCGACGATCCGCGCCTCGTCGGCGACGAGTTGATCGAGGATGCGGGTGAACAGCTCGAGTCTGCTGGCCGCCGTGCCCTGATTGAGGGCCTGGTCGAGCAGGCCGTTCATCCGCTCGTTGAGTCGCTGCGCAGGGGCCGGTTCGAGGGCGGCGCGCTGCGCTTCAGCCTTGACGGCCCGCTCTGCGGGGCCGTCGTCGGCGGCGGGCGAATCGGGGTCGATCGCGTCGAGCCCGGCTCTGGCGAGCGCCAGGAACTGCTCCTCGGTCCACTCGGCACAACTGAGCGCGGTCCGGGTGATGGACACAGCGGAGCCGAGCAGGGCTCGTGGGTCGAACAGGCTGCTCATGGATCCCCTTTCGTACCGGTGACAGCTGTGCGCGGTCGCATCAGCGTACTAGTACGGGAGCGGGATACTGGTCAGTTCTCAGCGTCGAAGAGAGTTATATAACAATATTCATTGGTACGGATTAGCCTCGACTGACGATCTGCTCGGCAACGGCCCGCAGTGCGTCGGAGTCGGCGACTTCGAACGGAAGAGCAGGCACGCCGACGATCGGCACGCTGGGATGCGACGACGTGAAGCGTTGCAGCAGATGCAGTTCGCGTTTTGCGGTCGCCGCACGGTCGACATGCACCTGGAGCACTCCCCGGGTCAGCTCGTCGTCGACCGTCTCGAGTGCGGCAGCCGTCGCCGGGGTCGACAACGACGTCAGGTTCGGGTGCGTGCGGTTGGCGATGAGACCGGCTAGCGGCATCGTGTCCTTCGAGAGGCGGTCTACGAAGAACGACGCCTCACGCAGCGCGTCCGGCTCGGGCGCGGCGACCACCACGAACTGGGTGCCCGGCCGCTTCAACAGCTCGTACGTGCGGGCGGCGCGTTCGGAGAATCCGCCGAACATCGAATCGAGGGACTGCACGAACATCGCGACGTCGCGCAGGATGTCGCCGCCGACGATCGTCGAGATGCCGCGCATCGCCATGCTCATCGCACCGGTCACGACACGTCCGACGCCGCGCCCGCCGCCGACGAGCATCTTCATCAGGCGCCCGGAGAGGAACGAGCTCAACCGCTGCGGCGCGTCGAGGAAGTCCAGAGCGTTCCGCGACGGGGGAGTGTCGACGACGATGAGGTCCCATCGGTTCTCGTCCAGCAGTCGACCGAGCTTCTCCATCGCCATGTACTCCTGCGTCCCGGAGAACGACGACGCCACCGTCTGGTAGAACGCGTTGTTCATGATCGCTTCGGCACGGTCTGGGGTCGAGTGCTCTACCACCATGTCGTCGAAGGTGCGGCGCATGTCGAGCATCATCGCGTCCAACGTGCCCTTCGAGTCCGGCGACACCGGCACCGGCTGTGGTTCGTTGGTCAGTTCGCTCACGCCCAACGACTGCGCGAGTCGCCGCGCTGGGTCGATCGTGAGGACCGCGACTGTGCGGCCCTGCTCGGCGGCGTGCAGCGCCATCGCCGCAGCCGTCGTCGTCTTGCCGACGCCGCCCGATCCACAGCAGATCACAACACGGGTGGCCGGGTCGGCGAGGACCGCGCCCATCTTCAGGTCGGGCATCAGACTCCCGCTTTCTTCAGGACGTCGGCCAGTTCGTAGAGGCCGCCGAGGTCGATGCCTTCTTCCACGGTCGGCAGTTCGATCTGGGGGACGTCGACGTCGTCGAGCTCGGACCGCGCGATGTGCTGTGCCTGCAGACGCGACGCGTACTGAATGGTCTCGGTGAGGAGCCCGGCGAGGTCTGCGTCGGCGAGGGTCACGCCCGCGCCGGTGATCGACTCACGGATGCGGTCGGCGTCGACGGTGCCCTCGGCGATCTCGTCGAGCATCTCTTCGGGCAGATGTGCCGGCTCCACGCGGTTCACCAGGACCGACCCGACCGGGAGGCCCTTGCCGCGGAGTTCATCGATCGCCTCGACAGTCTCCTGGATCGGCATGGCTTCGAGGAGTGTGCAGAGGTGGACGGCGGTGTCGGCCGAGTGAAGCAGTCGCACGACGCCGTCGCTCTGATTGCGAATCGGACCGGTCTTCGCGAGATCGGCCATCGCCGACGTCACGTCGAGGAAGTTGCCGATACGGCCGGTCGGAGGGGAGTCGACCACGATCGAGTCGTAGAGGCGATGGCCCTTCTTGTCGACGGCGATCACCCGTTCCTTGATCTTTCCGGTGATCACGACGTCCCGCAGGCCGGGCGCCACGGTGGTCACGAAGTCGATTGCTCCGACCCGCTTGATCGCACGCCCCGCGAAGCCGAGGTTGTAGAACATGTCGAGGTACTCCAGCAGCGCGTACTCGATCTCCAGCGCGAGCCCCCACACCGAGCCGCCGCCCTCCAGCGACGCGACTTGGGTGTCGACGGGGGGCAGGGGAGCACTGTCGAAGAGTTGGGCGATGCCCTGACGTTCCTCGCACTCCACGAGCAGCACGCGCTGCCCCTTGGCGGCCAATGCCAACGCCAATGCCGCGGCGACAGTCGTCTTGCCGGTTCCACCCTTGCCGGACACGAAATGCAGCCTGGCGTCGCGTGCCGCGGGCGGCCACGCCGTTCCGGCGTCCGTCATCTGATTCTCGACCACGAGGTTCACCTTATCGACCGCGGCAACAGAGGCGTTCGCTAACCGATAAGGTGAGCGTCATGAGCGCACCTACCGCCTGGGAATACGTCACCGTTCCGCTGCTGACACACGCGACGAAGCAGATCCTCGATCAGTGGGGAGCAGACGGATGGGAACTGGTCAGCGTCCTGCCCGGCCCCACCGGTGAACAGCACGTCGCCTACTTGAAGCGTCCGAAGGGCTGAGTGTCATGGGACAGTGGTCGGATCGTCTCGCCGAACTCGGCATCACCCTGCCCGCCGTGGTCGCGCCGGTCGGCAGCTACACCCCGGCACTGCGTGTCGGCGACTTCGTCTACACGTCGGGTCAGCTGCCCGTCGTCGACGGCAAGCTCGACGTCGTCGGCAAGGTGTCCGAAGGCGCCGAGGGAGTGGTTCGTCCGAACCAGGCCAACGCCGCAGCGCGTCAGTGCGCCCTCAACGCTCTGGCCGCCGTCGATTCGGTGGCAGGTCTCGACAACATCGTCCGCGTGGTGAAACTGGTCGGCTTCGTCGCCTCGGCGAACGGCTTCACCGGTCAGCCCGGCGTGATCAACGGCGCATCCGACCTGATCGGTGAGATCTTCGGCGATGCAGGTGTCCACGCCCGCTCGGCCGTCGGCGTCGCGGAACTTCCGCTCGGCGCTCCGGTCGAGGTGGAACTGATCGTCCAGGTGCGCTGATCTCCATGACCGACGTGAACACTCCGGTGCACCCCGCCTACGAGACGGTCCGTGAAGTGACGCCGTTCGCGTCGGTCGTGCTGTGCCACAACCCCGGGCTGATGGAGCTCGACGGCACGAACACCTGGGTTCTGCGTGCACCCGGATCGTCGACGGCAGTCGTCGTCGATCCGGGCCCGAAGAAGCACCGCAAGCACCTCGAGACGGTGCTCGGCGTCGCCGGTGAGGTGGAGCTGACGCTGTTCACGCATCGTCATCATGATCATGTGGGTGCGTTGAAGCGTTTCCGCACCATGTCCGGAGCGCCGAGCCGGGCGTACTCGGACGAGTTCTCGAAGGGCGCCTCGCGTCTCAAAGACCGCGAGGTGATCGAGGCCGCGGGTCTTCGGATCACTGTGATCCACACTCCCGGGCACACCGCGGATTCGACGAGCTTCCTGATCGAGCACAACGGCCAGAAGGCGATCGTCACTGGCGACACCGTCCTCGGCAGTGGCACCACGGTCCTCGACCCGCGGGACGGCACCCTCGCGGACTACTTCAACTCGCTCAATCGCCTGATCGTCGAGGCGTCCGATGCCGTGATGCTGCCCGGCCACGGCCCCGACCACGCCGAACTGGGGCCGGTCGCCAGGTTCTACAAACAGCACCGTGAAGAACGTCTCGACCAGATCCGCGGTGCCCTCGACGCTCTCGATGTCTCCGCGCACGACGCGAAGCCGATGAAGATCGTCAAGAAGGTTTACGCCGACGTCGACAAGAAACTGTGGCCCGCCGCTCGCATGTCGGTGAAGACCCAGCTGGAGTACCTCCGCACGCTCTGACTTTCGGAGCGAGTCGAAAGGTCTATCGAACACTACGAAGCCCGGCACCCCGCACGGATGACGTGGGGGAGCCGGGCTTCAGGCCTTTCGACTCGCTCCGCTCGCTCAAGGAGCAGTAGGGGAGCGGCCGGGCGTCGTTCGACTAGCGTGCGCGGCGTGCGAGGCGCTCGGAGTCGGCGATGAGCACGCTCTTGCCTTCGAGGCGGAGCCAACCGCGCTGCGCGAAGTCGGCGAGAGCCTTGTTCACAGTCTCGCGAGATGCGCCGACGAGCTGAGCGATCTCCTCCTGCGTCAGGTCGTGCGTCACGCGAAGGGCGCCGCCCTCCTGGGTGCCGAAACGCTGAGCGAGCTGCAGGAGCTGCTTCGCGACACGACCGGGGACGTCGGTGAAGATGAGGTCCGCGAGGTTGTTGTTGGTACGACGCAGGCGGCGTGCCAGGACGCGGAGCAGCTGCTCCGCGATCTCCGGGCGGTCCTTGATCCACTTGCGGAGCGCGTCGCGGTCCATGGAGACGGCGCGGACCTCGGTGACGGTGGTCGCCGACGACGTGCGGGGACCGGGGTCGAAGATCGACAGCTCGCCGAACATGTCCGACGGCCCCATGATCGTCAGCAGGTTCTCGCGGCCGTCAGGCGATCGACGTCCGAGCTTCACCTTTCCGCTGAGGATGATGTACAGCCGATCTCCCGGTTCCCCCTCGTGGAAGATCACATGGCCGCGAGGGAACTCGACCGGCTGCAACTCCTTGGAGAGTGCAGCAACGGCTGTGGGCTCGACCCCCTGGAAAATACCTGCCCTGGCGAGTATCTCTTCCACCTAAGAACCTCTCTTGTTCCGAACGTGCGCTCGAATTTCAACACTACGGTGAAAATCATAGTTGTTGAATTGAT
The DNA here is from genome assembly GCF_016919385.1 of Gordonia sp. PDNC005. Classification (NCBI taxonomy): domain Bacteria; kingdom Bacillati; phylum Actinomycetota; class Actinomycetes; order Mycobacteriales; family Gordoniaceae; genus Gordonia; species Gordonia sp. PDNC005. Next base: position 4,221,924 of record NZ_CP070351.1, read on the forward strand.
CACGCGTGTACGAGGCATTCACACGAGGGTGAAATGTCCGAAAACCGCGCGCTTTTGTGGTCAGCTGGCGCGCGTTCGTGCGTCAGATTCGGCCGGGAGTACCGGTTCTCCGCCCAGATCGTTGCTGCGACGCTGCCGCAGTTCGTCGAGTGCGGCGGGCAGTCCGTCCTTCGCAAGGTTGCCGACGTCGGTCTCGTCCGCGGTCTCCAGAAACTCCTCGACGTGGGCGCGTCCGACGGAAAGTCGGTCGAGTCCGGTCTGAACTCGCTCCATCGCCAGTGCGAAGAACATCAGCACCGGAGGGAACAGGAGAGCTGCCAAACCTTGCATGCAGGCCAGTCAACACGAACCTGCGGCGCGCTGGGAAACCAGAACGGCGGTCGTCACCGAGTTGTTACCGCATCGTCGCATCAGCGGTGCGGCCGCTAACCTGGGTTGTTGTGAGCAGACGTAAGCCGGAGACCCCGCTGGGCCTGGTCCGACGAGCACGTCGGATGAACAGGACTCTGCAGGAGGCGTTTCCGCACGTGTACTGCGAACTCGACTTCACCACTCCGCTGGAGCTGTCCGTGGCGACGATCCTGTCGGCGCAGTGCACAGACGTCCGCGTCAATCAGGTGACGCCCGCACTCTTCCGTCGATATCCGGATGCGTTCTCGTATGCGAGCGCCGACCGGACGGAGTTGGAGGAGATGATCCGCTCGACAGGCTTCTACCGGAACAAGGCCAACTCGATCATCGGCCTCGGTCAGGCGCTCGTCGACAGGTTCGACGGTGAGGTGCCGGGCACTCTGAAAGAACTCGTCACACTCCCCGGATTCGGACGGAAGACGGCGAACGTGGTGCTCGGCAACGCGTTCGGCGTACCCGGCATCACCGTCGACACTCACTTCGGTCGTCTCGTCCGGCGGTGGGACTGGACTCAGGAGACCGATCCGGTGAAGGTCGAGAAGGTCGTCGGAGAGCTGATCCCGCGCAAGGAGTGGACTGACCTGTCGCACCGCATCATCTTCCACGGTCGGCGCGTCTGCCACGCCAGGACTCCGGCGTGCGGCGTCTGTCTGCTCGCGAAGGACTGCCCGTCGTACGGTGAGGGACAGGTCGATCCGGTCAAGGCCGCGGCCCTCGTGAAGGGCCCGGAGACCGACCATCTCCTTGCATTGGCGGGAATCACCGAATGAGCACGATGGACACCCTGAAGAAGACGTTCGCGCTGCCCGGAATGCGGGCGATGATCGCGTTCGTCATCGTGACGATCGCACTGGTCGTCGCCCTGTGGCCGCGGGGTGCCGACGAACCGGCGACGCCCGCCGCGCCGAGCAGCCCGCCGTCCGGCATCACCGACCAGACGGTGGCGCAGAGCGAGATCGACACCGCTCGCCGGGACGCGGCGCTGAACCCGTGCCCGGCAGGCAGCGGCGCCGCCTCGACCGGCCCACTGGCAGGCGTGACTGCGCCGTGCATGGGAGACGGCTCGACGATTGATGTCGGCGCCGCGACGGCCGGAAAGCCGTTGGTCATCAACATGTGGGCGGTGTGGTGCCTGCCCTGCCGACGAGAGCTTCCCCTGTTCGACCGACTGTCGGCGACCTCGGATGACAAGCTGAACGTGCTCGCAGTGCACGCACGCGAGGGCGGAGACAAGCCGTACTTCGTTCTCAAGTTCCTTCAAGAGGTCGGAGTCCACTTGCCGGTCGTCACTGATCCTCAAGGTTCGATCGCGCAGGCTGTGAAGGCGCCACGCGTTTTCCCGTCGACGGTGTTCATTCGTGCGGACGGATCTGTGGCGGCGGTGTTGCCGCGTGTGTTCGAGACTTACGAGGACCTGACCGGGGCCGTCCGCGAGCAGTTGGGCGTCGACCTGGGGGCTGCTTCGTGAGCCGCCGAGGACCCGATTACACACCCGGCCCTCTGGTCGACCGCGCCGCGGTTCCCGAGTGGATGCGCGCAGTCACCGACGATGTGAGTGCCGTCAATGAGTCGGTCCTCAACCGTGGCGGCGACCGCTCGAAGTGGGTGGCCGCGCTCCGCAGTTCGCGCGCGGCATCGGTGCTCGTGCTGTTCGGGGGTGCGTTCGAGGCCGCCGCAGACCATCCCGGCGGTGTGCCCGCCGACGCCGACGTCCTGCTGACCGAACGGGCGGCGACGCTGCGCACCCACAGCGGTCAGATCGCGTTCCCCGGCGGCAGCCGTGACCCCGGGGACGATTTCCCGGTCGGCACGGCACTGCGCGAAGCCTACGAGGAGACCGGACTGATCCCTCAGGGGGTCGACGTTCTCGCGTCGTTGCCGACGTTTCCCGTGCCGTCCGGGTTCGAAGTGACGCCGGTGCTCGCGCACTGGTCGTCGCCGACGGCGGTCCGCGTGGTGGACGAGGGTGAGACGGCGCGCGTCACGCGGGTCAACCTCCGTGAACTGCTCAAGCCGGAGAACCGTTTCCAGGTGAGTCGGTCGTTCATGGGCGGCAACGTGTACCGCGGCCCCGCCTTTCTGCTCGACGGCATGCTCGTGTGGGGCTTCACCGGTGGGATCATCGCAGCGATCGCCGAAGCCGCGGGCTGGGAAGTGCCCTGGGACAAGAACGATGTGCGGCCGCTCGAGAAGATGATCGCCGCGACGGGCAACCGCCAGGAGTCGGGATTCGCCACCGCCGACGTCCCGGAGTCGCCGCAGTGACCGGGTCCGTCTGGGTGGACCTCATCATCGTCGCGATTGCGCTCCTGGCAGCGTTCAGCGGATACCGCCAGGGAGCGGCGGCGTCGGCCCTCGCGTTCGCAGGCGTCCTGATCGGCGCGGTCGCCGGTGTGCTCCTCGCGCCGCTGGTGATCAAACAGTTCGACGACGGTCGGCTGCGTCTCGCGGTCGGGGTCCTGTTGATCATCGGGCTCATCGTGGTGGGCGAGCTGTCGGGGATGGTGCTCGGCCGGGCCGCCCGCAGCAGCATCCACTCACCGACACTCCGGCGCGTAGACAGCGGCGTCGGGTCGGTGCTGCAGGTTGTCGCGATCCTGGTGGCCGCGTGGCTGCTGTCGTTCCCGTTGCGGGGCGCCGATCAGCCGCGTATCTCGCAGGCGGTCGACGACTCACGCATCGTGCAAGCCGTCGACGACGTCGCGCCGCAGTGGATGCGGAACGTTCCAGACGAACTGACCGAGCTGATCGACTCCTCCGGCATCAAGGAGGTCATCGGTCCCTTCGGCGCGACGAAGGTCTCCAACGTCGACGAGCCGGACCGGCAACTCGCCGAACTCCCGATCGTCCGGCAGGTGCGGCCGAGCGTCATCAAGATCACCGGCGTCGCGCGGAGCTGCGGACAGTCGTTGGAGGGCAGTGGGTTCGTCGTCGGACCGAACCGGATCATGACCAATGCGCACGTCGTCGCCGGCACCGACGAAGTATCCGTCGAGACGGCCCGCGGTCGGCATCTCGACGCGACCGTCGTCTGGTTCAACTACCGGACCGACGTCGCGATCCTGGACGTCCCGAACCTGCGTGCCCCGTCGCTCGATTTCGCGGCGGATCAGGCGTCGACGTCCGACGACGCGATCGTGCTCGGCTTCCCCGAGAACGGTCCGTACACGATCACCCCGGTCCGCATCCGGAACGTGGTGAACCTCAACGGCCCGGACATCTATCAGAGCCCCAAGCCGGTACAGCGTGAGGTGTACACGATGCGTGGCCTCATCCGCTCCGGAAACTCGGGCGGCCCGATGATCACCGAGGACGGCAAGGTGCTCGGCCTCGTGTTCGGCGCCTCGCAGGACCCCGCGGACGACACGGGATTCGCCCTCACCGCATCTCAGGTGCAGCAAGATCTCGCGGCTGCGAGCGGCCGGACCTCCGCCGTCAGCACTCAGAAGTGCGTGACCGCGAAGTAGCTTTCTGCGAGTGGCTTCAGCGGTCGAGGTGCTCCAGGATCGCGACGTTCACCGCGCTCGGTGCTTCTTGGTGAAGGAAGTGCCCGGCACCACTGACGACGCGGTAGTCGAAGTCGCGTGACCATTCGCGGCTCTGCGCCATGAGGGAGTCGAGGATGTAATCGTCCTCGCGGCCGCGGAGGGCCAGGAACGGGTGATCGAGGCGCTTGTTCATCAGTTCCATGAACCGCCAGCCGTCGGGCCGGAACTGCGAGCGGAACGCCCAGCGGCGGTACTCCAGACTGCAATGGGCGACGCCCGGGATCTGGATCGCGAGCCGGTTGCGTGTGATCGCTTCGGCGAAGTCGGGCGTCTCTCGCCATGCTCGCCCGGACCGCTCGGTGAAGTACTCCTCCACAAACGCGCCGTCGCCTCGCGTGAGGCGACGTTCACCGATGCGCGGGAGCTGGTTGTGCAGGAACGGTGCGAGGAACGCTGTGCGCTCCTCCGAGTTGAACAGGGCGCCCTGCCGGAGTGCACGGGGATGCGGTGAGGACAGGACCACTACGCGGTCGACCGCCCGCGGATGGAGCGTGGCCGTCGCCCAGCAGACGAGTCCGCCGTCGGCGTGCCCGACGAGAGACGCCGACGAGTGCCCGAGCGCTCGGATGAGAGCGTGCGTGTCGCCTGCCAGTGTCCACCCGTCGTAGCCGCGCGGCGGCTTGTCGGTGTCGCCGTAGCCACGCAGGTCGACTGCGACCGCGCGGTACCCGGCGGCGGTGAGTGCGGGGAGTTGATGTCGCCACGTCCACCAGAACTCGCCGAAGCCGTGCAGCAGCAGGACGAGAGGGCGATCGGCGACTGACTGCTCACTCTCCACGGCGTGGAAGCGCAGACCGCCTGCACGCACGTCGAAATGCTGCCACGGCCCGTCGAAGCGGACCTCCGTCGGATCCGGGGGAGGTGACGTCACGCTGATGTGTTGGTCGGTGGTCAGCGAGCCATCGGGTCGCGAGCCGGCGGGATCTGCGGGTGCGCGACACCACCGGTCGACGCCGGGCGACCCGGGATCACCTCGGTGATCGAGTTCAGCGACTCGATCGTCTTCTCCGGAGCCTTCAGTTTCTTGAACAGGATGTATCCCACGCCGATCGCGGCGATCGACACGACCAGGAGCAGCAGGAACACGATGCCGAACGCCGCCCATGTCGGGAGCCACACGTCGAGCAGGAAGCCGAGGAAGACGAAGAAGAACAGGCTCGCGTACAGCAGCAGGACTGCGGCGCCGATGATCAGGCCGCTGCCTGCTCCGGCCTTCTTGGCCTCGGTGACGAGTTCCGACTTCGCGAGCGCGAGCTCGGCGCGGAACAGCGTCGACGCGCTGGCCGTCGCATCCTTGACGAGGTTGCCGATGGTCGGTTCACCGTCCGGACCCAGATTGGCGTCCGACAACGGGATCGACGGCACACGCGGGGCGTCTGCGGGCTGCGGAGGCCAGGTGTCCTGATTGCCGCTCACGAATTCTCCCTCAAGCTGTACGTTGGTCGGACTTCATGTTGCCATGCCTGCCGGTCGATGCCGACTACTGACCGCCGCAGCGTTTCCCTCAGACGTCCCGGTGAATGAGAACGGCGACCGATTCGAGGGTCCGCTCGCGCATACGGTGCGTCGGGTGAGCACCATTGACGTCTACATAGTCGACCGAGTCGAGATCGCCGCCGGTCGCGCTCGCGAGTTCGTCGACGAGTACCAGAGCACGTACATGCCAGGCGCCCGCGATCGTGGGATGAGGCTCGACCGGATGACTTTGTCGCCTCCACTGTTCCTCGCCGACGATTCGAACGTTCTCACTGTGACGTGGGTCGTCGACGGAGCAGGCGGATGGTGGTCGAGCGCGCTAGCTGCCCGCCACGACGACGCTCCCGCCCGGTGGTGGGACTCGGTGGCCGACCTCGTCGTCCACCGGACACGGACGATGGAGGCCTCAGTCTGCGACGTGGCGGAGCTGTGCGATGTCTGAGATGGTCCGCCTGATCCACCTCCATCGGTCCGAGGACGTGGCAGCCGTCGTCCGGCGACTGCGCGGTGTTGTCGGCTCAGATCCCGCTGCAGTGGTTCAGCCGACACACCGATCGTCGTTGCGGGCGGGTGACGTGCTTCTTCGATGCACTGCCGACTCGGCGGTCCGCACCGCGATCGACACGGTGCTCGCCGACGACGGCGCCGTGCTGCGCGTCGACGGAGCAGACTTCGACGGTGGAGTCCAGGGTTCGCGGGTGACCGATCCGACTGCGGGCGTCTACCGTGCGCTGCTTCTTCGGGTGGAGCCCGGCACCGCACCGGACGTCGTCGCGCGTTTCGAGCGGGAGACCCTCGACATGCCGACACATATCTCGTCGATACTCGCGTGGCGCCTGAGCCGGGTCGAGGACGGTTCGAGCTGGACTCACGTGTGGGAGCAGTGGTTCACCGACACCGGCGCCGTTGTCGGTCAGTACATGCTGCACCCCGTCCACTGGGCGCGCATCGACCGCTGGTTCGATCCGGAATGCCCCGACGTGATCGTGCGAGCCCCAGTCATTCACGCCGTCGCAGGCTGAGCCGGCCACACGAGGCACTCAACGACAAACGAGGCACGCATGCGTGCCTCGTTTGTCGTCGAATGCCTCGTTGAGAGACTGTCAGGCGCGCTTGGCGCGAATCGCCTCGAACACCGACGGGTCGACGAGCGTCGAGGTGTCGCCGAGCTCGCGGCCTTCCGCGACGTCTTTGAGAAGCCGCCGCATGATCTTGCCGGAACGGGTCTTCGGAAGCTCGGGGACGATGTTGATCTCGCGAGGCTTGGCGATCGGCGAGATGTCCACGGCCACCTGCTGCCGCATCTCGGCGATCAGTGCGTCGCCGGTGTTCTCGATGCCGCCCATCAGGATGACAAACGCGACGATGCCCTGACCGGTCGTCTCATCGGCTGCGCCGATCACGGCGGCCTCCGCGACGGCGGGATGCGCGACGAGTGCGGATTCGACCTCGGACGTCGAGATCCGGTGCCCCGACACGTTCATGACGTCGTCGACGCGGCCAAGCACCCAGAGTGCTCCGTCCTCGTCGTACCGCGCGCCGTCGCCCGCGAAGTACCAGCCCTGGTCTTCGAACCGCGACCAGTAGGTCTCCTTGAAACGCTCCGGGTCGCCCCAGATGCCGCGCAGCATGCCCGGCCACGGACGATCGAGGACCAGATAGCCCTGCTCGCCCGCGCCGACGGGGTTGGCGTTGTCGTCGACGATGTTCGCGCTGATGCCCGGCAGCGGCCGCATCGCCGAACCCGGCTTGGTGGCGGTGACGCCGGGCAGCGGGGAGATCATGATGCCGCCGGTCTCGGTCTGCCACCAGGTGTCGACGATCGGGCAGCGTCCGCCGCCGATCACGTCGTTGTACCAGCGCCATGCCTCCGGGTTGATCGGCTCGCCGACGCTGCCGAGCAGGCGGAGCGACGAGAGGTCATGGGCGTCGGGGATCTCGCGGCCCCACTTCATGAACGTGCGGATCAGAGTCGGCGCGATGTAGTAGGTGGTGACGCCGTACTTCTCGATGATCTGGAAGTGGCGGTGCTCGTTCGGCGAGTTCGGGGTGCCCTCGTAGATCACTTCGGTGGCGCCGTTGGAGAGCGGGCCGTACACGAGGTAGCTGTGGCCGGTCACCCAGCCGATGTCCGCGCCGCACCAGAAGACGTCGCGGCCCTCCTTGTGGTCGAACACGTTGTGGAAGGTGTACGACGCCTGCGTCAGGTAGCCGCCCGACGAGTGGACGATGCCCTTCGGCTTACCCGTGGTGCCCGACGTGTAGAGCAGGAACAAGGGATGCTCGGCGTCGAACGACTCCGGCTCGTGGTTCGGCGACGCCTCGCCGACGGTGTCTTCCCACCAGACGTCGCGACCCTCCACCCAGTTGAGATCCGGATCGTGGTTGGTGCGACGGACGACGATGACCTTCTCGATGGACGGCGCGGCGTCGGCTCCGGTGCCGAGGGCCTCGTCGACGGCCTCCTTCAGCGGTGCGGGCTGACCACGACGGAACTGTCCGTCGGTGGTGATGACGACCTTCGCCTCGGCATCGTCGACGCGGGAGCGGAGTGCCGCCGCCGAGAAGCCTGCGAACACCACTGAGTGGGTGAGGCCGAGGCGCGCACACGCGAGCATCGAGATGATCGCCTCCGGGACCATCGGCATGTAAATCGCGACGCGGTCGCCCGCCTGCAAGCCGATCGACGACAGGTAGTTCGCTGCGCGCGAGACCTCGTCCTTGAGCTGGCTGTAGGTGATGTCGCGGGTGTCGTCGATCGGTTCGCCGATCCAGTGGATGGCGACTCGGTCGCCCTTGCCTGCCGCCACGTGGCGGTCGACGCAGTTCACCGAGACGTTCAGCTCGCCTCCGACGAACCACTTCGCGAAAGGCGCGTTCGACCAGTCCAGGACCTGCTCGAACGGCTTCGCCCAGTCGAGGCGACGCGCCTGCTCCGCCCAGAACTCGTCGGGGTCCGCATCCGCCCTGGTGTACATCTCGGCGGTCGCGTTGGCGTTCGCGGCGAAGTCGTCTGAGGGCGGGTACACCTTGCTGGCTTCAGTCATCGTCGTTGCCTTTCCAATCTCGAATGTCGGCGATTCGCACACGCCGGATCAGCTCACACTGTGAGGGTAGTCACCTGACGTTGCATGCGAGTAGCGGTACGTCTCACGGCCCGGTCCACGCGATGAACGGTCGCTGTGACGCGACAGGTGGACCCGCGACTATCGTGGCCGGGGTGAGTGCTGATCCCCTGGCCCCGCTCCTCGAGCTGCCCGACGTCCGCGACGCCGCGGAGTCGGCGCGTGACGCGCTGAGCGCCGTTCACCGTCACCGATACAACCTGCGTGGCTGGGACAAGACCTCGCGCGAGGCGTCGTGGCGGGCAGGCCGGTCGTCGGCGGCCATCGAGGGCGGAAGCGTGGAACTCCAGCGTGATGCGCAGTTCGACGACCCGATCACCGACGGCGCGATACGCGTTGCGCAGGCGTTGGACGCCGACGGCATCGACCAACTAGGTGCGGTGTTCCGTCGGGCGCCGGCTCAGGCGTTGGCGCGCCTCCACACTCTTGCCGCCGCCGGTCTGGTCGACGACGCTGCACTCCTCGGGCGGCCGCGGACAGAGCCGCACATCGCGCAGCGTCTGGACTTCCTCGGTCAGCTGATCACCGGACAGTCCACTGTGCCGGCGCCCGTTCTGGCTGCTGTCGTGCACGGTGAACTGCTGTCATTGGCGCCGTTCACCGAGGGCAACGGTGTTGTCGCGCGCGGCGCGTCACGTCTCGTATCGGCGGCGACCGGCCTGGATCCGCACCTGCTCGGTGTTCCCGAGGTGACGTGGCTGCGCCGGATCGGCGACTACCGGGAGCTGTCGGCGCTCTTCGGGACCGGTGATGCAGGCGCCATCGGCGCCTGGATCGTCCTGTGCTGTGAAGCGATGGAGGCCGGTGCAGCCGAAGCCAAGTCGATCGCCGACGCCGCCGCGGGCTGAGCGGACTTTCTGTCGCCGGTTGAGCGCAGTCGAAACCACATAAATGCGGGCGACATCCCTCCCGGTGAAGATCCGGATGAAGGGGTGTCGCCCGCAAGCACGGACGCAAGTTACCAAGCGTGCTGGGTGGGTTGTGGGGTCGCCTCGGCGGGTGGCCGCTGGAATCTCGACGTGGTTCCCAGGCTGAGTACTTCTCTGGCGGGATGGTCACGAATGATGCCGGCGGTGTCGCAGGCGCACAACGCTTGTGCCAATGCGGCGTGCTCCGCGTGGGTGCTAGCCGTCCGTGCTGGGAGCCGCTTCCGGGGGATCAGGCCTTCTCTGCTGGCCTGAGCTTTGCCGTCTGCGATTCCGTACCCCTTTTCTACGCTGTGATGCGGATCACTGCAAGCGATTCGTGAAAGAACTTTCAGGCGGCTCGATCAGCCGAATGACGGGAGTGATGCCGCTGGTAGAGCACCGCGGCAGCGGCGATTGCGCCGATTCCCGTGGCGCACAGGGCGGTTCGTCCGACGGTCGACGGACTCGGCCGGTGTGCGGCCGCGGAGGGGGTGTCGAAGTCGAGAATCTCCCAGGCATTGGCCTCGGCGTGTTGCCGCAACGGTCTGTCGGGATTGACTACCGCGGGGTGTCCGACGGCCTCGAGCATGGGGAGATCGGTGATCGAGTCGGAGTAGGAGTACGACTTCGTGAGGTCGTATCCCTTCTCTGTTGCGAGGTCCGCTACGGCGACGGCCTTCTCGTCGCCGTAGCAGTAGAAGTCGAGGTCGCCGGAGTAGTGACCGTCGACGATCCGCATGCGGCTGGCGCGAACGATGTCGACACCCAGCAGCTCGCCGATCGGCTCCACCATCTCGATGCCCGACGCGGAGATCAGCACGACGTCGTGCCCGGCGGCTTTGTGCTGCGCGATCAGTTCGAGGGCCTCAGGGAAGACGACGGGGCGCACCACGTCGTCGAGTGTCTCGGCGACGATGGCCTTGACCTGCGCGGCATTCCAGCCGGTGCACATGTCGGTCACGTGCTTGCGCAGCTTGTCGACCTGGCTCTCGTCGGCGTTCGCCAGGAGGAACTGGAGCTGGGCGACCGCGGATCGGAGCATCGCCCGTCTGGTCAGCAGCCCACCGTCGTAGAACGGGCGGGTGAAGGCGAGTGCGCTCGACCGTGCGATCACTGTTTTGTCGAGGTCGAAGAACGCGGCTATCCGGTTCGGCTGTGCCGTGGTCACGGTCGCATCGTACGGGGGCGAGGTGAATGTCGCGGTGTGATCCACGGAACAGAAATGAAAGATAGTTGGTGTTGCAATCTTCGCGCGGGCGCGTGTAAATTCAAATGTGTCCGGCATTGCCGGAGGCTTTCAGCCCGACCCCCCGGGGCTGAAACGCTGATGACCCCGACCTCCTCCCCCCTGGTCGGGGTCGTCTTCTATCTACGGCCTTTTTCGCCGTCCGTTCATCCCCTTCCCCTTGCTGTGGGACCCGTGTACCTTCGCTCTAACCAAGCAATCGCTAGGTCGTCTACGTGCGGCCTTGGGGGAAGGTCTCGAGATGAGATTCGCAGGACGTCTAGCGGTCGCCGTGTGCGCCGCACTGTTGTGTGTGACCGCGCTGGTCGCGCCCGGTGCCGCCGAGGCGAAGAAAATGCCGGAGAACTTCAACTTCTTCGGCGGCATCCCGCAAGAACTGCAGCACCCAGGATCGTCGCTGCCGGGATCGAACGACTTCTCCTGCAAACCGACCGCAGCACACCCGCGGCCTGTCGTCCTGGTGCACGGCACCGGCGGCGCCAAGACCACCAACTGGGGCGCGTACGTCCCGATGCTGAAGAACCGCGGCTACTGCGTCTTCGCACTCACCTACGGTGCGCTCAAAGGCTGGCCGTGGCCGTTCACGGCGGTCGGAGGAATGGACTTCCAGCAGGTCAGCGCCGCGCAGCTGGCGAAGTTCGTCAACCGCGTGTTGAAGGCGACCGGCGCGAAGACCGTCGACCTCATCGGGCACTCGCAGGGCACGTACATGCCGACGTACTACCTGAAGTACTACGGCGGGGCGTCGAAGGTCACGAAGTACGTTTCGCTGGCGCCACTGTGGCGCGGCACCGGGTCGCTGAACCCGGTGATGACCAAACTGGGGGAGGCGATCGGCGCGGTCCCGATGCCGATGTGCATCGGCTGCGGAGCGATGCTGCCCGGGTCGCCGTTCAACAAGAAGATCTGGAAGGGCGGCAGCCCGTACGTCAAGGGTGTGTCGTACACCAACATCATGACCAGGTTCGACGAGCTGGTGGTTCCGTTCACTGCGGGCTACGTGCGGCCGCGTGCAGGCGAGAGCGTGAAGAACATCGTCGTCCAGGACACCTGCTCGAAGGATTTCAGTGATCACCTTGCGATCGCAGGGTCCCGGCGAGCCGCCTACTTCGCGTTGAACGCACTCGATCCGGAGCATCCGGTGAAGGTGCCTTGTGTGTTCGTGCCGCCGTTCACCGGGCAGTCCTGACGTGGCGGGCATGCGTCCCGACCTGTCGGGCGTCGACGAGCTGACGGTCAATCTGACTCACCGCGTATGCATCGGTGACCTCCCCACACGCGCCGCGCGCCAGTTCGGTGATCGCCCAGCGGTCGTCGACGGGGACGTGACGGTGAGCTTCCGAGAGCTGGAGGCCCGGTCGAACGCGCTGGCGCGTGGACTCCTCGCGCGCGGACTGGTGCGGGGCGATGCTGTGGCACTTCAGCTGCAGAACCGCTGGCAGTTCCCCGTGGCGCTGTTCGCGCTCGCCAAGATCGGTGTCACCGCGATGCCGTTGAACTTGGCCATCTCGCCATCCGACGTGGCGTATCAACTCGCCGACAGCGGCGTCCGGGGCGTCATCAGCGAGGCGGCGTTCGTACCGGTCCTGACCGGTGCCTTCGCCGACGGTCCGGCCGAGGTGACCGAGGTGATCATGGTCGGCGACGCGCCGTCGGACATCGCGGGTGTCCCGACCGTCGCGTGGGACGCAGTGGTCTCCGCCGACGCCTCCGTCGTCGAGACCCTTGTGGACGACCGCGACATCGTCCACTGCCTGTACACGTCGGGCACCACATCTCGCCCGAAAGGCGTGCTGACCAGCCACGTCGCGGTGCACATCGGGGCGTTGTCGTCGGCGCTCGGTCTGGGGCTGCGGCCCGATGTGGCGCATCCTGTTCAGCCGATCGTGCTGCCGTTGTTCCACGTGACAGCGCTCGACGCGCTGATGCTCCCGACGCTGCTCGTCGGCGGCACCGCGGTACTGCTGCGCGGATTCGATCCGGCCGCGCTTGCGCAGACCTTCGTCGACCATCGGGTGACCCATGTGACTCTCCTTCCGATGATGTGGGCGGCGCTTGTCGCGCAGCCCGCGCTGACGGACGAGAACACGTCGTCGCTGATCACCGGCCTGTACGCGATGGCGCCGATGGCGCAGCAGGTGCTGGCCGGTGTACGTGCTCGGTTCCCGGGCGCCGCGATCATCCTCGGCTCGGGCCAGACAGAGACCACCCCGGCGTCGGAGCTCCAGTGGAACGGACATCAGGGCGTCAAAGACGAGTCCTGGGGCCCGGCGACAGTGTCGACCGACGTCGCGATCATGGGCGCGGACGGCGGACTGCTGGCTGCCGGCGAGACCGGCGAGATCGTGTACCGCAGCCCTCAGTTGATGGAGGGGTACTGGAACAACACCGACGCGAACACCGAAGCGTTCGCGCATGGTTGGTTCCACGGCGGCGACATCGGGCACCTCGACGACGAGGCCGTCGTCTGGTTCACCGACCGCTCGAAGGACATCATCAAATCCGGTGGTGAGAACGTCAGTTCCGTCGAGGTGGAGCGAGTGCTGCTGGGGCATCCCGCGGTTGCCGAGGCGGCCGTCGTCGGACGTCCGCACGAGCGATGGGGCGAAGCCGTGACGGCGGTGATCGTCACCGTCCCCGACGCCGTCGTCGACGCGGGCGAGCTCATCGAATGGGCCAAGGAACGTCTTGCGGGATTCAAGACGCCCAAGGCCATCGAGATCGTCGACGCCCTGCCGAAGACCGCGACCGGCAAGGTCCAGAAGCACGTCGTGCGCACAGCTGCTCATTGAGCTCTCGCCGAGGCGGGGTGTCGAAATGGCGCAAGCCTGTGGATAACGCACTTCCACTTTTCTGACATCGGGTCGACGATGTCGGCCATGAGTGATGTGCTGCTGGTTCTGACCGATCCCGATCTGCACCCGGACGTCGCCCGGTGCGCAGCCGCGACCGGGTACGCGGTGGTGATCGGCGAACCGTCATCGTGCCGACACGACTGGCTCAGGGCGACGGCCGTCGCCGCGGACGCCGATGCGCTGGAGGTGCTGACCACGCTGCGTCCACCTCGCCGACCCGGGCTGGTCGTGGTCGGCGCCGGAGACGATCAGCGTGGCTGGCAGTCGGGGATGGCATTGGGTGCGCAGGGTGGATTTGTGCTGCCGGCCGAGGAGTCGGCCCTGGTGAGCGCGCTGTCGGAGTTTCGCCGCCCAGTTCGTAGACCGGCCGGTGCCGTCGCGGTGATCGGAGGGCACGGCGGAGCCGGAGCGTCCACGTTGGCCGCCGCGGTCGCCTTGACGGCAGGCGCGACAGACGATGTGCTGCTCATCGATGCCGATCAGGCGGGTGCAGGTGTCGATCTCCTTCTCGGCGTGGAGGAGAAGTCGGGGCTCCGGTGGGCGGACGTGACCGGTGAGACCGGCGTGATCAGCGGTCCGGCGCTGCGGGCAGCCCTTCCGCGAGTGGGCCGAGTGAGCGTGATCGGGCCCGCCCGCGACGACGTGTCGCCCCTGCGGCCGGACACCGTTCTCGCCGTCGTCGACGCGGGCCGAACCGCAGGTGACGTGGTTGTCGCCGACGTCGGACGTGCACCGGGCCCAGCGGCGTCGGGGCTGATCGACACGGCCGACTTCGTCGTCGTCGTGACGACGGCGTCGGTGCACGCGGTGGCGGCGACACGTCGGACGGCTGCCCGGATGGTCGGCGATCGTGACGCGGTGCTTGTGGTCCGAGGGCCGTCGCCGGGAGGGCTGCGTGCACGTGACGTCGCCGATGCGGTGGGGATTCCGCTTCTCGGCGGCTACCGGCCGGAACGGTCGCTCGCAGCGCGGTGTGAAGCGTCGGGGCTGCGGTTGCGTCGGCGAGGACCGCTGACGACAGCGGCTCGCGACGTGTGCGCCCGCCTGACGGTCGGTGCCCGGCGATGACGGCCGCACGTGCCGCTCTGCTTGATCGGGTGAGGGAACGGCTCGCCGGGCAGACGTCGGACCTCGATCCGTCGGTGATCGCCGACGCCATCCGCGCCGAGTCGGGTGGCCTGCTCGGCGACACCGATCTGCTCGACGTGCTGCGGTACCTGCAGACCGAGATGGTCGGCGCCGGTCGCCTCGAGGGACTGCTCGCCGAGCCTGCCGTGACCGACGTCCTGGTCGTCGGACCGTCTGCAGTGTGGGCGGATCGTGGTGACGGGCTTGAGCTCACCGGCGTTCGCTTCGACGACGAGGCCTCGGTCCGTCGCCTCGCAGGCCGACTCGCGCTCGGTGCGGGCCGTCGGCTCGACGACGCACAGCCGTGGGTGGACGGTCAGTTGTCCGGTGTCGGTCGGCGAGGGATCGCTGTTCGCCTGCACGCGGTGATCCCACCCCTCGCGATCGATGGGACGTGCATCTCGCTGCGGGTTCTGCGCAGCGCGACTCAGACATTTGACGCACTTGCCGCGGCCGCTGCGATCGCCCCGCAGATCGTTGACCTGCTCAGGCGGATCGTGGTCGGACGCCTCGCATTTCTGATCGTCGGTGGCACGGGGACCGGCAAGACGACACTGCTCAACGCGCTGCTCGGCGAGTGCGGTCCAGACGAACGGATCATCACTGTGGAAGACGCATCGGAGCTCGAACCGCAGCATCCACACGTCGTTCGGCTGGTGGCGCGAACGGCGAATGTGGAAGGGGTGGGCGATGTTCCGGTGCGAACACTCGTCCGTCAAGCGCTCCGGATGCGGCCCGATCGGATCGTCGTCGGTGAGGTCCGCGGGGCCGAGGTGATCGACTTGCTCGTCGCGTTGAACACGGGCCACGACGGCTGCGGAGGCACGCTGCACGCGAACTCGACGTCGGAGGTGCCCGCTCGGATGGAAGCTCTCGCGGCTCTCGGCGGAATGGGTCGGGTCGCGCTGCACAGCCAATTGGCCGCGGCGATCCAGGTGGTGCTGGGACTGGGTCGTGACGCGAGCGGGCGACGTGGGATCGCGGAGATCGGCGTGCTCGATCGGGGAGACGACGGCTTCGCATCGATCGTCACCGTGTGGTCGCGGGACTCCGGTTTCACCGATGCCCGCGGCAGGTTGGACGCGATGCTCGATCGGCGGCGTGTCCGATGATCGTCGGGCCGCTGCTCGCGGCGACGGGGACGGCGGTGCTGTTGTGGCCGCGACCTGCCGTTTTCCGGCGGTTGCCGAGGCGGCAGAGTCTCGCAGGGAGACTAAGCGGGGTCGATCCGATCTGGGCGGTGGCGGGCTCTCCTCTCCTCGTCGGTGCGGTTGCCGGTGCGGCGCCTGCGGTCGCCTCCGTGTTGGTCGCCGCCACCGTGATCGGCGTGCGTCGTCGGTCGGTCCGCTCAGCCGCACAGGAGCTCCGCGATGCGCAGGTGCGGCGTGCGCTGTCGGTGATGATCGCCGAGATGTCCGTCGGGGCGCCGATCGTGCACGCTTGTCGATCGGCGTCGGACGAGCTCTCGAGAGACGGGCCGTCCGACGTCGCGAGCGAGCTGGCGAGGATGGCCGCCCGAGCCGAACTCGGCGGTGACCCGGTCGACGGTGCCGCAGGATTGGAACGTCTCGCGGCAGCGTGGGCGGCGTCTGCCGGCAGGGGTCTGCCGATGATCGACCTGATGCAGTCGCTGCGCGCCGATCTCGCAGCTCGCGCCGAACACGCGTCACGCACGCGTGCGGGGCTGGCCGGGCCGCGGGCGACAGCGGCCGTGTTGGCGATGCTTCCGCTGCTCGGTGTCGCGCTGGGGCAGGCGATGGGCGCTGAGCCGTTGGCAGTTCTCCTGCGGCCGGGTGTCGGTGGAATCCTGCTGGTCATCGGTACTGCGCTGGCCGTTGCAGGCGTCTGGTGGACGGCCGCGATCACCGAGAAGGTGATGCGATGATTCTGCCGATCGCACTGTGCACCTGCGTCGCCCTGTGGATCTGGCCGGGAGCGGACTGGGCCCTGGCGAGAGTCGTCGAGCGACCACGACCGGTCCGCGAACCTCGATGGCTGGGACGAGGACGGTTGCGGCCCGATCCGTTCGACACGGCGGCCGCCTACGACATGTTCGCGGTCTGCCTTCGGAGTGGACTGCCGGTGTCGTCCGCAGCCGAGATCGCGGCCGACGGTGCTCCCGCAGCCGTCGCGGCGCCGATGCTGCGGGCCGCGGAACTCCTAGCGCTGGGAGCGGATCCGGAGTCGGCGTGGGCATTCGAGCGTGGAACGGACGACCCGTCGTTCGCCGACCTCGCCTCGTTGGCGCGGCGTGCATCGCGAGCGGGAGCGTCCTTGGCCGATGGAGTCGCCGACCTTGCCGATCAGATGCGGCGCGTGGAAGCCGACCGGGCGTTGGAGGCGGCGGAGAAGGCCGGCGTGAAGGTCAGCGGCCCACTCGGATTGTGCTTCCTGCCCGCGTTCGTGTGCCTCGGCATCGTGCCGGTGGTGATCGGTCTGGCGTCGGGGATGCTGGGCTCGGTCTGAGCACAACATGGCGGGAAAGTAACGCCGGGGTGCGTTTCATACGCCACCCCTCTGTGACTTTTGTGGAACAACGCCCACGAACGTCGGCAGACGTCGCCGTCGCCACCGGGAATCAATCATCTAGTGGTTGAGCGGTCGCCGTGCCTCGATGAGATGGCGGGTCGAATGTGCGATGAACGGACCGTCACGCGCGATCAGCTCGTGAATGTCGTGTAGACGGTCGCGGTACTTCTCGACGGTGAACCCCGGTACCCACCAGACCACCTTGCGCAGCAGATACACCACGGCCGCGACGTCGTTGATCGCGATGCGCAGGCTGGCGGTGCGCAGATCGACAACCTCCAGTCCGGCTGATCTCGCCGCGTCCGCTTCGTCGTCGGGGTGACGTCCGCGTCGCGCTTGAGGTTGGGGGCCGAGAAAGAACTCGATGAGGTCGAACGCGCTCGCCGGCCCCACATGCTGGGCGAAGTACGTGCCGCCTGGTTGAAGTACCCGGGCGATCTCGTCCCACCACACGGTGGCGGGGTGTCGGCTGGTGACGAGGTCGAATGCTTCGCTTGCAAAAGGCAGTGGTGGCTCGTCCGCGTCGGCGACGACGGCCACCCCGCGAGGATGCAGCAGTCGGGTGGCTTTTTCGATGTTCGGCGGCCACGACTCGGTCGCCACCGCCGTGGGAGGGAAGGTCGAGGCTTCGGCGAGAACCTCACCGCCGCCGGTCTGGATGTCCAACGAGGCCGATGCCCTGCTGAGCCGATCGGCGAGTTGGACGGCGTACCGCCATTCGGGGCGTTCCTCGGTGGCGCGGCCCGCGAGCCAGGAGAAGTCCCAACCCGAGAGGTCAGGTTCGTTCCCGATTTCGATCAGGGTGTCGAATGAGTCAGCCACGCACCTGATGGTCTCACGGCTGCTCACTGTGGAAATCGATGGAACCGGATCCAGGCTTCGTGCGTCTTCACCTATGAAGGGCTCGACCAGCGGGTCTGACGATCGCAGGGGGAGACATGGGAACACGTCGAGGTACGAGATGGATGACAGAGGCGAAGGTGCTCGGGGTCCGGTTGATCGCCGACGAAGAGGGGATGTCGACTGCCGAATACGCCATCGGCACCATCGCGGCGGCGGCATTCGGGGCGATCCTGTACACGGTGGTGACGGGCGACAACGTGGTCACCGCGCTGACGGGGATCATCTCGAAAGCGCTCAGTACGTCGGTCGGTTGACATGCTGAGTCGCCTGTTCGTCGACGAGCGCGGAATGGTGACTGTCGAGGCCGCCTTCGCGTTGGCGGCGATAGCCGCGTTCCTTCTCGTGGGGATTGGTGCCGTCGCGGGGGTGGCGACGCAGATCCGGTGCACGGATGCCGCGCGTGAAGTCGCCAGACTCACCGCGGCAGGCGACGCGACGGCTGAATCAGTCGGGCGTCGAGTCGCTCCCGGAGGTGCGTCGATCGGGGTGGTGACGTCGGGGGAGACCGTCACCGTCACCGTGTCAGCAGATGTCCCACTGGTGCCGATGCTGACGGTGTCGGCGCGGGCTGTCGCAGCGGTCGAGCCTGCGGGTGCTGCCGATGCGCCGGCGGAATGACGAGGGGTTCTCCACCATCACCGGTGCTGCGGTGATCGCGGCTCTCGCGAGCGTGCTTGTCGGGGTGCTCTACGTGGGAGCTGCGGTGGTCGCCCGTCACCGGGCGCAGAGCGCGGCCGATCTCGGAGCACTCGCTGCCGCGTCTGCGCACGTTCTCGGCGACGACGGGTGCGTCGCCGCGACAGAGTTGCTCGCCTCGGCGGACGGCCGCCCGCGGATCACCTCGTGCACGGTGGACGGTCAGGATGTCGTCGTTCGAGTTGTGGTCGAGGTTCGGCTCGGCGGCCTCGGGATTCGAGACGCGGTCGCTGCGGCCCGAGCGGGGCCGGTGGAGGAGTGAGAGCTGCTGTCACTCCGACGACGCGGCAGTTCGGTCAGTTCCCCGGGATGGTCGTGCCTGACGACTTCGATGCTCCGCTGTCCGACGGTGAACTGAAGGCGTGGGAGGGCGGCGCGTGACATCGGTCCTGCTCGACACGAATGCGTTGCTGTGGCTGTTGAGCGAGCCGGGCAGGCTGAACAGCGCGGCGCTGTCGGTGATCAGCGACCCGGCGACGGAGGTCTGCGTGTAGTCGGGGTCTGCCTGGGAAGTGGCGACGAAGCCCCGGCTGGGAAGGCCGGACGCCGGCCCCCTGCTCGCGACATGGCCGGAGACGCTCGCTTCGATGTCAGCTGTCGATAGGCCGGTCGACGCCGTGCATACCCGCACATTGGATACGCGCAGCTGACCGTCAACTCCCGTACAACCGCCCGACAAGGCGGAGGAGTTTGATGGCGTGTTCTTTGTCGAGCGGCTCGTTGCCGTTGCCGCACTTCGGCGATTGCACACACGACGGGCACCCGAAGTCGCATGTGCAGGAGGAGACTGCGACGTCGGTGGCGGCAATCCAGTCCGCGAACGCGTGGTAGCCGCGCTCGGCGAACCCTGCGCCGCCCGGGAACCCGTCGTAGACGAACACCGTCGGGAGCGCGGTCTGCGGATGCACATCGGTCGACAGTCCGCCGATGTCCCAGCGGTCGCAGGTCGCGACCAGCCCGAGCATGCCGATGGCGGCGTGTTCGGCGGCGTGAAGCGCGCCGGGGAACTTGTCGGGCGCGATTCCGGCGTCCACCATGGTGTCCGGTTCCATGGTGTACATGACGGCTCTCGTGGGAAGGCTCTCCTCCGGTAGATCGAGTGCCACCTGGTCGAGGATCTCGCCCGGCAGGGCCTTCCGCAGGAAGCCGACAACCTGGCTCGTCACAGTCACCTCGACGAAGGCGACCGTCAACGGTCCGAATGAACGCTGCTCGACGATCCGGTCGATCACCACGTCACTCACCTCGCGCGGAGACGTGGTCCAGTCCGGCTCCTCGGGGTGAGCGAGGGCGAGGCCGTCGTCGAGGTCGAGCTCGTCGACCACGAAGCTCTCGCCTTGATGCAGATACACGGCACCGGGGAAGACGGACGTCTTCGCACGTGAGGAGTCCACGGTCCCCAGCAGACGGGAAGTCGTCGCGTCGACGATCAGCACCTGGCCGCCGATGCCGCCGCGGATGTCGACGTCGCTGTGCGGATCCAGGCCGGGCGCCGGATACCACCCGGCCTTTCGTCGTTTGAGCTGACCGCCGGCGACGAGTTCGTCGATCACCTCGACTGCGTGCCATGCCTCCGCCTCGTCGGCGGTGATAGGGAACTCGGTGGCGGCGCACAGCAGGTGCGGGCCGAGGACGTACGGGTTGGTCGGGTCGGTGACCGTCGCCTCCACGGGCCGCTCCAGCAGCGCTTCGGGATGGTGGACGAGGTACGTGTCGAGCGGGTCGTCGCGCGCGATCATCACCACGAGCGAACCTTCGCCGCGTCGACCGGCGCGCCCGGCTTGCTGCCAGAACGATGCGACGGTTCCCGGATATCCGGCGACGACGACTGCGTCGAGCCCGCTGATGTCGACACCGAGTTCAAGAGCATTGGTGGTGGCGACGCCGAGCAGTTCGCCGTCGGAGAGGGCGCGTTCGAGCTTGCGACGATCGTCGGCGAGGTAGCCGGCGCGATAGGCGGCTACACGATCGACGAGTTCGGGCGCCGACTCCGCGAGCAACTGCTTGGCCTTGACCGCCGTGACCTCGACACCGCGGCGAGACCGCACGAAGCACAGGGTGCGGGCGCCTTCGATGACGAAGTCGGCGAGCAGACGTGCCGCCTCAGCGCCCGCGGCGCGCCGGACTGGTGCGCCGTTCTCGCCGGTCGTCGGATCCGCTCCGCCGGAACCTTCGAGGAATCCGGGCTCCCACATGGCGACGGTGCGCTCGCCGTGCGGCGAGGTGTCGTCCGTGACGGCGACGACGTCCTCGCCGATGAGCCGCGACAATGCCTGCGCGGGATTGGACACTGTCGCCGACGCTCCGATGACCACGGGGTGCGCGCCGTAGCGCCGGGCGATGCGAAGCGTGCGTTGCAGCACGAGCGCGGTGTGGGAGCCGAACACACCGCGATAGTGATGGCACTCGTCGACGACGATGTACTTGAGCTTGCTGAAGAACTGCCGCCACTTGGGGTGCGAGGAGCAGATGCCGACGTGGAGCATGTCGGGGTTTGTGAAGATCCACCGCGAATGCTGCCGCGCCCACTGGCGCAGTTCGGAGTCGGTGTCGCCGTCGTACGCGCACGGCTGCAGGTGCGCGAAGGCCGACCGTCCGGTGATCAACTGGGCCGTGGCCCGCAGCTGATCGCTGCCGAGCGCCTTCGTGGGGGAGAGGTAGAGCGCGGTGGCGTTGGGATCTTCGGCGAACGTGGTGAGGATCGGCAACTGGTAGGCGAGTGACTTGCCCGACGCAGTGCCGGTGCAGACGCACACGTGGCGACCCTCGCGCGCATGATTCGCCGCGGCGATCTGATGACGCCACGGCGTCCGGACGCCGCGCTCTACGAAGGCCTCCCGGACCTGGGGATGCACCCACTCCGGCCACTCGTCGAATTGTGCTGTCCGCGTGGGGATCACGGCCATGTGCGTGAGTGGCGATTCCTCGTCGGACGGTGTTCCGGCGAGGGTGCGACCGAGCAGTTCGCTGCCGTACGTCGCGTGTTGCATCGTCCTCGCCCCAGGTTCTTCTCGATCGTCGTGCGCTAAAAGTATCGCGCCGCCCCGAAACATGATTAGCTAGTCCTGGTCGCACACTTCGCTTCGATGGCGAAGGGAGTTGCGAGCGTGGTACTTGCAGTCGGTTCCATCGCCATTGGCGGGGCTCGTTGAGGTATGGCGGTCGGAACAGGCCCCCGTCGGGACGTTCCGTGGCGGGAAGCAAAAGTTAGGAATGCAGTAGATGGCACAGGGCACTGTGAAGTGGTTCAACGCGGAGAAGGGCTTCGGCTTCATCGCGCCTGATGAGGGCAATGACGACGTGTTCGTTCATTACTCGGAGATCCAGGGCAACGGCTTCAAAACCCTCGAAGAGAACCAGCGCGTGGAGTTCGAGGTCGGCCAGGGCACCAAGGGCCCGCAGGCCACCGGCGTTCGCGCAGTCTGATTTGACTCGTCCCTAGGGACGACACCAGACACTTAGACGCAACTCCCGGTCCCGCTTCGGCGGGGCCGGGAGTTGTGCGTTCTGCACTATAAGATCAACTGTGTGAGCCAGATGTCGTTGTTCTCCGCAGACACGGAAGATCCCGTGATTGATGACCTCGCGGGTCTCCTTGCGGCACAAGGGCAGTCAGTCCACACGTCGCTCGGCGCGCGCGTATCCGTCGTCGTCGGTGAGCAGTGGCGGGCAGACGAGATCGCCGCCGACATCATGGCGACCGGGCTCGACGCCGAGACCCTCACATCGGAGGAAGGGTCGCCGATCGCCCGCACCGAGGCGAATCCTCGGATCACCGCACTGCACCGCCGCTGGTCCTCCGGCGCGGTGAAGGCGGTTCCGGAAGGATGGACGCCGAGCCCTCGCGCATTGCGCCTCTGGGTGCTCGCGGCAGGACGCTTCGACGGCGTCCACTACGTCCTCGGGCTCGATCCCAGCGCGCCCGACACACATGCCCCGCTCGCGACGTCGCTCATGCGAGTCGGCATCGCACCGACTCTCGTCGGCGTCCGCGGAAGCAACCCTGCACTACGGGTATCGGGGCACAAGCGTCTCGCTCGCCTCGCTGAGACCGTCGGCGGGGTGCCCTTCGATGCTCCCGAGGGTACGTGGCCGCGGGGCTGACCGGCTCTGGGGAACAACACGCCGGACCCAGCCGTTAGGCGGGGTGGAGTGCAGAACACCCCTTATATAAGGTACAACGGCATTCGAACAAACTTTTCCAAGCGAAGGGCACGGTGTGGCCACCACAGGCAGTGCGTCCCCCGCCACTCGGCGACTCGTGATCGTGGAGTCCCCGACCAAGGCGCGCAAGATCCAGGGATACCTCGGGTCGAACTACGTCGTCGAGTCGTCACGTGGACACATCCGCGACCTCCCTCGTGGCGCGGCCGACGTGCCGGCCAAGTACAAGGGGCAGCCGTGGGCCCGCCTCGGCGTCAACGTCGACGACCGCTTCGAGCCGCTGTACGTCGTCTCCGCAGACAAGAAGTCGACCGTGTCGGAGCTGCGTGCGCTGATGCGCGACGTCGACGAGCTCTACCTCGCAACGGACGGTGACCGCGAGGGGGAGGCCATCGCGTGGCACCTGCTCGAGACCCTGAAGCCGAAGATCCCCGTCAAGCGGATGGTGTTCCACGAGATCACCGAATCGGCGATCCTCGCCGCCGCAGAGAACCCGCGCGAACTCGACATGCCCATGGTCGACGCACAGGAGACCCGCCGCATCCTCGATCGCCTGTACGGCTACGAGGTGTCGCCGGTCCTGTGGAAGAAGGTCATGCCGAAGCTGTCGGCGGGCCGCGTGCAGTCGGTCGCGACACGCATTATCGTCGAGCGCGAACGTGAGCGCATGGCGTTCGTGTCGGCCGACTACTGGGACATCGCCGCCACGATGGACGCAGGCGAGAACGCCGCGCCTCGCACCTTCAGCTCGCGGCTGGTCAACATCAACGACGACCGTGTGGCCACCGGCCGCGACTTCGGATCCGACGGCAAACTGAAGAAGTCCTCGGGCGTCACCGTGCTCGACGGCGCCCGCGCCAACGCGCTGTCCGCCGCCCTCGACGGCGCCGCGCTCGCGGTCACGTCGGTGGAGGAGAAGCCGTACACCCGTCGGCCGTACGCGCCGTTCATGACGTCGACCCTCCAGCAGGAGGCCGGTCGCAAACTCCGCTTCACGTCCGACCGCACCATGCGCATCGCGCAGCGGCTGTACGAGAACGGCTACATCACGTACATGCGTACCGACTCGACCACGTTGTCGGAGTCGGCGATCAACGCTGCCCGTTCACAGGCGCGAGACCTGTACGGCGACAAGTTCGTTCACGCCACCCCTCGCCAGTACACCCGTAAGGTGAAGAACGCGCAGGAGGCGCACGAGGCGATCCGCCCGGCAGGCGAGACCTTCCGCACGCCCGGTCAGGTGGCGTCCGCGCTCGACACCGACGAGTTCCGCCTCTACGAACTGATCTGGCAGCGGACCGTCGCATCGCAGATGGCGGACGCCAAGGGCACCACCATGAGCCTGAAGATCGGTGGACGCGCTTCGACCGGTGAGCAGGTCACGTTCGCGTCGTCCGGCCGCACCATCACGTTCCCCGGCTTCCTGTCGGCGTACGTCGAGACTGTCGACGACCTTGCGGGCGGCCAGGCCGACGACGCCGAGAGTCGACTCCCGAATCTCGTCGAAGGACAGTCGCTCACGGCGGCATCGCTGGTCGCGGACGGTCATTCGACCAACCCGCCCGCCCGCTACACCGAGGCGTCGCTGATCAAGGTCCTCGAAGAACTCGGCATCGGTCGGCCGTCGACCTACACGTCGATCATCGGCACCATCCAGGACCGCGGCTACGTGCTGAAGAAGGGCAACGCCCTCGTTCCGTCGTGGGTGGCGTTCGCGGTCATCGGACTGCTCGAGAGCTACTTCAACAGCCTCGTCGACTACGAGTTCACCGCCTCGCTCGAAGACGACCTCGACCAGATCGCATCAGGTCAGGAAGACCGGACCCGGTGGCTCACCGAGTTCTACTTCGGTGACGAAGAGGGCGCGTCGAAGGACGAGGACGCCGCAGGCGCCATCGCCCGTCTCGGCGGTCTCAAGAAGCTCGTCGGTGTGAACCTCGAGGGCATCGACGCCCGCGAAGTGAACTCGATCAAGCTGTTCGACGACTCCGAAGGCCGTCCGGTGTTCGTGCGCGTCGGCCGATACGGGCCGTACTTGGAGCGAAACGTCGCAGGTCCGGATGCTGCTCCGGAGCTGCAGCGCGCGAACCTCCCGTCGGAGATGACACCGGACGAGTTGACGCTAGCGGTGGCGGAGAAGCTTTTCGAGACACCGCAGGAGGGCCGGGAACTCGGCGTCGATCCCGTCTCGGGCAATCGCATCGTCGCCAAGGAAGGCCGCTTCGGTCCGTACGTCACGGAGATCCTCCCCGACGACGAAGAGCCCGACGACGGCGCTCCGGTTCCGACCATCCCAGCCGGTCCCACCCCGCGCGACGGAGGTGACCTCCCGACCGGCGACGCCGTCGTCGCTCTCGACGAAGTTCCGTCCGGCAGCGTCGCGACCGTGACGTCGACGGCGAAGAAGGTGGCCAAGAAGACAGCGAAGAAGGCCGCCAAGAAGGCTGCTCCCAAGCCGCGCACCGGTTCGCTGTTCAAGACGATGGACATCGCGACAGTCACGCTCGACGACGCACTGAAGTTGTTGTCGCTCCCGCGTGTGGTCGGCGTCGATCCGGCGACGAACGAGGAGATCACCGCGCAGAACGGCCGCTACGGCCCGTACCTGAAGAAGGGCACGGACTCACGGTCGCTGACCAGCGAGGACCAACTCTTCGACGTGACGCTCGACGAGGCGATCAAGATTTACTCCGAGCCCAAGCGTCGCGGCCGGGCGGCTGCAGCGCCTCCTCTTCGTGAACTCGGCAAGAACGATGACGTCAGCGGCGCCCCCATGGTCATCAAGGACGGCCGCTTCGGCCCGTACGTGACCGACGGCGAGACGAACGCCAGCCTTCGCAAGGGCGACGAAGTCGCCACCATCACCCCGGAACGGGCGATGGAGTTGCTCGCCGACCGCCGCGCTAGGGGCCCGGCGAAGAAGGCTGCCAAGAAGACCGCGAAGAAGACGACGGCGAAGAAGACTGTCGCAAAGAAGACCACCGCAGCCAAGAAGACCACCGCGGCCAAGAAGACGACTGCCGCCAAGAAATCAACCGCGGCTGCCAAGAAGACTTCGGCAGCCAAGAAGGCTCCCGCAAAGAAGGCGGCTCCGGAGGCTTAGGCATCCTGCCGCAGCTTTTGGCCAAAGACGCTGGGGACGACACAGCGGGTGGCCCCACCCGCTCCCTTCGTCGAGATCCGCTCCTCTCGGCTACATCCGCTCCCTTCCCGGAGGGAGCGGATGTCGTTGGAGAGAGCGGATTGCTTCTTATGGGAGCAGATGTCGCTGGAAGCAGCGTTTGGAGCGCTCAGCGTCTTTGATGTGAACCGGACCCCCGGTAGGCGGCTCAGACGTCGGGAACGGTCGGCGTCGTGACGTCGATGTCGGGGCGAGCGAGGAGGGTCTCGATGCCTCGACCGCGGAGTTCGACGCCTTCGCCGATGGCCCAGTGAGCAGCCTCGTCGTCGCCCGCGAGGAAGACTGCGCGCGCCGATCCGAGGACGCGCGTCTGCTCGTCCTTGGCGAGTTCGGTGAGGCGGGCGGCTTCGTTCACCGGGTCGCCGATCACCGTGTACTCGAGGCGTTGCTCGGCACCGATGTGGCCTGCCACGGCCTTGCCCGCGGAGACGCCGATGCCCATGTCTACATCGCCGAGACGCTGGTCGAGCTGGACCCGCAGGTCACGGGCGGCGGCCAGAGCCGCTCCGGCGAAGTCGTCCTGATCGAGGGGCGCGCCGAAGATCGCGAGAGCGGCGTCGCCCTGGAACTTGTTGACGAACCCGCCATGTCGTCCGACCACCTCGACGACGATCTGGAAGAACTCGTTGAGGAGCATCACCACCTCGCGCGGCGGGCGGTTCACGGCCAGGCGCGTCGAACCGACGATGTCCACGAACAGCACACCGACGTAGCGCTCCTCGCCGCCTAGCTCCGTGCCCGTCTCGATGGCACGGCGGGCGACGTCCTCGCCGACATAGCGGCCGAACAGGTTCCGCAGTTGCTGACGCTCCCGAAGGTCGGACACCATCTCGTTGAAGCCCGACTGCAGAGCGCCGAGATCGTTGCCGTCGTACACCTTCACGGCGACGTTCAAGTTGCCCGCACGGACCTGCGCCAACGCCACCCGGAGCTGCTTGATGGGATCGGTGATCGACCCGACGAGGCGGGAGATCGCGAGCAGCCCGAACACGATCGACGCTCCGGCGAGCCACAGGATCGGCCGCAGCAGACCGCTCGGATCAGTGTCGATGAAGTGGTAGTGCTGCAGAACGATGAGAGCGCCGATCACCAGCATCGGGACGCCGACGGTCACCGCCCAGAACACCGAGATGCGGGCTGTGATGCCAGGTGCGTTGGTGGAGTCCGGGTCGTTCGCCATCGCGGTCACCGTGATGGGACGCAGAACGCGCTCGGACTGCATGAACGACAGCACACCGGTCACCAGTGCGCCGACAAGGCTCGCCAACGCGACCAGAATCGCATCCTTGGCCGAGGTGGTGCGCCAGTTGATGATTGAGAGGAAGATGCCGCCGACCGCCCACAGGCCGAGTGTGGTCAGGGTCAGCAGGCTCGGTAGTTGGAGCGCCCGTTTGCGCGCGGCGGCGTCGTCGAGTCGTGACCTGCGACGATGCCAGATCAGAACCGGCATGCTGAGCGCCACCGTGGCGTACATGCCGACCAGGACGGCGATCACCAGGTAGATGGCGAATGCGATCTGGTTGTAGGCGTCCGCATCGCCGATGGAGAACGCGTCCGCTGGTGGCATGCCGAACCGGAGGAAAGCGAATGTGAAGAGCGCGCCGACAAGATTGGCGCGAAGCAGGTCGAGGGCAAGCACAGGCCAGGGCGTGTGTGCCAGCCAGCGCAGGGTCTGCGCCGGCTTGGCGAGGCCGAACCGTCTTGCTACCACGAGTCCACGGTACCGGGGTGCTTGCAATTGTTAAACGGGTTGCGGGTCATCGGTCGTCTGAGCTGGGGATTAGGCTTGCAGATGTGACAAATGTCTTTGATCGATTGATCGGGCAGGACACCCTCGCCGCCGAACTCCGAGCCGCGGCAACGTCTGCGCGCCTGGTCGCGGCACGTCTGGACGAGGCCGCAGACGGCGCAGTCTCGATGTTCGAGGGCGACCCGGTCGACGATCTGCCGGTGGGCGTCCGCGAGTCGATGACCCACTCCTGGCTGTTCACCGGACCTGCCGGCAGTGGCCGGTCGATCGCGGCGACCGCGTTCGCCGCCGCCCTGCAGTGCCAGTCGGACGTGGTGGGCTGCGGGGAGTGTCGGGCGTGCACGACGGTCATGTCTGGATCGCACGGCGACGTCCGCCACATCGTTCCCGACGGTCTGACGATCTCGGTCAAGCAGATCCGTGAGATCGTCTCGATGGCTGCTAGGCGTCCGACTACCGGTCGATGGCAGATCGTGGTTGTCGAGGACGCTGATCGTCTCACCGAGCAGGGGGCCAACGCGCTGCTCAAGGCGGTGGAAGAGCCGCCAGACCGCACGATCTTCCTGTTGTGCGCGCCGTCTGTATCTCCGGACGACATCGCGATCACCCTTCGATCCAGATGTAGGCACGTTGCACTGACCGCACCGACGAGCAGCGAGATCGCACGCGTCCTGATGGAGCGGGACGACATCGACGCCGAACCCGCGCAGTGGGCGGCGTCGGTGTCGGGCGGACACGTCGGACGGGCGAAGCGACTCGCGACGGATCCGATCGCACGTGCGCAACGAGATCAGGCATTGAGCCTCGCCCGCGCGGCGACCCGGGATTCGACGGCGTACTCCGCGGCCGACAAGCTGGTGAAGACAGCGGCCGAAGCGGCAGCGGCGATCAGCGACGAGATCGACGCGGCCGAAACCGAAGAACTCATGACGGCACTCGGAGCGGGCGGAACCGGTAAGGGCACGGCCCGACCGCCGCGAGGAACCGCAGGAGCGGTCAAGGAACTGGAGAAACAGCAGAAGTCGCGACGGACCCGCATGATGCGTGACGTCCTGGACCGGGCGCTCGTCGACCTGGCGGCTCTGTTCCGAGATGCGCTCGCCGTCTCCCTTGGGGCACGCGTCACGCTGATGCATCCGGACAAGGAGCACGACGTGGTAGCGCCCATGGCCGACTACGCGACACCCGACAAGCTTCTACGCTGCATCGAAGCAGTGCTGGAATGCCGCGAAGTGCTCGAGATGAACGTGAAGCCGAAGTTCGCGGTCGGCGCGATGGTCGTCAAACTCGGCGACCAACTCGCCACGCGACGCTAGCTCTCTGCAGGCTTGTCGTCGTGTTCGGCCAAGATGTCGTCGCCGCCAGCGCCCTCGAGGACGGTGAGTTCGTTGTCGACCGCTGCCGAGATCTCTTCCACCTTGTGCTTGATCTTGTCGATGAACTCAGACATGGCGGGCTCCTCGGTCCGGTGTGGTCGATGTCTTGTCAACTATAGGTCGGATCGCCCGTAGGCTGGCTGAGTGACCGAGCAGCGCAGCCGACCGGGTGCAGCCGACATCATGTCGGTGTTCGCGGGAGGCGTGCTCGGAACAGCTGCGCGGTGGGCCGCCGAGGAACAGTGGCCCGCGCACCCGGGACAGTGGCCGGTGGGGACGTTTCTGGTCAACATCGTCGGCGCGTTTGTGCTCGGTGCGCTCCTGGAAGGGCTCGTGCGGCGTGGTCGAGACGTCGGACGCCGCCGCCGGATCAGGCTGATCTTCGGCACCGGATTCTGCGGAGCGTTCACCACGTACAGCGCGTTCTCGCTGGAGATCAGCCTGTTGGGCAGGGACGGGCATCCAGCGACCGCAGTGGCCTACGCCCTCGTCAGCGTGATCGTCGGAGTTCTGTCCGCCGCGGCCGGTGTGTGGGCGGCCCGCCGCAGTGTTGGGCCGGCCGGTGATCACGCATGATCCCTATCCTGACGTTTCTCGCCGGTGCAGTCGGTGCCGTTCTGAGGTTCCTCGTCGACGACGCCTGCCGCCGCCGGTGGCCGGGAGCCTTCCCCGGCCCCACCTTCGCGATCAACGTGACGGGCTCGCTGGTCATGGGTCTCGTCGCGGGCGCGGTGATGTTCCACGGCGCTGATCACAACTGGCAGATGGTGATCGGCACGGGACTGCTCGGCGGGTACACCACGTTCTCGACGTCGGTCCTGGAGACCGTCCGTACCGGTGGCCGACGCGGGCTGGTGTACGCAGTGCTGACACTCGTCGGTTCGGTCGGAGCGTGTGCGGTGGGGCTTGCCGCGGCGTGGGCCGTCTGACGGACGACTCTCAGTCGTTCAGCGGCGTGGGGGAGCGGAGCGCCGGCGTCACGAAGCGCTCGATCATCGTCCTCTCGTCGTCGGCCGAGGAGGGGACGATGAGGAGCGAGACGATCACGCGAACGATCCAGCCCGCAGCCGTCGCGTCACGAGTGAACGCTGTTGTGATCGCTCCGACGGAGTCGGACGACAATGCGAGTTCGCTGGTCAGACCGGCGCCGGCCGAGGTGAACCAGGCGGTCAGCGCAGGATCGGCACGGACCTCGGCGAGGGCGATCAGCACTCCCTCGGTGACTCGTTCAGGGCCGTCGTCGATTCCTGCCAGACGGGCCTCGATCGTTGAGGAGATCTCTCCCGCGACCTGTGCGATGTACGCCAGTTGCAGCGCAGTCCGGCTGTCGAAATGCCGGTACAGCGTCGCGCGTGAACATCCAGCCGCTGCTGCGAGGTCCGACATCGACACGTCGCCCCCGTGCTCGGCGAACTGCTCGGCAGCCACCTGCAGGATGCGGTCACGCGCGGCGGAGCGTCGTGCGCCGGTCCACTCGGAGGTCATGCGGTGAAGGGTACTGACAACGGGCGACGCACGTAGTTGCCCGGCGCCCAGACGATTCCGTCCACATCCACCTCGAAGTCTGGGCATCGGCTAACGAGTTCAGTGAGGGCGACGGTGGCCTGCATGCGAGCGGCGGCCGCGCCGAGGCAATGATGCGAGCCGTGACTGAAGGTGAGCAGGCCGGGCGGATCTCGCCGGACGTCGAGTTGGTCGGCGTCCGGACCGTGGAGACGCTCGTCGCGATTGGCGGAGGCGTAACAGAGCAGGACCTTTCGGCCGGCGGGGATCGTCGCCGTGGGGTAGTCGATGTCGCGGGTCGTGGTCCGCGCGAGGCCCTGAACTGGGGAGGTCAGTCGCAGCAACTCGGTGACTGCAGTCCCGATGAGTTCCGGTTCGTCGATCAGGATCTGACGTTGGTCGCGATGCTCGGTGAGCAGGGCTGCCGAACCGCCGAGCATGCCGGTCGTCGTGTCGTTGCCGCCTGCGACCATCGTGAATGCGAACGCGAGCACCGACAGCAGCCCTGCCGAGTCGGTGGCGATTCCCGCGTCTACGAGGTGGGACACGGTGTCGTCGCCGGGGTGCTTGCGGCGGTGTTCGATGAGTTCGGCGAAGTATGCGGTGAGTTCGAGGACGGCGTCGGCG
This sequence comes from Gordonia sp. PDNC005, assembly GCF_016919385.1. NCBI lineage: Bacteria > Bacillati > Actinomycetota > Actinomycetes > Mycobacteriales > Gordoniaceae > Gordonia > Gordonia sp. PDNC005. The sequence goes on from NZ_CP070351.1 coordinate 4,253,350, forward strand.
GCTGACGTCATCGCTGCACCGAGGTCCGCTCCGGGGTTGGCGGCGACGATCGCGTCCGTCCACGCATCGAACCGCGCGCGGTCTTCCTCCGGCACGCCGAGGTAGTGGGCGACAACCATGCTCGGCAGAGGCTTGAACAGTTCCGCGGCGATGTCTCCGGAGCCTTCGGCGCGGAGGCGTTCGATGCGCTCGACCACGAAGTCGCGCACGAGCGGTTCGAGCGTCACAACTTGGCGCGGAGTGAACCCGCGCGAGACGAGCTTGCGGAAGTCCGTGTGCACCGGCGGGTCCTGCATCACCATCGGAGGGTTGTCGGCGAGCCCGATCTTGTGCAGTTCGCCGTACGTCACGGTCAGTCCCTGCGCGGACGAGAACGTCTGCCAGTCTTTCGCCGCCGCCATCACGTCGGCGTGACGGGTCAGCACCCAGAAGTCGTCGGACGGCCGATCGGCGGGAACCACATTGTGGACGGGGTCGTCTGCCCGCAGGCGGGAGTACATCGTGAACGGGTCTCGCCACGTGTCGTCGGAGCGGAGTGAATAGCCGTGCGACGAATCAATGATCATGCGTCGATAATGAGACAGGTTGGGAAAAGTGTCAACCTTTGAGTCTTGGGGCTACTCGCACGCGACTCCGTCACCGTCGCGGTCGAGCTTGCTGCGATATCCGGGTTGACCTTGGAGAAGTGGCGCCGCGCCCGCTGCTCGAGCTTCACTGCAGTTGGCGTACGAAGCGTCCGGCTCGGTTGTCGGGGCCGGTCGTGTTGTTCGGGTTCGACGAGGGACTGCCGCGCGTACGCGGGGTGCCTCCTCCGTTGTCGTCCGTGGTTTCCGTGGCTGTCGTTTGGTCGTCCGCTTCACTTGCTGTTCAGACGTTGTCGGGGACGCCGTGACAGTTGTCGTCTCCGTGAGAACCTCGGTTTGTGTGATCGTCGTAGGAGGACTCGCCATCGGGGCGGGGCTGCTCACCGCTGCGCCGATGCCGCACGACCCGAGGAGTGCGATCAGGCCGCCGACGCCGATCACTGCTGATTGTTTCGGATTTCGGAGGACCGTCTCGCGCACACTCATGCCTTCGACGGTCCGCTACTCGTCCTGGTTGTGGTCCGTACTCGCCAGAAATCGTCCGACCGGCCGACTGTCGTCGAGTGAGGCCCCGGTGTCAGCAGCTGTCGTTCGACCACTGTCCGTCGACGAATGCCCAGGTCTTCGGGGCCTTCGAGCCCTTGCCGTCGGATGCCTGCGTCACGACTGACGCGGAGTCGCCGTCCACGGTGATGACATACGTGGGCTCGCCCGAGAAGTCGCGGCCGGACTCGGGACCGTACTCGGTCTTCAGTGCTGCTTCGACGTCGGTGCGGTTGTGCTTCGTCTGACAGCGGGGAGACAGGTAGTCGTATCCCTTGGCCCATTGCCCGCCCTGGATGACGATGCGATAGACGTCGTCGAGCCGCGCTCGCAATGCGGTCTCGGTGTCGGAGACGCCTGCTTGCGACGTGGTGGGCGAGGCCGGCGCGGCCTCCTGCTCGGTGCCGCAAGCGGAGAGTGCAACCACGAGGGCTGCACCGACGGCGGTGATCGCGTGAAGTGGCCTCATGGCTCCGCTTTCTCGGGCGATGTCGTCGCGGGCCAGGATCGCTTGTCAGGCAGTCGGCTGTTCGCGCGCGGACATCGGTGGGTGTGATCGGCGGTGACTATACCTCCCGATCTGCCGCGCCATTCGTCGAATGCCGCGAACGCTTGATCTGCCCGACTTGTGGTGTCCGTGATCAGCACACCGCGCATAAGGAGATCACTCGGAACGGGTCAGAGTGATCTCCTTTTGTCTTGGGTGCTCAGCTACAGGTTCTGGGTGCCTCCGGTATCCCCGCCCCAGAGTGACGGATCGGCGATGTTGCTGCGGTCCTCGCTGATGCCTGCATCGAGGTAGTCGGCGAACGTCTCGTGACGCTCCACGAAGCCTGATGTGATCACGAAGATCGGGCCGGAAGGGCGCGTGGGTTCATCATTTGGCGTACAGAGCATGTAGATGTCGCCGCCAAGCCCGTCGGTGCCGCCGACGGGCATCACTTCTTCCCAATCGGTGATCTCCGGTGGATACGTAAGGCCGATCATTCCGATGCCCCACGAGTGTTCGCGCAACGCTATGGCCTCCGCCCACGGCATGCGGAACATAGGTTGCGTCGGATCGGGTGCCTCGATAAGGATCTCGTCGCCGAGCTCGGCAGCCGAGTACAGATTCCAGACGTTCTGTTGTTGACGCCACCCACTGGCGACCGCCAGAAACTCCCGGTAACCAGCATCGATTCGAAAACCGATGCGATCCTCTGCTGCACGAATTGCGTCCTCACTCGCAAGGCCGCCTACAACGGCCGCGTGCGTATACAGACCAAGTTTCATCAACTGATTCTGCAGAGCAACCTGTGTATCGATTCTCTCTTGCCAAGAGTCCATATGATCTAACCTCCGTTCGGGGTGGAGGATGGCATGAAGCCTAGGTTCGTCCAGCTGCCGGGCACGAACACCCTGTTCCGGTAGCCAGGAGGGTACGTGAGCGCTTGAGCTCCGATAGACCTGTTGACTGAGACAGGAAGTGGCCCGAATTCGTACACCGCAGCATCCGCCCAGACTGTGTCTGGAGAGTGTGAGGCGTCAATGCTTCGATCAGGGTTCGGAGGGGGGCGCTTTTCCTGTGTTGCGCAACGCCCGACGATGCGCCGGAATTGGTCAAACCGCAACTGTGCCCGGCGCCCTCCAGATAGGGCTCCGGGCATAGTCTCGATGGTGTCGGTCAGCTCACCGGAACAGTCGAGATTTCCGTCGTCGACGGCGCAACCGTCACCGTCGCAGTCTCAGTCACCGTGCCCGTCGACGTGGGTGGCCGTTGCGTCACTTGTTGGGCGATCAGGCGAACGTCGATCGCGGACGCGGACGTGAGCCATCGATCGGTACTCAGTGCAATGTCGACGACCTAGGACTACTACTTGACCGCAATTGTCAACACTTCGCCCGAGCATGGATTCTTGTCCAGAAGGATTCTCGACCAGCCATCTACGCTCTCCCTGCTGCCAGGGGATGAGGGATCGGCGAGGATCGCCTTCTCGCTATCCGAAAGCAGTGCTCGCGGGTAGGTTGAGAAGAAGATCTGATCAGAACTGGTTGTCCTGGGAAATCCATCGAATGCACGTTTGGCATCCAAAGTCTGGCATGCGCCAGTAACAATCAGTTCCCCATCAGGGTAGGGCGCAGGGTCCACATTGCCGATTGCGGGATTGCCGACAAGCTTCGGAAGATGAGGATAAATGTTCCGCCTATCATCATATCCAAGCATTCGAATAGCTTCCGGAACACTACGGCCAACAAGGTCACCGTAAGTCAGAACAGCTGACGGAACGAACCCCTTGGCGGTGTTCGGAATAGATTCCGCCACGGTAGCGGAACCAGTATCAGACTCATCTGTCGCACCAAATATGGGGCGCAAAACAAGTGCAATAGCGGCGAGTGTGGCAATTGAAACGAGCGCGATAAGAAAGGCCTTCTTACGCGACTTCCTATTTGAAGTGGCAATCATGCAAGTTCCCATCTTACGCTCTGTGGCCAGAGGGTCGTCCTATTGTTAGGAATAGTCTCGACGACTGTTCCTGACATGGTGTGAACTTTATCGAGATCAAACTCGTATATTTCATACACTTGGCGAGCAACCATTTCCCGGCCGACGACACCGGCGGCCCCACCAGCAGCGCCGCCGATACTTCCGGCGACGGTGACCCAATCGGTCGTGAATCTCCTCCTTGCTCTGAATGTGGAGATTCGAGCGTAGGAGACGCCGGTCGACGGGCGGGCGGGGATGCTCGCCCGTCGGCTGAACGGCCGACGGTGGCGGTCTCGAAGTGAGAACCGCCAGTCTCCCCGCGGCACCTGACCAGTTCCTCACCGTCGACGACGTCGCGCACCTCCTGCAGACCACGCCCGCAGCAATCCACCGCATGCGGCACCGCGGCTACCTCCCGCCGGCATTCAAGGTCGGCCGGATCCTCCGCTGGGATCCCGCCGACATCACTGCCTGGCTCATGCTCGGCAACGTCCATCACGCTGTCGAGGTACCAGGGCAACTCGTCATCGGCGAAGGCGCAGCCCGCGTCATCCTCACGACGTCAGGCGACGGCGGCGACGTCGTCCTGCATGTCCGGTCAGCGACCGGAGACCCCGTACGCATCGAACCCGAAGGAGCCTGACCATGGACCCGATCACGATCACGATCACCCTCGACGAAGACAAGTCGGCACGAGCCGCAGAGATCGCGTGCACGTTCCTCGGCCACTACCCGGCGACGTGCCCGACCCTGGCCGACCATGTCCGCGACTATGCCGCGATCCAGGTCGCGAAGCACGTCGAGGCGACGGAGCGTCAGCTCGCGGCCGACGCCGCGCGTGCCGAGGTGCCGCCGTTCGGTGACCGGCCGCCGGTCGAATGGCCTGGCGCACCGCAGTGACTTACGCCCCCGACCTCGCTTCGAGGTCGGGGACGCTTCATCGTTGAGGTCACAGCCATCAACTAGGATTTGTCAGACAGTACGAACGCTACTCTACGGAGACATCGGTGGCAGGCGGCTGTCCATTGCAAATAGAGGACTTCATTTCCTTGGCCTTCCAGGATTCAAAGCTTGGCGACGTGATCTTATCGTTCGTCTTTGTGCCGTCCACTGCATAAACGAATGCCTGATCTGGCTCGCAGAATAATACCGCCGCCACAATATAGGAGCTCCTGACAGGTTCATCGCCTATCTCGGAGGATTTCCCGAGAACGATGTCTGTTACAGAATTTGTGGAGAACGATTTCACTTTCACGTTCCGGTTGTCTCCCCAGAGGTCGCGTTCTAGATCGCCAACCTGCTTGCCTTCTAGTGATGAGGCATTGAAGGTTTTCTGCGTCGATGGAGTCGGTGTGTCCGTGGATGCTCGCTCTGTGTCAGAACATCCGCTGACTAGCGTAGCGCTGATAGCTAGTGCTGCGGATAGCGATAGAATCTTTCTCACTTGGAAACTCCGTTTGATTGGCACAGAACCTGACCGGTAGGCTCTTTTGATACGACAGTCGTTACTCCATCCCATTCTCCAGGCTGTCTCTTGTCTTTGGCGTCCCATACCAGCCAGGTCCGCTTACGCACCATCGGGTATACGTCGTGCTGAGTTCCGGGGGGCGCTCCGGGCTGAAAAGTACACGAGCTAGTGACCATTCGGGACTCCTGGATCGTGTAGGAGAGAGATGCTTGGACGATCTTAGTGAATCCGACACCGCCTGTCCATGATGTAGTCACAGTTTCACTAAATCCTGCCGTACATCCTTGGCTGGGGGAGGTGACTTGGCAGCCGCCTTTTAGGCCGTCCCTGTCGGGGACAACTTGATCGCTAATATCCAGTACGCAGTACCCCTTGCGGTTAAATGAGAATGCGCTCTCGTATTCGCCCATGACTAGCCTTGCGCCGCCTGAAGAGTCGTTGCAGTTCTGTTCGTAGGCACCTGATGCGTAGTGCTCGTTGTTAGAAACTGCGTCTTTGAGCGGATCGCTCTTCTCGGCTCGTGAGCTTGAAGTGCCAGGTTCCGCCGTAGTGCTGGATAGGTCAGTATCAGAGGGGCTTCCAATTGGCTTCTGCCCCGAATTTGGGTGTTCGAGTTCGCGTCGTTCGGTTGGGGCGTTCATGTTTGGGCCATCGGAGCCTGATTCAGGAGCCGACGTCGTGGGTTTGACGGTTTGCTCAGGTGTCTCGTCGGGGGCGTCCGGTGAGAGCGTGGGTGGTGGTCCGTCGTTGTTGCCGCCGCATTTGTAGGGCACCGGCGGCTTAGGCGCGTCACTCGGTTTCTTGCCTGGGTGTGATGCGGCCCAGGAGTTCTTCCAGGCGTTGTTGTAGGCGGTGGTTTCGCGTTTGCAGCGCTCGGCCGGGGTTTCGGCGGAGGCCGGTGCGAGTGAGATCGCGAGCAGGACTGCTGCGGCTAGTGCAGTGAGCGCGATCAGTCCCGCCAGGAGCGTTCCCCGGTCGTGCCGCTCGCGGCCGCGGGAATGGTTCGTTGTCATGGTGTCGTGCTGGGTCAGATGCGGCTGGTGGGGCCGTGGTCGTAGTAGACGTAGACGCCGGTGTCGGTGGTGACGCTGATCTTGGCGTAGGGGCGGACGCTGATGGGTCCGAGGGCGTTGGTGATGTTGAGTTCGATGCCGGACAGGACGATGTCGGCAGTCGGCTGAGTTAGGGCGATCTCGGCGAGGGTGACGGTGGTGATCTTGCCCGCGCCGACCTCGAACTCGAGATCCGCGGACGGGATGACGGTCGCTTCAGCACCGAGCTCGGCGCCGATCTCGCCGATCTTGCCGCCACCACCGGAACCCGAGATGGTGACCTCGGGTGCGATCTTGGCGTTCACTCCGCCGGTCAGCTTCAACTCGGGAGTATGCGCGGTGACCTTCACGCCGTTGGGCGCGACGGAGACGGGGTAGCCGATCTGGTAACCGACCTCCACTGTCGCCCGCACAGTCTTGCCGTCGATGTTGCGAACGGCGGCGTGCACGTCCGAGGACAGCAGTGCTTCGCCGGAGAACGGTGAGGAGTCCAGTGCGGGGATCTTCTTCGCACGGAGCTTGGATGCGGTGAGGGTGATGTCGACGCCTTCACGTGTGTGATGGGTCCGGGCATCGGCAGGTCCGGCGAGCAAACTTGAGGCCAACGCGAACGCGGCGATGACGGCAAGGACGAGTGGTGTCGCGATACGGCGCAACATAGGTGACCCCCAAAGTCAGAAAAGGCCAATCGGCCTGTGTAACAACCGCTCCCAGATCGGCGATACTCATTGCGGATCTGGTGTGCGGTGGAAGCGTTGTGCTTCCGCATGTGATTCCACCCCTGGGGCAACGGGTCGGCAAACTCTGGCCGGAAATGCTCGGCAAACGGCCAGTTCAGGCTGTGTTTCCATTTGTCCGGTCCGGACACGGACCGGGGTCCGGTTCGCTCGTGACGGTCTATTTCCGACATTCAGACGGTGAGTGTGAAGTCGCAGTACTTCTCGCCACCATGATCGATGTCGAGCTCCACGGCGGACGCCAGCACAACGTCGCGCTCGACGCCGTCCTCACGGCGCCGACGGTGATCCGCCGTGACGATGACGAGATGCCCGATGTGCTGATGGCGCCGTAACGGAGGCCCGCCCATCACGCCGCAGAGTCGCGGCTGCCCCTGTTCAAGTACGACAAAGAGTAGGCCCCCTCCCTTCGATGAAAGGTCGGGGCTTATTTGGGTCTGGGGAGGCTAGTTCTCGCAGTCGTGCTTCCTGCCGGCGAAGCCGAACGACATGCGGCGGTGGCGTACGTTCGAGACGCCCAAATAGAAACGACGCAGGCCAGAAACGGTGTCTGGCCTGCGTCGCAGAGAGCCGCCTAGGAGAATCGAACTCCTG